>CAUWGA010000010.1:0-44712 GCA_963558245.1 uncultured Clostridia bacterium
ACTTCAAACAGTATTAATTTCAAAAAAGTGTGACATATGTTTGACAAACCTACAAGGTATAAATGAAATTTAATATGAAAACATTTACAATTAATAGTCGGTATGATATAATTATCATGTTTAAAACAAAAGAGGTGAAATAATTTGAACCAAATATTAAGTATAGAACAGCCAAAAAAGGAAATAAAGCAAAAAGTCAAGTCAAATGAACCAATAGAAATAAGTAAGATAGTAAGATTTTTTGCAATTTCAATGATTATTTTTGGAATAATAATAATAAGTTCAGCATCATATTCAATGTATAAAGGAACTCAAGTTGGTAATACACAAGCAAAGCCAACAATCTATGTAGAAGATATATCAGAAAGTCAACTAAAACTTCAAGTAAGTCATACCAAACCATTACAAAAAGTAACTTATAGTTGGAATAACGATGAACCAGTAGACTTGGAAGCAAAAGGAAAGAAAAAAGTAGAGCAAACAATAGAAATTCCAACAGGTGAAAATACATTAAACGTATATGCAATAGATCAAAATGGTAAAGAAATAAGCTATCCAAAAACATATACAAGACAAGGTGAAATGAACATTAATTTTGAAGTAGATGGAGCAAACTTAAAAATTATAGCAGAAGGAAAAGAACAACTTGCATATATGACATATAGATGGGATGAAGAAGAAGAAAAAACTATAGAAATTAATGATATAAAAACAGAGCAATCTATTGAAATACCAAAAGGACAACATAAGCTAACAGTTGTAGTAGTAGATATAAACAATAAAACAGAGACAAAAGAGCAAGAAGTAAAAGGAGTTACAAAACCAAAATTAGAAATAACAACAGATGGCTCAGCAAACTTTATAATAAATGCTTCTGATGAAGAAGGAATATCAAAAATAGAATTCATAATTAATGAAAAAGAAAAATATTTATTAGATTTAACAAAAGCATTTTCATCAGTAGAACAAAGAAAACAAATTAGTTATCCATATCCATTACATGATGGAGAAAATAAACTAGAAGTAACAGTTTATAATGATAGCGGAATAACTGAAACTCAAAGAGTTAAAGTAAATAAATAAAAAAAGCCCTCCACTGAGGTGGGGGCTTTTTTACTAGAAGGGGACAAAATGAAAGAGATAATATCGGAACTTTTAACATATTTTATAATTTATTCTTTTTTGGGATGGATTATGGAATCAATATTTAGATCAATTATAGAAAAGAAAGTTATTAATACAGGATTTTTAATTGGACCAATATGCCCAATATATGGATTTGGTGCATGCATAATGTTTTTATTTTTAGGAAACTTAAAGGATAATATTATTTTACTATTTCTAATATCATGTACATTATTAACACTATGGGAATATATAGTAGGAGTTTTATTAGAAAAAATATTTAATACAAAATACTGGGATTATTCAGATCATAAATTTAATTTTCAAGGAAGAATATGTTTAACAAATTCAATATATTGGGGAATATTAGGAATACTTTTTATAAAGTTTATACACCCATTTGTGCAAAATATGTTAGGAAGAATAGACAGTAAACTACTAAATTTTATAATAATGATAGCTTCTATAACATTTATAGTTGATATTATAGTATCAATTATAAAAGTTAAAAATATAAAAGTTAATTTAGAAAAAGTTGAAAAACTAAATAAAGAAATTAAAGAAAAGCTAAAAGAGGTAAAACTAAAAGCAAAAGAAACAAATCAAGACATAGAAAAATTAGAAGTAGTAGAAAATTTACAAAAGTTAGTAGATAAGCTAAAAAAACAAAGAAACAAAACTATTATACGTTTATATAAAAATGTATATAGATTAAAAAGAGCTTTTCCAGCTATAGATACAAAAGAATTTAGAGAAATTTTAAACAAAAAAATAGAGATAAACAAACTAAAAGAATTTAAAAAATTAGGAAAAACAAAAAAAGTAAAGAACACACTTGAAAAACATTAAATGGTTTGTATATAATAAAAGAAAAATATAGTAGAAGGAGAAAAATATGGTACAGGAAATATATATAATAGATGATGATGATTCTTCAATAGTAATATTTAGAGAGTTATTTAAAAATGACCCAGAATTTAGATTTATTAGTGTAAAAACACAACAAATAGATGTAGCATTAAAAAATATCCCATCATTAATTGTAATTAATGAAGATGCAATAGATAGAGATGTTATTGACTTATGTAGAAAAATTAGAAAAGACGAAGACAATACAATAACTCCAGTAATAGTTGTTTCATCAAAAGGAAGCAAAGAACATAGAGTAAGAATTCTAAGAGAATCAGTAGAATATTTTATAAAAAAACCTGTAGATGAACAGTATTTATATTTTACGGTTAAGAATTTAAATAGACTTTTGGCAAGTAACAGAACTGTAAGCCCATTAACAGGCTTACCAGGGAATGTTCAAATACATGCAGAATTGAAGAAAAGAATTTTAAGACAAGAACCATTTTCCGTGTTATATTTAGATCTAGATAATTTTAAAGCATATAATGATGTATATGGATTTTTAAAAGGTGATGGAATAATAGAATTTACAGCAGAAACAATTGTTAACCAAGTACATAGCGATAAAATAGAAAATACATTTGTAGGACATATTGGAGGAGACGATTTTGTAGCAATTATTCCAGGAACAAACTGTGAAAAATTATGTCAAAATATAATTTCATATTTTGATAGAAATGTAACAAAATATTTTACTCCAGATGATGTAGAAAAAGGTTATATAGAAGTTGCAAACAGAAAAGGTATTATTGAACAGTTTCCACTAACATCTATTTCAATAGGTGTAGTTGTCTCAGATGTAGGAAGATTCCATAATATACTAGAAATAGGAGAAGTAGGAGCTCAAGTAAAACATGCAGCTAAATCAGTAATGGGAAGTTCATATGCAATAGATAGAAGAAAATAAAATAGGTAATATAAAACAAAAACTCTTAATATAAATAGTAATAACAATTTATATTAGGAGTTTTATTTTAAAATAAATTATTCCTTTTATAAGTATGTATGCCTTTGAATGAAGTAAGAAAGGAATGAAAATGAATATGATTATAATAAACAAAAAAAGAATAAAAATAATATTAAGTTGCATATTAATATCTGTATTTACATTTGCCGTTCAAGCAACAAATGGTGCTATGAAATCAAAAGAAAAAGACATATTAAAAACAACAGAAACAACTGCTACTCCAGCAAGTGGAAAAATAATTGTATTAGACGCAGGACATGGAAAACCAGATGAAGGGGCGCAAAGTAGTAGGGGAACTACAGAAGCTGAGACAAACTTAAAAATAACATTAAAAGTGCAAAAATTATTAGAACAAAATGGAAGCCATGTAATTTTAACTAGGTCAGACGAAAATTCAATATATGATATTGATAGTAAAACATTAAGACAAAAAAAGATAACAGACATAAGAAATAGAGTAAAAATAGGTAATGAAAATTCAGTAGATGCATTTGTATCAATACATTTAAATAAAATACCACAAGTACAATATTATGGATGGCAATGTTTCTTTAATACTAAAAACGAAAAAAGTATAGAACTTGCTAAAAATATACAAGAAAATTTAAATAAATCCATACAAAAGGAAAATAAAAGAGTAGCAATGAAACTAGATACAGTATATATTATGAAAAAAGTAGAAGTACCAATTAGTATAGTAGAATGTGGATTTTTATCTAATCCAGAAGAAGAAAGGCAACTATTAGATGAAAATTATCAAGACAGATTAGCTTGGGGAATTTATAATGGAATAGTAGAATATTTTGATAAAAATACATAATTTTGCATTTTTTATTTAAACGTGGTATAATAGAAATGTATTAATGTATTCAAAGGAGGAAATAATTATGGGAGAAATATTAGACTTTGAACAAAGAAGAAAAAATTTTATGGATGAATATGATCAAAGAGCAAATATAAATAATCATATAAGAGCAAATGGAACAAATGAAGAGGTAAGCATTCCTGAGTTTGTACGAACAAAAAGACCACTAACAAAAGAAGAACAACAAATAGCAATTGCACAAAAAAGATTTGACAAGGCTTTAAATACATTATCAAGAAGAGAACAAGAAAAGCTATTAAAAAAATTAAGAGAAGAAAAGCGAATAATAGGAAAAGAAGAAGCAGAAAGAGAATATAAAAAGAGAGTTTTGAAAAAAGCAGCAAGTAAGAAAAAAATGACTTTTAAGGGAAAAGCTACAGCAATAGGATTAGCTGCATTACTTACAGTAGGAGGAATTGGAGCACTAAAATCATACACAGACTATAAAGAAAATAGCAGACCAATTACACTAGAACAAGCATTAGACACAGGAAAAACTCCAGAAAGCTTAAATATTGATGAGGATACACTAGAAACAATTCAAGATCTTGATACTAGATTACAAAGAAATGATATAGATGTAAAAGAATTAATTGAAATTGGAGCAGACTTAGAAGCGTTGCAATTGGATGTTGTAAAATCTAAAATTGCAGAAGAAGCGGGAGTAAGTCAAGAAAATATTAAAGTTTACTCAAATATTGCTGATAAAAATGAACCTACAGTAGAAACTATTGACATAGAAAGAGAATATAATAAAGATAAAATACCTGAACGTTTAATTCCAAAACAAGTAGAAGAGTATATAGCCACTATAGCAAATACTCAAGCTAATAATAATAATGTAAGAAACGGTGAATTTGATAAAGATAAAGTCATAAAAAGATATCAAAAAACATTAGAAACGACAAGCGAATTTGCAGCTGGAAATTTAACAATAGAATTTAAAGAACAAGATGGAGAAAAAACAAAAGAAGTTAAAGATATGGAATTTGACCAAATAGCACAAAAAGAATATCAAGAAATGCAAAATGCAAAAAATAGTCAAGATAAATCAACTGATGAAGAAAGATAAAATATAAAAATTAAAATAAATGCATAAAATTTCCACTCTTTGCGAACAATATGTGTAAAACATATTAGCAAGGAGTGGGATTTTTTTGAAAATATTAAAAATAAATGGAACACCATTAGATAAAAAGCAATTAGAAATTCATTTACAAAAAGTAGCTTCAAACCATATATTAACGTCCAAGTCACAAAAAAATACGTATCCTATACCACATTTGATGGAAAACTTTAAGGTTATACAAAATGTATATAATATATTAAACGAACATCTAAAATTAGGAATAAATATACACCCAGCAGGAGAATGGTTATTAGATAACTTATATATACTAGAAGAATGCGTAAAACAAATAGAAAAAGAACTCACAATAAAGAAATATCAAAGTTTTGTAGGAATAGCTAATGGACCTTATGAAGGATTTGCAAGAATATATGTATTAGCATCTGAAATTGTAGCATATACAGATAATAAAATAGATAAAAGAGATTTAGAAGATTATCTTTTAAGTTATCAAACTAAAAAAACACTTAGTATGGAAGAAATATGGAATATAGGCTTATTTTTAGAAATTGCTATCATAGAAAACATACGAGAAGTATGTGAAAGAATATATATTGCACAAATAGAAAAATATAAGGCAGAAAACATAGTAGAAAGATTAGTAGAAAACAAGTCTAAAACAGAACAAATATTTAAAATTAATACAAATAAAAAAATTGAAAAAACAATATTTAGTGATATGCACTATTCCTTTGTAGAATATATGTCATATATTTTAAAAAGATATGGTAAAAAAGGATATAGTTACTTAAAAGCATTAGAAGAAACAATAGAACTAACAGGAACTACAGTATCAGATGTAATAAAAAAAGAACACTTTGATATCGCTGTAAGAAAAGTTTCAATTGGAAATAGCATAACAAGCATAAAGAAAATTCAAAGAATTAATTTTTTAGAAATTTTTGAAAAAATTAATGGAGTAGAAGAATTATTAAAGCAAGACAATAGTAAAATTTATGAAAAAATGGACAGTAAAACAAAAGAATATTATAGAAATCAAATAAAAGAAATATCTAAAAAAACAAAAATTTCAGAGATTTATATTGCCAAAAAGTTGCTAGAACTTTCTGATACACATCAAAAACATATAGGATATTTTTTAATAGATGATGGTATAGAAGAACTGTATCAAACTTTAAATTATAAAACAAATAAAAAATGTAATTCTAAAATTAAATCAAGAATATATATATCAATAATCACAATTTTTAGTCTAATTATTTCATATTATTTTGCAAAAATAGCAAATTACCAAATAAACAAAACATGGTTTTTTGTATTTAGCATGATAATATTTTTTATACCAACAAGTGAAATAGTAATACAAATTATTTCTTATATATCAAGTAAAATTGTAAAACCTAAATTAATACCCAAATTAGATTTTTCTAATGGAATAGATAAAGAAAATAAAACTATGGTAGTAATACCAACAATAGTAAAAGACAAAGAAAAAGTAGATGAACTAATGAGAAAGTTAGAAGTATTTTATCTTGCAAATAAATCTAAAAATATATACTTTTGCTTACTTGGAGACTGTAGCCAAAGTGATAAAATTGAAGAAAAATATGATGATGAAGTTATAAAAGAAGGTAAAATACAAGTAAAGAATCTAAATAATAAATATAAAAATGAAAATGAAATAATACCAATATTTAATTTTATATATAGAAAAAGAATATGGAATGATAAAGAAAATGCATATCTTGGTTGGGAACGAAAAAGAGGTATGTTAAATCAATTTAATGAATATTTGTTAGGACATATCAAAAATCCATTTAAAGAAAATACAATCGAAAATTATATAGAAGAAGATAATAACTTAAAAGAAGAATTAAAAAATATAAAATACATTATAACTTTAGATTCAGACACTGATTTAACTTTAGATTCAGCATTTGAGTTAGTAGGGGCTATGGCACACATTTTAAATAAACCTGTATTAAATGAAGATGAAACAAAAGTAATTTCAGGATATGGAATAATGCAACCACGAATAGGTATAAATTTAAATATAAGTTTTTTTAATATGTTTACTAAAATTTTTGCAGGAGCTGGAGGGATAGACTGTTATACAAATGCAATTTCAGATATTTACCAAGATAACTTTCAAGAAGGAATTTTTACAGGAAAAGGAATATATGATTTAAAAGTATTTTCTAAAGTATTAAATAATAAATTTCCAGAAAACACGATATTAAGTCACGATTTACTAGAAGGATGTTATTTACGTTGTGGATTAGTATCAGATATTTTACTGATGGATGGCTATCCAACTAAATATAATAGCTTTATGAATAGATTATCAAGATGGATTAGAGGAGATTGGCAAATAACAAGATGGTTATTACCTAGATATGGATTAAATTTAATATCAAGATATAAAATTTTAGATAATTTAAGAAGAAGTTTATTAGAGATTTCAGTTATAATAGGAGCTATATTATTAGCGAGTGTAAAAAAATCATATGTATGGTTATTAATTATACCTTTAATGCCATTTATATTAGAACTGATAAATTTAATTATATTTAGAAAAGAAGGAGAACAAAAAAGTAAAACATTTACACCCAAAATAGCAGGTGTACCAGGGATTTTATTAAGAGCAATATTAACAATAGGATGTTTACCATATAAAGCATATGTATCAGCAAAAGCTATAATAAAAACATTATATAGAGTAATTGTATCTAAAAATCATTTATTAGAGTGGATGACATCAGAAGAAGCGGAAAAACAAGCAAAATCGGATAACTTATCATACATTAAGCAAATGTTTTTTAATATACTTATAGGTTTAATTCAGATAGCTGATAGCATATGTTGCGGAAATAAATATATGAGTATCTTAGGAATTCTGTGGATTATAACACCGATAATAATGTGCGATATAAGTAAAAGGAAAAATAAAATAAAAGCAGTAGAAAAATTAACAAAAGAAGAAAAAGAATATATCAAAGAAATAGGCAAAAAAACATGGAATTTCTTTGAAACATATTTAAACAAAGAAAACAACTATTTAATTCCAGACAATTATCAAGAAGATAGAAAAGAAAAAATAGTCAATAGAACATCATCAACAAATATAGGCTTATCTCTATTAGCAGTCATATCAGCTTATGACTTAAGGTATATATCAAAAGAAAAATCAATAGAATTAATAAAAAATATAATTTATACAATAGCAGACTTACCAAAATGGAATGGACATTTATATAATTGGTATCAAATAAAAACAAAAGAACCTTTAATACCAAGATATATATCAACAGTAGATAGCGGAAACTTTGTAGGATATTTATATGTTGTAAAAAGTTTTTTAAGTAATATATTAAAAGAATACAGAGAAGCTCAAATAAATGTTGAAAATATCAAACATGAAAGTAATAATGAAATTACAGATAATAATTTTATAGAAATTGAGAACTTAATTAATATTTTAGAAAATATAATAAAAAATACAGACTTTTCAGTTTTATATAATGATGAACTTCAAATATTTTCAATAGGATTTAATATAGAAGAAAATAAACTAACAGATTCATATTATGATTTATTAGCATCCGAATCAAGACAAGCTAGTTTAATAGCAATAGCAAAAAAGGATGTACCAGCAAAACATTGGAATTACTTAAGTAGAACATTAACAACACTTGGGAAATATAAAGGACTTATATCATGGTCAGGAACAGCTTTTGAATATTTAATGCCAGATATAAATATACCAAGATATGAAGGAAGTTTATTAGATGAATCTTGTAAATTTATGATTATGAGCCAAAAAGAATATGCCAAAAAGCTAAATATACCATGGGGAATATCAGAATCAGCATTTAATGTAAAGGACTTAAAAGCAAATTATCAATATAAGGCATTTGGAATACCATGGTTAGGACTAAAAAGAGGACTTGCAGACGAATTAGTTGTTTCTTCATATGGTGGAATATTGGCAATAAATGATGAACCAAAAGAAGAACTAGAAAATTTAAAAAGGCTAGAAAAAGAAGGAATGTATGATAAATTTGGATTTTATGAATCTATAGATTATACACCAGAAAGAGTTGACAAGGGTAAAACATCAAGCGTAGTAAAAACTTATATGGCACATCATCAAGGACTTATACTTTTAGCAATTAATAATCTTTTTAATAATAAAATATTACAAAAAAGATTTATGGAAAATCCAGACATAGAAGCTGTAAGTATATTATTGCAAGAAACTATGCCAGAAACTTCTATAATAACTAAAGAGAAAAAAGAAAAAGTAGAAAAATTAAAATATAAGGATTATGAAAATTATGTAAAAACAGATTATAATAAAATAGACGAAAGGTTAATTACAGGAAATGTTATATCTAATGAAAACTATGTAGTAGCAATTAATCAAAAAGGTGAAGGGGTCAGCAAATACAAAGATATATATGTGAATAGATTTAAGAAAACAGATGACTATTCACAAGGAATATTTTTTGTTATGAAAAATATAAAAACAAAACAAATATGGAGTTCAAATTATAAATTTAACAATGAAAAAGATAAAAAATATCAAATTAGTTTTATGCCAGATAAAGTAGAACAAGAAATTATAGAAGGTAATATTAAAAGCAAAATTAGGACAACAGTAGCATCAAATGAACCAGTAGAATTAAGAAGATTAACCATAGAAAACTATGGAAATGAAGAAGAAATAATAGAAGTAACAACATATTTTGAACCTGTATTATCAACAAAAGAACAAGATTATGCACACCCTGTATTTAACAATTTGTTTTTAATATATGAATATGACGAAGAAACAAATAGTATTGTAATAAAAAGAAAAAATCGTGAAGAAAATTCAAAAGAAATGTTTTTAATGGCAAACTTATCCACAAATAGTGAAACTATTGGGGATTTAGAATACGAAATAAATAAAAGTAGGTTTATAGGTAGAGGAAATTTAGGAATACCAAGCATGGTTCAAAATTCAATACCATTATCAAAAAAAATAGGATTAGTAACTGAACCAATAGTAGCTTTAAAAAGAATAGTAAAAATTAAACCAGAACAAAAAATAGATGTTGATTTAGTAATTAGTGTTGGAGAAGAAAAACAAAAAGTAAAAGAGAATATAGAAAAATATAAATCACTTAAAAATATTAAAATGGAATTTGAATTATCAAAAGCAAGAATAGAAGCAGAGAGTAGATATCTAAGAATAAAAGGAAAAGAAATAGCGTTATATCAAAAAATATTATCATATATTATTTTTGATAACTCAGTAAAAAGTCATAGAATAAAAAATATTAAACAAAATCAATACAAACAGTCCGACTTATGGAAATATGGAATATCTGGAGATTTACCAATAATATTAGTAAAAATGCGAGATGTAAATGATAGCTACGTTATAAAAGATATTCTAAAAGCATATGAATTTTTTAGAACTAAAAATATACAAACAGAATTAATAATTTTAGATGAAGAAAAACATAGTTATGAAAACTATGTAAAAGAAGAAATTGAAAATGCAATATTAAATCAGCATATGGCATATCTAAAAAATCAAAAAGGTGGAATATTTAGTCTTGTAAAAAACGAAATGGATGAACGTGATATTAATTTATTAGAGATTTTAGCAACTATAGTTATAGATAGTAGCAAAGGAACAATAGAAAATAATATAAAAGAAATTGAAGAAGAATATTTGGAAAAAAATAAAATATTAGCAGAAGAAAATCAATTATTATTGGAAGAAGAAAACACAAATGATATAGATATATTAGAAAATAATAAAGAATTGAAATATTATAATGAATATGGTGCATTTTCGCCAGATGGAAAAGAGTACTTGATAAAAGTAAATAAACAAAATAGATTACCTACTGTTTGGAGCCATATACTAGCAAATAAAAATTTTGGAACAGTTGTAACAGAAAATTTAGGCGGATACACATGGTATAAAAATAGCAGATTAAATCGTGTATCAAGTTGGCAAAATAATCCAAGTTATGATATTCCGAGTGAAATAATATATTTAAAAGATATAGAAAATAAAAAAACTTGGTCATTAGGATTAAATCCAATGCCAGATAATAAGAATTACAATATAATATATGGATTTGGATATTGTAAGTATATTCACAAAAGTGATGGAATTGAACAAGAACTAGAAATATTTGTTCCAACAGAAGATAGTTGTAAAGTAGGAATATTAAACTTAAAAAATGTAACACCTAATCGTAAAAAGATAAAATTATACTATTATATAAAACCAGTATTGGGAGAAGACGAAATAAAAACAAATGGATATATATGTACAAACTTTGATAAAAACAATAATATTGTATATTCAAAAAGTATATATAACACAGAAGATAAAAGTAGCATAGCATATATATCTGCTAGCGAAAAAATAACCTCTTATACTGGAAGTAAAAAATCATTTTTAGGTAGTGGCCAAATAGAAAATCCAACAGGAATAAAAGAAGAAAAACTTAATAATGAAACAGGGATAGGTCAAGAAAGCTGTATGGCATTAGAAATAAATATAGAATTAGAAAGTTATGCAAATAAAGAAATTATAATTATGTTAGGTGCAAATGATAATTTAATTGACTGTAAAAATACAGCGTATAAATATAGTAAATTATCAAATTCAAAACAAGAATTATTCAAAACAAAGAATTATTGGAAGGACATCCTTGGAAAACTACAAGTATATACTCCTTTAGAATCTACTAATATATTACTTAATGGATGGATACCATATCAAACAATAGCAAGCAGGCTATATGCAAGAAGTGGATATTATCAATCAGGAGGAGCTTATGGATTTAGAGACCAACTACAAGACACTTTAGGATTAAGATATTTAGAACCAGAGTTTATGAAAAATCAAATAATAAAGCATAGTAAACATCAATTTTTAGAAGGAGATGTAGAACATTGGTGGCATGAAGAAACAGGCAGAGGAATACGTACCAGATTTTCTGACGATTTATTATGGCTAGTATATTTAACAATAAAATATATTGAATTTACAGGGGATAACTCAATTTTAGATATAGAAACCGAATATTTAAGTGGAGAAATTCTACAAGAAGGACAAGATGAAAAATATGATTTATTTAAACAAAGCGATGTGTCAGAAAGCATATATAAACATTGTATAAGAGCAATAGAAAAAAGTTTAAATTTTGGAGAACATGGGTTACCTAAAATAGGTTCAGGAGATTGGAATGATGGATTTAGTACAGTTGGAAATAAAGGAAAAGGTGAAAGTATTTGGCTTGGATTTTTCTTATATGCAATTTTAGATGGTTTTATTCCAATTATTAAAGAACGAGAAAATGATGTTAATGAAAGTGAAGTTATAGACGAACAAAATATAAAACTATCTGAAAAATATGAAAAAATAAAACAAGATTTAAAAAAAGCTTTAAATACAAATGGCTGGGATGGAAGATGGTATAAAAGAGCATATATGGATGACGGAAATATATTAGGAAGTATGGAAAATGATGAATGTAGAATAGATAGCATTGCACAGAGTTGGAGTATAATATCAAATGCGGGAGAAAATGACAAAAAATATATTTCAATGGAAAGCTTGGAAAATCATTTAGTAGATAGAGAAAATGGAATAATAAAATTGTTAGACCCACCTTTTGAAAAAGGAAAGCTACAACCAGGTTATATAAAAGCATATTTACCAGGAGTACGAGAAAATGGAGGGCAATATACACATGCAGCAATATGGGTAATAATAGCTGAAAGTATATTAGGATTTGGGGATAAAGCATTAGAATTATATAGAATGATTAATCCAATAGAACATTCCAGAACAAAAGATGCTTGCAATAAATACAAAGCAGAGCCGTATGTTATACCAGCAGATATCTATGGAGTGGGAAACTTAGCAGGACGAGGAGGATGGACATGGTACACAGGTTCAAGTAGCTGGTATTATGAAGCAGGTATATATTATATATTGGGGTTAGTAATAGAAGATGGATATATAACAATAAAACCATGTATTCCAAGAGAATGGAAAGAATATAAAATGCAGTATAAATGGAAAGAAAGCATATACAATATAGTGGTTAAAAATCCTGATGGAAAAAATAGAGAAGTAAGAAAAATTATGTTAGATGGAGAGGAAATAGAAAATAAAATAAAATTAGATGGAAAAAGAAAAGTATATAATATAGAAGTGATAATGTAATAATAAAAATTTTATATAATGCAAATCAATTCTATAGTATTTTTAAAAGAAGGATTATATGATATAATAAGCGAATAAGATAAATGCAAAATAGGTGACGATATGAATAAAAAAGAATTAATAAAAGAATTAAAAAATAAAATGCCAACTTTTACTGGAACAGATGAAGAAATAGAAATAAAAACTGCTTTATATTTATATGTAGAAGTTGCAAAACTAAAAGAATTTGATGAAAAATATTATTGGGGAAATCAAAAAGCAAGAGATATAGCATACAAACAATCAATTGAAGATAGTAAAAATATTGAGCAAATTACTAAAAAAAGAAAAATCACTTGTGTAACAATATCAACATTATATAAATATGTATTGCAGGAATTCGGAATAAATAATCAAGTAATAAAAGAAATACCAGAAGATCCGCATGTAAATAATATAATTCATCTAAAAAATGGCAAAAAGATTAGAGCAGATATACAAATGGATATGCATAATATTCAAACAAAAATGCGAATAGAGAACTTTAACTATTTAAAAGAAGAAAAAATGCCTAATAGAGTGTTAGATGAAATGTTAAAAGAAATAGGATATGTAGAAAAAGAAACTGACTATAAGAATGATAAAATAAAAAGTGCTAAACAACAAATATATGGAGAAAATATACCAGAAATATTAAAGCAAATTATAAAAAACGAAGATATATCAGAAGGAATAGAAAATGCAGGTATAATTGAAGCTTATAGATATTATAAGTCTGTGTTTAAAATATTATTACCAGAACATATAGGAGAAGATGTTTTTCAATTCCAAGTAAAAAGCCCTAAAAAAGAAAGTGATGAATATCAATATTCTTTTTGCATATATGGATTAGATAGAAAAACTAAAGAAACAAAGATATTCTTATATTCTGAAAAGAATAGACAAATGCTAGAATGTGATACAGATACTTTAAATAAAATGCAAAAAGACGGATTAATATTAGGAAGAACTGAAAAAGAAGCGGGGGTGAAAATACTAAAAAGAGTAATAGCAAAACAACAAAAAAACAGGAAAACAAATGCAGACCAAGAAAAATAAATTGCTAATCACTGTATCATATAAAATTAAAGATTTATACAATTATAAAAACAATTCTATATTATTTCAGAAATAATATAGAATTGTTTTTTAATATTTTATATAACTTTTAATTATTAACAACTAAAACAATAAAATACAAAAATTTGTTTTGTACCTCTATTGACTTTTAAAATAAAAATATATATAATTACCAAGTAATTTGAGATAAAACAAAGAGGTGGAATAGATGAAAGAACAATTTTTAACATTATTAAGACAAGTAAAAAGAGAAGGAATAGAAGAACTAATTAAATTTTTAGAAAAATCAGACTTTTTTATAGCACCAGCAAGTACAAGATTTCATGGAGATTATGAAGGTGGACTTGCAGAACATAGTATGAAAGTTTATGAAATACTAAAACATAAAGTAGAAAATTGTGTAATGGATATAGAAATTCCAGAAGAATCAATAATAATAATAGGACTATTACATGATATTTGTAAAACTAACTTTTATAAAGTAGATTATAGAAATGCAAAAAATGCACTAGGTGTATGGGAAAAAGTACCATATTATACAGTTGATGATACAATTCCATATGGACATGGAGAAAAATCTGTAATGATGATTACAGAATATATAAAACTAACTCCAGAAGAAAAATATTCAATACGCTGGCACATGGGATATACAGAACCAAAAGAAAACTACAATGCAATAGGAGCAAGTTATAAAAAATATCCAATTGCACTATTAACACATGAGGCTGATTTAGAAGCAACATATTTTTATAATATATAGATAAAATAATAATAACTAATAAATAATTATAAATTAGTTATTATTAAAATAGATAAGCAAGCTGAATATAAAAATAAAAAACAAATGAAAGAAAAAGGAGATTATTAAATGCTAGCATATATAAAAGGAACATTAGAAATGAAAATGACAGAATATGTTGTTATTGACGTTGGGGGACTAGGATATAAAATATTTATGTCAGAAAATGCAATAGAAGCACTTGGTAATATAGGAGACAATGTGAAAATTCATACTCATTATAGAGTAAGAGAAGACGATATAAGCATATTTGGATTTAATACTTTAGAAGAACTAAAAATGTTTGAATTATTATTAGGAGTAAGTGGAATAGGCGCAAAAACAGCTTTAAGCACATTAGCAATATGTGAACCATCAGAATTTGCACTAGCTATAGTTTCTGAAGATGTAAAAACATTAACACAAATTCCAGGAATAGGTCCGAAATCAGCTAAAAGAATTATATTAGAACTAAAAGACAAAATAAAAATGCAACAAGAAGTAGAAGCAATAAAAAATCAAATAGACAAAAACCAAAATGAAAATGCAACAGCAAAAATACAACAGGCTTTAGAAAATCAAGGAAAAGCTAAAGAGGCAGTAGAAGCTTTACAAGTACTAGGATATAATAAAAAAGAAATAGAAAAAACATTTGAAAAAATAAATATACAAGAACTATCAACAGAAGAAATTATAAAACAAGGCTTAAAACTTTTAGGAAATCAATAAAAATATAGATATAAAGGAGGTAAAACAAATGAACTCAAATGAACCATTAGCTTTTAGAATGAAACCTAAAACATTAGAAGACTATGTAGGACAAGAACATGTGCTAGCTAAAGATAAAATACTATATAGAACAATAAAAGCAGATAGATTATCTAGTATTATATTGTTTGGACCTCCAGGTTGTGGAAAAACATCACTTGCAAGGGTAATTAGTGAAACAACGAAATATAAATTTTACAAAATAAATGCAGTAACAGCAGGAGTTGCAGATATAAAAAAAGTTATAGAAGAAACTAAAAATTTTATGCTAAATCCAACAGGAAAAAGTATATTGTTTATAGATGAAATTCATAGATTTAATAAATTGCAACAAGATGCACTGTTACCATATGTAGAAAATGGAACAGTAATCTTAATTGGAGCAACAACAGAAAATCCATATTTTGAAGTAAATAAAGCTCTTATATCAAGATCAATGGTAATAAAGCTAAATCCATTAACACCAGAAAATATTTATCAAGTATTAAAAAATGCATTAAATAAAAAAGAAGGATTACGGAGAATATCAAATAAAAATATCTGATGAAACATTAAAAAAATTAGCAACAATAAGTAATGGAGATGTAAGAACAGCATTAAATGGTTTAGAAGTAGCAACATTAACAACCTCAATGAGTGAAGATGGATATATCCATATAACAGATGAAGTAATAAAAGATAGTGTACAAACTAGAAAAGCAATATTTGACAAAAATGGAGAAGAACATTATGACAATATAAGTGCATTTATAAAATCCATGAGAGGCTCTGACCCAGATGCTACAGTATTTTACTTAGCAAGAGCATTAAACGGTGGTGAAGACCCAATGTTTTTAGCAAGAAGAATTGTAATATGCGCATCAGAAGATGTGGGCATGGCAAATCCTAATGCATTAGTAATAGCAAATAGTGCAATGCAAGCCGTACATATGGTAGGAATGCCAGAAGCACGTATAATATTATCAGAAGCAGCAATATATGTAGCAACATCAAAAAAATCAAATGCTTCATATGTAGCAATAAACAAAGCACTGGAAGATGTGCAAAATAAAGACACAGGAGAAGTACCAATGCATATAAGAAATGCACCAATAGAACAAATGAAAAATTTAGGATATCATGAAGGATATAAATATCCCCATGACTATCCAGAAAACTATGTAGAACAACAATACTTACCAGACAAAATGCTAGGAACAAAATATTACACGCCATAATGTACAATTGAGACGGGGCCAGGTCCCAAGTGGACATTTTGGAAATTTATTCCACAAAAAGAAAAAATCATAAATATATATTGAAATAAAGATACTAATTATAAAATTTAGTAATTTAACAATATAAAATTTTAGAAAAGTATATGAAACTTTCAATAATTAAAAAAAATAATAATAAAAAATAAATAATTGGAAAACCTACTATAAATAAGGAAAAGTAGGTTTTTTATTATGAGAAAAAATAAAAATATATTAAAGAAATCAATTATAGGAATATTTGCGGGGGTAATAAGCGGCTTATTTTCAACAGGAGGAGGAATGATATTAGTTCCTGCATTTATATATTTATTATCAATTAATGATAAAAAAGCAAGAGGAACATCAGTATTTTGCATATTACCAATGGTGATAACAAGTAGCTTCTTTTATTATAAGGGGAATTATATAGATTGGAAAATAGCTGTATTATGTGCTATAGGAGGAATAATTGGAGGATATATAGGAGCAAAATTATTAAAAAAAACACCAGAAAAAATATTAAAAATAGCATTTACAATATTTTTAATTTATGCATCTTATAAAATGCTAGTATAGAATAATAATTTTGTAGTAGTTTAAAAAATCATATTATGCACACAAATTATAAATGAATAAGAAAAATTATGGATTCAAAGTAGGAGGAAATATGGAAAAAATATTTATAGGGATAGTGTCAGGAATAGTTAGTGGAACTGGAATGGGAGGAGGAACAATATTAATATTTCTTCTTACATTTATACTAGGTATGGAACAACATATAGCACAAGCAACAAATTTAATATTTTTTATACCAACATCAATTGTCGCTATATTAGTAAATTTAAAAAACAAAAACATAGATATAAAAACAGGAACACTAATAAGTTTATATGGAATTATAGGAGCAATTATAGGAGCAAATATTTCATTAAAAATGGATGTTAATATACTAAAGAAATCTTTTGGAATATTTTTAGCTATTATTGCAATGCATGAAATATATTCCATAGTAAAAAAGTATAAAAAAGTAAAAATAAAGAAATAATAAATAAAAAGAAAAGGTTATATAAGTTTGAACATAGTTAATATTTTTATATTGATAAGCTGAATCAACGAAAAATATTCATATAGTAAATTTAAGAAAAATATTAAATATATATCAACTTTAAATAAGCCTTCAGAAAGGAATGATATTAAAAATGAAGTTTGTAAAAGGAGTAATGATAGGTGGATTAGTAACTACAGGACTATTTATGATATATGCAGAAAGTGGAAAAATGAACAAGAAAACAATGATGAAAAAGGGGAAAAAGATGATTAAAAAAATGGGAATTGTATAATGAAAATACCATATAGAAATTCTATATGGTATTTTTCTATAAATATTAGTAAACAATTAAAAGTTTAAATCTTTAAAATCTTCTTCTTTTAAAAAATTTACATTTTTATCACAATCACAAGGTTCTTTTCTATCATCTATATAGCAATCGCATTTATCGCATTTATCGCCTTTTAAACAAGCACCTTCATGATGACATTTTGCACAAATTTTCATTTTTTTAGTATTATTTACCCAAATTTGAATAGCGTATTGTCTTCCTGGACATAAAGGACCAAAAACAAATTCTCCTTCTTTATCTGTAAAAGTATGACCTATAGGTCTTCTTTCATCTTTTCCATTTTCGCAAACAACTTCTACTAATTTTACAACTGCATTTTCAACAGGCTCTTTAAAACAATTTCTAACAACACCATAAATAACATCACGATTATCTTCTGGCAAAGTAATATCTAAATCAAATTGTTTACCACCAGAAATAATACCATCAACGTCTAAAACTGGACAACAATTTTTATTATTTTTCATTTCCATACAACTCAATCCTTTCTATAAACAGCATAAATGCCGTTTATATATCATATGAATAAAAAAATAAAAGTTGCAAAATAATGAACATATTTATTGTCAAAAAAAAGTAAATATAGTATAATAAAAATGTGAAGGGAGGAGATATTATGGAAGAAAACAATAAAGAAGAAGTTCTAAAAGAAGAAGTAACTCCAAAAAATAATGAAAATGAAATAGAAGTTGTAAAATCTGAACAACAAACACAAAGTGAAAAAAAGGAAGAAACTCCCACAAAAGATAGAAAAGGTTTTGCAATTACATCAATGGTATTAGGAATTATATCACTTGTACTTTTCTGCGTATGGTATATATCAGTGCCATGTTCTATATTAGCAATTATATTTGCTATATTATCATTAAAATCAAGCAAAAAAGGAATGGCTATAGCAGGACTAACAACAGGTATTATAGGATTTATATTAATGGTTATAATATATATATTTGTTTTGGCAATAGGTATAGGAGTATTTCAAGAAGCTATGAAAGAAGTAGAAAATAGTATGAAATATAATAATACTCTTTACGATTATGAATCTAATTATGATTATGATTTTGATTAT
Source organism: uncultured Clostridia bacterium (assembly GCA_963558245.1). Lineage (GTDB taxonomy): Bacteria > Bacillota > Clostridia > TANB77 > CAG-508 > CAG-269. The sequence continues at coordinate 19,556 of CAUWGA010000010.1, forward strand.
GATAAATATTTATAAAAAAACAGAAATTATACATATTCCTTCTAGGAAAAGCATAAAATTAAAATAGCTTAGCCTAGGAGGAATTTTTTTATGTTTTTTGTATTAAATAAAGAAAAAATTATAGCATATGGAGTATCTGTACTAACAGTAATATTTTTATTTTGCGTTGCAAATGGAATGAATAATCCTAAAACGGTGCAAACATCAGCAAATAATGAAAAATTATTACCAATATATAATGTAGAAACAAAGGAAAATAAAGTAGCACTTACTATGAACTGTGCATGGAATGCGGATGATATAGATAACATATTAGAAATATTAAAAAATAATAATGTAAAAATAACATTTTTTGTGGTAGGAGAGTGGGTAGATAAATATCCAGAAGCAGTAAAGAAAATGTTTGAAGCAGGACATGAAATATCAAGCCATAGTAATACACATCCAAAAGTTGCTAATCTTTCATACGAAGAAAATATAAAAGAAATAGAAGAATCTGTAAATAAAATAGAAAAAATAATTGGAAAAACATCAAATTTATATAGACCACCATATGGAGAATATAATAATACAGTTATACGTTCAGCAGAAGATAAAGGATATAAATCTATACAATGGAATTTAGATACATTAGACTATACAGGACTAAATGGTGAAGAAATGTGGAAAAGGATAGAAAAAGTAAAACAAGGAGATATTATATTATGTCATAATGGAACCAAACATACAGCAGATAGTTTAGATATGCTAATCAAAAACATAAAAAATAAACAACTAGAAATAGTAAAAGTTTCAGAATTAATATATAAAGATAATTACAAAATAAATGTAAATGGTACACAAATAAAAAAATAATGTATAAATATGGTATATAAGGGTACTATATTTATATAAAGATTTAAGGGGATAAAACATGACTTTTATTGGGATAATTTCAGAAAATAAGAGCTTTGATAATATTGATGAAATTTTAAGAAAAAACTTAATAGAAGACACTAAATTAATCCATATAAATAAAAAAAGTATAAATAACATAAAAAATATTAAGTGCGAAACAATTATTATAGATGCAAACCTAAACGAATATATAAACGAATTATGCATAATAAAAAAGATGTGTGATAAAGCAAAATATATTGTAATAAACTCAGATATAAACACAGATTACAATATATATAATTTTAAAACTAATATAATAACATATGGACTAAATAGAAAAGCAACAATAACAATATCTAGTATATCAGATGGAAATATTTTAATATATTTGCAACGTAACCTAAAAAGCATTGATGGAAAAATGATAGAAATTGGTGAAGAACTTGTGAGAGTAAGAGAAGAAGAAAAAATAAAAATCTACGAAATACTTATAATATATACGATTTTTTTAATAAAACAAAAACCCATAACGGAGCAAATACAGGAAAAATCTGACTTTTTTAAATAAAATTAACTTTTTATGTAGACAAAACCAAAAAAATGGTGTATAATAGAAAATGTAATTAATGAGAGCGTAAGGAAAAAAGTACAATTGATAAATAAAAAATATAGGAGGAGTTCAAGTTGAATACAAATTATTTAGAAAACAACTACTTAACATTAGTTGGAAAAGTTACAGGAGAAAAAAAATTTAGTCATGAAATTTATGGTGAAAGATTTTATGTTTTTAATTTAGAAATACCACGTTTAAGTGGAAATAGTGATATAATTCCAATCACTGTATCAGAAAGATTAATAAAAGAAGAAACTCTACAAGAAGGAAAAAACTTATTAGTAAAAGGGCAATTCAGATCATATAATAGCTATGAAAATGAAAAAAATAGACTTATATTAACTGTATTTGCAAAAGACATTATCGAAGTAGAAGAACCACAAGAAAATGAAGAAAACGAAATAGTAAAAAAAGATACAATTACAAATGAAGTTGTACTTGTTGGATATATATGTAAAAAACCAATATATAGACAAACACCATTTGGAAGAGAAATATCAGATTTACTATTAGCAGTAAACAGAGCATATAATAAATCAGATTATATACCATGTATAGCTTGGGGAAGAAATGCAAGATTTTGTCAAGACATAGAAGTAGGAACTCAAGTTAAAGTAGTAGGAAGAGTTCAATCAAGACAATATGAGAAAAAACATGAAGATGGAACAGTAGAAACAAGAGTTGCATATGAAGTGTCAGTTGGAAGTTTAGAAATCATTGAAGAAAACGATAATGAACAAGAAACACAAATTGAAAATCAAGAAGCTGTTTAAAATAAACCTTATATAAATAGAAAAAGTTTCAAAAAGCTAGTTTTTTGAAACTTTTTTTGATATAATCATAGACGCACGAACAAAGACACAAAATGTAAGAAATCTAAAATATGAAAATATTTTAACCATGTCGATTTTGTTCTTAAAAAGAAAGGATGATATCAAATATGACAAAAAGTTTAAAAACAGACAAGAAGAATAAAAAAGAAGAAATAACAAAATTACCAGATAAAACAAAAGTAAATAGTGGAATAAAATTTACAATAATGGCAGTAATATTAATTGCTGTTTTTTGTATTGCGTTAACTCCAGTAACACTTCAAAATGACACATTTTATACAATAAAAATAGGGGAACACATTGTACAAAGTGGAATCGATATGCAAGATCCATTTTCATGGCACCAAGATTTAGCATACACATATCCGCATTGGTTATATGATTTAATAACATATTTAATTTACAATGCATCAGGTATGACAGGAATATATATAGTAACTTGCTTATTATCAGTAATATTAGGACTTACACTATATGTAACAAACAGAAAATTAGTTAAAAATCAATTATTTTCATTTTTAATAACAATTGGAGTAATGTATTTAATAAGAGGATACATTGCAGCAAGGGCACAATTAGTAACTTTTATACTATTTGTACTTACAATTTATTTTATAGAAAAATTCTTAGAAACTAAGAAAAAAATATATGCAGTTGGATTAATTGTAATTCCAATATTAATTGCAAACCTTCATGTAGCAGTATTTCCATTTTACTTTGTTTTATATTTACCATATATAGCAGAATACATTATTGCAATACTTGCTGAAACAATAATTTATAGAAAGATAGAATTAAAAAGTATAAAAACAAAAATAAAGATATTATCAAAAAAACCAGAAAATGAAACAAAAATACAACAACTAAAAGAAAAATTAAAAACACTAGAAGAAATTGTTGATAAAACAAAAATTAAAAGAACAAAAGCATTACAAAATCCATATAAAATAAAACTAGAGAAAAAAGATGCTACAAAATGGCTGATATTAGTTATGATAATATGTATATTTACAGGATTTTTAACACCATTAGGAAATACACCATACACATATTTAGAAAAAACAATGGAAGGAAATACTACACAAAATATCAATGAACATTTGCCAATGACATTAGCAACAGATACAGAAGTTATGTGTGTTTTAATAATTTTCTTAGCAATAATAATATTTACAAAAACCAAAATTAGACTTTGTGACTTATTTATGAGTGGTGGACTTTGTTATTTAATGATTATTTCACGAAGACAAGTAACAATGTTTATGCTAATATGTTCATTTATATTAAATAGATTTTTAGTAGAACTAACCAGCACATATACTAAACAAACTATGAATGGACTAATTAAAAAGGCTACAAAAATTCCAGTCATGATAATTATAACTGCTATAATGTTAGGCTTTAGCTATTATGAAGTAAAAGACAAACTAGATGATACTTATATTGATGAAACTGCATATCCAGTTCAGGCATGTGATTATATAATTGAAAATATAGATTTAGGAACAGCAAAATTTTATAATGAATATAACTATGGAAGTTATATGTTATACAGAGGAATACCAGTATTTATAGATTCTAGAGCAGACTTATATGCACCAGAATTTAGTGGAAAAGAAGAAGATATATTTATGGATTTTATAGATACATCAGGAATAGGAACTTTTTATGAAGACACATTTGAAAAATATGGAATAACACATGTAATAACATATAAAAATTCAAAAATGAATATGATAATGACAAAAACACAAGATGAAAATTTAAAAGAAATATATAGTGATAAATATTTTGTAGTATATGAAAGAACATAGAAATTAAAATGTCCAATTAGGGTCAGGTACCAAGTGGACACAAAAAGAAGGAGAGTAAGTTGAAAGAATTTATTATAGACAATGAAAATGTAGGTAATAGAATAGATGCGTATATAGCAAAAAAAGATAATGACATTTCTAGAGTAGCAATTCAAAGATTAATAAAAGAAGAAAAGATTTTAGTAAATAACAAGAAAACAAAAGCATCTTATAAAATTCAAGAGGGAGATAAAATAACTTTAGAAAAAGAAGAACCAAAAGAAATTGAACTGAAAGCACAAGATATTCCCGTAGAAGTAATATATGAAGATAGTGATATAATTGTTGTAAATAAACCAAAAGGATTAGTAGTTCACCCAGGAAGTGGAAATCCAGATGGAACATTAGTAAATAGTTTAATGAATATTTGTAAAGACTCGTTATCAGGTATAGGAGGAGAAATAAGACCAGGAATAGTTCATAGACTAGATAAAGATACATCAGGAATCTTAGTGGTTGCTAAAAATGATAAAGCACATATAAATTTAAGTGAACAAATTAAAAATCATGAGGTAGAAAAAACATATATAGCTTTAGTTAGAGGAATTGTAAAAGAAAATGAAGCTACAATAGATATGCCAATAGGAAGAAGTATAAAAGACAGAAAAAAGATGTCTGTTAATCAAAATGGAAAGAATGCAATTACTAATTTTAAAGTAATAGATAGATTTTTAGAAGAAAATTGTACTTTGTTAGAAATCAAAATAGAAACAGGAAGAACACATCAAATAAGAGTACATCTATCACAAATAGGATATCCAATAATAGGGGATGATACTTATTCAAATGGTAAGAACATTTGGGGAGTTAAGGGACAATGTTTACATGCTAAGAGTTTAAAACTTAAACATCCAATTACACAAAAAGAAATGTTTTTACAAGCAGAATTACCAAAATACTTTAAAGATATATTAGAACAATTAAAAGATAAAAATAAAATTCAAAAATAAGATTTTAAAAAAGTATTAAAAATAAAAATTATATTAACATTAAATTTATATTTTATACCCGAACTAGAAAGGAATGTTTAATGGAAGAAATACGATTACAAAAATATTTAGCAAATTGTGGAGTGGCATCAAGAAGAAAAGCAGAGGAATTAATACAAGAAGGTAAAATTAAAGTAAATGAAAAAATAGTAACAGAATTAGGAACAAAAATTAATCCAAAAAAAGACGAAGTAACATATCAAGGAAAAAAAGTAAAAGAAGTAGAAGATTTTGTATATATATTATTAAATAAACCAATAGACTATGTAACAACAGCAAAAGACCAATTTAATAGGCAATCAGTATTAGACTTAGTAAAAGTAAAGCAAAGAATTGTACCTGTAGGAAGGTTAGATATGTACACATCTGGAGCATTAATATTAACAAATGATGGAGATTTTGTATATAAAGTTACACATCCAAAACATGAGATAGAAAAAACTTATACAGTAACAATAAAGGGAATAGTAAAACAAGAAGATGTAGAGCAATTAAGAAAAGGCGTGGAAATTGATGATTATATAACAAAACCAGCTAAAGTAAAAATATTAAAAACAGATAAAGAAAAAAATCAATCAAGATTAGAAATAACAATTCATGAAGGAAAAAATAGACAAATTAGAAAAATGTGTGAAGCAATAGGACATAAAGTATTAGCACTCCATAGAAGTAAAATAGCAGGAATAGGTGTAAAAGACATAGAACTTGGAAAATGGAGATATTTAACTCAAAAAGAAGTAGAAAAAATACTTAATTAGCATTGAAAAAATTATATGAAAACTATATAATAGAGTTAAACATAAGATAAGAGGAGAAAGTAACAAATGAATAACTTAAAGATAGTGCCTGAAGGTTGGAATAATGAAGTAACAAGACTAAACACAGAAAATTGGAAAAAATATATGGAAAATCACCAAACATTACAAGGTTTAGTAAGTGAATGTGATGAAAACTATAACTTATATATAAATTTTGAAAATGGTTTAAAAGGCAAAATTCCAAGAGATGAAATAGAATCAATAAAAATAGACAATAAAGGAATTCCAAAAGAAGATTTATGTGTAGGCAAAGTTCATAAATTTGTTCAATTCAAAATTAAAAATTTTGAAGATAATAATCAATTAATATTATCTAGAAAGCAAGTTCAAGATGAAGCCATGAATTGGATAAAACAGGATTTACAGATAGGACAAAAAGTAGAAGGAATTGTGAAAAACATAAAACCTTATGGTGCTTTTATAGAAATAGGTGGAGGAGTAGTAGGACTAGCACATATAGAAGACTTATCAGTAGCAAGAATACAAACACCATATGAAAGACTAAAAATTGGACAGAAAGCTGAAGTAGTAGTAAAATCTATAAATAGAGACCATGGAAAAGTAGTATTATCTTATAAAGAAACTTTAGGAACATGGGAAGAAAATGCATCTAAATTTAAAGTTGGAGAAAAAGTAAAAGGCATAATAAGAGAAACAGAAAAGAATAAAAATGGAATATTTATAGAATTAACTCCAAATTTAGTAGGCATGACAGAATATGAAGAAAACTTGCAATATGGTCAAGAAGTAAATGTATATATAAAAAGAATAGACTACGAAAAGAAAAAAATAAAATTGTTATTATTAAAAAGTGAATGAAAAAGGAGGAATAAAATTGGTAGAAGATAATCAAATTAAAGCACAAATTTCACCATTTGCCATAAGAGAAGGAGAAATTAAAGTATTTGATGGAAAAGATGGATATGTATCAATGAACCAAATAGTTCATAAAATTAACATAGGACAAATTAATGAGATTCATTTTGCTATTATGGAACTAGTAAATCAATTTGAATTTATTACATCTAGACAAATATTTCAAATGTTACAAATAAAAGAAATAGAAATTAAATCTCAAGATAAATTAAATAATAAATTAGAGCAATTAGTAAAATCTAAAATATTAACAAGATATTATTTCAATTCTGATGATGGAAAAGGAGTTTACCGTATATATTGCTTAGATAAGATGGGAAAATACTTATTAACATCAAAAGAAATTGAATGTAAATGGCAACCTTCTGATAATATAAAACCTGTTGCAATGATAAAAAAGAGACTAGCAGGAAATCAAGTTTTAATAGCATATTTAAGGAAAGTAAAAGCTTTTGACAGTTATGTGGTAAAACCAGCAATAACTGCTAAAATGACAGGAAAAATATTTAAGGCAACTGGTGGAAGTGTTAAATTGACTAAAAATAATAAATCAATTCAATTTGTTTTTGAAGTATTTAGAAGAGAAGAAGATTGGAAAAAGAAACTTGTTGACAAAATGAAACTATATCAAGACTTTTATGAGAATTTTGTTATAGGAGATAGTGGATTTTCTGGTTTACCACAACTTATAATAGTTTGTGAAGATGAAAAACATATGGCAGAAGTGTTTAAAGAAATAATTACTAATCAAGTAGAAATTCCTAAAATAAAATTATATTTTACAACTGATTTAAGACAAAATGAAGAAACACTTGAAAATACATTAGTTGAATTTAAATTAGTTGATGGAAAATATAGAATGGAAAATGTAGAATTAAAATTACTTGGAATGTAATATAGTTAATATTAAAATAAATAGTGATGATAGATATTAGTTTTAATATATTCTATTATGCTGGAAATTTCCAATGAATAAAAAGTAGTAAATGAAGTGAAATCAAATTTATTCGATTCATTTACTACTTTTTTTTAAAACTTATATTCCTAAAATTTTATTAGCTTTTGCAATATCATCATCATTAGCTTCACGTATATTTTCTAACGGATATTTTAAACCAAGTTCTTTCCATTTGAACTCACCTAAATTATGGTAAGGCAAAAATTCCACTTTATCTACAGTCTTTAAAGAAGAAATAAAATCTTTTAATTTTAATAAATCTTGCTTATCATCGGTATATCCAGGAACTAAAACTTGTCTAATCCACATATGAATACCATTGTCACTTAAATATTTAGCAAATTGTAATTCCAATTTATTGCTATGACCAACTAGCTCTTTGCACTTTTCATCATCAATATGTTTAATATCTAATAAAACTAAATCAGTTACACTAAGAACTTTTTTTATATCTTCAGTTATAGTTAATAAACCTGAAGTATCAATGCAAGTATGAATTTTTTCTTTTTTTAATCTTGTAAATAATTCGTAAACAAAATTTGCTTGTAAAAGTGGTTCTCCACCACTGATAGTAACTCCGCCTCGAGGTGTTATATAATTTTTACAACGCATAATTTTATCAAAAATTTCGTCTAATGATTTTAATTCACCAAGATGAATATTCCAAGTATCACGATTATGGCAATATTTACATTGTAAATGACATCCTTGTAAAAAAAGAATAAATCTAATTCCGGGACCATCAACTGTACCTAAACTTTCTATTGAGTGAACTCTAGCATAAGGTTCTAAAGCTTTTTCCATTTTTTATATCATTCCTTTTAGTATAAATTTTATAGCTGTGCATTTTGCAATACACAGCTATAGTTAAAAACTAAATTCTTTCATGTATAGTTCTATGAATTACATCTAATTGTTGTTCTCTTGTTAATTTTGTAAAGTTAACAGCATAACCAGAAACACGAATTGTAAGTTGAGGATATTTTTCAGGATGTTCCATGGCGTCTTCAAGTAATGCTCTATCAAAAACGTTTACATTTATATGATGACCTGTTTGTGAGAAATATCCATCTAACATACTAACTAAGTTATTTACTCTTTCGTCTTCAGTTTTTCCTAAAGTACCAGGTGTAATAGAGAATGTGTATGAAATACCATCTTCTGCTGAGTCAAATGGGAGTTTTGCAATTGAGTTCATAACTGAAATTGCTCCATTTACATCTCTACCATGTATAGGATTTGCACCAGGTCCAAAAGGTTCTCCAGATCTTCTACCATCAGGTGTATTGCCTGTAGCTTTTCCATAAACTACGTTTGAAGTAATTGTTAAAATAGATAATGTGTGTTTTGAGTTTCTGTAAGTTTGATGTTTACGAAGTTTATTCATAAATGTTTTTGTAACATCAACAGCAATCTGATCAACTCTATCATCATCATTACCAAATTTTGGATAATCTCCTTCAATTTTGTAATCAACAGCAAGTCCTGTTTCATCACGAATTACTTTTACCTTTGCATATTTTATTGCAGATAAAGAGTCAGCTACAACAGATAAACCAGCAATTCCACAAGCCATTGTACGGATAATTTCCTTATCATGTAAAGCCATTTCAATAGCTTCATAGCAATATTTATCATGCATATAATGAATAGCATTTAATGCTTTTATATAGATTTTTGCAACATAATCCATCATTTGGTCAAATTTTTGCATAACTTCATCATAATTTAAATATTCAGAAGTAATTGGTTGATATAGAGGTGTAATTTGTTTTCCTGTTTTTTCATCTCTACCACCATTAATTGCATATAAAAGAGTTTTAGCTAAGTTAGCTCTAGCTCCAAAGAATTGCATTTGTTTACCAATTTTCATAGGTGAGACACAACAAGCAATTCCATAGTCATCTCCTAAAGTAATTCTCATTAAATCATCATTTTCGTATTGAATAGATGAAGTTTTTATAGATAAATCTGTTGTGAATTTTTTAAATCCTTCAGGAAGCCTTGTAGACCATAAAACTGTCATATTTGGTTCTGGAGCTGGTCCAAGATTTTCTAAAGTGTGTAATAAACGGAAAGAGTTTTTAGTAACTAATGTTCTTCCATCAATACCCATACCACCAATACTTTCAGTTACCCATACAGGATCTCCACTAAACAATTCATTATATTCAGGAGTTCTTAAGAAACGAACAAGTCTTAATTTCATTACAAAATGATCCATAATTTCTTGTACCTCTTCTTCTGTGATAACTCCATTTTGTAAATCCCTTTCAAAATAGATATCTAAGAAAGTAGATGTTCTACCTAAGCTCATTGCAGCACCATCTTGTGATTTTATAGCTCCTAAATATCCAAAATATAGCCATTGTACAGCTTCTTTTGCATTATTTGCTGGTTTAGAAATATCAAAACCATATTTTGAAGCCATAACTTTTAATTCTTTTAAAGCTTTAATTTGTTCATTTGTTTCTTCACGAGAACGAATAACTTCTTCTGTTAATTCATCTGTATTTAAAACGTCTAATTCTTTTTGTTTTTCTTCAATTAAAACATCAACACCATATAAAGCTACTCTACGATAGTCTCCTATAATTCTTCCACGTCCATATCCATCAGGAAGACCTGTAATTAAGTGTGAACTTCTTGCAGCTCTGATATCTGGTGTATATGCATCAAAAACACCATCATTATGTGTTTTTCTGTAGTTGTGGAATATATCTTCAACTCTTTCATCAACTTTTCTATCATAAGCTTCACATGCTTTTTCTACAATTCTAATACCACCAAATGGCATAATAGCTCTTTTTAATGGTGCATCTGTTTGTAAACCAACAATATCTTCTAAATCTTTATCAATATATCCTGCTTCATGAGCTGATATTGTAGAAGGAGTTTTTGTATCGATATCTAGAACTCCACCTTTAGAATCATGTTCTTTTTTATATAAATCTAAAACTTCATCCCATAATTTTTTTGTTTTTGATGTAGCACCTGTTAAGAAACTACTATCACCTTCATAAGGTGTATAATTATGTTGGATAAAATCTCTTACATTAATTTCATCTTTCCAATCACCTTTTTTAAAATCTTTCCATTGTTCAAAATTCATATTATACCTCCTTAAAATTTTTTATTACATTTATTATTATAAACAAATAAACAATTATTATAATAACATAAGAAATAAATATAAGCAATGAAATCCATTTAAAGTTCACAAAAAATTTAATTATAAAACTTATATTATATAATAATCATAATAGCAAAAAAAGAATAAATCTGTTGCAAATGTCACAAAATAAAAAAAGTATATAATATTTTATCTATCATATACTTTAAAAATATTTAATAAATTAGTAATCTAATAAAATTATAAAAAATTGGTCATATAATTTTACAATTATATAGCCTATAATCAAAAAATTAGTTTTCTTCTCTATTATGTTCTTCTTCAGCAATAACTTTTGCTATATCATATATAAGTCTTTGTGTTTCAGGTGAACAACTTTTTAATAATTCTGCAAATTCTTTATTTAAGTAATTTTCGGATTTACTTGAAACACCATTTAAAATATAACCTTCAGAAACATCTAATAAACGACATAATTGGTTTAATCTTTTTAAATTTATATGTGAATTTCCTCTTTCTACTCTACTTAAAAAAGCAACAGAAATATCTATTTGCTCTGCTAAATCTTCTTGTGTCAAATTTTTACTTAATCTAGCTTGTTTTATTCTTTGCCCAATAATATTATAATCTAAAGCCATTATAATCACCATCCTATTCCATCTTTCATGAAAATAATAGCATTTTATGGTTTAAATTTACAGAAACCACAACATACACCTAGAACTTATAGGTTAATAAAAGAAAAAATGAAATAAATGTAAAACAACTTATATAGAAAAATGTAGAAAAAACAAGAAAAATAAAGAATTATGGAGAAAAAATACACTAAATGGATTATTATGGTAAATATGTTTTGCTTAATTTGACAAATTACGATAAAAAAGGGATACATAATTTGATTTTGGGAAGAATATAGTGTATAATAGAATATAGTCGCGTTTAAAAAAAGACAATAAAAAAGGAGAGTGAAGCTTATTTTAAACCTTAAAATTAAATACTATACAAAAGAAATTTTCAAGTATTTTAATATAGGAATAATAGGAATTGGATTTATAATCGCGATAATATTAATAAAATATAAACCAATTTATGAAGTAAGTATGGCTGGAGAAAAAATCGGCTATATAAATAATAAAGAAGAATTAAAAGAAAGTGTAAAAGAAAGTATATTAGGTGAAAATAAAAACGTTGACATGGTAGATTTAAAACATAAGCCAGAATATGAGCTTAAATTAGTATCTAAATCTGTAAAAACTAATGAAGACGAAGTAATAAGCAAAATAGAAGAAAACACTATTATAACATATAAATATTATGAAATTGCTTTTAATAATCAAACACTAGAAACTGTTAATACAATAGAAGAAGCTGAAGAAATTGTAAATAAAGCAAAACAAGATAACAAAGAACAAGATCTTAATTTAACTATTGTAGAAAAATATACACAAAATGAAGAAGAAATAAAAGTAGATAATATAGAATTAGCAAAATTAGATATAAATAGTAAAATAATTGAAGTAGAAGAAAAACAAAAAGCAGAAGACGAGGCTAAAAAAGAGCAAGAAAAATTAAATAATATGCCAGAAATAAATGGTATAAAATTAGCAGTAAAACCAGTAGCAGGAACAATAACATCTAGGTATGGAGTAAGTAGTAGAATAAGAAAATCAAACCATACAGGATTAGATATATCTGCAAAAAAAGGAACTCCAATAAAAGCTATTGCTGATGGTACAGTAACATGTGCTAAATATAGTGGTTCATATGGTAACTTAGTTAAAATAGACAATGGTAATGGTGTAGAAACTTGGTATGCACATACAAGTAAAATGTATGTTAAAAATGGTCAAAAAGTAAAAGCAGGAGATACAATTGCCACAGTAGGTTCAACAGGAAATTCAACAGGACCTCACTTACACTTAGAAATAAGAGTTAATGGAAAACATGTTAACCCACAAAAATATTTATATAAATAAGTAAAATAAAAAGAACTCAAAATATTTTAGTATGAGTTCTTTTTATATATTAGGAAAGTCATGCTGACTTTCTAATATATAAAACCCTATTGTACACAATTTTACTAACGTAAAATTGGCACACGAACAAATTAACGGAAAGCCTAAGAGAAAGATTAAAATTATGCTAATTTAATGGCTTTCCGATTTGTTCTTTGAAATTAAAGTTTTTAAAATAATATTATAATCTAGTTTATTTAAATATATTTTAGTATTCACAATTTTTAGGTGTTCTTGGGAAAGGAAGAACATCACGTATATTTTGCATACCAGTTAAATACATAATTCCTCTTTCAAATCCAAGACCAAAACCAGCATGATTACAACTACCATATTTTCTTAAATCAAGATACCAATTGTAATTTTCAATAGGCATATCAAGTTCTTTCATTCTAGTAACTAATTTGTCATAATCTTCTTCTCTTTGACTACCACCGATGATTTCTCCAATACCTGGAACTAGAAGGTCAGCTGCAGCTACTGTTTTTCCATCAGGATTTTGTTTCATATAAAAAGCTTTTATATCCTTAGGATAATCTGTAACGAAAACAGGCTTTTTATAAATTTTTTCACATAAATATCTTTCGTGTTCTGTTTGTAAATCAACACCCCAAGATACTTTATACTCAAATTCATCATTATGTTTTTCAAGTTCTGCTACTGCATCAGTATAAGTCACTCTAGCAAAATCAGAATTTATAACATGGTTTAATCTTTCTAATAATCCTTTATCTATAAATTTGTTGAAAAATTCCATTTCTTCAGGACAATTATCTAAAACATATTGGAATGTATATTTTATCATGCTTTCTGCTAAATCCATATCATCTTTTAAATCTGCAAAGCAAATTTCTGGTTCAACCATCCAAAATTCAGCAGCATGCTTTACTGTATTAGAATTTTCAGCTCTAAATGTAGGCCCAAAAGTATAAACATTGCAAAAACTTTCAGCAAAAGTTTCAGCATTTAATTGACCACTAACTGTTAAATGAGCAGGCTTTCCAAAAAAGTCTTTTGAAAAGTCAACTGTTCCATCTTCTGCTTTTGAAATGTTATTTAAATCAAAAGAATTAACATTAAACATTTCTCCAGCACCTTCAGCATCACTTCCAGTTAATATTGGAGTGTGAACATATACAAAACCTTGCTCTTGGAAGAATTTATGTATTGCATAAGCAAATACACTTCTTACTCTAAAAACAGCGTTAAAAGTATTAGTTCTAGGTCTAAGATGTGCTATTGTCCTTAAATATTCAAAAGAATGTTGTTTTTTTTGTAAAGGATAACTGTTATCAGCTAAACTTTCAACTTTAATTTCTGTTGCTTGAATTTCAAAAGGTTGTTTTGCGTTTGGAGTTAGAATCATATTTCCTGTAACTTTTATTGAAGAACTAAGAGTTACTTTTTTTATTTCTTCAAAATTAGATAATGTATCATTAAAAACTATTTGAATATTTTTGAAAAAAGTTCCATCATTTAGTTCAATAAAACCAAAAGTTTTTGAATCTCTTAAAGATTTAACCCAGCCTTCAACTGTAATAATGTTATTTGCATAATCATTAGTATTTTTAAATAATTTTTTAATAGTAATGTCTTTCATAAAAAATAATCTCCTTACTTTTAAAATGTCAATAAACATTATAAATTATTATTTATAAAAATTCAATAGAAAATAGTAAAATCACTTTTTACGTAAAGAAAACATAATATATAACAAAATAATACGAGAAAGGTGGGAAAAAAATGGCAGAGTACATAATAAAAGGAGGAAAAAAGCTAGAAGGAATAGTAAATATATCTGGATCTAAAAATGCATCATTACCAATAATTGCAGCAACAATACTAAATTCTGGAAAAAGTACACTGTACAATGTTCCAAACATACATGATACACAAATGATGTTTGAAATCTTAAAACAATTAGGAGCAACAATAGTAAAGAAAAACAATAAAATAATAATCGATACCAGCAAAATAAACAAATATACAATACCAGAAGATTTAATGAGACAGATGAGATCATCTGTTATTTTAGCAGGTGGATTAGTAGGAAAACATAGAAAAGCAACGTTTTCATATCCAGGAGGATGTGACATAGGTAGCAGACCAATAGAGCTACATTTAAAAGCATTTGAAAAATTAGGAATAAATATTGCAAAAAACTATGGAAATATAGAGTGTAGTTGTGATAAAATAACAGGAGAAAAAATTGACTTAGATTTTCCAAGTGTAGGAGCAACAGAAAATATTATTTTAGCAAGTTGTTTAGCTAACCGGAAAAACAGTAATAAACAATGCTGCAAGAGAACCAGAGATAGTTGACTTGCAAAACTTTTTAAACAAAATGGGAGCTAAAATAAAAGGTGCAGGAACAAGCAATATAGAAATAGAAGGAGTAAAAGAACTAAAAGATGTAAGCTATAATATTATGCCAGATAGAATAGAAACAGGAACTTTTCTTTGTTTATCAGCAATAAATAGAACAAATTTAATAATACAAAATGCAAATCCGGTTCATATAACTCCAGTAATTGACAAATTAGAAGAAATGGGATGTAAAATTTCTGCAAATAAGAATCAAATTACAATTGATACACCAAAGAAAATAAAAGCAGTAGATATAAAAACAATGCCATATCCAGGATTTCCAACAGATATGCAGTCAGTATTTGCGACAGTATTAACAACAGCTAAAGGAACATCAGTTGTAGTAGAAAATATATTTGAAAGTAGATATAAATATATTCAGGAATTGAAAAGAATGGGAGCAAAAGTTACAATAGAAGGAAAAACAGCAATAATAAAAGGAACAAAAAAATTATATGGAACAACAGTAAAAGCAACAGACTTAAGAGGAGGAGCGGCATTAGTATTAGCAGGAACAGTAGCAAAAGGAACAAGCAAAATTGAAAATATAGAATATATATTAAGAGGATATGAAAACTTTGATACTAAATTAAAAAATATCGGCGTAGATATCACAAAAATATAAATAAGGGCTTTTAAAGCCCTTGAATAAAACAAAACTTGTCCAAAAGGAGTGTTAGAGTTGGCAAAAAAAGTACAAGACAATATAAATCCATATCAAATGATTAATCAAGAGCAAAAAGAAACAATTGAAGAAATGGTAAAAAGAAAAAAAGCAAAAGATAGAGAAGCGAGAATAAAAGAAAAAAATAAACAAGAAAGAAAAGAAGAATTCGATTTTGATACAGAAACAGTAATCAATATGACAAATAGAAATAGAATAAAACAAGACGAAGCAAGAAGAAAAAGGTTAAACAAAGAAGAACAAAAAAGAGCCAAAAAAATAAAAAGAATAAAATTTTTCTTAAAAATATTTATTATAATAGGTTTAATTTCAGGAAGTATTACATTTGCATTAGTATCACCAATATTCAACATATCAAACATAACAGTAGCACAAAATAATAAGGTAGCAACTGATACAATAGTTAGCCTTTCTACATTAAAAAATGGTGAAAACATTTTCAAATTTTATAATAAATATATAGAAAATAAGATAAAAGAAAATCCATATATAGAAAGTGTAAAAATTAAAAGAAAATTACCATCAACAGTAGAAATAGAAGTAAAAGAAAGAATAGCAAAATATGCAGTAGATTACATGGGGAAATATGCGTATATTAATACACAAGGTTACATATTAGAAATTGTTGACAATAATGAAAATTTACCAATAATACAAGGGGCTATAACTAAAGAAGATGAATTTGTACCAGGAAAAAGACTTAATACAGATGATTTGAATAGATTAGAAGATGTAATAAAAATAATGCACACAATGAAAGAAAGTAGTTTAGACAGTAAAGTCACAAGTATTGACATAAATAATAAAAATGAATATATTATATATTTAGCAGAAGAAAAAAAGAGAATACATTTAGGAGATACAACTAATTTAAATAACAAAATGTTATATGTACAAGCAATAATAGAGCAAGCTAAAGGAAAAGAGGGAGAAATATTTGTAAATGGAGATTTAAATAATGGATTTAGTCCTTATTTTAGAAACAAAGTATAAAGGAGGTTTCAAAAATTGACAAATAAAAAAGTAGTTGCAATAGTTTTAGGAATTATGTGTTTTGCATTAACAGCTGGAATTTTTATACAAATGAAAACAGTAAAAAATAATAATTCAACAGTAAGCAATAATTATGAAGAAAATAACCTAAGAGCAGAAGTATTAAAATATAAAGAGAGATATGAAAACAAATACAAAGAATTAGAAAAAGCAGAAGAACAACTAGAAAAAGAAAGAGAAAATTCAACAAAAAATGACAGCAACTTAAAAGAAAAAGACGAAAACATAACACAAGGAAATAAAATAATAGGATTAGCAGAGGTAAAAGGACCAGGAGTTATAATTACTTTAACTGATAGCAAAAAGGATATAAGTAGTAGTTTGAATCCAAGTGATTTAATTGTACATGATTTAGATGTTTTAAGTGTTATAAATGAATTAAAAAATGCAGGAGCAGAAGCTATATCAATAAACGACCAAAGGCTAATTCCAACAAGTGGAATTATATGTGGTGGAAATATTATAGACATAAATGGAGAAAAAGTGGGAGCCCCATTTGTTATAAAAGCAATAGGTTTACCAGAACAATTAGCGGCCTTAAATAGACCAGGTGGATATTTAGAAAGATTAAAAAGTTATAGTATAGGAGCGGAGTTGAAAAAATCAAATAATATAACAATTCCAAAATATACAGGAACTATAACATATCAATATGCTAAAACTATAAAATAGGAGGAAAACATGAAAGAAAAAATAATTAACAAAATAAAAAGCTTAAAAAAAGGAAAAATCATCATGACAATAACAATTGGTATAGCATGTTTTGCTTTAGTTTTAGTAATGACAATGCAATTTAAAATAGTAAATGAAACTGATATTACATTAATAGAAAATATGAGAGAGGCAGAATTACAAACAGAATTGGCAAACTGGAAAACTAAATATGGAGAAACAGAAAAACAATATCAAGAGACAATTGCGAAAATAGAAGAATACAAAAAAACTAAAGAATCAAATGAAGAAACCAGCAAAGTTATGGAAAATGAATTAGAGCAAACTAATATGAGTTTGGGAAAAACAGATGTTGAAGGTAAAGGAATAGAAATAAAAATAGAAGATTCAGAAGATGAAGAAGTAGAAAGAATTTCAGCCTCAAATTTATTTATAATAGTAAATGCATTAAAATTGGCAGGAGCAGAAGCAATATCAATAAACGATCAAAGAATAATAAACATGACTGACATAGTAGATATAGATTCAGAATACTCAACATTTATTAAAGTAAATGGTGAAAGAATATTAGGACCATATACTATAAAAGCAATAGGAGACCCTACTTATATGGAAAGTTCATTAATAGGAAATGGTGGAGTTGTAGATACAATGAAAAAAACAGGACAAAATATTATAATAACTAAACCTAATAATGTGAAAATTTTAAAATATAATGGAGAAATAAAAACTAAATATATGGAATAGGAGGAAGAAATGGTTTTTATAGCAATATTAATAGGATGTGTAGCAGGTGCTTTAATAGGAATGAATGCACCAATGATTTCTTACACATATTCAAGTTACTTAGCAATTGCAGTAGTTGCAGCATTAGATTCAGTATTTGGGGGAATTACTTCAGTAATAAATAAAAAATTTGACTTAAAAATATTTATAACAGGATTTTTTGGAAATGCAATTTTAGCAATTTTGCTAACAATATTAGGACAAAAGCTAAATGTAGATATATACTTAGCAGCGATAGTTGTATTTGTAGGAAGAATGTTTGTAAATTTAGCAATAATAAGAAGATATTATGTTGATAAATGGTCAAAAATGTTTGAAAAAAGAAACGAAAAAACTAAAAACACAGAGGCAGAGGGAAAAACAGAATAATTAGAAAAATATGAAATAGAATTTGTTACGAAAACATTACGGAATTATTACAAAAATATAACAAATTCTATTGACATTTGTCTAAAAATGTAATATATATACACTTGAGAAATTTAAATAAAAAAATGGAGGAATTAACTTGGCAATAGGAGATATCATAGTGGGGGTCGACATAGGAACAAGTAAGGTATGTACTGTTGTTGGGGAAGTAAACAACTTCAGTCAAGTAGAAATTATATGCAACACCTCATATAAATGTAGCGGACTAAAGAAGGGGAAAATAATAAATGAAGATGAAATAATATTAAGCCTTGCAAAAACAATTAAAGATGCTGAAGAAGAAACAAATTTAAAAATAAACTCTGCCTATGTAACAATTCCTGGCAAATATGTAACAATAGTACAAAATAGTATAACTAAAGAGGTAAAAGACAAATACTCAGGAATTTCAGTAAGAGATGTACAAAATGCAATAATGCAAGTAAAAGACATAGAAGTGCCAGAAGGACAAACTTTGATAGACATCGTGCCAGACAAAATAACACTAGAGAATGGAACAGTGGTAACAGACCCAGTAGGAAAATTAAGTTCTAATTTTACAATTAGTGCTCAAGTTATATTAGCTGACAAAGATTATGTTAGGCAATTAAGCAATATATTCAAAAAAGCTGGATTAGAAATAGATGGCATAGTTCCAATAACATTAGCAGAAAGAAACTTGATATTAGACACAAATGAGTTACATGATAATATAATGTTACTTGATATAGGAGCAGGAAATACTGATATAGGAGTATTTGAAGGCTCAACATTTTTATATACAAATTCTATACCATTAGGTGGAGATACAATAACAAATGATATAGCATTAGTATTAAATATATCAGAAGAAGAAGCGGATAAATTAAAAAGACAATATGGATTAGCATTAAGATCTTTTATTGATAATGATAATGACATTATTCTAAATACAAGTAAAGACAACAATAAAAATAGAATAATAAAAAGTTCTGAACTAATCGAGATAATTGAAGCTAGAATTGAAGAAATGTTTTCAATAATAAATAAAGATATAACAAATCAAGGTGTAAAACAAAAAATTAACAATGTTATATTAACAGGACAAGGAATAGTAAATATAAATAAAAGTGATGTTGCAGGAAAAATTAATTTAAATATTCCAGTTAAAATATCTACAGGAAGAGCAATAAGCACAGTAAAACCAACATACAGAACAAGTTATGCGTTAGTTAGGTATATTTCAGCAAGGCCGTTTGCAAAAACTGTATCTAGTAGTATAGATACACAAAACAACGAAAGCTTTTTCAAAAACATATTAGATAAAGTAAAAGAATTTTTTTATTCATAAAATAAAAAAGATATTAATTTTAAATTAGCTAAGCTATTTAGCAATTAGGGGAATAGATTAACATTTTAAAGATAAGAAAGGGAGGAAAAACTAAATGATGGATTACAATGATGATAATAATATAGCAATGATGGACGGAACAGCAACAATAAAAGTTATAGGAGTAGGTGGAGCAGGAAATAATGCAGTAAATAGAATGATAGAAGCAGAAATAAAAGGAGTAGACTTTATTTCTGTAAATACAGATAGACAAGCTTTACAAATTTCTAAAGCTAAAACAAAAATACAAATAGGTGAAAAAATAACACGTGGATTAGGAGCAGGAGCAAATCCAGATATAGGAGCTCAAGCTGCTGAAGAAAATAAATCAGAATTATCAGAAGTATTAAGAGGAGCAGATATGGTGTTTGTAACAGCCGGAATGGGTGGAGGAACAGGAACAGGTGCAGCTCCAGTAGTTGCGGCAGCAGCTAAAGAAATGGGAATTTTAACAATAGGAGTTGTTACAAAACCATTTACATTTGAAGGTAAAAAAAGATTATCACAAGCAGAACGTGGAATAGAAAGCTTAAAAGGAAAAGTAGATACTTTAGTAGTGATTCCAAATGATAAATTACTACAAATAGTAGATAGAAAAACATCAATAATAGATGCATTTAAAATGGCTGATGATGTTTTAAGACAAGGTGTGCAAGGTATATCAGACTTAATTGCTATACCAGGACTTGTAAACTTAGACTTTGCAGACGTAAAAACAGTTATGTTAAATCAAGGTATGGCACATATGGGTGTTGGTAGAGCAGCAGGAGAAAATAGAGCAGAAGATGCTGCAAAAGAAGCTATTCAAAGTCCATTACTAGAAACTTCTATAGAAGGAGCTAAAGGTGTAATTATTAATATTACAGGTGGAGATAATTTAGGATTACATGAAGTAAATACAGCAGCAGAATTAGTTCAACGCAGTGTTGACCCAGAAGCAAATATTATATTTGGTACAGTAACAGACGAAACAATGGGAGATGAAATTCAAATAACAGTAATTGCTACAGGATTTGAAGATAAAGATTCTCCAATGCAAGGAATAGGAGAAACTTTAGGAACAAAAAAATGGGAACAAAAAATAAACTCAATTCCTGCAAATACAGAAAGTGGTCCATCACAAAATGATTTAGATATCCCTTCTTTCTTAAGAAAAAATAGAAATAAAAACTAGGAATATGTAAATAAATGTATATAATATAAATATCAAAAAAGAAATAATCGAATAAACACGATTATTTCTTTTTTTCGCATATAAGAAAAGACAAGTTTTTTAAAAAATAGGTAGTACAATTATTTTGCAGGTGATTAAATGACCATTTATATAGATATAGTATTGATAGAAAATTTAATAATGAATTATATAATTTTACTAGCGACAGGTATTGTAGCTAAAATACAAATAAAACATATTAGATTAATAATAGCTAGTTTGCTAGGTGCAATATATACAGTTATTTCATATATGAAGGTTTTAGAAATATATTCTAATTTTCTTTTAAAACTATTACTATCAATAATAATTATATATATAGCGTATAATCCGCAGAGAATGCGCAAAATGTGGAAAATGTTATTAATTTTCTATATGGTATCGTTTGTTTTTGGAGGAGCAGCATTTGCGTTAATATACTTTATAAAACCACAAGATATTATAATGAAAAATGGATTATTTTTAGGAACATATCCATTAAAAACAGTTATCTTGGGAGCTATAGTAGCATTTAGTTTAATTATAGGAACTTTTAAAATATTAAAAAGCAAAATATCAAAAAAAAATATAATATGTAATATCGAAATAAATTTAAATAACAAAAAAATAAAAACCAATGCGTTAATAGATACAGGTAATATGCTAAAAGAACCTTTTTCTAACACACCAGTAGTGGTCATTGAAAAAACACTTTTATATGATTGTATGCCGAAAGAAATACTAAATCATTTAGATGAAATAATAGGAGGTGATTTTAAAAATATACCAGAGAAAATACAAGAAAAATATATTTCAAAGTTGAAACTAATTCCATTTAGTTCATTGGGAAAACAAAATGGTATGCTTTTAGGAATAAAACCACAATATATAAAAATTATTAAGGAAGAAGAAATAAAAACAAAAGAAAATGTAATTTTAGGAATTTATCAACAATCATTAACCAAAAAAGGAGAATACCAAGCAATTATAGGAATGGAATTTATATAGGTGAACAATACTTAAGGGAGATGATAACATGAATATAATGGATTTGATTAAAAGTAAAATAGACACATTATGTGCTAAATATATAAACGAAAATAACGAAATAGAGTATTTACCCATATTTTATATAGCAGGAAGTCAAACGTTACCACCACCTTTACCTCCGGAAGAAGAAGAAGAACTGATTCAAAAACTATCAGAAGAAGACAATTTGGAAGTAAGACAACTTTTAGTAGAAAGAAATTTAAGATTAGTAGTATATATTGCTAAAAAATTTGAAAATACAGGAATAGGGATAGAGGACTTAATATCTATCGGGACAATAGGCCTTATGAAAGGGGTAAACACATTTAATTCAGAAAAGAAAATAAAATTAGCTACATATGCATCAAGATGTATTGAAAATGAAATACTGATGTTCTTGAGAAAAAGTAACAAAATAAAAGGGGAAGTTTCGATAGACGAACCATTAAATAAAGATAGAGATGGAAATGAATTATTGCTTTCAGATATACTGGGAACAGAACCAGATATCACATCAAGAAATTTGGAAGACGAAGTAGATAAAACACTTCTTAGAAATTCAATATCAAATTTAAAAGATAGAGAAAAAGACATTATGGAAATGCGTTTTGGATTTAAAACAGGAAAAGAAAAAACACAAAAAGAAGTTGCAGACGAACTTCGGCATTTCACAAAGTTATATTTCAAGATTAGAAAAAAAGATTATTAATAAAATGAAAAAAGAGATAACAAGTAAAATAGGATAAAATTAAAAAGAATAAAAAAACCAATTTTGGAAATACTTTTAAAAAGTATTTTTAAAGGAGGTTTTTCTTTTGTTAAACAATAAAGTAGAAATATGTGGAGTTAACACATCAAAACTACCATTATTAAGTAGAAAAGAAAAAGAAGAACTATTTGTAAAAATAAAAGCAGGAGATGAAGAAGCAAGACAAACATTTATAAATGGAAATTTAAGATTAGTATTAAGTGTAATACAAAGATTTTATGGTAGAGGGGAAACAGCAGATGATTTATTTCAAGTAGGATGTGTAGGACTGATTAAAGCAATTGACAACTTTGACTTAAGCCAAAACGTTCAATTTAGTACGTATGCAGTACCAATGATAATTGGAGAAGTAAAAAGATATTTAAGAGATAACAATAGTATAAGAGTTAGCAGATCAGTAAGAGATTTAGCATATAAAGTTATACAATTTAAAGAAAAATATTTAAAAGATAAAGGAAAAGAACCTAAAATAGATGAAATAGCTAAAGCGCTTGAAGTGAAAAAAGAAGAAATAGGATTTTGTATGGATGCAATTCAAGATCCTGTATCTTTACAAGAACCTATATATAATGATGGAACAGAAAACATATATATAATAGACCAAATAAAAGATGAAAAAAATACAGATGAAATGTGGACAGAAAAAATGACGATAGAAGGAGCTTTGTCAAAACTAAATGAAAAAGAAAGAATGATAGTAGGAAAAAGATTTTTTGATGGAAGAACACAAATGGAAGTGGCAGAAGAAATAGGAATATCACAAGCACAAGTTTCAAGACTAGAAAAAAGTGCTATTCAACATATAAAGAAATTTTATAAATAATAAATAGAAATATTAAAATTGTACACAAAGCTATCGTATGATTTGGTTCGCAAATAAATTACCGGAACACATAATAATATATATGAAATAGAAGACATATTATTGTGTTCCGATTTGCTATATATAATAAAGATAAAAGCTTTTCTTGTACATAAAATATTGCATACAAACTTATTACATAAATATGTTCATTAATGAGGAATAAAAAAGATGGCGACAATATATAATGAGAAGGAGGAGGAGACAATATGGGAGAAAAAGGATTGGATTTTAAACATAAAGAGGTTATAAATGTAGCAAATGGGAAAAGATTAGGACGTGTACAAGATGTGTGTGCAGATTTGAATACAGGAAAAATAACACATATTATTGTACCAGGAAATAATAATATGTTAAATATATTTTCTGGAAGTGACGAAATTGTGATTCCATGGCAAAAAGTAAAATGTATAGGAGAGGATTTAATATTAGTAGAAATATAATAGTAAAACAATAATATATTAAATAAATCATAATAAAGACAATTAAAAGATATAATTTTAATAAATATAAATGGAGAAAATATATTATCGAATAATAGATTAAATAGTAATAATCAAAAAATAATAAAAAAATGTAAAAAAAGTATTGACAGATAAAATATAAAATGCTATTATAAATAAGCACTAAGCAATACTAATTTTGAAGAAGAAAAAAACTTTAAAAAAATCAAAAAAACTATTGACATTCAACTTCAAAAATGGTAACATAAGAATGTACCAAGCGACAGATAAAATAAAAAAAGAAATAACACAAGAATTAGTAAAGAAAAATAAGCAATAAAATAGAATAAAACATCAATTACTAGTTTTTTATTTTGCTCAAAAACACATTAAAAAAGTTTTTTGAAAAATGTCGAAAAAAGTGTTGACAAACATTAAATGGTATAGTATAATACAAAACGTTCCAACACAAAAAAAGGAACAGAAAGTACATTGAAAAATAAACAATAAAATCCTTTAGAGAATAACCTAAGCGGTATGATTTTTAGAAATAAA
>CAUWGA010000011.1:0-43656 GCA_963558245.1 uncultured Clostridia bacterium
GTGCATAAATTATTTTTAGCTTTAAATAATTTACACACTATATAATACACTATCAGAAGACTAGTCAAAATTCTTAAGTAAATTTAAGTGACTTGACTAGTTTTTTTATTTTTATAGGAAATGAAAAAATGTAATTATAAATATAAGAAATATAAAATTAAAATATTTATATGAGAATTATTGAAAAAAATTTATATAAATGTTAAGATATAATATGAAATAATTACTTAATGAAACAAGTTTTTACGAAGTAATTATATAGGGATTAAACTGTACTACTCTTACTTTCCAGCGTTGAACAATCCGTTCACTAATCGTGGTGGCAATTATTGGAATGGCAGTAATGCAGGCTTGTTCTATTTCAACCGCAACAATGGCAATAGCAATTACAACAATGGCTTCCGTCCGGTGCTCGTAGCACTTCGATACACAAAGATTTTTTTAGAAATCTATCTTAGAGGGAAAATATTTAAGGATATTTTCGAAAGGAAAGACCAAAGCTTGTTTTATAACTATTAAATGAAAAAAGTTGTAAAAAAGAAAATGAATAATAACATCTAGATTTGTATCAAAGAAGTTTAATTCCTTTGGTATAAGCATTTAGTTCTTATATCATAAACACATAAACAGTACACGATTGTTTTAGTAACAGTTATTAACTGTGAAAATCCAAGTGTATACTTAAATTTTAAAAGTCAAAAAATGTCAAAAAATGCGATAAAAAATTAAAAGAAAGTATTGATTTTGATTGCATATTTTGACATTTTGTGTTATTAATAATATGATATTTATAACTGAAAGAACAAATAATTATTGTTCTTCCACATAAGTAATATTATTATTTTCAATATCTAGAATTAGTTGATGTTCAATATGTGAAACAGAAGAATTAGTGTACAAAAATTCACAACTATTAATTACTTTTTGTTGTAATTTATATGAATTGCAATGACTGGCATGTCCTAACCAAGAATTAAGTTGTTGCATCGTCAAAAATAAATTTAAATTATTATTTTTATAAAGCAAATTCCATTTCTTTATATTTTTTTTAATTTTCTTTTTACTAGATAAACGTAATAATTTATGAGTAGTAAAAATTCTATAACCACAAAAGTTAACTCCCATTTTATACGGATAATATCTAGATTTATCATTCAATTCAAGTTTTAGAGTATTTTTTAGAAAAATTTCTATCTTATTTTTAATTTCAATACAATCTTTTTTTGAAGGTAAAAGTAATACAAAATCATCCATATATCGAGTATAATATTTTATTTTTAAAGTACGTTTTATAAATTGGTCTAATTCATTTAGGTAAATATTAGCAAAAAATTGACTAGTATAATTTCCAATAGGAATTCCAGAAGAAGTAGTATTTATAGGACCGTTAAAAATTAAAATTTGTGTTAAAAACAACAAATCTTTATCAACAATATATTTTTTCATAATATTATATAAAATATAAGGATTAATATTATAAAAAAATTTTCTAATATCGCATTTTAAAATCCAAAAATCTCCATTATTTCTTTTGAAAATTCTCATTTGACGTTCAACTTCTTCAACTGCGTGATGGGTGCCTCTATTAGTTAAACAGGCAAAAGTAGTGTTTATAAATCTGGGAATAATATAAGGTTTAATAAATTCTTCTACATACCATTGATGGACAATTCTATCTTTATAAGGCAAAGCTTGAATAATTCTTTCTTTGGGTTCAAATACTTTAAAAGAAAAGTAATTTCCTAATCGATAAGTTTTATTTTTTAAACTATTTAATAAGTTAATTAAATTATTCTCTAAATTGAATTCAAATTTTACAACTTCATTTTTATAGGCTTTGTGCTTTCTAGCACGATAATGAGCTTGTAACAATTTAGCAAATGTCAAATTTTTATAAAACTGATTTCTTATCGTTTTTGGCATGATATAATCCAGCCTCCCAACATATTACAGATATCAGTTATAATATTTGACCAACTTTGATAATTCTGTAAGGTTATATATTTATATTTAAAAGATAGCCTAATGTGAACTTTTAGTAAATTAAGATTTATATCAAATTCATTTAAATATTGAAGTTTATCACGTTTATTAAAAGACTTTATTGCATACATAAGATTTCGAAGTCCTAAATATAATGAATTTTTAATTTCTTGTACCAATGCAAAATTTTCACATTTAGGATATTTTCTAACGATATCATTAGAATAATTTATAAGTTCTAAATATTTTTGATAAATTTTTAAACTTTTATTGTCTTTTGTATTAGTTGCTTCCATTTGTTATATTCATCTCCTTTTGTATTTGTCTAGCATTTAAACTTAAATTTTCTATTAGAGAATAAGCTTCTTTAATAGATAGTGTATCAGCTTCTATAGATGCTAAATCCATTACTAATTTTTTTATGGACGAATTTGTTAAAAAATTGCTATCAGAAAGAGGAGAAGAATTTACAGATTCTACAATTTTTATTGTATAGCCTAAGTTTTTTATTATATCTAAATATTTATTTAAATTATTTACAGGAAATCCACATTTTAAAATAGTTTCGTTAAGATTAGTTAATTTTAAATTTAAAAGTGGTGCCATTTTTTGGGCATCATTATCTAAAAAAAGATAGAAAATACCACTTTTGAACAAATATATATCTTTGCTATTCAGTTTTTTTAATTCTAAATATCTTTTGTACATTTTACTCATAACTTTATCCTTCCTAATTTTTGGAAATCTTTCCATATTTTAGGATATTATAAAACAAACAAAAATAAAAATCAACCCCTAAGGGTTAACAAAATAGAAATAAATGGTAATTAAAACCTGCAATTTGTTGGTATATAATAAGTATGAAAAAGTTGAAATTATATGATATTAGGAGTGATAGAATGAATTGGTATGATAAATTTTATAGAAAAGAAAGGTGGATAAAAAAATCAGTTGAAATAGAAGGAAAGCTCTATGACAGTTTAAAAGAAATAGCAAATAATGATTTAGATGCATCAATAAATAAAATTATAGATGCATGTATAGATGATTTTGAAATTGGAGAAAAAGTAGTTATATATAGAAAAGAAAGAGAAGAAATAAATGTGGCAAGGTCAATAATAATAAGAGAATCAATATACAAGAAACTAGAAGATATGAGAGAAAAATATGGAATATCAATTTCAAAATTGGTTAATATAGCAATAAGAGTAGGTGTGGAAAAATATAACAATAGAAAGTAGTAAAGAATTAAAATTCAGTAAAATCTATTAAAGGATAAATAATAAAATTCTATAATTGACTTATATATTTTTTTAAGTTAAAATAAATAGGTACAATAAGGAGGAATTTAAATGAAAATACAATACAAAGATAAAACAATGGAAATAGAAAAAGGAAGTAAGATATATGACATATTTAAGGAAGAAATAGAAAATAGTGAACACACAGTAGTAGGAGCAATATACAATAATGAATATGTAAACTTAAGTAGACATATGAATTTTGAAGGAACTGTTGAATTAATAACAGTAAATTCAAAAATAGGTATGAAAATATATAGGAGAACATTAATTTACATATTTGCAATGGCATTAAAAAAAATATATCCAGATAATAGAGCAAGTGTTGATTATCAAATGGAAAATGCAATTTACTGTGACTTAGGAAATATAGAAATTACAGAAGAATTAGTACAAAAAATTACAGAAGAAATGAGAGAAATTGTAAGAAAAGACCTATTTATAGCAAAAGTTGTAATGAATAGGGAAGAAGCAGAAAAATTTTACAAAGAAACAAATACAGGAAGAGGAAAATTACAATATGATTTAAAATCAAATAGAAAAATTTATATGTATTATTGTGGAGATTATTTTAACTATTGTTATGGAGTTTTAGCAAGAACAACAGGAGCAATAAAAATATTTGACATTATAAAATACGATAAAGGTATTTTAATTAGATATCCAAGTTCTGAAAAGCCAAATCAATTACCAAAACTTATTCAAAATAAAAAATTAAAATGGGCATTTAATGAATATAATGAAATACATAAAATTCTAAATATTAATACAGTATATAAATTAAATGATGCTGTTAGAGAAAAAAGAATAAAAGATGTAATAATGCTAGATGAAGCACTACATGAGAAAAAAATAGCTAATATAGCTGATAAAATAGCAAGAGATAGAAATGTAAAAATGATATTAATAGCAGGTCCATCATCATCTGGAAAAACAACATTTGCACAAAGATTAGGAATTCAATTAAGAATAAACAAAATCAAGCCTGTAACTATATCAGTAGATAATTACTTCGTAGAAAGAAAAGATAATCCAAAAGACGAAAATGGTCAATACAATTTTGAATGTATAGAAGCAATAGACTTAAAATTATTTAATGACCATTTAACAAGGCTTTTAAAAGGTGAAAAAGTAGAAATGCCACAATTTGACTTTTTGGAAGGTGTAAAAAAGTATAACGGAAATTATTTACAATTAAAAGAAGATGAAGTATTAGTAATAGAAGGAATTCATTGTTTAAATGATAAATTAACAAGTAGTATTCCTCAAGACCAAAAATTCAAAATATATATTAGTGCATTAACTGTATTAAATATGGATAGATATAGTAAAGTATCATCTTCAGATGTGCGATTAATAAGAAGAATAGTAAGAGACTACCAATTTAGAGGATATTCAGCAGAACATACAATAAATACATGGGGAAGTGTAACAAGAGGAGAAGTGCAAAACATTTTTCCATTTCAAGAAGAAGCAGATGCAATATTTAATACATCATTAATCTATGAATTAGGTGTGTTAAAAGGTATTGCAGCTCCAATATTAAAAGAAATACCAAGAGTCAATGAAGAACATGCGGAAGCACAAAGATTATTGGATTTACTAAAATATATAAGATCAATACCAGAAAGTGAAGTACCAACAAATTCACTATTAAAAGAATTTGTCGGAGGAGGAGACTTCAAATACTAAAATGTCCAATTAGGACGGGATCCAGGTCCAAAGTGGACATTTTACTTATCTAATTTTGTCTAAATATTAAATTAGTATTTAGAAGTAGCATAAAACAAAAAAATTATATAAAAACTAAATTAAATAATATATTATATAAAATGTCCAATTGGGACCTGGATCCCGTCCTAATTGGACATAATGGAGAGAATATGGAAAATAGAAATTTTACTAAAATAGATGAAGAATTTGTTTGCGATAATTGTGGGAAAGAAGTAAAAAAGTTAGGATATTCATGTAGAAACCATTGCCCATATTGTTTACATTCTAAACATGTAGATAAAAATCCAGGAGATAGAGAAGAAACATGTCATGGCGATTTAGAACCAATTGGTCTAGAAATAGATAGCAAAAAAGGATATGTTATTATTTTTAAATGCAAAAAATGTGGAGCAATAAGAAAAAACAAAACTGCTAAAGATGATGATATGAATTTAATAATTAATCTAAGTAGTAAGCACTAATAGTCTAAGGAATAAAATATTAGAAAGATATTAATTTTGTTTTGTAGAAATTAAAAATATCTAGAAAAAGTGAATAGATAATAAAAAATAGTATATATATTTAACTTTAACAAATATATATACTATTTTTTATAAACAGTAAAACTTAAAATAAAATTTAAAGTGCATATTAATGTAATACTAAAAACTTTAAATATCCCTATTTAGATTTCCCGAAGTATAGGCTTTGCCTTCAAATCTTTTACCATCTTTAACAATTTTAGCTATTTCATTAATTTGAGGAATTGTTTCATCTAAAATATCAATTCTAGAAGAATTAATTTTAAATTCTCTATTAGAAATTGAAGTGATTTTGCTATTATATATGGTAGTAACTGTTTGAATATTATCTGGTAAAATTTCAAAATTCATATTTAATCTATCTTTTAAAAAGTAAGTATTTTTGCTTTGACATCTTGTTTTACAAGATGGATAGCATTTGTTAGCTTCTCCGTAATAAACAATAATTTATATTAAGTAAAGGTGTTTTACCATATACTATTAATTCTTTTTGTAAATAGTTATAATTACATAAATTATTCAAAGTTTGTTTATCTAATTCCGGAGATATGGTAAATGTGCTGACTCCTAATTTTTTTAGTTCTAATACAGTTTGAGTATTATACACATTGAAAGTGTAATTAGCAATAATTTTAAAATATTTATTCAAATCTGAAAACAGGTTATTTAATAATTTTATATTACAAATATTAGAAATAACAAATCCTTGAATATCGTATTTTTTAATGGCATCTTCAGCATTTGCTAAAAACAAATTTTTATAATTACTTTTTATAATAGTAGGCATATATATATATGTATCAAATTTTTTGCTAAGAGTTTTTAAAACTGAAGAATATTTTTTGTTTGTAAAATATTTTAAAGGTATGTAAACATTATCAATATTTTCAAGTTTGCTATAGTCCCAATCACTATGCAATATATTTAAGAGCAATGAAGTTTTTACATTTTTATTTATTGTAGAAGAAATTTTATTATTAGCAAAATTTCTCATATTACTTAAAGTAGTGTTTTTTATTCTATTTTTATAACTTAAAAAAGTATCAGGAATATTTCTATGAATACGAGAAAGTGCAACACTTTCTATATTTATAAGAGCATGTCTTCGTAATTCATTTAAAATACTTAATTTAGGTAAAAATAAATTATCATCTAAATTTATTTTTATATTTTTAAAATAATATGGCGTAGAAGAAGTTTTGGATATTTGTTTTATTATAGTTTCTTTATTTAAAGGTCTATTTTTTGCTTCTTCTGGTATATAATCTAAATTATATGTTATTACTAAGTCTTTGTATAAATTTAGATTACTACAAGATGTTACAGAAATTGAGATTGGCAAATCTTTTTTTATATTTACAACACAATTTAGAGCAACTTGCTTATTTTCTTTCTGATAACTATTTTTAGCTTGAATAGATAATTCTTTAGAGCTTAACCTATATATTTTATCTCCAACTTTTATATTACCTTTCATACGACCTATAGTAACAGTTTGACCTATGGAAGTATCTTTAATATTAGTTTTCTTATCCATTAATTCAGAAACCGTATAACTTCCAGCTTCATTTTCGACAGAGATAGTATCTCCAATACATAATTTTTCTTGAAGTTTAATTGTAATGTGACCTTTATTAGCATTATATTTAGTAATAGTTCCAATAAAAAGCCCCATATTATTTGGTTTTTCTTTATAAACCAAATTTTTATTAGTAGAATTATCTAAGTGTCCGCTAGAAGACATACCACGATTAAAAACTTGCAATAAAGTTTTTCTATCTTCAGGCTCTACAACAAAATCATTTTTTGAATATGCTAAGTCTATATATTTTCTGTATATTCTAGTAACTGTTGCAACATATTCAGGGGATTTCATACGTCCTTCAATCTTTAGACATTTTACACCTGAATTAATTAAACTTGGTAAATAGTCTAAACCGCATAGATCTCTAGTATTTAATAGGTATCCAGAATCTATAATATTGTCATTTTCAAGTAATTTATATGATAATCTACAAGGCCCAGCACATTTACCACGGTTTCCGAGAGCGTCCACCTAACATGCTAGAGAACAAACATTGACCAGAATAAGATATACACAAAGCACCATGTATAAAACATTCAATTTCAATATTTGTGTTTTTACAAATATAATCAATTTCGTCAAGGGATAATTCTCTTGCAAGAACAACTCGTTTAAATCCTAAATCTTGTAGTTCCAAAGCACCATTTAAATTATGAACAGTCATTTGAGTGCTACCATGAATAGGTAAATCAGGAAAAAGGTCAATTAATTTTATTGCTAATCCTAAATCTTGAACTATAATTGCATCTATACCAAACTCATAAGCTTTACTAGCTAAGTAAAGTGCATTGTCAAATTCTTCATCTTTTATTAAAGTATTTAAAGTTAAATTAGTTTTTACGCCTCTAATTTTAGCATATTCGATAGCTTTTTGAAGTTCCTTTTCGTTAAAATTATTAGCAAAAGCTCGTGCACTAAAAGTATCAGAACCAAAATAAACACTATTTGCACCATTTTGCACAGCAGCTTTTAAACATTCAAAATTTCCGTACAGGAGAAAGTAATTCTATCATTTGTAAACCTCCATAAATTATTATTTTTAATTATATCATAATAATTTGTAATTTTTACGATTTCTTTGTAAAATTTTGAAATTTATTGACTAAAAAAATACTAAATGATATAATCCAATTAAAATTTAACCAAGGAGGAATATAGCAAATGAAAAAGAAAACAACAGATATAAAACTTATAATTGGATTAATGGTAATATTTTTTTCAATGTTTATATTATGTTATATATCTATAAATACAGATGCGCCTAATATTTTATTAAAATCATCAGAAAAAATACAATGTATAGATGAAAATACAGCAAATACAAAAGTAAATTCAACGTCAAATGTAACATCAAATAAAACACAAAATCAAACATCAACAGAGAAGAACAATGCGGCTACAAACCAAAATGCAAAAAACACTAATTCTAATAGCAATACATCTAAAACTACAACTAAGGCTAAATCAACAAATGCAGATTTATCAAATTTAGGGATAAAACCAAATGATTTTAGTGGATTTTCACCTAACAAAACTACTTATGATGTAACAGTACCTGCAGATGTAACAGAAGTAGAAGTATATGCAACTGCAAAAGATAGTAAAGCAAAAATATCAGGTACAGGAAAGAAAAAACTTGAAGATGGTAAAAATGCTTTAGCAGTAGTAGTAACAGCTGAAAGTGGAGCTACAAAAACTTATACAATAAATGTAACAAAAGAAGGTTCAGAAGAACAAGAAAATACAGAGGAAGTAACACAAAGAGGTTTATCTAATTTAAAAATTAACAATTTAGAAATATCACCTGAATTTGAAACTAATGTATATGAATATACTGCAAAATATATTGGAGAAGGAACAAAACTAGACATTACTGCTACTCCAACAGACCCTAAATATGTTGTTGAAATAATGGGAAATGAAGAACTAAAAGAAGGAGAAAATATTATAACAATATTAGTATCTGATAATGAAGGAGAAAATGTTGCAACATATCAAATTACATTAACAAAATCTTTAGTAGATGAAGAAGCAATTGCAAGAGAACAAGAAGAAGCAAGAAAAAAAGAAGAACAGAAAAAAATGCTTATTATAGGTGGAGTAGTTGCAGTTGTAATCATTGCAATAATTATATATTTAATAATCAGAAATAGAAGAAATAGTGCTTGGGAAGAAGATTATATGATGCCATACACAGGAAATGAAAATGATGGATTTATAGATGATGAATCAGAAGAAGATTATAATAATCAAGATGACTATCAAGACAACTATTATGAAGATGAACCAACGTTATCTAAAAAAGAAGCAAGAGAACAATTTTTAAATGGATATAACAAAGATGTTGCTGACTATTTTGAAGAAGAAAGACCACGTAGACATAGTAAAGGAAAAAGATTTAAATAAATTTTATTAATACAATGATAAAAGTAATTGTAAAGAAAGATAATAATATAAGCATGATAAAAAGAGAAGTTCAAGACTAAAGTGAAATACAAAATCTTCACTTGAGTTTAGAACTTCTCTTTTTAAGTTAGATTAGCAACATCCTCCGCCTCTGTTACCACCGCAACAACAGCAAAGTAATAATATAAGAATTATAATCCAACAGCAGTCATCACCAAAACCGAATCCACCGCATCCTCTGTTTTCTGGCATAGTCTAGACCTCCTTCCAAACAACAAATATGTTTTCTTTTTCTTTATATCCTTTGTATAATATATAATATGGAAATTATAAAAATGTGTTACAAAACTTATAAAAAATCTGCTTGTTCGCTTTAATCAAAAAGAATTTTGTGATAAAATACTGATGGTTAAAGGGAGTATGTAAGATGAACAAAAAAATTGGAGAAATATTTAGTGATTATAAAACAAATTCAAATTTAAAATATGCAGAAATAACTGCTCTAAATGTATTAAAAAAGACAAATACTTTAGAGGTTATTTTATATTTTGACGAATATATAGATATAAAGGAAATATGGTTTTTTGAAAAATTCTTAAAAGAAAGATTTCAATTTGAAAATATAGATATAAAAATAAAATATCACGAATCAGTAAAAAAGAAAACAATAAAAGAAGAATGGAGAAACATTATTGCATATATGGCACATAAATATCCTCTAACAAAACCAATGTTGCTTTTAAAAAGTGATATAGAAGTAAATGGAAAAGATATAATAGTAAAAATGCATATAAAAGGTGCAGATTTTTTGAGAGCCAAAAAAACAGATAAAGAATTAATAAAAGTTTTAGATAATCTTTTTGGAGTAAAATATACAGTAGAATTAACCGAAGAATTAACGAAAGATTCATTAGAAGAAATAAGAAAAAGAGTCCAAGAGGAAGAAGCGGCAATTGTAGCACATATAGAAGAAGAACAAAAAGCAGTAATACAAGCACATGAAGAACCAGAATATAATGATGTAGATTATCAAATGCCACAAGAAGTAGAAGGATATATTCCTACTGAAGAAGAAATGATACCAGAAGAACCTTTAACACAAGATGATTATATAATGGGAAAACCATCAAAAGCAAAAGAAAAAAATATAAAAATAAAAGATATATCTGCAAATGATGGTAGAGTTACATTAGAAGGTAGAGTAACAACTTCAGATGTACGTGAAACTAAATCAGGAAAAGGTATGATTATTTTTGAAATATATGATGGAACAGGACTTATAACAATTAAATCATTCGCAAAAGATTTAAAAGAAGGGCAAGAGATAGTTTCAAAAATTCAAGAAACAAAAATCGTAAAAGTTATTGGTAAAGCAGGCTTAGATACATATGCCGGAGATATAACAGTTATTGCTAATACAATTGCAAAATCAAATATAGAAGTTCCCGAAATGCCAGAAGAAAGAGATGATACGCCAATTATCTTAGGTAATACAGAAAACATAACTGAACCTCTAGTAAAAATACAAGATTTAGGAGTAGACGATGGAAAAATAGCATTACAAGGGGAAGTTATTTTTTCAGAAGATAGAACATTGAAATCAGGAAAAACTTTATTTAGTTTTGATTTATATGATGGCACGAGTACAATAACATGTAAAGCATTTTTAAATAAAGAAAATGCAAAGAAAATAATGAAAAGAATAACTGGAGCAAAAGGAATTAAAGTTTCAGGAACAGCAGGTATGGATAGTTTTGCAAATGAATTATCTGTAATGGTAAATAATATTGTTGAAGCAGAAGGACTAAAAAAGACTACGAGAAAAGATAATTCAGAAGTAAAAAGAGTAGAATTACATATGCACACTCAGATGAGTCAAATGGATGCAATGACATCCGCAAAAGACTTAATAAAAAGAGCAATGAGTTGGGGAATGAAATCAATTGCAATTACAGACCATGGTGTTGTGCAAGCATTTCCAGAAGCCCATAAAATGCTTGGATTTGATAATCCTGATATGAAGGTAATTTATGGAGTAGAAGGATATTTAGCACCAGATAAAAATCCAGTTGTAGAAAATGGAAAAGGACAAAAATTAAAGGATGTTACATATTATGTTTTAGACTTAGAAACAACAGGATTTTCAGCTGTAAATGAAAAGATAACTGAAATAGGTATAATGAAAGTAAAAGATGGAGAAGTACTAGATGAATTTTCATGTTTTGTTAATCCAGAAAAACATATACCTCAAAGAGTCCAAGAAGTTACAAACATAACAGATGAAATGGTAGCAGATGCAGAAACAATAGATAAGGTCTTTCCTAAAATGCTAGAATTTATAGGAAAGGATAAAAATGCAGTACTTGTTGCACATAATGCAGGTTTTGATGTTGGATTTTTAAAACAAAATGCAAAAGTATTAGGATATGAATTTGATTATACATATTTAGATACATTAAGTTTGGCAAAAGATTTGTTTCCAGAATATAAAAAGTATAAATTAGGAAAAATAGCTGACAATTTAGGAATAAAAGTAGAAGTAGCACATAGAGCTTTAGATGATGTTGATACAACTGTTAAAGTATTCAAAGTAATGCTTGAGATGTTAAATAAGCGTGGAGCTAAAAAAATTGAAGACATTGATACAGTAAGTAGAACCGAAGAAGCTAGAAAAGAGGAATATAAAAAATTAAAAACATATCATGCTATAATTTTAGCTAAAAATTACATAGGATTACGTAATTTATATAAATTAGTTTCTTTTTCACATTTGCATTATTTTTATCGTAAGCCTCGTATATTAAAAAGTCTATTAGAAAAATATAGAGAAGGTTTAATATTAGGAAGTGCGTGTGAAGCAGGAGAATTATACCAAGCAATAGAACTTGGAAAATCAGATGAAGAAATCGAGGAAATTGCAAATTTTTATGATTATTTAGAAATTCAGCCAATAGGAAATAACAACTTTTTAATAAGAAAAGAAATCATAAAAGATGAAGAAGGGTTAAGAGATATAAATAGAAAAATTGTGCAATTAGGTGAAAAACTAAATAAGCCAGTAGTTGCAACTTGTGATGTTCATTTTATGGATCCTCAAGATGAGGTATATAGGCGTATTTTGGAAGCGGGACAAGGCTACGATGATGCAGATAATCAAGCACCTCTATATTTAAGAACAACTGAAGAAATGTTAGAAGAATTTTCATATTTAGGTGAAGAAAAAGCATATGAAGTAGTAGTTACTAACACTAATAAAATATCTGATATGTGTGAACAAATTAGTCCAATATCTCCGGAGAAATGTCCGCCTCATATTCCTGGATGTGAACAAACTATAAAAGATATTGCATATGGCAAAGCTCATGAACTATATGGAGACCCATTACCAGAAATAGTTCAAACAAGATTAGACAAAGAACTAGAATCAATTATAAAAAATGGTTTTTCAGTAATGTACATTATTGCACAGAAATTAGTTTGGAAATCAAATGAAGATGGATATATAGTTGGTTCAAGAGGGTCAGTAGGTTCATCATTTGTTGCCAATATGACAGGAATCACAGAGGTTAATTCATTGCCTCCACATTATAGATGTCCAAATTGTAAATATTCAGATTTTACAGACTATGGATATAAAAATGGATATGACTTACCAGATAAAACATGCCCAAAATGTGGACACAGATTAGATAAAGATGGGTTAGATATTCCATTTGAAACTTTCCTTGGATTTAACGGGGACAAAGAGCCTGATATAGACTTGAACTTCTCAGGAGAATATCAAGCTAAAGCACATAAATATACAGAAGTAATATTTGGAAAAGGGACTACATTTAAAGCCGGAACAATTGGTACAATAGCTGATAAAACAGCATTTGGATATGTGAAAAAATATTTTGAAGAAAGAAATATACCAGTAAATAGAGCAGAAACACAAAGATTAGCAACAGGATGTACAGGAATAAAAAGAACTACAGGACAGCACCCAGGTGGAATTATAGTTGTTCCTAAAGGTAGAGAAATATACGAATTTTGTCCTGTGCAACATCCAGCAGACGACCCTAATTCAGATATAATAACAACACATTTTGATTATCACTCAATAGATGCAAACCTTTTAAAATTGGATATACTAGGACACGACGATCCGACAGTAATTAGAATGCTACAAGACATAACAGGAATAGATCCAACAAAAGTACCATTAGACGATAAAGAAACAATGTCAATATTTAGCTCAACAAAAGCATTAGGTGTTACACCAGAACAAATTCACTCAGAAGTTGGAAGTTTTGGAATACCTGAATTTGGTACTAAATTCGTAAGAGGAATGCTTGTAGATACAAAACCAACAACATTTGATGAGCTGATACGTATATCAGGATTATCACATGGTACAGATGTGTGGCTTGGAAATGCACAAAGTTTAATAGAACAAGGAATAGTGACTTTGCAAGATGCAATATGTTGTCGTGATGATATAATGATATATTTAATAAAAATGGGATTACCACCAAACCCAGCATTTAAGATAATGGAGACAGTTCGTAAAGGAAAAGCATTAAAAGATCCTGCAAAGTGGGAAGAATACAAAACAATGATGAAAGAACATAATGTACCAGACTGGTATATAAAATCATGCGAAAAAATAAAGTATATGTTCCCGAAAGCACATGCAGCAGCATATGTAACAAATGCATTTAGAATAGCGTGGTTTAAAGTACATATGCCACTTGCATATTATGCGGCATTTTTCTCAATAAGAGGAAAGGATGACTTTGATAGTGATTGTATGATTTTTGGAAAAGAAAAAGTAAAAAATAAAATGAAAGAAATAGACCTACTAGGAAATTCTGCAACACAAAAAGACAAAACGATGTATCCAATATTAGAATTAGTATTAGAAATGTACGAAAGAGGATTTGAATTTTTGCCTATGGACTTATATAAGTCAGATGCTACAAAATTTATAGTAGAAGATAATGCCTTAAGACCACCATTAAACAGTATCCCTGGATTAGGAACAGTAGCTGCATTAGGAATAGCAGAAGCAAGAAAAGACGGAAAATTCATGTCAATAGATGATTTAAAAATACGTTCTAAAGTAGGAAATTCAGTAACAGATATCCTTAAGAAATATAGATGCTTAAAAGGAATGAGCCAAAGCAACCAAATGAGCTTATTTGCATAAATGTCCGATGTCCTATTGGGGTCAGGTCCAAAGTGGACATTTTATGTGATTTGTTTATAAAGAGCTAATAAATATTTACTAGCTTTTAAATGAACTTAAAAAATTGAAAATGTCCACTTTGGACCTGACCCCAATAGGACACACAATTGGACATGTCAGAAAGGAGAGAATAAAAATTGAATTTAGCAGAAATTTTTACAGTTAAAAATATAGTAGCTTATTTTGTTATAATAAATATAATAGGATTTTTTATAATGTGGTTAGATAAAAGAAAGGCTATAAAAGGTTCATGGAGAATACCAGAAAAAACCTTATTTATAATAACTGCACTAGGAGGAGGAATAGGAACAACTATAGGAATGTATGTGTTCAGACATAAAACTCAAAAAATCCAATTTGTAATAGGTTTTCCATTTATCACAATTTTAGAAATAGTAACAATAATGTATTTTGCACTAAAGTAATAAATTAAAAATACAAAAAATAAGTACACATAATTTAATTTACATATAAAATAAAATAAATAATATTATATCAACCAACATAAAATGTGAATAACTTTTGGTGCAAAACACACTTTTTATAGTTGTTCACAGAGTTATCCACAGTTTCCACAGGAAAGTTATACACATAATGAAAAGAAAAAAGTAAAAAATAGTGGTAACATAATGCTAAAAATATAAAAGAAAAAATGGGATTTATGGAGAAAAATATAGAAAAATGTAGAAAAAAGAGATATGCAAGAACATATCTCTTATAACTTCGTTTTAATACACGAAGTTGCTAGCTAATGTTGTTATAATATCGTTTTTTATTATATGTCAAATTTTACAAAAAATTCTTAAAATTTATTGACATTAATTTCTAAAACTAAATTATTTATCAGCTTTTGTTTTATTATCTTTTATTACCTCAGCCATAGAACCTAAAGAACTTAATGCATTAGTTGCTTCAAATGGGATAAATACTTTATTAGCTTCACCTTTGGCAACTTCTTCTAAGGCTTCTAAAGATTTTAATTGAACTAATTTATCTGATGGATCAGCTTTCTTTATTGCTTCATAAACTTTTTGAATTTCTATAGCTTTAGCATCTGCAACTTCTTTAATAGCTTGAGCTTCACCGGCAGCCCTTCTAATTTGAGCTTCTTTATCAGCTTCAGCTTCTAAAATAGCTGCTTGTTTTCTACCTTCAGCAATAGTGATAGCAGATTGTCTTTGAGCTTCAGCTTCAAGAATCATAGCTCTTTTATTTCTTTCTGCATTCATTTCTTTTTCCATTGCATCTTGAACATCTGCTGGAGGGTTGATATCTTTTATTTCAACTCTATCAATTTTGCAACCCCATCTATCTGTTGCTTCATCAAGTACAAGACGTAATCTATTATTAATTCCATCTCTAGAACTAAATGTTTCGTCTAAGTCCATTTTACCAATAATGTCACGAATTGTTGTAATTGCTAGGTATTCGATACCTTTTTTCAAACTTTGAATTTCATATACTGCTTTAGCTGGATCTGTTATTTGATAAAATACAACTGTATCAATTGTAATAGTAACATTATCTCTAGTGATAACTCCTTGAGGTGGTATGTCCATTGTTTGTTGTTTTAAGCTAACAACGCTTCTAACATGGTCCAAGAAAGGTATAATAATTGTAAGACCTGCGTCTGCTACTTTATAAAATTTACCTAATCTTTCAATTACATATACTTCAGATTGTTTAACAATTTTTATAGACATTGATGCTAATACTAAGATGATAACAAATATAATTAATAAAAACCACATAATATTTCCTCCTTTAAATTTATATAATATATGTTTATAACAATATTGAAAACTATTTAAATTGTTTTTACTATAAGTTTTACACCATCAATTTTTATGATTTCAACTTTAGTATTTTCAGAAATAATTTGATTATCTATACTTTTAGCTGACCATAATTCACCATTTACTTTCACCTGTCCTATAGATGCTAAATTATCAATTTCTTTTACTACTATACCAGTTTTTCCAATTAGTGAATTAATATTAGTAGAAATTGTTTTGCTATTAGTGAATTTTTTTACAAAAGGTTTTGTTGCAAAAATTAATATTACAGAAGAAATTATAAAAATAATTGTTTGAATAAAAATATCTTCTATAAAAATACTTATAATCATTGAAACTAAAGCTCCAATTCCAAACCAAAAGATTAGAAATCCACTTGTAAAAGTTTCAATAATAATAAAAAGTCCTGCTATAATTAGCCATATATACCAACTCAAAGCAATTCCTCCTTTTAATACCAACTATTACAATTATAACATATATTATTATAAAAATAAAGAGGTTAACGTAAAAAAACTATTATTCTTCTAATATGCCTGTTACATATGGAAGGGCACTAATAGAACTAAATAATTCATTTTTCTTAAACCCTTTTTTAGCATATTGACCTGTAATATTTACAGTTTCACTATTTAATTCAATTTCATCTTTTTTTGGTCTTTTAATTTGTTTTATATCAATATTATATTCATTAAATATACGTTCTATTTGACCTACAACTTCATTAGTGTTTTTAGAAATTTCTATTTGTAAATCTATAACGTTGAAGTGGTCTAAACCTTCAAAAACTTTATATGAATAAGACAAAATGATAAAAGCTAAAAGAGTAGTTAGAATTCCACCTAGATAAAATCCAGCACCAATGCTTAAACCAATGCAAGTTACAGCAAGTAATCCGGCTGCAGTTGTTAAACCTTTTACATTAAAGCCATCTCTTAGTATAGTTCCAGCACCAATAAAACCGATACCTGAAAGTAATTGAGCAGGAATTCTAGAAGGGTCAATGTTATATTCTCTTGACATATATTCGCCACATAACATAATTAGAACGGCACTCATACCAACTAAAGAATGAGTTCTAAATCCTGCTGGTTTACTCCAAGAAGACCTTTCAAGACCAATAATACCTGCAAGTACTGAGCCTAAAATGATTTTTATAATGGCTTGAAACCAAAATGAATTAAAAATTGTAAAAATAATGTCCAATGATATCGCTCCTTTCAATTTGACACTAAGAATGCATTATATCATAAAATTTTATGTAGTTCAAATTAAAAATATGAAAAATTTAATATATCAAAACTTTCAGAAGATTCATATTACAAAAAGCAAGGTATTTCTACACCAGAATTAAAAAAAAGAAATATAAAAAAGCATTAAAAGACAAATTAGCAAAGAATGAAAAAGACAAGTACAAGTTTTATATTATAATTCAAAAGATGATTTTGCAATAAAATTATTAACAAAGCAAAATGAAGAAATTATTATATCAAAAGGTAAAAGTTAATTTTTTGTATAAAAATATGAAAAATTGTACATAACAATATAAATAAAAAAGGAGATATGTACAAGTATGAATGAGAATAATATTACAAATAAAGAAAATAAATGCGAAGTAGGAGAAGATGCAACAAAGTATGGAGAATTTGTTTCATCATATTTTGCATGGGTATCATTACCAGAACAAAAAGAAATAGTAAAAAGACTAGAGAATATAACAAAAAAAGATATGGATAATAAATAGAAATCAAGAAAAACAAAAAGAGGGTTAAAAAGAAAAGTAAAAGAATATAAAAATAAGAAAAATAAAGGAATAAAGAGAAAAACAAAGAAAATATGGTAAAAAAACAGTTTTAAAGTCAAAGAAAGTCAAAAAAGGGAATTGATAAAAAATGAAAAAGTATTATAATGTATATTGTAGGTCAAAGAAAGTCAAAGACAGAATATAAATATAATCTAAAAAAGGAGATAAAAATGAGAGTATCGGATATAATTGAAGAATTTATAAAAGATTTATTTGATGAAGGAAATGAGGCAATAGAAATTCAAAGAAACGAATTAGCTGAACATTTTAATTGTGTACCGTCTCAAATAAATTATGTTATATCAACAAGATTTAAACCATCACAAGGATATTATGTAGAAAGTAGGCGTGGTGGAGGAGGTCATATAACAATTAAGAAAGTTAAAAATGATAAAGAAGATTATATTATGCATATTATAAACAATATAGGAAAAGAATTAACATCTAATGAAGTTGATATATTGCTTAGTGACTTTTTGTCATACAATATTATAGAGCCAAAAGAAGCGAAACTATTAAAAGTTGCAACAAGTGACAATGTTTTAAAATTAGCAAAAGATATAAAAGATGAAGTTCGTGCAAGAATTTTTAAAAATATGTTATTAAATTTATAAGGAGGGATTTTTATGTTATGTGAAAATTGTGGAAAAAGAGAGGCAAATGTAAGATACTCAGAAAATATTAATGGAAGAAGGAAAGAATTAAATTTATGTGAAGAATGCAGTAAAAAATTAGGAATAAATCAAATAGATTTTAATATGCCAATAGACTTTT
The DNA here is from genome assembly GCA_963558245.1 of uncultured Clostridia bacterium. Classification (GTDB taxonomy): domain Bacteria; phylum Bacillota; class Clostridia; order TANB77; family CAG-508; genus CAG-269. The sequence goes on from CAUWGA010000011.1 coordinate 19,135, forward strand.
CAAGCTTTTTAGGAGGATTCATGGATGAATTATCAACACCAGAATTTATGCCTATGTTTAACACTCTAAAAGAGACTAAATGTAATACTTGCCATTCTACATTTGAAGATATAATAAATACAGGAATGATAGGATGTCAAGACTGCTATGATATTTTTGAAGAAAAATTAGATCCTATTATAAAAAAAATACAAGGTTCAAATAGACATGTTGGAAGAATAGGAAAAATTATAGATAATAAAATTGATGAAAAAAATACAAGTAAAGAATCTAATCAAAAAGAAAAAAATAATGAAAATAATATAGCAATGCTTCAAGAAAAATTAAAAAAAGCAATAAAAGAAGAACGATATGAAGACGCAGCAAAAATAAGAGATGAAATAAAAAGCATAGAAAAAAATGATTCAAAATAAAATAGGTGGTGATTAAATGAATTGGTATTTGCAAAGTAACGAAAATTCAGATGTGGTAAGAAGCACAAGAATTAGATTATTAAGAAATATAAATGGACTAAAATTCAACTTAAATGCCAAAGAAAAAGAAATACTAAAGGAAAAAATAAAAGAAAATTTATATTCTATTGGTTATGACCTAAAATTTTTAGAACTAAAAGATATGGATGTAATTACTAAAAATAGCCTAGTAGAAAAAAATATTATTAGTCAAAAATATTTAGCTGAAGAAAGACAAACAGGTAGTATATTAATAAATGACTTAGAAAATATCTGTATTATGTTAGGTGGAGAAAATCATTTAAGTATTCAAGTATTTGAATCAGGATTAAATTTAGAAAATACATTAAATTTGGCTATAGAAATAGAAGAAAAAATAGGAGAAATTTTGGATTATAGCATAAGCAAAAAATATGGATATTTAACAAAAAGCTTAAATGATATAGGAACAGGTTTAAAAGCTTCTGTAATGTTAGAACTACCTGCACTTGCAAAAACAGGTAACTTAAAGAAAATACTTAATACAATAAGAGATTTTAATATAAATATAGATGGGGAATATGGTAAAACATCTAAAAACTTAGATTATATCTATCAAATTTCAAATAAGCAAACAATAGGAATTACAGAAAAAGAAATAGTAAATAATATAAATGTAATAGCTAAAAGTTTAATTGAACAAGAAAGACAAGCAAGAAGAATTTTATTAAAAGAAGGATTAGAGCTAGAAGATACAATTTATAGAAGTTATGGAATTCTAACAAATTGTAAAAAAATATCTTATTCAGAAGCAAAAGAGTTGTTAACAAATATAAAAATAGGTGTAGACACAGGAATATTAGATAAAATTAATGATTTTCAAGTAAAAAGGTTGTTTTTATATATTAAACCTGCTAATTTACAAAAATATTATGGAGAGGAAATGGATAAAATTGAACAAGATATAAAAAGAGCTGAATTAATAAAGCAAATTGCACAAAAATAAAAAATTGATTAAAGAATTTTAATATTAAATATATAAAAATAATAAATAAACTGAAAGGAGTGAAAATTTATGATGTACAGTTTTACAAATAGAGCAAAAAAAGCAATTGATTTAGCAAATCAATTAGCAACTGAATTAGGACATAATTATATAGGAACAGAACATATTTTGTATGGACTAATAAAAGAAGGAAATGGTGTAGCTGCTAAAGTATTTGAAAGTCAAGAAATTGAACCAGATATGATTATTGACAAAATTGTAGAACTAATAGGAAATGAACAACCAATTAGTGAAACTATGGGCTTTACACCAAGAAGTAAAAGAGTTATAGAAAATGCTTTTATAGAAGCTAGAAAATTAGGATATAACTATATAGGAACAGAACATATGCTAATAGGAATTTTAAGAGAAGGTGACAGTATTGCAACAAGAATATTACTAGAACTTAATATTAATATTCCAAAATTATATAATGAAATAGTAAAAATAATAAATGAAGGAGAAAGTTACGATAATAACGCCAATAATAGTAAGAAAGCGAAAAAAAGAGGAAGCTACAATTCCACACCAACATTAAATCAATTTGGAGAAGACTTAACTTCAAAAGCTGAAGAAGGAAAGCTTGATCCAATTATAGGAAGAAAGAAAGAAATAGAAAGAGTAATTCAAATTTTATCAAGAAGAACCAAAAATAATCCATGCTTAATTGGAGAACCAGGAGTTGGTAAAACAGCAGCAGTTGAAGGATTAGCACAAAAAATAATTGCAGGAGATGTTCCAGAGATATTAAAAAATAAAAGAGTTGTAACTATGGACATTTCAGGAATGATAGCAGGAAGCAAATATAGAGGAGATTTTGAAGAAAGAATAAAAAAAGCTTTAGAAGAAGTAAAAAAAGCTGGAGATATAATTTTATTTATTGACGAAATTCATACAATAGTTGGAGCAGGAGCGGCAGAAGGAGCTATGGATGCAGCAAATATATTAAAACCATTACTTGCAAGAGGAGAAATTCAATTAATTGGTGCAACAACATTAAATGAATATAGAAAATATATAGAAAAAGATGCAGCTTTAGAAAGAAGATTCAGTCCAGTTACAGTAAATGAACCAAATGAAAAAGACACAATAAAAATTTTAAAGGGAATTAGAGATAAATACGAAGCACACCATGGAGTAAAAATCTCAGATGAAGCTATTGAAACAGCAGTAAAACTTTCTATAAGATATATAAATGATAGATTTTTGCCAGATAAGGCAATAGACTTAATTGATGAAGCATGTTCTCGTGCAAAACTAAAAACTTATACAGAACCAGAGAGCTTGAAAAAAATATCAGAAGAAATAGAAGAAATAGAAAACAATAAAGAAGAAGCTGTGCGTAGTCAAAAATTTGAAAAAGCTGCAAAATTAAGGGACAAACAAAAAGAGCTAAAAGCAGAGTATGAAAAAGAACAAAAGAAATGGCAAAATAAAAATAGTAAAGAGCTTATAAATATAACAGAAGAAAATGTGGCAGAAGTAATAAGTTCTTGGACTGGAATTCCATCAAAGAAAATTACAGAAGACGAAAATATAAAGCTAAAAAATCTTGAAAAAGCATTACATGAAAGAGTAATAGGACAAAATGAAGCGGTTGAAGCAGTAGCAAAAGCAATAAGAAGAGGCAGAGTTGGACTAAAAGACCCTAATAGACCAATTGGTTCGTTTTTATTTTTAGGACCAACAGGTGTAGGGAAAACTGAACTATCAAAAGCCCTTGCAGAGAGTTTATTCGGAGATCAAAATGCAATGATAAGAATAGATATGTCTGAATATATGGAACCACATTCTGTATCTAAGTTGATAGGTTCACCTCCAGGATATATCGGATTTGACGAAGGAGGTCAACTAACAGAAAAAATAAGAAGAAAGCCATATTCAGTTATACTATTTGACGAAATAGAAAAAGCCCATTCAGATGTTATGAATATGTTATTACAAATATTAGAAGATGGTAGATTAACAGACAGCCAAGGAAGAACAGTAAACTTTAAAAATACAGTAATAATAATGACTTCAAACATTGGTGCAAGGCTTATAACAGATAAAAAAACATTAGGATTTAGTAAAGCAAATAATCAAGAAGAAAATAAAATTGCAGAAAAGGAATATGAAGAAACTAAAAAAGAGGTTATGGAAGCATTAAAAAGAGAATTGAGACCAGAATTTATTAACCGTATTGATGAAATAATTGTATTCCACAAACTAACAGATGTAGAAATAAACCAAATTATAGACATAATGTTAAAAGAAGTAATAAAAAGATTAGAAGCACAGAAAATAAAAGTAAAATTACAACCAGAAGTAAAAGAATTAATTGCAAGTAAAGGTATAGACAAAAATTTTGGTGCAAGACCATTAAGAAGAACAATTCAAAGTGTATTAGAAGATAAGCTTGCAGAAGAAATTTTGGATGGTAATTTGAAAAAAGATAAAGTTAATGAAATTTCTGTAAAAGATGAAAAAATAGTAGTAAATTAGTTACTATTTAGATTATAATAAATTAAAAGTAAAAGTATATAATATATTATAAAAACGACATATTAAATATGTGTATTATTTAGCATAAATAAAATATGTCGTTTTTATTTATTAGTCATCACAATAAAAATAATTCACTATAATATTTTACATAATACATGATTTTTATTTTATGACAGAAAAAACTTTCTACACTTTTTTTCATATTTAAGCGAACTAATATTATAGAGAAAATAAATACAGATTTTTATATGATAAACCATTGACTAAAATGTAAATTATTTATAAAATAAGTACATACATAAACAAAAGATAGGAATAGTAAGGTTTTAAATAGAAATCTTACTAATACCTTTAGGAAGGATGATATTAAAAAATGTATAAAATATCTGAAAAATTTCAAGATAAAAAGGGTGTAACATTAATAAGTTTAGTAGTAACAATAATTGTATTATTAATATTAGCCAGTATTGCAACATACAGTGGAATTAGTGTAATAAAACAAGCAAAACTAACACAATTCACAACAGAAATGAAAACAATGCAAGGAAAAATAAATGATTTATATGATAAGTATTCAAACAACGGAAAAATTGAAATTGAAGGAACAGAATATGTCGGAACAGAAATTTTAAATATAGGTAAAGACTTATCCGTAGTACAAGAACAAGCTAATAAAGTATTTCAAAGTAGTGCATCAGGAATAACAGATAAAACTGGATATAAATATTTTGACAAAAATCTAATAAAAACATTTAATGTAGAAAATGTTGAAGGTGAATTTTTTGTTAATGTAGAAAAAAGAAGTATAGTTAGTTATGACGGAATTGAATATGAAGATAAAATGTATTATACATTAGAACAACTTCCAAATAGTTTATATAATGTAGAATATACAAATAAAAATGCAAATGGACCAACTTTTGATGTTAAAACAGAGACAATGCGGAGAAAACAAATGGAAAATTACTATATCAAATGTAAAATATGATAAAGGAAATATAGCAAAATGGCAAGTAAAATATAAATTAGTAGAAGATGAACATTGGAATACAACAGAAGATTGTGAATTTTTTGTATATAAATCAGGCACATATATAATAAAATTAGTAAATAATGATGTAGAATCAGAAAAAAAACAGATAAAGTTAGTTATAGAAGAGGAAAACTATATTTCTAAAACAGAGCCATATGTAGGATATTATGCAGATATAGAAGGGGACGGAATTGTAGATGGAGTAATATACGCAGACTTGGCAATTGGGAAAACTAAAACGGGACAATTGGCTGGTACAGAAGAAAAATATGACATTCCCATAGAAAAAGATGTTAAAGACTATACAATAAGCCAAAAAAATTATGAAGGGAAGTTTGGAACAAAAGATGTAATAAAACCAGTAGAAGGGAATATAGGAAAAGATAGGTTTTATGTAATGGCTCTAGAAGATAAAGTTGGTGATCCCAAATATACATGGTATAATTCAGCTAAAGGGAAGATGCAAGATTATATAACCACAACCGCAATAGATTTTGGTAAAGGAAAAAGTAATACAAATATAATGATAGATAAATGGAATTTGAATGCTTATGGGGAGAAAAATAAAGACCCAAATTACAAAGATGTATGGGGAGCAATAACGACAGAAGTAAAAAAAGGATGGTTTGTACCTTCTAAAAATGAATGGATAGCGTTTGCAGGAGAGCTAGAAATAACAAAAGAAAATTATGCTAGTAAGAAATTAGAAGGATGTTATTGGACGTCTTCACAATATGGTGCAGAACATGCATGGACAGCATATTTTAATATTGGAAAGATGGGTGGATTTTTTGTTGATAGTACCTTGGTGTTTCTACGTTTGAGCAGAATATTTTAAAACTATGTAAACTTGAAAAGTGTTGACAAAAAGTCCAAAAAGATATATAATTATTGAGATTTTAGAGAGATTACTAAAATCTCTTTTTATTGAAAATAATTCAAAAAAGAGACTAAAAATAAAAAAGAGAGGTAATAAAATGAATAACAAAAATATCAGAAACATAGCAATAATAGCACACGTAGACCATGGAAAAACAACATTAGTAGATGCCTTATTAAGACAAAGTCATGTGTTTAGAGAAAACGAAGTAGTACAAGACAGAATAATGGACTCAAATGATATAGAAAAAGAAAGAGGTATTACAATTCTTTCTAAAAATACATCAGTAATGTATAATGATGTAAAAATTAATATTGTAGATACACCAGGACATGCGGATTTTGGTGGAGAAGTAGAAAGGGTACTAAAAACAGTTGATGGGGTGCTTTTATTAGTTGATGCTTTTGAAGGAGCAATGCCTCAAACAAGAGAAGTTTTAAAGAAATCCTTAGCATTAGGATTAAAACCAATAGTAGTAATAAATAAAATAGATAGACCAGGAGCAACTCCAGATAAAGTCGTAGACCAAGTAATTGAACTATTTATTGAATTAGATGCATCTGATGAACAATTAGACTTTCCTGTTGTATATGCTTCAGCAAAAAATGGAATTGCAAAATTAGACTTAGCAGAAGATTCTAACGATTTACATTGTCTATTTGAAACAATAGTAAATACTATAGAACCACCAAAATGTGATGAAGAAGGAGCAGCTCAAATGCTTGTATCTAACATAGATTATGATGAATATGTTGGAAGAATAGCAGTAGGTAGAGTAGAAAGAGGAACAATAAAAGTTGGTATGCCAGTTGCAATATGTGGAAAAGAAGATAAAATAACACAAGGAAAAATTGCAAAAGTATATACACATGTTGGATTAAATAAAGTAGAAGTAGAAGAAGGAAAAGCAGGAGATATAATTGAACTTGCAGGACTTCCAGATATTAATATAGGAGATACTATATGTGACTTTAATAATCCAGAAAAAATACCATTTGTAGATATAGATGAACCAACTGTATCTATGACATTTAGTGTAAACAATGGACCATTTGCGGGTAAAGAAGGTCAATTTGTAACATCAAGACATATTCGTGACAGATTATTTAAAGAATTAGAAAGAAATGTTTCATTAAGAGTAAAAGAAACAGACTCAGCAGATTCTTTTGAAGTATCTGGTAGAGGAGAATTACATTTATCAGTATTAATAGAAACAATGAGAAGAGAAGGTTTTGAACTTTTAGTATCACGTCCAAAAGTTATATTTAAAGAAATAGATGGTGTTAAATGTGAACCTATAGAAGACTTAGTTGTAAATGTTCCAGATGACTGTGTAGGAAATGTTATTGAAAAATTAGGTAGAAGAAAAGCTGAAATGACAAATATGGAACCAGCAGAAGATGGACATACAAAAATTGAGTTTAAAATTCCAGCAAGAGGATTAATAGGATATAGAACAGAATTCTTAACAGATACAAAAGGTGTAGGAACAATGAACCATATATTTGATTCTTATGAACCATACAAAGGAGATGTACAAGCTCGTGTTAGAGGAACAATAGTAGCATTTGAAGCGGGAAAATCTGTAACATATGGATTATATAACGCACAAGATAAAGGTGACCTATTTATAGGACCAGGTGTGGATGTATATGAAGGAATGATAGTGGGACTTAATTCAAGAGGTGAAGATTTAAGTATAAATGTATGTAAAGAAAAACACTTAACAAATACAAGAGCATCAGGTTCAGATGAAGCATTACGTTTAGTTCCACCAATTCAAATGTCTTTAGAAAAAGCTATTGAATTTATACAAGATGATGAACTTGTAGAAATAACACCAAAATCAATAAGACTAAGAAAGAAAATCTTAGATACAAAAGAAAGAGAAAGAGCAGCAAGAAGAAAATAAATTTTAATATTGTATATAAAAATATAAATATATGTTAGAAAGGGTTAGATATGAACTATAATGAAGTACAAAAAATAAAAGAAAAAGCATTAGAAGAGCATATCCCCATTATAATGGATGATACATTAGAAGTAATTTCAAAATATTTAAAAAAGGAAAAGCCAACAAGCATCTTAGAAATAGGAACAGCTGTTGGCTATTCCGCTATATGCTTTTCAGAATTTTTAGCAGAAGGTGGCAAAATAGATACAATAGAAAGAGAAACAGATAGAGTAGTACAAGCAAGAGAAAATATAAAAAAAGCAGAAGTAGAAGAAATGATAAATATATATGAAGGAGATGCTGTTGAAATATTACCAACATTAAATAAAAAATATGATGCAGTATTTATAGATGCGGCAAAAGGAAAATATCCGTTTTTCTTAAAAGAATCACTACGTATGCTAAAGCCAAATGGATATATATTTGCAGACAATATTTTATACAAAGGATATGTACTAAGTGATTACAATAAACATAAACAACGTACAGCAGTAAGAAATTTGCGTGAATATATAAAAGAAGTAACAGAAAATCCACATTTAGAAACAGAAATACTAGAGGTAGGAGATGGATTAGCTATAACAAAGATGTCCAATTAGGGACGTTTCTGAAGTGGACATTATGTGTTTAATTGGGGAATAGATGAAAAAAGTGAAGTCTATAGATAAATATTTTTACAAAATGTCCACTTCAGAAACGTCCCTAATTGGACATGAGAAAAAGAGAGGATGTGTTTTGAAAGATGAGAAAACCAGAATTATTAGCACCAGCGGGGTCATTTGAGAAAGCAAAGATAGCATTTTTATATGGTGCAGATGCAGTATATGCTGGAACATCATCATTGTCTCTTAGAACAAGAGCTGATATGAAAGATGATGACTTAGAAAATACAATTAAATATGCACATAGTATAGATAAAAAAGTATATGTTACATTAAATATTTTTGCTTGGGATGAAAAATATGAAGAAATAATAGAAATGGCAAAAAAATTAGAAGAACTAAAACCTGATGGGATTATTGCAGCAGATGGTGGAGTTATTGAGATACTGAAAAAATATGCTCCAAGTGTAAAAATAAATGTAAGTACACAAGCTAATATTGTAAGCTTGCATTCAGCAAATTTTTGGTATAAAAATGGTGCTACAAGAATGATTATGGCAAGAGAAATGAACAAAGAACAACTAAAATATATTATGGAAAATAAACCAGAAGATATGGAAGTAGAAATATTTGTGCATGGAGCAATATGTTTTGCATTTTCAGGAAGATGTTTTTTAAGCGATTTTTTATCTTGTAGAAGTGCAAACTTAGGTGACTGTGCTCAAAGCTGTAGATGGTCATATAATTTATATGCAGAAGAAAAAAATAATCCAGGAGAATATATGCCAATAGAAACGAGTGAATATGGGACAAGTATATTTTCTTCAAAAGACTTATGCTTAATTAAGGAAATTCCAGAAATTATAGACATGGGAGTAGATAGCTTAAAAATTGAAGGAAGATTAAAAACAGAATACTATTTAGCTAGTGTTATAAACGCATATAGAAATGCAATAGACGATTATGAAAAAGACCCTGAAAATTATGACTATACTAAATATTTAAAAGAATTAGAAAAAGTAAAAACAAGAGGGTTAACAACATTTTATTTTAATGATAGAAATAACAAAGATATACAAGAATATGCTGGAAGACAATATAACGAAAAATATGAATTTGGAGCCAAAGTAATTGAAGGACAAGAAGAAATAGCAACTGTAGAAATTAGAAATAAATTATCAGTAGGAGATATTTTGGAAATATTAATTCCAAATAAAATAGAACCATTTGAATTTAAAATAGAAAAACTATATGATGCTGAAACAAATCAAGAAATAGATGCAATAAGTCCAGGAGTAAAAGGACAAAAAGTAAAAATAAAGCTTCCAATTAAATGTAAAAAAAATTGGATAATAAGAAGAAAAAAATAAAAAAACATAATCAAAATATAAATAGAAAAAATACAATAAAGAAGCTATTCCCTTATTATTAGACAAAGAAGTTTAATAATAAGGGGAATTTTTAATTGAAATAAATTCAAATTAATATAAGCCTAAATTGATTTTTGTATTAAGTTTTTTCTTTAAAAAAAGACGAAATAAGAAAACCTAATAAAATGCAAAAAAAACAAATAAAGAATGAAATATCAAAAGAAATATTAGGGAACAATATCAATATAGAACCTATAGAAAAGCCAATAATACTATAAAAAGTTTGGGCATAAAATTTGCTTAGTAAAAACCTAGTAAAAAACATAAAAATCATGCATCCTATTAATACACCTAATCCCATAGGAATTAGTACAGGCAAATAAATTGAAGAAACAGCAGATAAATAAGTAGAGTAGACTCCCATAAGCATTAAAATAATTGTATTACTTATTCCAGGAACAACAATACCAATAGACATTATAAAACCAGAAATAAATAAATATCCAACCCCAAAATTAGTTAAATCATTAAAATTAAAAGTTTTTTCAATAAAAATAAAAAAAATAGTAAATAAAAAAGCAACTAGAGTAAATGATAAATAATTAAATTTAAAAGCAACTTTATTATTACATTCTTTTATTAGAGAAGGAATACAACCTAAAAGTAATCCTATAAATATAGATTTAGTTTGAATTGGAAAAGTAACAAAAAAGTAATTTAAAAAATTACTAACAATAAATATACCAATACAACAGCCTATTATAATGGGAAATAAATATTTAAAATTATTTTTTATATCTTTAAAAAAATTCAATAAACTATTAAGCAATTTTTCATATATACCTAAAATTACACAAATTACGCCACTACTAATGCCAGGAAGTATAGCACCAGCGCCAATGGCAATTCCTTTTAAGCAATTTTTTAAAAAAATCATCTAAAAACCTCCTTAACATTATGATATGATAAAATGAAATAAAAATTCAAAATATTTTTAACTTATGGTCATGCACTTTATTTTTTTTTCTACATATAATTGCAGTAGTTAAAAAAACGGAGGTGCAAAGTTTATGTTGTCAGCACTTAGCATAACAGGTATATATGGCTTTTTTGAATTTTTAAAAACAGCAGTATTTGCTGTTCGGATATATTCAGGGAGGAAATTTATTTCCAGAACCACTATCAACAGAAGAAGAAAAAAACTATTTAGAACAAATGGCAAAAGGTGATGACGAGGCTAGAAATATATTAATAGAAAGAAATTTAAGATTAGTAGCGCATGTGGCTAAAAAATACAGTACAGCTAAGGTAGAACAAGAAGATTTAATTTCGATAGGAACAATAGGATTAATTAAAGGAATAAAAAGCTTTAATATAGAAAAAGGCTCAAGACTGTCTACATATGTGTCAAGATGTATCGACAATGAAATATTAATGCATTTAAGAGCAACAAAAAAACTTGGAGCAGAAGTATATTTAAATGAACCAATAGGAAAAGACAAAGACGATAATGTTGTTACATTACAAGAGGTATTAGAAAATAACGAAAAAAATATCGAAGAAGAAGTGGATATTAAAATGAAAATAAAATTATTATATGAGAAAATGAAAGAATTATTGAAAGATAGAGAAAAAAATATATTAGAACTTAGATTTGGACTTGGAGGACATAAGCCAAAAACTCAAAACGAAATAGCTAAAATGATGGGAATATCACGTTCATATGTATCAAGAATAGAAACAAAGGCAATAAGTAAATTAGCTAAAGAAATCAAAGAATAATGTATATTCACAGAATTAGTGAAAAAATAAAGATTAAATGTAGATTACTCCAATTGCTCTTGTTATCGTTCGTTTGGTCGCTTACGCAGTATTTCAACAATAATATATTATTAAACTGTGAATTGTAACAAATAAACTGGTTAGGTAGTATAAATTTTATAAAAAGCTTTTAGTATAAAAATAAATATGATATAATAGCAAAAATAAAATAGAGATTAGTACTTGTAGAAAGGGATAGTAGTGAATATGGAAAGAACAAAGTTAAAAGATAGAGTGTTACCAACATATACCAAAGGAGAAGAAATTTTTAATATGACATCACATATTGTCGGTGGAGTATTGGGAGTTGTGGCATTAGTATTATGTATAGTTTTTGCAGCAATTCATGGAAATACTTATGGAGTGGTTAGTGGAACAATTTATGGAATAACAATGATATTGTTATATACAATGTCAAGTATATATCATGGATTAAATCCAAAAAGATATTCTAAAAAGGTATTTCAGGTATTAGACCATTGCTCAATATTTTTGTTAATTGCAGGTTCATATACGCCATTTGCTTTATGTAGTATTAGAGAATATGATGCTGTATCAGGATGGGTAATATTTGGAGTTATATGGGCGATAGCAATATTGGGAATTGTTTTAAATTCAATAGATATAAAAAAATTCAAAGTATTTTCAATGATTTGTTATTTAGTAATGGGATGGTGCATAATCTTTAAAGCAAATCTATTACCACAATTATTAGGAACAGCTGGTTTAGTTTTATTAGTTTCTGGTGGGATAGCTTATACAATAGGAGCAATATTATATGGATTTGGAAAAAAACATAAATGGATGCATTCAATATTTCATTTGTTTATATTGCTAGGAAGTTTATTACAATTTTTCTGCATACTATTATATGTTATGTAAAGAAGTAAAATAATAAAATATAAATAATTTTATCATACTATAAATAAAAAATCAAACAATGAAAAAATAAGATTAAGAGAGAATAAATTCAAAAGAATTAGATAATCATATCTATAATAATAATAATATAAATTTTTAACATAGATAATGATTTGATACTAAAAAAATTATATGATAAAATACAAATAGTTAAAGGGAATATACAAAGTACCCTGCATAGTACGTATAGACAGAATTTTTAGAACCAACAAACACAAAGAGGGGCTAATCTCTAAATATGGCGTGCATGCTCACACACTGTAGTGAGAAGCCCATGAATATTTAGGTAGGCACCCACCTGTTTTTAGGAGCAGGTCCTTAAAAATTCAACACATCTGACGGCTAAGGCGGGGAAACTTAAAAATTAATCGGGGGACAGGTTAAAGTTTTCTCATTGTTAAGTCGAAAAAATAAAATAAATTCGACACTATGAATTTGAGAAGGTTTTGACCTGTCCCTATTGAAATATAATATAAGGAGTGAATTTTTTGGAAAAAATAACAGAAGTACAAGAATTAGAAAAAAAGGCCAAAATAATAAGAAAAGGTATTATAGAACAAGTATATCAAGCACAGTCAGGTCATCCTGGTGGAGCTTTATCAGTTGCAGATATTTTAACAGTACTATATTTTAATCAATTAAATATAGACGAAAAAAATCCTAATTGGGAAGATAGAGATAGAGTAGTTTTATCAAAAGGACACTGTTCACCAGCTTTATATAGTTGTTTGGCTCATAGAGGATATTTTGATATTGAAAAATTAAAACATTTTAGAAAAATAAATAATAATTTACAAGGACATCCAGATATGAAAAAAGTTCCAGGAGTAGATATGACAACAGGTTCTTTAGGCCAAGGTCTATCAACAGCTAATGGTATGGCTCTTTGTGGCAAATTAGATAATAAAAATTATAGAGTATATTGTATTTTAGGAGATGGGGAAATAGAAGAAGGACAAGTTTGGGAAGCTGCTATGTTTGCAAGTAGACACAAATTAGATAATTTATGTGTAATAGTAGATAATAATAATTTACAAATAGATGGAAAAATAGAAGACATAGTAAATCCATATCCAATAGACGAAAAATTTAAAAGCTTTGGATTTCAAATTATTAATATAGATGGAAATGACATAGAAGAAATTATAAAAGCATTTGAAGTAGCAAAAAATATAAAAGATAAACCAACATGTATAATTGCAAAAACAATAAAAGGAAAAGGAGTATCTTTTATGGAAAATAAAGCAGAATGGCATGGAAAAGCACCAAATGAAGAACAATATAAAATAGCAATAAAAGAATTAGAAAATAATTAATAAGTAAAAAAGGAGAAAATTATGTTAGAAGATAGGGGACAGGTCCAAAGTGGACATTTTGAGAAAAAAGCAACTAGAGAAAGTTATGGAGAAGCTCTAGCAGAATTAGGGAAAGAAAACGAAAATGTTGTAGTATTAGACGCAGATTTAGCTACAGCAACAAAAACAAATTTATTTGCAAAAGAATTTCCAGAGAGATTTTTTGACGTAGGAATTGCAGAAGCTAATATGATAGGCATAGCCTCTGGTTTATCAACATGTGGAAAAATTCCATATGCAAGTACATTTGCAGCATTTGCAGCTGGAAGAACATATGACCAAATAAGATGTAGTGTAGCATATCCAAAATTAAATGTAAAAATCTGTGCTACTCATAGTGGAATAACAGTAGGAGAAGATGGTGCTACACATCAAATGATAGAAGATTTATCAATGATGAGAACAATGCCAAATATGACTGTTATGTGTACTTCAGATGATGTTCAAACAAAATGGGCAGTAAAAGAAATAAGTAAAATAAAAGGACCAGTGTATCTACGCTTAGCAAGAGTAAAAACACAAAAGATATATAATGTAAATCAAGAATTTGAAATTGGTAAAGCAGTACAAATAGGAGATGGAACAGATGCAACAGTTTTTGCAACAGGAATTACAGTAGAGCAAGCAATTATTGCAAAAGAAAAACTAAAAGAACAAGGAATTAATATAAGAGTTGTAGATTTTCACACAATAAAACCTATTGATGAAGAAATAATTATAAAGTGTGCAAAAGAAACTAAAAAACTAATTTCTATAGAAGACCATAATATAATAGGTGGATTAGGAAGCGCAATTAGTGAAGTTCTAACAAATAGTGAAAATCCTAAGCAACTAAAGAGGTTAGGAATAAATGACAGCTTTGGAATGTCAGGTAAAGCAGAAGAACTTATCAAATATTTTAAAATTGATGCAGAAGAAATTTTAAAAAATGTTATTTTATAAAGTTAACTTAATATGGAAATTTTGTGAAAATTCAATATAATTCATGAAAAATATATAAATAAAAGATTTTAAATTTACGTTATATAATTTTTGATAATTAGTGACAATTTGTGAATTTTATGTGATTTTTTATACTAAAACTATTGCAAAAAATGTAGATTATTGTTATTATGAAGAAGAATAAAATACAATAGAAAATTGTGCGAAATTATATATAAACAAATGGTAAGGAGATCTAAAATGATAGAATTTAGAAATGTTACAAAAACATATGATACAGGAACAAAAGCTGTAAAAAATGCTAATTTTGTAATAGATAAAGGAGAATTTGCATTTTTGGTAGGTTCTTCAGGAAGTGGAAAATCAACATTAATTAAATTGATATTAAAAGAAGAAGAACCAACTTCTGGAAACATAATTATAAATGGTAAAGATACAACATTTTTAAAACCAAATAGAATACCTTTTTTAAGAAGAAGTATGGGAGTAGTATTCCAAGACTTTAGACTTTTACCAGACAAAACTGTATATGATAATGTAGCATATGCAATGTATATAGTAAGAGCTACACCTAGACATATAAGAAGACAAGTACCAATGGTACTTTCATTAGTAGGACTAAGTGGAAAGGCAAAAATGTATCCTAATGAATTATCAGGAGGAGAGCAACAAAGAGTAGCTTTAGCAAGAGCATTGGTAAATAACCCATCAATGTTAATTGCAGATGAACCTACAGGAAATTTAGACCCAGATACAGCATGGGATATAATGAATTTATTAAATGACATTAATATGAGGGGGACAACTGTAGTAGTTGCAACACACGCTAAAGATATAGTAGACCAAATGAGAAAAAGAGTTATACACATCCGTAAGGGTGAAATAATTAGAGATGATAAAAAAGGTGGTTATAATAGTGAAATATAACAGATTAGGATATTTAATTGGTGAAGGATTTAGTAATGTATTCAAAAATAAAAAATCAACAGGTGCTTCACTTATGATTATGTGTGCGACGATGATTATATTTGGAATTTTCTTAATATTAGGAGAAAATATTAATCATTTTGTTGAACAAGTAGAATCAGAACAAGGAATACAAGTTTTTATAAAAAATGAAGCTACACAAGAACAAATAGAAGAACTAGGTAAAAAAATAGATGCAATAAATGGTGTAAATACAGTAGAATTTATTTCAAAAGACCAAGCACTGGAACAAATGAAAAAAAGATTTGAAGAAAGACAAGACTTATTAGATGGTTATGAAGGAGAAAATAACATATTTACAGCATCATATCTTGTTACTTTATCTGATTTAACACAAAGTAAATCAATACAAAATCAAATTCAAACATTTGATGTAGTAAAAAAGATAGAAAGTAAAGACGAAACAGTAACAACTTTAATTAATCTAGCAAATGGAATAAAAATTGTTACAGGAGTAATTTTAGTATTACTTGTTATTATTTCAATATTTATTATTGCAAATACAATAAAACTTACAGTACATGCAAGACGAAAAGAAATTTCAATTATGAAATACGTTGGAGCAACAAATGGTTTTATAAGATGGCCATTTATTGTAGAAGGTATGATTATAGGAATTTTGGCAAGCGGAATATCAATATTAATTGTTGGTGGAGCTTATAGTATTATGGCAGAAAACTTGGTAAATGCAGAATTTATGCAATTAATAAATATGAGTTTAATAAGTTTTGCAGATATGTTTAGCTCAATAATTTTTGTATATATGTTATTAGGAATAGGAATAGGTGTACTTCGGAAGTGTAATTTCTATGAGAAAATATTTAAAAGTATAAAGGAGAAAAAATGCGTAAATTTTTAAGTGTGATTTTAGCTTTTGTGATATGCAATTTTAGTATTTTTTCCTATGTATATGCAGAAAATGAAACAAATAACGAAGTAAATAATACAATTACAACAGACTTAGAAACGCAAAGAAATGAAATACAGAATCAAATGAATGAAGCTAATGAACAGTTGGAAGGAGTACAAAGTGATATATCAGAAAACTTACAGCAAGTTCAAAAGCTAGATGAAAAAATATCAAATTCACAACAAGAATTAGATGAAGTTAATAAAAAAATACAAGAATTAGAAGAATCATCAAACAAAATTGAAGAACAATTAAAAGTAGCAGAAGAAAATTACAATAAACAAAAAAAATCATTAGATGCATATTTAGTTATGGTACAAGAATCTAGTGACACAGAATATTTAGATGTATTATTAACATCTAAATCAATATCTGAATTTTTATCAAATTATTTCTTTATAACAGAAATGGCAAGCTATGAAATGGATTTATTAGATGATATGCAACAGAAAAAAGAAGAAATAGTTAAATCTAAAAAACAATTAGAAAAAAACAAAGAACAATTAGCAACAATAAAAGCAAATCAAACAAAAACAGCTACAATACTAGCAAATACAAAATCAGTAAGAGAAAATTTTATAGCAAAATTATCTGACCAGGAAAAAGAAATTCAAACAAAAATAGATGAATATAATGAAAGATTTAATGAGATAAATAATGAAATTTTACAGTTAGCATTAAATGGAATAGATACAAAATATATAGGCGGTGAGCTTGCATGGCCAGTACCAGGATACACAGTAATTACTTCTAAATATGGTATGAGAACTCACCCAATAACAGGGGTTTACAAACTTCATACAGGTGTAGATATAAGAGCTCCAATGGGAGCAACTTTTATATCAGCTAATGATGGTATAGTTACGAAAGCAAGCTACAATAGTGCGTATGGAAACATGGTTATAGTAGACCATGGAGGAGGAGTATCAACATTATATGCACATGGATCAGAGATATTAGTACAAGTTGGACAAACAGTAAAAAGAGGAGATGCAGTATTAAAGGTAGGTTCAACAGGATATTCAACAGGACCTCATGCACATTTTGAGGTAAGATTAAATGGTGTAGTAACAGACCCTATGCCGTACATTACAAATGGATTAGTACCAGAAACACAAAATAAAGAACAAACACAAGAAACACAAAATACTACTAATTAAAGTAAAAAAATAGGAGGAAACTTATGAAAAATTTAGGAATAAAATTATTAGGAATTATAGTAATAACTGTTTTGTTATTACAGACCTCAGTAGTATTTGCAACATCAACTAATGATTTGAAAAACGAGAAAAGCGAAGTAAATAGTCAAATTAAAGAGAAAAAAGAAGAATTAGAAGATGTAAAACAAGAAAAATCAAAAACAATATCTGAAGTAGAAAATTTAACAAATCAAATTACAAATTATGAATCTCAAATACAGAATTTAGATTCAAAAATCAATGACTTAAATAATAAAATAACAGAATCTCAAAGTCAATTAGAACAAAAACAAAAAGATTATGAAAAAAATAAAAAATTAGCAGAAGAAAGACTTGTTGTGATGCAAGAATCAGGAGAAACTTCAACATTAGACCTTATATTAAGTTCTGCAAATATTATAGATGCAATTTCTAGTTATTACTTTATATCAGAAATTGCAAATGCAGATATGAAACTATTAGATACTATAGAACAAGAACAAAAAGAAATAAAAGAAGCAAAAGCAAGTTTAGAAAATAGTAAAAGAGAACTAGATACTTCTAAAGCTGAAAAGCAAGGAGTTTCAACTCAATTAAAAACAGCAAAAGCAGAAAAAGACAAGCAAGTGGCTCAATTATCACAAGAAGAAAAAGATTTACAATCAAGAATAGATGAATTAAATCAAACTAACAAAGATATAGATGCTAAAATTAAAGCAGCAGAGGAAGCAATAAAAAAAGCACAAGAAGAAGCAAATAAGAATAATGGTGGACATAATAATTCTGAAAATAATGGAGGACATTCAGGAAGTAGTTCATCAGGATTTATTTATCCAGTTCCATCAAAATATTCTAAAGTAACAACAGGCATAAATTATTCCAATGGACAATATCATGGAGCAGTAGATTTTGGAAGCGCTGGAATTAATGGACAACCAATTTATGCAGTGGCAGATGGATATGTAGTAACATCAGAAAATTTAGGTAATAGAAGTTATGGTAATTACATACTTATAGCTCATTACAATGGATTATATACTCTATATGCACATGGTCAAGATGGATCAAGAACTGTTTCAACAGGTCAAACAGTTAAACAAGGTCAACAAATTATGAGAGTAGGAAATACAGGAAACTCAACAGGACCGCACTTACATTTTGAAGTTAGAACAAGTCCAGGTACATATGCAAATCGCAAAAATCCAATGAATTATTTACCATAGTCATTGAATAGAAAAAATTACATATACTGTATAATATATGGGCGGAAACCTTCCGCCCAAGTTATTTATATAATACCGAAATATATATTTTGGTATTATATAAATAACTTAAAGCAAATAAAATGGAGGCTTAAAATAAATGGAAGATAAAAAAAGATTTAAAGTCTATAAAATAATAATGTTAGTTATATTAGTAGCATTTATTACATTTATATTTACTACAATAGGGATGCAACAATATTTTACAGGAACTGAATTTGGAAAAAAATTAGTTACGACATCTGAAAATAGTAATCAAATTGCAACTGAATTAAATAAATATAGAAAAATAATAGATAAATATTATTTAGGTAATGTAGATGAAGAAAAACTAAAAGAAGGTGCTATAAAAGGATATATTGAAGGAATAGGAGATAAATATACAGAATACATTTCAAAAGAAGATATGAAAGACTATATGGAAGATACTACTGGCAATTTTGTAGGAGTGGGAATTTATATGGTACAAGACACTAAAGAGAATAAAATAATGGTATTATCTCCAATAAAAGGAGGACCAGCAGAAAAAGTAGGAATAAAACCAGGAGACTATATTATAGCAGTTGACGGTGTGGAATATACAGGAGAGCAAATGTCAGTTGTATCAAACAAGATAAAAGGAGAAAGTGGAACAACTGTAAAAATTAAAATTTTAAGAGAAAATGAAACAAAAGAGTATGAAATAAAAAGAGAAAAAATAACTGTAAATCCTGTAGAAGGAAAAGCATTAGAAAATAATATTGGATATATAGAGTTTTCTTCATTTGATGAAGGAACTGCAGATTTATTTAAAAGCAAATTTGAAGAATTACAAAAACAAGGAATTAAATCATTAATTATAGATTTAAGAAATAATGGTGGAGGAATAGTAAGCGAAGCCTTAAAAATAGCAGACTATATGTTAGAAAAAGACCAAGTAATCTTATACGAAGTAGATAAAAATAATAAAGAAACAGTAGAAAAATCAGAAAATAATCCAATTATAAATATTCCTATAATAGTATTAACAAATGAAAATACAGCAAGTTCATCAGAAATACTTGCAGGAGCATTAAAAGATAATAAAAAAGCTAAAATAGTTGGAGAAAAAACATATGGAAAAGGTGTAATACAACAATTATTAACATTACCAGATGGCAGTGGATTAAAAATTACATCTGAAGAATATTTAACTCCAAATAAAACAAAAATAAATGGTGTTGGAATAGAACCAGATGAAACAGTAAGTTTACCAGCGGCAGTCAAAAACGAATTACAAGTAGAAGAAAAAGATGATACTCAATTAAAAAAAGCAATAGAATTGTTAAAATAGAAAAGGAGATAGAAATATGAATTTACCAAATAAATTAACAATATTTAGAATTATATTAGTTCCAATAATGGTAATAATCCCATTTTTAGGAATTGAAGGAAGAATATTTGGAATACCAACCCAATGGCTTATAATAGATTTGATTTTTATAATTGCATCTATTACAGATAAATTAGACGGGTATTTAGCTAGGAAAAATAATCAAGTAACAACATTTGGTAAATTCTTAGACCCTTTAGCAGATAAAATACTTGTTTTATCTGCAATGATGATGCTTGTAGAAATGTCAAAACTTCCAGCTTGGATACCAATTATAGTATTAGCAAGAGAATTTGTAATATCAGGATATAGGTTAATTGCTGTAGAAAAAGGTGGCAAAGTTATAGCAGCATCAAAATGGGGAAAAATAAAAACTGTAACACAAATGTTAGCAATTATATTAGCATTTTTAGATTTGAATGCATTTGGAGAATGTTTCTCTGGTGTGTTACAAGGCGGAGATTTAGTATTAAACTTAATAGTAACACTGTTAATGATAATACAAGTAATAGCTACAATTTTTTCAGGAGTTGACTATATGAAAGGTAGCAAAAAATATATAAAAGATTAAGTTTGCTTGACAAATTTCATTTTTTGGCGTAATATATAGACTGTGTTTTTTGAAGTAATATACTTTAAAGAAGGGAGAAATGAACAATGGAAGAAAAAGAAGTTATTTTAACAAAAGAAGGTTATGACAGATTAGATGAAGAATTAAATTATTTAAAAACAGAAAAAAGAGCTGAAATAGCAGATAGAATAAAAGTAGCATTAGGTTTTGGAGATTTATCAGAAAACTCTGAATATGATGAAGCAAAAACAGCACAAGCTGAAAATGAAGTAAGAATAGCTGAACTTGAAAACAAATTAAGACATGCAAAAATTATAGATGAAAAAGATATTGATACAGAAACTGTACAAGTTGGAAATATTGTAAAAGTATTTGATATGGAATTTGAAGAAGAAATTGAATACACAATTGTAGGTTCAACAGAAGTTGATTTAGCAACAAATAAAATATCTAATGAATCACCTTTAGGTTCAGCTTTATTAGGTGCTAAGAAAAATAATGTAGTAGAAGTTAATGCACCAGCAGGAATAATGAAATATAAAATATTATCAATAAAAAAATAAAAATAAAAGACATGTAAATGTACTATATAAAATAGTATGATTTATATGTCTTTTTGTTTTGAAAATTAAATATAAAATAAAAATATACATGAATATAGTTAATTTATATTTAGTGTTTATTTTTTAAGTTATACTTAATTTTATAATTTTATAATTTTATGTTTTATTGTATATTTATAATTAGTTTTAATATTTATTAAATATTTAAACTAGAATCTAAAGCAAGTTTTATCATAGTATTTAATCCGGTTTGACGTTCTTCAGGAGTAGCAACGTCTTTTATATATTTAGAATCAACTACACTCATTAAGCAACTTGCCTTTTTATTAAGCATATTTGCAACATAAAACAAAGCAAATGCTTCCATTTCAGCACTAACTGGATTAAAGTTTTCTGGAACTCTCGCTAGAAATTCGTTAACATCAGTCATATATACATCAAAACAATCTGTACATACAGTATTTCCAGTAGTTATTTTTACATTATTTTTGTCAGCAGTAGAAACAATAGTATTATTTAAATCTTGACTTGAACTTATAATGTGGCAATTATCATTATTTAAAGTTAAAGCAAAATTACCTTCACAAAAAACATTTTCTGCTAGTATAATATCAAATAACTTTAAGTCTGGGCTATAAGAACCGCAAGAACCAATTCTAATAATATTTTCTACATTATAAAATTTATATAATTCATATGAATATATTCCCATACTTGGCATTCCCATACCAGAAGCCATAACAGTAATTTCGATGCCTTTATACTTTCCTGTATATGCATACATACCTCTTACTTCATTTACAAGTTTAAAATCTTCTAAAAAATTTTCTGCAATATATTTAGCTCTAAGAGGGTCACCAGGCATTATTACTGTTTTAGCAATATCCCCTAAATTTGCTTCATTATGTGGTGTTGACATATAATCACGCTCCTTAATTAATTATAATAATTGTATTATAACATAAAAAAGTAAAAATTATATAAAATATATAAAAATATTAATTATAAGAATAAAAAAAGGGTTGTCAAAATTTTTACAAAGTGATAAAATATTTATAGATTAAAAAAAAACCGATTTTTTCGGAAAAATTTTTTTAATCTTTTTTTATTTTAGAATGGAGGCAAAAATGAACACAAAATATGTATTTATAACAGGGGGAGTAGTATCAGGATTAGGAAAGGGAATAACAGCAGCATCATTAGGTAGATTATTAAAAAATAGAGGATATAAAGTAACTATACAAAAATTTGATCCTTATATAAATGTGGACCCAGGAACAATGAACCCTTATGAACATGGGGAAGTATTTGTAACAGATGATGGTGCAGAAACTGATTTAGATTTAGGACATTATGAAAGATTTATAGATGAGAATTTAACTCAAAATTCTAGTATAACAATGGGAAAAATATATTCTAGAGTAATAGAAAAAGAACGTAATGGAGAATATTTAGGAAAAACAGTTCAAGTAATACCACATATTACAAATGAAATAAAAGAAAAAATATATGGTTTTGAAAATACAGACACAGACATAGTAATTACTGAAGTAGGAGGAACTATTGGAGATATTGAAGGATTATCTATAATAGAAGCAATTAGACAAGTAGGACTAGAAAAAAATCCAGAAGATGTTATATATATACATGTTACATTACTTCCATATATAACAGGTTCAAATGAAATAAAATCAAAACCAACACAACATTCTGTAAAAGAATTACAAAGTCTAGGAATTAAACCTGATATATTAGTATGTAGAACAGAAATGGATATTCCAGAAATAATTAGAGAAAAATTAGCATTATTTTGTAATGTGCGTAAAACAAGTGTAATTCAAAATAAAACAGCAGACTGTTTATATGCAGTACCTTTGATGTTAGAACAAGAGGGATTAGCAAGAGAGGTTTGCAATCATTTAAAACTTGATAGATATATTCCAGATAATACAAAATGGAAAGAAATGATAGAAAATATTAGGAAAATAGATAAAAATAATATAATAAAAATAGCTATAGTAGGAAAATATATAAAATTAGAAGATTCATATATATCAGTAATAGAAAGTTTATACCATGCGGGATTTGCAAATAATGTTAAAGTAAAAGTAGAATTAGTAGATGCAGAAAAAATAAATAAAGGAAATAGCGAGCAAATACTAAAAGAATACGATGGAATAGTAGTACCAGGAGGATTTGGAAATAGAGGTATAGAAGGAAAAATAGAAACAATAAAATATGCTAGAGAAAATAAAGTTCCATTTTTAGGTATATGCTTAGGAATGCAAATGGCAGTAGTTGAATATGCAAGAAATGTACTAAAGGTAGAAGATGCAAATTCATCTGAATTAGATAATAAAACTAAAAACCCTGTAATTCATATTATGGAAGAACAAAAGAAAGTAAATAAAAAAGGTGGAACTATGCGATTAGGAGCATATCCTTGTGTAATTCAAAAAGATACATTAGCTAGAAAAATTTATGGAAAAGAAGAAATATCAGAAAGACATAGACATAGATATGAATACAATAATTTTTATAGAAAACAATTAGAAGATGCTGGATTAAAAGTATCTGGAACATCACCAGATGGAAATTTGGTAGAAATTGTTGAAATAGAAAAACATCCATATTTTATAGCAGGGCAATTTCACCCAGAGTTAAAGTCAAGACCTAATAATCCAGCACCATTATTTGTAGGATTAATAGAAGCTTGTAAAAAAATCAAAAAAATTTAAAAATAATTTCAAATAAGTATTGACAAAAAAAGAAAAAACCTTTATAATCTATAATTGTCAGGAGGAAATATGCAGGTGTAGTTCAATGGTAGAACCTCAGCCTTCCAAGCTGATGACGTGG
>CAUWGA010000012.1:0-42238 GCA_963558245.1 uncultured Clostridia bacterium
ATGTAGCAATAACTCTAAATACTTATACTTCTGTTTTCAATAAATATAAAGAATCCGAACTTGAGAAAGTCAATAATTACTATATGAATAATGATATTGTAAATGTAGATAATTTACTTATTGAAAACAAGAGATTATTAGATAATTCACAAGGACAAGAAAGATAACTTTTAAAATTGATTAGATTTATCTAGTTAATTTTAAAATTACAGTGGAAGAGCATGGGAAACCTACATAGGTTTCCCATAACAAGATTTTTTGAAACACTTATTTTAATTTGTTGTACTTATAAAGGATACCAATAAATAAATTCAAATAATTTTAAAAAATCTTGTATAGGGGTTTATTAAGGGGATTTTCCCCTTAATCATACAGAACATTTTTAATGTTCTAGTATGTTATAACACTAAAGTGTCCCTCTTTTTTAGACTAACTTAATAAGCATTATGACATAAGTAAAGCTTCGTAGTGCTACCCTAATAAGGAAGAAGGTAGAAAATATGAGTTATGCAATAATTAGAAATACAAACTATAAAATGAAAAATCTATCAGGAATATATAGACATAATGAAAGGAAAAATACAAACTATTCAAATAAAGATATAAATAAACAAAATTCAAAATTAAACTATTCATTAAAAGCCCCCTCCTCTACTTATGAAAAAGTTTTTAAAGATATGAAAACAAAATATAACTTACAAGGTATGGTAAAAAAAGTTAGTAATGTAATGTGTGAATTTATAATTACATCTGATAAAGAATTTTTTAATAGTATTGGAGAAGAAGAAACAAAAAGGTATTTTGAAACAGCATATAAATTTGTAGCAAATTATAATAATCTTGGAGAAGAATTTATTGTATCTGCAAAAGTACATATGGACGAATCCACTCCTCACTTGCACATTTTATTTGTTCCCGTTGTTCACAAGAAAGATAAAGAAGGAAAAGAAATAAGTAAAATCGCTTGCAGTGAATATTGGAAAGGTAAAGACAGTTATAGAAAATTACAAGATAAATTTTATAAATATATGACAAAATCCGGTTTCGATTTAGAACGAGGAAATACAATAGACAATGAGCATATACCAATAGAAACATTAAAAAAAGTTACAAATTATGAAATGCAAGAAATGTTCAAAGAAACTAAGCACCAAGAACAAGAAATAATAACTAATGACATTGAAATTTTGAGAAATGAATATAAACGAGTAATAAAAAAATTTAATACTATTTCTAGTAGATATACAAGAATAAAAAATATTGTTGAAGATACAATAAACAAATTTGAACAAGTGGAAATAGAAAATTATAATTTAAAACAAGAAAATGCAAGATTAAAAGCTGAAAATAATAAACTAAAAAACTATATAGACAAAACTTTTGAATATGTTAGCTTACTATTTAGCTTTTCAAAAGAAAGGCTTATTAGATTAGTAAATGATTTTATAAATGAACTTAATATAAAAGATAGATAGAGTTGTAACTTTTACAGCTCTATTATTGTGCAAATTAACCATATTAATTATTATTTTAAATTTCTAAAAGTATTGATAATAAATAATAATCTATAATTTAATATAGTAAAAATTTAGTGTGCACGAAATTTTTCATTCAAACTATACAACACTATATTTCAATACTGTTTCGTGGATTTTTTTATGTGCACATCTTGTGTGCAGATTATGTGCAGAAACGCAAAAATAATGAATAATAACAAATAATTTTGAAAATAGGTTGAATAATGAAAATTACTAAAATGCAATTATATCAATACTTTTAAATACTTTTGAGCAAAAATAAAAACAGTTGAAATTGGTTAAATTTCAACTGTTTTGGTGCAGATGGCCGGAATCGAACCGGCACGGTTTATTCAACCGCAGGATTTTAAGTCCTGTGCGTCTACCAGTTCCGCCACATCTGCATAAATAAACTGGTTATCTTAACGACAATTAGTATTATAATAGTAAAAAAACATTTTGTCAATACTTATATAAACATTTTTTGAATTTTTTTCAAATTTTAGTATGAACTATTTTTATTTTGCCAAATTCTATAAAATTTTAGAGGTATATTAACTATACCTCTAAAATGTCAATTATTCATCTGTTCCAGTTCCATCAAATGGAATAAATTTATTTACTATACTTTCTGGTTGAATATCTTCTGCTCTAAACATTTTAAATGATGTATTTATTTTGTTTTCTACTAATTGTTCTACTTCTTCTTGACTTGCATGTTCTGCTAAAACTAATTCACTAACAAGTATTTGTTTTGCATTATTTAGCATTTTCTTTTCACCTGTAGATAATCCTTTTTCTTTTTGCTTAAAACTTAAGTTTCTTACTACATCTGCAATTTCATATATGTCTCCACTTTTCATTTTGTCCATATTATCTCTATATCTTTTGTTCCAATTTTTGTCCATCATAGTTTCATCATGTTCTAATACTTGAATTACCTTTTCTGCTGAACTTTTATCTATAATATTTCTTACTCCTATTTCTTCTGCCTTAGCTGTTGGTACCATAACTTTAACTTCTCCTGGCATTTTTAATATGTAGTAAGATTGTTTCTCCCCTAAAATATCTTTTTCCTCTATTGAATCTATTACCCCTGCACCATGCATTGGATATACTATTTTGTCCCCTACACTAAACATGTAAGTCAACTCCTTTCAGCATTATATATTTTCGGCGAAAAAAAGATAATAAAGTTATATAAAATTCTTTGGTTTTAAATAACTTCATTGGATTTTTTAACCATATTTATTATACAATAAAAACAAGGAAAAGTCAAAGGCTTTTCCTTGCTATTTTTATGTTTATTTACTCTTTCTTCCTTGATACTCTAAGCGTATCTATTTTTAAATTTTTTTATTTTATTTTTATATTATTCTTACTTAGTAGTCGAACCAAATCCTCCAACTCTTTCTCCTTCTGCTTTATCATCATCTGTTACTAAGTATTTTTGAAAAACAGCTTGTCCTATTGCTTCTCCTTTTTTTATTACTATATCTTCATCTTTTATATTATAAAAAGCAAACATTATATGCCCATCATTATCTGGATTTCCATAATAATCTTTATCAATTACTCCTACACTATTTGCAAGTATTAATCCTTTTTTCTTTGGATTAGAACTTCTATTATACAACATTAGGACTTCATCATCTTGCATATATGCTTTTATTCCTGTTTTTATTAATGTTGGATTTACGCCTTTTTTAAAGCTTGGAATTATTACATCTTCTGCACATTCCACATCATATCCTGCTGAATATTTTGTTTTTCTTTCTGGTAGATTTATTCCTTTGTCTTCAAATCCTTTCGCTATTTCAAATCCTCTTACTTTTTCCATCTAATTTCATCCTTTCTTTTTTATTATATTTAAATTCTTTCATAATAAAAACAAATTGTCAATAGTAACATTTATTTTTTACATAAATATACTATAGTAGGTGATTTTATGGAGTATAACATAAGTACATTAAATAGAATTCCTCTAAATACTGATTGTAAAATTGAGAAGTTAAATTGTGATGGTATTATAAAAAGAAGACTATTAGATTTAGGTTTTGTAAAAAATACTACTGTTACTCCTGTTCTATTAAGTCCGTCTAAAGGTGTCAAGGCTTTTTGGATTAGAAATACTTTAATTGCAATTCGAGATGAGGATTCAAATTTAATTTTAGTCAATTTTTAATTTGTTACATTAATCCTTTGTATTAACTTCAAAGGATTTGTAACATTTTATAAAATTCTTATTATTATAAAATTGGAGGTGTTTATATGGATATTATCCAAAATAACAATGGTTTTACTGTAGCTTTAGCACGGAAATCCTAATGTTGGTAAATCAACTATTTTCAACAGCTTAACTGGCATGCACCAACATACTGGTAATTGGACTCGGTAAAACTGTTTCTAATGCTAGCGGTCACTGTGTTTACAAAAATACTGATTTCTTATTTGTTGATCTTCCTGGTACATATTCTATACTTTCTAATTCAGACGAAGAAGAAATCGCTCGTGATTATATTTGTTCTGGTTGTGCTAATGT
The DNA here is from genome assembly GCA_963558245.1 of uncultured Clostridia bacterium. Classification (GTDB taxonomy): domain Bacteria; phylum Bacillota; class Clostridia; order TANB77; family CAG-508; genus CAG-269. The sequence continues at coordinate 4,060 of CAUWGA010000012.1, forward strand.
TACAGTTGTAGTAGTTGACGCAACATGTTTAGAAAGAAATTTAAATTTAGTTTTTCAAATCATGGAAATTACTCCAAATGTTATTCTTTGTGTAAATTTATTAGATGAAGCGAAAAAGAAAAACATACAAATTGATTTAAAAGAACTCTCTAATCAGCTTGGTATTCCTGTAGTTGGTACTATTGCTAGAAAAAAACATACTTTAAATAATTTATTAAATACTATACAAAAAGTTTGTAATAAAGACATTGTACCTTCACCTAAATTAGTTACATATTCTGAAACTAAAAATACCTTTGAAAATGATTTAAAAAGCAATTCTCAAAGCAACTCTAAAGATGATATAAGTGATGATGCTATTGTTACATCTATTATGAAACATTCTGAAAATATTTGTAAAAAAGTTTGTACTTACAAAGATAGTAGTTATTCCAAACGTGATAGAAAAATTGATAAAATTTTAACATCTAAAATTTTTGGATTCCCTATTATGTTGTTATTTTTAGGTGTAATATTTTGGATTACAATTATAGGCGCAAATTATCCTTCTCAAATGTTATTTTCTATGTTTAGTTGGATACAAGAAAAATTGGTTGCTTTTTCAACTTTTGTAAATTGTCCTGTATGGCTTTCTGATATGTTAATAAATGGTGTATATCAGACTTTAACATGGGTTGTTTCTGTTATGCTCCCACCTATGGCAATTTTCTTTCCTTTATTTACTTTTATGGAAGATTTAGGATATTTACCAAGAATCGCTTTTAACATGGATGGATTTTTTAAAAAATGTTGTTGCAATGGAAAACAAATGATAACAATGTGCATGGGGTTTGGATGTAATGCTGCTGGTGTTACTGGTTGCAGAATTATAAATTCTCCTCGTGAAAAATTAATTGCAATATTAACTAACAATTTTGTGCCTTGCAATGGAAGATTTCCTTTTTTAATTTCAGTAGCAACTATTTTTATTGCAGGAAGCATGCATGGATTTGGAGCTTCACTTGTTTCTACTTTTAGTGTTATGCTTGTTATTTTATTAGGAATTTTTTGTACCTTATTAATCTCTAAAATATTATCAAAAACAGTTTTAAAAGGAATGCCTTCATCTTTTATTTTGGAACTTCCTCCTTATAGAAAACCTCAACTAGGTAAAATTTTTATACGTTCCATTTTTGATAGAACTCTTTTTATTTTAGCTAGAGCTATTTGCGTTTCCGCTCCTGCTGGATTAGTTATATGGTTATTTGCCACAATTGGAATAAATGGTCAAAGTTTATTATCAATTATAGCTAATTTCCTAACTCCTCTTGCAAACCTTATGGGATTAGATGGATATATTTTAACTGCATTTATCTTAGGAATACCTGCTAATGAAATAGTTTTACCTATAATTCTTATGTGTTACCTTGGTGGGAATTCTTTGGTTAATTTAGAAGATACATTTTCTATAGGGCAAATTTTATTACAAAATGGTTGGACACTACTTACAGCTATTAATGTTATGATTTTTACATGTTTACATTTTCCTTGCGCTACAACTTTGCTTACAATAAAAAAAGAAACAAATAGTTGGAAATGGACCGCTTTAGCTTTTGCATTACCTACTCTTTGTGGTATTTTACTTTGTATGTTTACTACTTTTGTTTATAATATTTTTGTATGATTAGGAATTAAAAATAAAATTATTAGATATATTTTTTTCAGTTTTAAAAATATTTATATGTTGTATTTTCTATATTTATTTGCCAATTGCATAAAAAAAGAGAGGATTTCAATTGCTTATCCTCTCTTTTCATGTTGTCTCTTTCTATGATATTACATTAATATCTCGATTGAACAATGTACCAAAGGCCATTATTGAAGTATGTTGTTACTCCATTTATATGGCTATACCATAATCGAATTTGACGATATGCCTCTGATTTACTCTCATATCCTTTTATATCGAGTAAAATATAATGCCGTGTGTCTATCATAGTTTTTTCCTCCTGTTTCTTATACTATTACTCTTAATGTAAATATACATAATATTATAACACTTATTTATTTATTTTTCAACCTTATATTCACTTAAATCAGGTTCTACAAAATTGTCTTCTGTTACTGTATTAAATTCATATTTATATTCTGCTGCTGGTATTCTTCCTAATCCACTATCTGTGAATTCAGTTTCATATCCTGCATAACTTATTGGTAATCCTGTTTCTTTGTCTAAATACATTCCTGCTTCATTTATTGAAAATGGTTCTTTATAGTTTGTAATGTAATAACACTCTTTTCCATAAAATGTTGTACTTTTTACTGAACTAAGTATTGCATATAAAAATAGTTGAAATTTATTTTCTACATAAAATGGAGTTTGAGGTTCTACTCCTATCTGAATTTCTTTATTTAATTTAGCTGTTTTTTCTCCATTTATTGTTGTGTATTCATTTGCAATATATGAATCAAACGTACTATTTTCCATTCTTCCTTTTTTAGTTCCATATATCTCTCGTATCTCTATTTTGTCATTTTCAAATTTTTTTAATATCATTTTTATTTTGTTTTCTGTTGCCCAAATTTCTGTTTTTGTGAAATTTCCTTCAGACATAGATGTTATTTCTCTATGATAGTTTGTATTTTTAACAATTTGTTCGGCTTTATTGTATAAGTCTCCTACTATATACATTTTTCTTACTGCACTTATTGCAAATGCTAATATAATTATCAAAATAATAATTCTTAACACTCTTAACTTGTTTTTATATCTTTTAAAAAAATTAACTTCTCTTTTGTCTAGTTTTTTACCTGTTTTTTTATTTTCTAATTGTATTTCATTTTTCATTTTTTCATACGTATTTTTACAATTGACACATATTTCAAGATGTTCTTCTATATAGCTATTGGTCTCTTTGTTTGTAAGTTTTTCAATGTAATTTGGTAATAAATCTTGAATAATTTTACACTCTTTACTTTCTTTCATCTTCTCCACCTTCTTTCAATTTTAATTTTCCCCTATAAAAGGTTACACGTGCCCAATTTTCTGTTTTATTTAATATGTCTCCTATCTCTTTAAAACTTAACTCCCCTGTTATTCGCAGGTATATTACTTCTCTTGTTTGTTCATCTAAATTCTGCATCCTTTTATATAATGTAATCTTCTCATCATTTAAAATTGCTTGTTCTTCAGCTAAATTACTTGTTTCTTTTTGCATAGTATCTTCTTTTAATTTTCGTTTGTTTTTTCTGCATTCGTCATACCACAAATTTTTAGCAATTTGACATAGCCATACTGATATTTTGCATTCTCCTTTATATGTATTTATCTTTTTTACAGCTTTATAAAATGTCTCTTGAGTTAGTTCTTCGGAGATATCACTGTTGTTAGTTAAACAGAATAAATATTTATACACTGTTTGAAAATGTTGCTTGTATATTTGTTCCATATCCTGCATAACTTTTTTCCTCCTTTGAATATATGACGTTTTATATCTTATTTCGTTACATTATTTTGTTATTTTTTAAATCTTCTACAAATTTTTCTTTTATTTCTGGTGGAAATAATAATAAATTTTCTATATCATCTTTTTTTATTATTTCTGGCAAATATTCACCACTTTCTATATATTTAGGGTCATTATTAAATTCAGGTCCGTCTCCTGTTCCAAATTCTCCGTCAATATATTCGCATAAAAAGAAATATTCTTTTTGATTGAATTTTTCTGATTTCATTTCATACAATTTCTTTATTACTTTTACATTAATTCCAAATTCTTCTTTTATTTCTCTTATAACTCCATCTTCTAGAGTTTCGCCTTCTTCTAATCCACCTCCTGGAAATGCATAATATTCTTGAAAGTCCTTTCTTTTAATAACATTTTTTCTATGCATAAAAGCATAACCATCATTTATTTTAACTATCCCTGCAACTCTAATTCTTTCTTTCATATTTATTTTTCCTTTCCCTTTTTGTTAAATTATATAATATTTTTTTATTTTTTTCTATTATTTTGTATCATTGTTTTAAAATAGTGGTATAATTTGTTAATAATAAGTAAAAATTATAGTGGTAAATATACTAAGTCTTTATTTTTATATATTTTTTCACTATCCCCATTCAAGAAAATGTAATTTCACTTTGTTCAAACATTTTCTAAAACGGTCCCCACAATTCGTGAAAAAATATCTAAATATAAAGACTTAGCTCACAATTAATTTTATTTTTTAATAAAAACTTTATACAAAAGATTGGAGTTGATAATATTGTCAAATACTAAGGAAGAAGTTGATGTTTCAAAACTATATGGTTCTCAATGTACTTTAAAAAAAGAAGAATTTATAAAAAAATATAATGTTAATCAAAGTGGCTTAACAAATGCTGAAGCCCAAAGGAGAATTGATAAACTTGGTTTAAATGAAATTACTGGTTCAAAAAGTAAAAAATGGTATCACTATTTTTTATCAAGTTTATTTTCTCCTTTTAATTGCATATTACTAGGTATTGTTGCTATTTTAACATATACTGATATTTATTTACCTGAAACTCCTAGTTATGCTAATATAATCGTTATTACAATACTTGTTACTGCAAGTACACTTCTAGATTTTTTTGAAGAATATCGTTCTAATAAAGCTGCTGAAGAATTAAAAGAATTAGTTGCAACTACTACTTCTGTTTTAAGAAATGGCAAAGAAGTTCAAATTCCCATAAAAGAAGTAACTATTGGTGATATTGTACTACTTTCTGCTGGTAGTATGATACCTGCTGATTTAAGAATTATTGAATCTAAAGATTTATATGTTGGTCAATCTGCTTTAACTGGTGAATCAGATAGTGTGAAAAAACTTTCTCAATCTGAATTATCAATAACAGACTTGGATAATATATCAGATTTAGATACCATTTGTTTTATGGGTACTAATGTAATTTCTGGAAGTGCTAAAGGTGTTGTTATAAAAACCGCTGATTCCACTTATTTTGGAAAAATTGCTCATACTTTAACTCAAGGTAAACCTAAAACAGCATTTCAAAAAGGAATTGAAAGTATTAGTAAGTTGTTAATACGTTTTATGCTAATTATGATTCCTATAGTTTTCTTATTAAATGCTTGGAAACATAGTGCTGTAACAGCATTTACATTTGCTGTTGCAATCGCAATTGCAATTACTCCTCTTTTACTGCCTGTTATTTTATCTTCTAGTTTATCCAAAGGTGCTGTAAGGATGTCTAAGAAAAAAACTATTGTAAAAAAATTAGACTCTATTCAAAACTTTGGTGCTATGAATATTCTTTGTACAGATAAAACAGGAACACTCACAGAGGATAAAATCATACTAGAAAAATACTTAAATGTTCATGGAGAAGATGATTTACGTATTTTAAAACATGCTTTCTTAAATGCTTTTTTCCAAACTGGTCTAAAGGGAAATATTGATGAAGCTGTTATAAAAAGAGGTTTAGAAAATAATTTAGGTAACCTTCAAACTAAATATACAAAAATTGACGAAATTCCTTTTGATTTTTCTCGTAGACGTTTATCTGTAATAGTTGATGATGGTAATAAAAAACAAATGATTACTAAAGGTGCGGTTGAAGAAATTTTAAACATATGCACTATGGTAGACTACGATGGAAATGTAGCTCCCATCACCAGGGCAATTAAAGATAATATACGACAAATTAGTAAAAAACTAAACGAAGATGGATTAAGAATTGTTGCTGTTTGTCAAAAAAATGATATTTCCTTAGATCATTCTTTTGATGTAGATGATGAGAAAAATATGATATTACTTGGTTTTATTGGCTTCTTAGATCCACCAAAAGAAACAGCTAAAGAATCAATTCAAAAGCTAAATAAATCAGGCATCAGAGTCATAGTTCTTACTGGTGATAATGCTGAAGTAACTAAATGTATTTGTTCTAAAGTTGGTATAAATTCTAACAAAATTGTACTTGGAACACAATTAGATAAGCTTTCTGATACTGCTGTTCTTAGGCTTTTAAAGAAAACTAATATTTTTGCTAAACTATCTCCTATTCAAAAAGCTAGAATTGTTAGACTTTTAAAAGATTCTGGAAATATTGTTGGATACATGGGAGATGGTATAAATGATAGTCCTTCTCTTACAAACTCAGATGTAGGAATTTCAGTTGATACTGCTGTAGATATCGCCAAGGAATCTGCTGATATAATACTACTTGAAAAAGATTTAAATGTACTATTAGACGGTGTTTCTGAAGGTAGACGTACTTTTGTTAATTTAATGAAATACATTAAACTCGCAACAAGTTTTAACTTTGGAGAAGTTATGTCTGTTATTGTAGCTAGTATATTCTTACCATTTTTACCTGAGACACCTATACAATTATTGGTTGAGGGATTGCTATATGATTTTGGTCAAATGACGTTACCTTTTGATAATGTTGATAACGAATCCTTAAAACAGCCTAAAAAATTGGATATCAAAAGTCTAAAACATTTTATGTTTTTCTGGGGACCTTTAAGTTCTATTTTTGATATAATTGTTTTTGCATTTTTATGGTTTGTACTAAATGTTAGAGAAGCTGCACTATTTCAAACAATTTGGTTTAGTTATAGTATAGTTTCCAATTTAACTGGTATGCATATAATTAGAACTGCTAAAATACCATTCATACAAAGCAATGCACATAAAGCTGTTTATATATCTTCTATTTTATTAATTATCATTGGTTTAATTGTTCCATTTACTGGCTTAGGCGCAATGATAGGATTAGTTCCAATGGCTTTTGAAGATATTGTTCTAATCTTTGGCGTAACTGCTCTTTACTGTGTTGTTGCTATGTTTGCAAAGAATGTTTATATTAAGAAATATAAAGAATGGATTTAAAATAAGAAAAAGCGGTTCGTTTCCATGTCATGTTTCTTAACAGTTTAAAAAGTGTATAACTTACATATTTTATATGTGAAAGTTATACACTTTTTTGCATCAACCTGTGATATTTTCAAATTTCATTCTATGTTTTTTTATACATTTTATTCTGTTATATTTCTACTTTTTCTTCTCCCACAATTTCTTTTAAAACTTCAATAATCTCATCTGTTACATACATCTGTCCACATGGCTTATATTCGTCATTTACTTTAATTTGAACATTTATATTATTCTTGTCTCCATTAAAATAACGTAAAAAACCTCTTAATTTTTCTTTTTCTTCTTCACTTGCATTTGTAATATCAATTGTTAATATTCGTCCCTTTTGCTCCCCGAAATCTCGTATATCATTTGCAATAATTGTAGTTCTATCATCTTCTCTAATGCTTAGTCGTCCATCTACTAATACTATATTTTCTTCTACTAAGCTTTTTCCAGCTTTTAAATATGCATTTTCAAATACTATTATTTCAGCTATTCCGTGCAAGTCTTCTATTGTTACAAATGCCATGATTTTATTGTTTTTTGTATATTTTTTCTTAATAGATGTTATTATTCCCGCATATTTTACTGTTTGTCCATCTTTATATTTTAGCTTTTCTCCTTGATTTATTGTTTCTTCATCATTTAAGTTGCTATTCATTTTATCATCTATTTTTCTTAATTCTATTGTATTTATGTTAGTTTGTGTTTCAATTTGTTGTCTTAGTTTTTCTAACGGATGACCTGAAATATATATTCCTAACATTTCTTTTTCTAGTGATAGTAATTCTTTTGATGGCATTTCCTCGTGTTCTTCAAATTTATATTTTATTTCGTTTAATTCTTCTTTTTGTTCTTCTGTTCCCATATCAAACATAGATACTTGACCTGCTAATCCTTTTTTTCTTTCACTTTGGATACTATCTATTATTATTTCAAATGATGCAAGTAATGTGCTTCTAGTTTGATCAAATTCTTCAAATGTTCCTGCTTTTATTAAGCTTTCTACGCATTTTTTATTTACTGCTTCGTCTGCTATTCTTTCACAAAAATCTGTAAAGTTTTTATATTCTCCGTTTCTTTCTCTTTCTTCTACAATTTTGTTTACAGGCACAGTTCCAACATTTTTGATACTTCCTAGTCCAAATCTTATTGCAAATTCTTCAGTTCCATCATTTTTATTTATTACTTTTTCTACTGTGAATTTACTATAACTTTTGTTTATTTCTGGCTTTAGTATCTTAATCCCAAGTTCTTTACATTCGTCTATATATTGTGGTATTTTATCTAAATTTCCTAAGAAACTATTTAGTGTTGCTGCCATAAATTCAGCTGGATAATATGCTTTTAAATACGCTGTTCTATATGCTACAACTGCATAACATGCCGCATGGCTTTTATTAAACGCATACTTTGCAAACTCAGCCATCTCGTCGAATATTTTATCTGCTGATTTTGCATCTATTCCATTACGTACACATCCTGGTACTACTATATTTCCTTCTTCATCTACTTGACCATTTATAAATACTTCTCTTTCTTTTGCCATAACATCTAGCTTTTTCTTTCCCATTGCACGTCTAACTAAGTCAGCTCTACCTAGTGAATATCCAGCCAAATCACGTACTATTTGCATAACTTGTTCTTGATATACCATACAACCATAAGTTACATTTAATATTGGCTCTAATCGTGGATGTGTATATTCATTATGTCCTGGATTTTGTTTTCCTCTTATATAACGTGGAATTTGATCCATTGGTCCAGGTCTATATAAAGAAACTCCTGCTATTAAGTCTTCTAAACAGTCTGGTTTTAGTTCTTTCATAAAGTTTGTCATACCTTGTGATTCAAATTGGAATATTCCACAAGATTTTCCTTCTTGCCATAATTTGTATACTTTAGGGTCTGACATATCTTTATCAATCTCAACATCTATTCCTCTATTTTGTTTTACTAAATCCATTGTGTCTTTTATAACTGTTAATGTTCTTAGTCCTAAGAAGTCCATTTTTAAAAGTCCTAATTCTTCTAATGTTGTCATAATATATTGTGTTGAAATTTGATCATCACGAACATATAGCGGAACATATGTATCTACTGGGTCTTTTGTTATAACTATTCCACACGCATGTGTTGAAGCCTGCCTTGGCATTCCTTCTAATCCCATTGCTATGTCTAACACTTTTTTAACTGTTTCGTCTGTATCGTATTTTTCTTTTAATTCCTTGTTTTGTTCTAATGCTTTTCCTATTGTTATATGTAATTCATTTGGTATCATTTTAGCTAACATATCCGCTTCTGAATATGGTACATCTAAAACTCTTGCAACATCTCTTATTACCATTTTAGCTGCCATAGTTCCAAAAGTTATAATCTGAGAAACATGGTCATGACCATATTTTCTTGATACATAATCTATAACATCTTGACGTCTTTCATAGCAAAAGTCAACGTCAAAGTCAGGCATACTAATTCTTTCTGGATTTAAAAATCTTTCAAAAAGTAATCCATATTTTATAGGGTCTATATCTGTTATTTCTATTGCATATGCAATTATTGAACCTGCTCCTGAACCACGTCCTGGACCTACTGGTATGTCATGAGTTTTTGCATAATTTATAAAGTCCCATACAATAAGGAAATAATCTACATATCCCATTTTTTTAATAACACCTAATTCATAGTCTGCTCTGTCTAGTATTTCCTTGCTTGGATTTTCTCCATATCTTTTTTTAATTCCATCATCACATAATTTTTTAAAATAGTCGTAATGTGTTGGATATTCTGGCGGAACTTCATAATTAGGTAATATTGTATGTCCAAATTCAAATTCTACATTACATTTTTCTGCTATTTTTACTGTATTTTCAATAGCATCTGGAAAGGCTTTAAAATATTCTGACATTTCTTTAGGAGATTTAACATATAATTCATCTGTTTCAAATCTCATCCTGTCCATATCGCTCATTCTTTTGCCAGTTTGAATACATAGCAATACTTCGTGATTATATGCATCTTCTTTTCTTAAATAATGTGCATCATTTGTAGCAACTAATGGTATATCTAATTTTCTTGCAAGTTTAATTAATTTTTGGTTAGCTAATACTTGTTCTTGAATGCCATTGTTTTGTATTTCTATGTAGTAATCATCTCCAAAAACTCTTTTATGCCATAGTGCTATTTCTTCTGCTTTTTCATTTTCGCCATTTAATAACGCTTGATTTACTGCCCCAGCCAAACATGCACTTAGACAAATCAGTCCTTTGCTATATTTTTCTAATACTTCTAGGTCTATACGTGGTTTATAATAATATCCATCTACAAACCCTAGAGATACTAATTTACTTAGGTTTTTATATCCTTCATTATCTTTTGCTAATAAAATTAAGTGATTATATTTATTATCTACTCCTGGCTCTTTATCAAATCTGCTACGTGGTGCGACATATACTTCACATCCTATAATTGGTTTTATTCCTTCTTTTTTACATGCTTTATAAAAGTCAATTGCACCATACATTACTCCATGGTCTGTAATTGCCATTGCATCCATACCAAGTTCTTTTGCTCTTACCGGTAAGTCTTTTATTCTATTTGCTCCATCTAATAAACTAAATTCACTATGTATATGTAAATGTACAAATTTTGACATCCGCTTCTCCTTATTTTATATTTTTACAATATATTTTAATTTTATTTCTATTTAAGTTTCAACCCACACTGAGGTTGATTTTTCATTTACTTTAAAATTTCCATATCCTTCTTCATTTATTATTATTTCTTCTGTACAATTTTCTAAACTATCAATAAATTTTTCTCCTGCAAATTGTTTTCCTACATACATCATTTTTTCGCCAGCAGTACCATTAGAAATTAAAACTGCAAGTCCTGATTTAAGATGTTCGTTATCTCCTTCTCTAGTCCACCCTATTAAATGAGGATTATCAAAATAGTCATGTTGAACTCCATATGCTTTTTCTTTTCTTAATTCTATAAGTGTTTTCAAACCTTTTAATGGTTCTACATTATCATGTGGTATTCCATAAAAATCTCCATAAAATACACATGGATATCCTGCATCTCTTAATAAGATAATACTGTATGCTCCACATTTAAACCATGGTGCTATAAAACTTGCTAATGCTTGTCCTGGTTGTGTGTCATGATTATCTACAAATGTTACTGCTTTACTTGGATTTTCTTTTAATAGTGTATGTTCTAATATTTTAGTCAAATCATAATTTACATCATTTGATGCATTATAAAAATTGTAGTGTAATGGAACATCAAATAATGATATTTCTCCTTCTGTTTCTGTTATATATCTATGAAGTTTTGAAACATCTCCACTCCAATATTCTCCAACTGAAAATAATTCTTCTTTTGTTTCTTGTCTTAATTTTTTTATCCAATTTCTATAAAAATCTGCATTTATATGTTTTACAGCATCTAATCTCAAGCCATCAATTCCTGTTAGTTCTACAAACCATTTTCCCCATTTATCACATTCTTCTATTACTTCTTGGTTAGAAAAGTCTATGTCTGCTCCCATTAAATAATCAAAGTTTCCATATTCTTCGTCAACTGCTGCATTCCAGTCTTTATCTTTAAATTTGAATATTGCATGTTCTTTAGAATTTTCGTCATAATCTATTCCATGAAAATGTGTCCAATTCCATTCAAAATCTGAATATTTATTCTTTCTTCCCGGAAAAGTAAATTTGGTTGCAACTTTTACTGTTTCTTGTCCAGAAGTTAAAATATTATGGTTTCCCCAGTCTACTTTAGTTGCTGGAATTGTTTGTAACATATCTGCTCCCATTTTATGGTTTAATACTATGTCTGCATATGCTTCTATTCCATTTTGATTTAATACTTGAATACAATTTAAGTATTCATCTTTTGAACCGTATTTTGTTTTTATAGTTCCCTTTTGATCAAATTCTCCTAAATCATATACATCATATACTCCATAGCCAACTTCTTCTTTTCCGCCAATTCCTTTAAATGCTGGTGGTAACCATAGTGCTGTTATTCCCATATCGGCTAATTTTTCTGCATTTTCTGTTATTGTATTCCACAAATTTTGATTACAATTCATATACCATTCACAGTATTGCATTATTATTCCATTTATTTGTTTCATTTATGTTCTCCTTTGATTTTATGGGTGTATTATATCATAAAATTAGCTTATATCATATATCTTTGAATAAAAAACTGTGTAAATATTAAATTGTGAATTGTAACATATTTACATTTAAATATTTATTAATAATTTAAATTTGACTTATTTTTCTATTTTTACTATAATATCCTTTATCATTACAAAGAAAGAAGGATTTTTATGAATTTTACATTTGAGAGAACTATAAATTATTATGAAACTGATAAAATGGGAGTTGTACACCATTCTAATTATATTCGCTTTTTAGAAGAAGCTAGATGTAAAATGATGAATGAATGTAATATGCCATATTCTGACTATGAAGCAAGAGGAATTATGATACCTGTTCTTGGTGTTAACATAGATTTTAAACACCACGTTACTTTTGATGACACTATAGTTATTAATACTTTTATAAAAGATTTTAACGGTGTTCGTTTAACTATGGGATATTCTACTACCGATAAAGCTACTGGAAAAGTTGTATTTACTGGTGAAACTAAACATTGTTTTACTGATTTGCAATTAAAACCTATTAGATTACAACGAACAGCTCCTGATTATTATCAAAAATTCTTAGATATATTAGATATAAAATAATTATTACTTTTTGCACTACAATAATTAAAAGTATATAATATATTATTTTGAAATACCGCGTAAGCGACTAAACGAGCAAAAGCGAGTGCGATTGGAGCAATCTACAAAGTAGTATTTTAAATTTGAAGATTGCGACGCACAAGGTATAAAAAATAATATATTATATACTTTAAACAATTATCTATCAGAATTTGTACAAAAAAACGTATTGCCCCTTTAACTTTTTTGAATTTTATGATACAATGTAGGCGATTTTAATAAAAAATTGTCAAAAGATAAATTAGGAGGAATTAAATATGGAATTTAATAGATGTAGTAGATGTGGAAGTTTTTATGTTTCAACTGGCAACGTTTGCCCTAAATGTAGTCAAAAAGATGGCTTTGAATTTTCAACTTTCAGAACATATATAGAAGAAAATGGTTTTGAAAATTCATTAGATACAATTGCTAATCAAACAGGTATTTCTGTACAAAATTTAAATCGTTTTGTTGGATATCCTGAATTTCAAGAATATAAAAAAGAATATCAAGACAATTTAAAAAACAGAAACAATGATATCGGTTTTAATGGTATTACACTTAATTAATGAAAGGATTTGAATTTTATGAATAACGTTATAGACTTATTAAATGAAAGAAATTATATTGAACAAATTACACACCCAAAAGAACTAAAAGAATATTTAGAAAAAAATAAAGTTTCTTTCTATATAGGAATAGACCCTACTGCTGATAGCTTACATGTTGGACATTTTGTTTCTTTAATGGTTGCAAGTCATTTGCAAAAAGCTGGTCATAGACCTATTATTTTAGTTGGTGGTGGTACAGCTACAATAGGTGATCCATCAGGAAAAACTGATATGAGAAAAATGCTTTCTCGTGAAGAAATTGACCATAATGTTGAATGTATAAAAAAACAAGTTGAAAAATTTGTAAGTTTTGAAGGTGATAATGGTGCTATTATAGTTAATAATGCTGACTGGCTTTTAGATTTAAAATTTGTTGAATTTGTTCGTGAAATTGGTAGTTTATTTTCAGTAAACAAAATGCTTGCTGCTGAATGTTATAAACAAAGATTAGAAACTGGTTTAACATTTTTTGAAATGAGTTATATGTTAATGCAATCTTATGATTTTTGGCACTTATATAATGAATATGGATGCAAATTAGAACTTGGTGGAAATGACCAATGGTCTAATATAATTGGTGGTGTGGATTTAATTAGAAAAATTGGTAAAGATGATTCTTTCGGTTTAACATTTAAACTTCTTACAACTAAAGAAGGTAAAAAGATGGGAAAAACTGAAAAAGGAGCTTTATGGTTATCAGCACAAAAAACTTCACCATACGAATTTTATCAATATTGGAGAAACATTGAAGACGAAAGTGTAGAAAATGTATTTAATATGCTTACATTCTTACCTGTTTCTAAAATAAAAGAATTATGCAATGTAGAAGGAGAACAAATTAATGAAGCTAAAAAAGTATTAGCTTTTGAAATTACTAAATTAATTCATGGTGAAGAAGAAGCTAAAAAAGCTGAAGAAGCTTCAAATGCACTATTTAGTGGTTCAGGTAGTTTAGATAATATGCCTTCTACAAAAATAGATTCTACTGATCTTTCAATTTTAGATGCATTAATTTTAGCTGGTATTGTTCCTTCTAAAGGACAAGCTAGAACTTTAATTAACCAAGGTGGTGTATCTTTAAATGATGTAAAAGTTACAGATGTTACTTTAAAACTTTCTGATTCTGATTTTAAAGATGGTTATGCAATATTAAAAAAAGGAAAAAAAGTTTTTCATAAATTAGAAAAATAAAATTACAAGAAAAGGTGGCAAAGCTACCTTTTTATTTTCTTTTGGAGTTTTCAATTGTAATAAAGAAATCTAAAATTTAAAATCAAAAAGCAACATAATTAAAATATTTTGTTTTAAAACTACTTGTATGTTAATTTTTTGTTTGTGTACTAATTTTATAAAGTTTACATTTTCTATCTTGAACTTCTTTCTACTATTTCTATTATATCTGCTATATATTCTCCTATTATAGGAATATTTAATGTAACAATTTTTTGTAATATTATTATAAGCATTGCTGTAATTACAGTTACTCCTATCCCTATACCTATACCTCTTGATATTCCTGCAAAAAAATTCCTTTTAATCATTTCTTTTTTATTTCCTAATAAATATGTTAGTTCAATAAAATTTCCTTCTTGTAATATTTTATTTAAGTTTTCTATTGATTTGTTTAGCAAATTTAATTTCTTTTTTCTTATAAACATAAAAAATCCACCTTATTTCTATGGTGGATTTTTTTATTATTTTTTATTCATTTGAATTTACATTTTGTGTATTAGTTACATTACTTGTATTATTTGATATTTCATTTGTAGTATTAATAGTATTCGTTTCTTTTTTCTTATTTTCTTCTATTTTAATTTTTTCCAATGAGTTTATTAATTCTTGAAGTTTTTTGATGTCTTTCCCCATCATTTCCCAGTCATTATTTTTATTAGATTCTGTTAAATTTTGATTTGCTTTTACTATAGCTGTTATTAATCCTTCTATATCTTCTGTGCTTTCAATTTCAATATCTCCTGCATATTGTGAAAGTAAATTTTCTAATGCTTTTTGTAAATTATCTCCTATTGCTACTTTATTTCCTGATGCTACAATTACTTTTTTAAGAATTGGTACATCTGATTCATTTAACATTGTTTGATATACTGGTTCTACATATAATAATGTGTTATCTATTGGAACTATTATCATTTGTTTTGAAATTTTAGTTCCTGTTACATTTAATGATTCTAATTCACTACTAATTACTTCATCTTCTTCTATTTGTTTATCTAGTTGCATAGCTCCTACTATATTGCTATCTGGTGAAAATTTATATAATCTTAATGTATTCACTCCATTTTCGTTTGTACCAACTAAATATGATATTATATTTTGTTTTTCTTCTGGTGTGTACATTTGAATTAATCCAAATTGTTCACCATGTTTAGTTTTTAGCATTGTATAGTATGAATCCATATATGTTCCTGTTGATTTTGTTGTCTTACTTGTATTATATTTTGCTATATCCCAAAGGTCATCTCCTCTATATATAACATCTGGCTTTATATTATGATATACTTTTAATACTTCTGCTTGTACATCATATAAGAATTTTGGATATACAAAATGTTGTGCTATATCTGTTGGAATTTCTTCATCTAAATCTTTAAATAGGTCTTTATAAATATTTCTATATGCCATTGCTATTGGGTCATTTCTATCTGTTATATAAAATGACATTGTACCATCATAACTATTGATAATTACTTTTACTGAATTTCTTATATAATTTATATTTTCTTTTATATTATCATGTTCTATTGTTGTATATTGTGAATATGGATAACTTGAAGATGTTGTATATGCATCTAGTACCCATGAAATTTTTCCATCTTCTGTAACTACTGTATATGGATTTTCATCATATATTAAATATGGTAATGCTTTTTTAGCTCTTGTTATAATATTTCTATTTATTAATATTTTGCTTTCATTTGTCATTTCATTTGAAAATGCTAAATTTAAATCTCCTTTTGAAATTCCAAGAACTAATCTATCTAAAAATCCTAAATTTAATCCAGCTTTTCCATTATAAGTTGATGTGTAATCTTTTCCATTTTCGTCTGTATAATCATATTCTTGTTTATTTTTTGCATTTGTAGCAATTGTTTCTTTTGTTTCTAGTCCAAAATAAATTCTAGGTTCTGATATGTTTATTTTTTCATCTTTTCCTGATACATCTTTTTGCACATATTGTACATTTCCTGCATTTGAGCTTTCAGTTGCTGATGCTACTACTTCTCCTATTCCATGTGTGTATTCATATGTTTTGTTGCTATATGTCCTTCCTGAATTTTTTATTTCTCTTGGTGCTAAATATACTAACATCTCTTTTCCATTTATATTATATTTTGCTAAATTTGCATTTGGATATGAGAAATATCCTTTTGAAGTTTGGTTACTTTCTAAGTCTTTTAATAATGCTGTTTTATCTATTATTGGAATATTATTTATTACATTATTGTTTTTATTAACTTCATCTTTTGTTATTGTTCCTGAATTTTCAAGATTAGTTTCTTCTATATTTACATCATATGCAATTTTAGTGTTTTTAATATTTTCTGATATGTATTTCTTCTCTTTATCTAATTCATTTGAATTTACATATGCTAAATCAAACACTAGCATTACTAAGAATAATACTACTAAATATCCTGGAATTACAGCTAAGTTCTTTAATACTTTTCCTGTGTTGCTTGCCTTAAAAGCTTTTAATGCTCTATTTGCAAATATCACAATTATAAATGCAAATATAATGTAACCATATAATTGTACAGTTGCTTCTGTCATTCCTGCTCCATTTATTTCTATATCTTCACCAACTGTTAATATTTTTCCATACATTACATTTTGAGTATTTACTATAGTTATAAGTCCTATACCTATTACGATAAGCATTATATTTCTCATTAATTTTTTCATAAAAATGCTTTCTTTTAGCATTTTACCATCTATTCCATCAAAGAAACGATTAAATACTATTACATAATATAATGCCATATATAATGATAATCCAACAACTAAAGCAACAAAGTAGAATAGCATCATTTCTATTACAGGCTTTTGGAACATATAATATGCAATATCTAGTCCAAATATTGGATCTTGATTTCCAAAGCTAGTACCATTCATAAGTAACATTATTTTTTGCATAAATGCTGATGATACTACAAAACTTACTATTGCTGAAATTACTAATGCCAAAGATTTATTTAATAATTTAGGCATTGTCCTATTTTCTTTTTCAAAAAATGGTTTTAATCCTTTTTTTATTCCTTTATTTGTAAAATATATTACTACATATAAAAATACAAAATTAATTGCCATTATCAAATATTTATATATTAAATTAGTTTTAAATACATTTACATATTGTTCTCCTAATTCTAAATATTCTAAATAACTTCCTCTTAATTGTACATAACTAACAGTTGCAAATATTAGTAAAAATAGAATTACTAATATCATTCTTAATTTACTTTTTTTAGTTTTTTTACTTTCTTTTTCCATTTTTTTATTGGCGGTTTCTTCTGTACTTGTTTGAATATTTTTTTCTTCTTCCACTTTTTACTACCATTCCTTTCTTAGGTATAAATCCAGTTGGAAAAGAATTGGATATTTGGATAGGCAAATAAGATTTTAATTTATGAGGCGTACGTGGGTACGTTGATTAAATTAAAATCGAAATTTAACGACGCCAAATGCCAATTATTTTTCAACCTTTACCTCCCTAAAATTATCTTTATATAATTGCTTTTATAAAGTCTTCTGAATTAAATACTTCCATGTCGTCAATTTGTTCCCCCACACCAATAAATTTTATTGGAATTTTATTTTCATCAACGATTCCTATTGCTACTCCACCTTTTGCTGTGCCATCTAGTTTAGTTATTACAAGACCTGTTAAATCTGCTTCTTCTTTAAATGCTTTTACTTGTGAAATTGCATTTTGGCCAGTAGTACCATCAATTACTAATAATACTTCTTTATCAGCATCTTGCATTTCCTTATTTATAACTTTTTGGATTTTGTTTAACTCATCCATTAAATATTTTTTATTGTGTAATCTACCTGCTGTATCAACTATTAATACATCAGCTTGTTTTTCTTTCGTGATTTTTATTGCATCATATACAACAGACGCTGGGTCTACACCTTCTTCTCTTTTTACAATATCTGCTCCTGCTCTATTAGCCCATATTTCTAATTGTTCTACAGCTGCTGCTCTAAATGTATCTGCTGCTGCAACCACTACTTTTTTACCATCTTTTGCTAATCTATTAGCAATTTTTCCGATAGATGTTGTTTTTCCAACTCCATTTACTCCTACTACTAATATTACTGATGGTTTTGTATTTAAGTGTAAACTTATGTCATTATTATCTAATATGTTTTTCATTTCTTCTCTTAATGCTTTTTTTACATCTTCTTCATCTTGTAATTTCTCTTTTTTTATTTTATTTCTTAAATTATTAATAATTTCTACTGATGTATCTACACCTATATCTGACATAATTAAAATTTCTTCTAATTCTTCTAAAAAGTCTTCATCTACTTTTCTAAAACTTTTAAATACATTGCTGATTTTTTCGTCAAATGCATTTTTAGTTTTATTCATACCTTGTTTTAATTTATCAAAAAATCCCAAATTAATTTCTCCTTTCTAACAATCTTTATTTTTTATTATTTTCTAGTAAATTTTTATTTTAATCTTTTAATAATTCTTCTGCTAATTTATTTAAGTTTTCTATATCATTTTCTTTCATTACTGATTTTATAGTAACAAGTGGTTCTACAATTTGTATATCTTTCATTTCTGATAAGATTGATTTCATACATCTTCCTGCTGAAGGTGCCCATGAACCATTTTCTATAATTCCTACTGTTCTTTTTTGATAATTTCTATCTTTTAAATGTCTTAAAAAATGTTCCATTGGTGGAAAAATGCCTAAGTTATAGCTTGATGATGCAACAACTAATTTAGAATATCTAAATGCATCCTCTATAGCTTCTGCCCAGTCTTCTTTTGTTAAATCTGCAACCACTATTTTTTTATTAGTTTTTTGCTTTAAAATTTCTTCTAATTTTTTTGCAACATTTAAAGTATTTCCATAAATACTACTACATGCTATATATATTCCTTCATCTTCTGGTTCGTATTTGCTCCATGTATTATATTTATTAATATAATACTGTAAATTTTCTTTTAATATTGGCCCATGTAAAGGACAAATTGTTTCTATTTCTAAATTTGACAATTTTTTCAATGCTAGTTGAACTTGGTCTCCATATTTTCCAACTATTCCAAAATAATATCTTCTTGCTTCGCAATCCCAATCTTCTTCTATATCTAATGAACCAAACTTTCCAAATGCATCTGCAGAAAATAATACTTTTTCTGTTTGTTCATATGTCATCATAACTTCTGGCCAATGTACCATTGGTGTCATAAAAAATTGAAGTTTATGTTTTCCGATGTCTAGAACATCTCCTTCCATAACAACAACTTTTCTTGCCGTTAAGTCAATGCTATCAAAAAAATTAGCTAACAAATTAAAAGTAATTTGATTTCCCACAATTTTCATATCAGGATATTTGTTAGCTAATACTCCCATATTATACGCATGATCTGGTTCCATATGAGAAACCACTAAATAATCTGGTATTCTTCCTTCTAGTGCTTTATCTAAATTTTCTATCCACTTATCAGTCACATGTCTATCTATAGTATCCATAATAACAATTTTCTCATCTTTAATTAAATAAGAATTATATGCCATACCATTTTCTAAAACATATTGACTCTCAAACAATTTCAAATCATTATCACTCGCTCCAATATGTATTATATTATCTGATATTTTCATATTTGCCATATTTTCTTCCTCCTTTGTCCTATTGGGACGGGGTCCAGGTCCCAAGTGGACATTTTGTGATTTTTTTTCCAATTCGTACAAATATCCCCATCTCTACTTTGGTATTATAACATAAATATTCCCATATGTACACTATTTTATGGCTTTTCATCATTGTATTTATTCATTATTATATAAACAATTATATAAAATCATTGCCTTATTATTATCTATATGCTATAATTTGTTTGACAATTTTTTAAATAGAAAATATGGACAAAATAGACAACAAAAATCAAATTTCAAAAGTTGTCAAAGTCCTAGAACGATACGTAAAACACCGAAAATGCCAATATAGCTCAGTTGGTAGAGCAACGGATTCGTAACCCGTAGGTCGGCAGTTCGATTCTGCCTATTGGCTCCAAAAAAGCTTGAAATTTAAAATTTCAAGCTTTTTGTTGTCTATTATTTCCAATTTTGAGTATTGTGATTTTTTCCTCCAACCACAAAATCATTTTTAATACATTCCATCCATTCCAGATGGCATTCCTTCTCCATGTCCTCCACAGCTACATTTTTCTTCTGGTGCATCTGTTACTAAGCTTTCTGTTGTAAGTACCATTGAAGCTATTGATGCTGCATTTTGTAATGCACTTCTTGTAACTTTTGTAGGGTCTACGATTCCTGCTTTTTTCATATCTACATAACTTTCTGTAGATGCATCAAATCCAATTCCTTCTTTTTCTGATTTTACTTTTTCTACTATTACAGCTGGTTCTAATCCACTGTTTCTAGCAATTTGTTTTGCTGGCTCTTCTAGTGCTTTTAAAACTATTTCTGCTCCTAATTTTTCTCCTCCTGATAATTCTGCTAGTAATTTTTGAACTTTTGATGTTACATTAAGTAGTGCTGTTCCACCACCTGCAACTATTCCTTCTTCAACTGCTGCTTTTGTTGCAGATAATGCATCTTCTATTCTTAGTTTTCTATCTTTCATTTCCACTTCTGTTGCTGCTCCAACTCCTATTACGGCAACTCCTCCAGCAAGCTTAGCTAAACGTTCTTGTAAGTTTTCTTTGTCATAATCACTTTTTGTTTCATTTATTTGAGCTTTTATTTGTGCTACTCTGTCAGCTATTTGTTGTTTATCTCCGCTTCCATCAACTATAATTGTATTTTCTTTTTGAACTTTAACTTGTTTTGCTCTACCTAGTTGAGCTATTGTTGTGTCTTTTAATTCAAGTCCTAAGTCTGATGTTACAACTTCTCCACCTGTTAATGTTGCAATATCTTGAAGCATTGCTTTTCTCTTATCTCCAAATCCTGGAGCTTTTACAGCTACAACATTCAACACACCTCTTAATTTATTTAATATTAATGTTGATAAAGCTTCTCCTTCCATATCATCACATATAATTAAAAGTTTCCCTGATTCTTGCATTAAGCTTTCTAATAATGGTAAAATTTCTTGGATGTTACTAATTTTTTTATCTGTTATTAATATATATGGATTATCTAAAATAGCTTCCATTTTTTCTGTATCTGTTGCCATGTATGGTGATAAATATCCTTTATCAAATTGCATACCTTCTACAACATTTAATTCTGTATTAGAAGTTTTTGACTCTTCGATAGTTATTACACCATCTTTTGATACTTTTTCCATTGCATCTGCAATTAAGTTTCCTACTTCTTCGTTATTTGCTGAAATACTTGCAACTCTTGCTATATCTTCTTTTCCGTTAACTGGTGAACTGATTTCTTTTAGTCCTTCTACAGCTAGATTTACAGCTTTATCTATACCTCTTTTTATTGCCATTGGGTCTGCTCCTGCTGCTACATTTTTAACTCCTTCTTTTATCATACTTTGAGCAAGTACAGTTGCTGTTGTTGTTCCATCTCCTGCAACATCATTTGTTTTTGTAGAAACTTCTTTTACTAATCTAGCTCCCATATTTTCAAATTTATCTTCTAATTCGATTTCTTTTGCAATTGTTACACCATCATTTGTAATAAGTGGTGCTCCAAAACTTTTGTCTAAAACTACATTTCTTCCTTTTGGTCCTAATGTAACTTTTACTGTATCTGCTAATTTATTAACACCTTCTAATAAAGATTTTCTTGCATCTTCTCCATATTTAATTATTTTAGCCATTTTTATCATTCCTTTCTTTTTTGGCTTATCTATTGATTTACAATTATTTTATTATTCTACTATTGCTAATATATCGTCTTGTTTTACTATTATATATTCAGTTCCTTCATATTTTACTTTAGTTCCTGAATATTGACTAATGATTATATTGTCTCCTTTTTTTACTTGCATTATTTCTGCTTTTCCGTCTATTACTTCTCCTGGTCCTACTTCTATAACTTCAGCTATTTGTGGTTTTTCTTGCGCTGCTTCTGCTAAGATAATTCCACTCTTTGTTTTTTCTTCGCCTTCTTTCATTTTTATTAAAACTCTACTTCCTAATGGTTTAATCATATATATTACCTCCTTTTGATTTAGCACTCTTCGTGTCTGACTGCTAATAATTTATACCCTTTTTAGCCAAAAGTCAATACTATTTTTTAAATTTCACACAAAGTTCACATATCTATTTTATTCTCATTATTTTAATTTATGACTTCCTATAGTTTATTTATTTTTTATTAAATATTATTATGCTCAAATGGCTTTTATAATAAAATTATAGTCAGTATTCTTTTTTAGTTATAAAAAAATCTTATTAAAAATTATAAAACCTCTGCTACTACATTAGTAATAACAGAGGTACGGGCATTTATGCTACTGAGACTCGATATACTTTCATTTCTCCTTTAATGTCCATCTTTTCCATCATTTGTTTCATCGCGTGTATTACTCGTTGTCTTATTATTGGTCCAATTTTAGGATTATAATGTTTCATATATATTTGAATTTCTATATCTCCATTTTCAAGTAACACGGCATCTCCTAACACTTTTCTCTCATCATCATAGCCTGTTATATCTAATTCTGCAATTATAAATCTGCAATATTGACTTGAATTAGATTCTAACATCTTTTGTAAGGCTTTTACTTTTCTTGCTGGTATACAGTGTCCTTTTCTCACTTTATCGATGTCTTCTTCTAGCATACTCCGAATCAGTATATTTACTTCTTCGTCTCCATAAAAAATAATCTCATCTCCTGTGACATCATTTTTAGCATATACGCTACCTTCTTCTTGCATAAAATTTCCTTGTTCTGGCATTTTCATAGCATTGCCCTCCTTTTTTGCTTTTGTTTTTTGTACATAATTATTATATCATATTTTACATAATATTGCAATTTAATTGACCCACCTTCCATTCACACTCTCTATATATTGCTCTTATTTATATTATTTTCTATTCCTTATATTGTTTTTTTTGAAAAAACAATATATAATCATAATATGAAAAAGTTAATTGTTACAGAAAAATATAATGGAAAAAAATTAGATAAATTTTTATTAGATAATATTGATAATCTTTCTTCAAATTTATTTTATAAAACGTTAAGAAAAAAAGATATTAAAATTAACGGAAAACGTGTTTCTTCTAATGTTACTATATATATTAATGATGAAGTATTAGTATATATTGCTGATTCTTTGTTAGAACGTAAAAGTAAATTAAATATTATTTTTGAAGATACTAATATTTTAGTTATCAATAAACCTTATCAGTTAGAAGTTACTGGTGATAATAGTTTAACTACAATGGTACATAATTATTTTGCCTCTTCTAGCTTTTTACCTATGCCTTGCCATAGAATTGATAGAAATACTACTGGAATAGTTTTATTTGCTAAAAATGAAAAAGCTTTAAATTGTCTTTTAGAAAAATTTAAAAATCATGAAATTGAAAAACATTATTTAGCTTTAGTATATGGTATTCCAAAAAATCACTATTCAAAACATGAAGCTTATCTTTTTAAAGATACTAAAAAATCCAAAGTATATATTAGTGACTCTTTCAAAAAGGGTTATCAAAAAATCATTACTAGCTACACTTTATTAAAAAATAACAGTAATTCTTCTTTACTTGATGTAGAAATTGAAACTGGTAAAACTCATCAAATACGTGCTCATCTTGCCTATCTTGGTTATCCTATTATTGGTGATGGCAAATATGGAAAAAATGATATTAATAAAATTTTTGGCAAGAAATATCAAATGCTTCAAAGTTATATATTGAAATTTAATTTTAAAGATTCTAATAACTTATTAAGTTATTTAAATGGAGTTTCTATAATATTAGATAGGGAAAAACAAATAGATTTAGTTAACTTTAATTAGAATTTAGCTTTATGAAACAATATGTGTTTAATATTCTTATTTTAGTAGTATATATTCATAAAAACAGAGCAAGTCAATTATGATTTGCCCTGTTTTTAATTCAGTTTTAAGAAGTACTTTTTTATTATTCTTCAATAGTCCAAAAATCTATTTCACCTGTAAGCATATTTTTAGAATATTCAAAGCCTGCTTTTTTTATTTCTCTCGAAGTTTCTATATAAATAGTATTTCTATTTTTCTTTGTTCCTAAGATTTTTACAGATGTTTTATTTTTTCTAATGGCCCTTTTTATTGTTGCTAAGTCTGCCAAAATGGTTTCATACTTTTGGATTTTTTCTTCATAATTTCCCAAACTAGCATTTTTTAAATTGCCATTTTTCAACTCTGTTTCTGCTCTTATTTCTAACTGCTCAGTGAGTCTTCTTTGATAATATTTCATACTCCGATTAATGATTTCCACCGCTTTTTTGGTTGTTTCCTTCTTCATACTGATTACCTCTCTTCCTTACGGATTAAATATTTTTTACAAGAGAGTTCTTTCTTAGGTATACCTACGAAAGATATTTTCTTGTTAGTTACATAGCTATTATAGCATTTTTATCTAAAAAATTCAATTCTTAAATATGTTGACTTTCTTTATCAAGAAAGTCTGTCAGAAGTTGAAATATTAGAATCAAATTTTCCTATTACTTCCTTATCGAATCGTGATTTTATTTTAGATATTTTGCAAACAGATGGAAAGGCCTTTTCTCGCCTATGATTTGGGCAACTTATGACTGGTCCTCAGCTTATGGCATATTTGTGCTAGGTTAATATGTGGCTTGAGAAGTATCAGCCTAAGATTGAGTTGTAAGAAATGAATAAAAGGTCGCATTGCGACCTCTTAATGATAAGATATTGCTTACTTTTTAAAACTATTTAATGCTTTTTGAAAATCTTGTAAATCTGATAATACACAGAAAATAAAGTTACTTTTTACAACTTTTTTACCATATTCTTGGCAAATTGTGCCATTTGTTACAGAAATAGCCCCATATAATTTAGCACATTTTATTACTGCTAAAACTCTTCTGATATATTCTTTTTGATATTCTAGAGTAGATTCCGAATTTAGACTTTTAGTTAATTCGTTTATAGTATCATTGATATCTCCTCCAGAAAAAAAATTACAGTAACTACTAAAGACTGGAATTGCTACTTCTATACTATATGACATAACCGTAGGTATAAAAGTTAAATCTGTCCGTATCTCATTTTTCATCATATCTTACCTCCATATATTTATATTATACATATAATAATATCATGCTTTACATAATTTTCCAATGCTTATATCTTTCAAATTTCGGTTTTTTTGAAAAAGTCAGAAATGTTATCCACAGAATCATGAAATTTGTATGAAAATAAAGAAAAAACCAGAAATAATTACTGGTTTTTTATTCTATTTTTATAATAAGCTCCCAGTATAACTGAGGACTTACTCTGAAGTTATAAAAACAACTTTCGACACTATATTCGTTCATAAGTTTTTTTTAATGGAGCGGGTAGCGAGAATCGAACTCGCGCGACCAGGTCGGAAGCATGGCATTCTACCACTAAATTATACCCGCATTGGTGGAGATGAGGAGAGTCGAACTCCTGTCCATAACACTTTCCACATAGATTTCTACAAGTTTAGTTTATTTTTTATATTCACCTTACTATCACCAATAAACAGGTTTTAATAAGCTATATCTTTCTAAAATACCCACTACTTTGAAAGAAAAAGTAGCTTTGTTTCCCACTAATATGACACTTTATCTAAATATGTGGAATATTTAGTAAAGCGTAGCTGCAATTAGGCAGCTAATGCTAATTCTCTATTATCAGCGTTTATATTTAAATTTCCCGTTTTTTTAAGTGGCCAACGAGAATCCACTACTTGCTATCTATCCTTCTGGTGTAATGTCGAAACCATTACATCCCCATGTCTTTATAATTATACTACAAATTTATTTATTTAGCAATCTTATCTTTCTTCTTCATCTATTTTCTGAATTTCATCTTTGAAAAATCCTGATATGTCTGGTTTTGGCTCATTTATATTTGCTTCGCTTCCATAAATACTTTTATATTTTATAGCATTGTCTATTTCTTGCCTGCTAATCATATTTTTATCATCTATAATTCCTTTTTGACATAATATTTTTAATTCTTCTATTGTGGTTTTTACATCAGCATCTGGACAATGAATTATATTTAAATCACTAATCCTATAATTACCTTTTACTTTAAAAATTCTTTGTTTTTCTTTGTTACCATTCTCATCTACAATTTGTATCCTATTAATTGCTTTTCCATCTTTGTTTGCAAAATTTGTAATAACTCCCACATTATTACTAGCATATTCGTCTCTAATTTTTATTTTTAAATTTAAAACTTTTTTACAAAAATCGGTATAATCTTCTTTTTCATTTTCTTGATTACTTACTAATGCTACTAAAGCTTGATTCCCAAACAATTCATTTAATCCATATAAATACTGTTCATATGATTGTGCAAATTGCTTTCCTTTTCTTTCATAATGTCTATAATATAGAGATTTGATTGTCTTACTAAAATCTTCTACTTTAAAATATCTAATAGATTGAAATTCACTTTCTAACTGTTCTACTATTTCTGGTAAAAATTTTATTCCATCTGGTTTTATTAAAAAATAGCTATACATATTTTTCACTTTTCTCTACACCTTCTTTTATATTATTTAATTAATATATCTTTTATTTCGTGTGGCACTAAATTTATTTCTTTTATTTCGTGTTTAGATAATGTTACTATCTCAAATAGTTCTTCTTTTTCTCTTTTTTCATGCATTTCTGGTCCATCACCTGTTCCTAGTATTCCACTGACATATTCGCACTCATAAAATTTTTGTATGCTATCATTATATTTAGAATAATGTTCTAAAATTAACTTTTTTACATTTACTTTTATTCCTAATTCTTCATACATTTCTCTTATTAATGTTTCTTCTTCTGTTTCTCCTTCTTCCATTTTTCCACCAGGAATTAAATAATATTCTCTTATTGATTTATCTTTTTGTCTCTTTTTTCTATGTATCAAAATTATTTTATCATTTTCTTTTACTATTCCTCTTATACTAAAATGCATATTAATCACACCTTATTTTATAAACTTATTTATATATTTTAACATATTATTGTATTTTTTACAAGAACATTTCTTTATTAGATATCATACTATATTTTAGGTGATTATTATGGCAATTGTTCCTACAAATGTGAATTATACTTATGGAATCATGAAATCTAATTTACATGATTTAAATAATTTATATCCCTTTTTACAAATTCAAAATGCTGGATATAGTGTTTTAGGAAAAATTCTTCCTGTTATAAGACTGCGGTAGAGGTCCTAAAAAAGTCTTTTATACTGCTTCTTTTCATGGCAATGAATGGATTACTAGCGTGTTACTTATGAAATTCATTGAAAATTATTGTATTGCATATACTAATAACTCTACTATTTATGGATATAATATAAAAGATTTGTTTAAAAATTCTACTATTTATATTATGCCTATGGTTAATCCTGACGGTGTTGACCTTGTTAATCGGTGTTTATCCTAAAAATTCTACTATTTATAAAGTTACAGCAGAACTTGCTAGACCATATGCTACTATTCCATTTCCAACTGGCTGGAAAGCTAATTTTAATGGCGTAGATTTGAATTTACAGTTTCCCGCTGAATGGGAAATGGCAAAAAAAATAAAGTATAATTTAGGTTTTACTGGTCCTGCTCCTCGTGATTTTGTTGGATACGGTCCTTTAACTGAACCAGAAGCTTTAGCTGTTTATAATTTTGCTCTTTCTTACGATTTTAAACTTGTTATATCTTATCATACACAAGGAAAAGAAATTTACTGGCAATTTGAAGATTTTAATCCTCATAATAGTTTTGAAATAGGAACTAAATTTGCTAATTCTAGTGGATATACTTTAGCTAATACTCCCTATGCTTCAAGTTTTGCTGGTTTTAAAGATTGGTTTATTCAAGATTTTAATAAACCTGGATATACTATAGAAGCTGGTATCGGTCAAAATCCGCTTCCAATTTCTCAGTTTGACCAGATATACAAAGATAATATTGGAATTTTAATTTTAGGAGCTACACTATAAAAAGATTTTAATGAGGCCATTTGATTTATTCTTTACTTAATCATTACTATTTTTACTATCTTTTGAAATATTCAAAAAGCAAAAATGCTCTAATTTTAATTAGAGCATTTCATTATTTTATCTTTTATTTAGTTATCCATTTTACTAAGTTTAAGTTTGCTGGTTCTAATATCATTTCATTTTTTGGCATAACTCTAAATGTATATCCATAATTTCCACCTGTTGTTAATTCTATTTTTGTTGTATAATAATATTTTCTTTCATCTTCATTTGATTCTGTTAGTTCCATTGGAATTATGCTTACATTCTCTACAACGCCATTTTCTAATATTTTTCCATAATATACTTCTACATTGATATTATTTATGTCTATATTTGGAAGTTCTACTTCGCATGCAACTTCTATTTTATTTCCTGCATCTATTGTAATATTATCTAAGTTATTTACTTGTGTTATTTTTATGTCTTTCCAGTTAGTATATAAATCATTTTTCCAACTATTATATGATGCAACATTATCAATATCTTCATAGTATTTTTTAGTTAATTTAGCAAGTGGCATATAATATTGATTTGTATAGTCTACTAACATTCTTGATGTACTATATTTTCCTCCTGTTGTTATAATAGAGTTTTTCATTATTTCTATCCATTTTTCTGGAAGATTATTTCTATTTCTTTCATAATATGTTGGTATTATTTTTTCTTCTAATGTTCTATATAAGCTTTGACTATCTGCTTGATCTTGTGCTTCATATGATTCATATTCGTTATTACTTCCAATAGTCCATCCATTAGTTTGAGTATATCCTTCAGCCCACCAACCATCTAGTACACTAAAGTTTATTACTCCATTTACTGATGCTTTTTGTCCACTTGTTCCTGATGCTTCCATAGGTCTTCTTGGATTATTTAGCCAAACATCTACTCCACTAATTAAATATCTTGACATTGCTATATTATAATTTTCTAGTAAGAATATTTTTCCTTTAAATTGTGGCATCATTGATACTTGATGAATATATTTAATTAAGTCTTGCCCTTCCTTATCTGCTGGGTGTGCTTTACCAGCAAAGATTAATTGTACTGGTCTATCACTATTATTTAATATTTGTGTTATTCTTTCTATATCTTTGAAGATTAATGTTGCTCTTTTATAAGTTGCAAATCTTCTAGCAAAACCTATTGTTAATGCATTTGGATTTATTTTTGATGTTATTTCATTTATTGCTTCATAACTATATCCAGAACGTCTTAATCTTTCTGTTGTATTTTCTTTTACTAATTTTAATAATTTTTGTTTTCTTTCATTATGTATTGTCCATATTTTATCGTTTGGTACATTTTTTATTTTTTCCCATACTTGGTCTTGATACATACTGTCTTGCCAATAAGGAATTAAATATTTGTTAAATAATTCTTTCATTTTTGGTGCTAGCCATGAACATGTATGGATTCCATTTGTAACATATCCTATTGGTGATTCATTTGATGCAATTTCAGGCCATACTTCTCCAAATAGCTCTCTTGATACAGCTCCATGTAATTTACTAACACCATTTTTCTTTCCTGCAATTTTTAATGCTAATATTCCCATATTAAATCCTTTGTCTAATTCTGTTGATGGTTTCATACCTAATTTTAGGAATTCTTCTCTCGATAGACCTAATCTTGGCCAAAAATCTTTAAAATATTTTTCTACTAAATCTAATGGAAATATGTCATTTCCTGCTGGAACTGGTGTATGTGTAGTAAATACTGTTTTTGAACTTGCTATTTCTTTTGCAACTTCAAATGATACTTTCTTTTCTGCTATAATATTTTTCATTATTTCTAGTGTTAAAAATGCTGAATGTCCCTCGTTCATGTGATAAACTGTTGGATTTAATTTTAAGTATTTTGTTAATAATTCTACTCCTGCTTGTCCTAAAACTATTTCTTGGCGTATTCTCATTTCTTGGTCACCACCATATAGTTTTAGTGTTACATCTCTATCTTCTGGGTTATTTTTTTCTATGTCAGAGTCTAATAAGTATAATTTAATTCTACCAACATTTATACTCCAAACTTTTAAATATAATCTTCTTTTTGGGAATTTTACATATATTATTAAATCTTCTCCCATGTCATCTTTTACCGGATGAATTGGCAAATCATATAAATCTATTTCGTGATATTCTGTTTGTTGTTGACCTTCTCCATCTATTTTTTGGTTAAAGTATCCATTTTTATATAATAGCCCTACTGCTACTAATGGAATACCTAAATCACTTGCAGATTTTAGATGGTCTCCTGATAATATACCAAGACCTCCCGAATATATTGGTATTGTTTGGTCTAAGCCATATTCAGCTGAAAAATAAGCAATTAGATCTTCTTTTTCTTCTGGGTAGTTTTTAGAAAACCATGTGTTCTTACTATTCATATATCCTTCAAAGTCTTCTACTATTTTGTCATATTCTTTTAAAAATATTATATCTTTAGCTACATTTTCTAATTTTTCTTGTGATACATGTTTTAAAAATTTTACAGGATTTTTTTCTGATTGCTCCCATAAATCCATATCTATTCTTTGGAATAAACGTAAAAATTCTGTATTCCAAGACCACCATAGATTATTTGCTATAGTTGATAATTTATTTATCCTTTTTGGTAATTGTGGGTTTACTGTTATTCTATTGAATACGTACATTTTTATTTCCTCCTTCGTATTTTATATATTTTTTTTACTTTCGTGCTTTTTTACATATCTATTATCTATTAAATAATTTTGTTTGTCAATGCTTTTAGTATTTTTTAACAAACTATGCTATCTTTAGTCTTATTTATAATCTTATTAAAAACTAAAAAAGATATAATAATTTTTTATTATATCCTTTTCTTACTTTAAAATATTCTCAATATATCATTATATGTTACTATTAATGATAGCCCTATAAGTATTGCAAATCCTAATAATTGTATATTTAATTCTGTTTCTGGCTTCATTGGTTTTCTTCTTATTGCTTCTATTAGTAGTATTAAAATTTTTCCACCATCTAATGCTGGTATTGGTAATAAATTTGTTATACCTAATGATAATGATATTAAAGCCATCATTTGGAAAAATTCTCTAAATCCATTTGTTTGTGCCACTACCTCTGAAATTCCAACAGGCCCCATCATTTGGTCTATTCCAACTTTACCTGTAAATAATTGTTTTAAATTATCTATTATTGATACTACAAATTCTTTAGTTTGAATTCCTCCGTTTATACATCTATTTATAAATGTATCCTCTGCCATTTTCATATTTACACCTAAATAATATGTTGAAACAGTTTCAGGCACTAAGTCAATTATTATTTCAGCATCTCCTCTTTGTACTGTCATTTGTATTTTTTCTTTTTCTTTATCTTTTTGTAATATCTCTATTGCTTTTTCTCTATTTTCTTCTACTGGCTCTCCATTTATTTTTACTAATTTGTCATTAGCTTTTATCCCTTGTTTTTCTGCACTACTTTCTTTATCTACAGAAATTATTTTGCATTTATTATCTAAATAAATTCCTGTGGCCTTGTTTTCTATTTCTGTTGGTTTTATTTTATATTCTTCTACATTTCCATTTCGTTCTACTTTTAAATCTATTGGCTCTGCATTTTCTTTTGTCATTACTTTGTCTAAATCATATTTACTTTTTATTTTTTTATTATTTACTTCTATGATTTTGTCTCCCGCTTCTAATCCAGCTGTTTGTGCTGAATATC
Organism: uncultured Clostridia bacterium; assembly: GCA_963558245.1. Classification (GTDB taxonomy): domain Bacteria; phylum Bacillota; class Clostridia; order TANB77; family CAG-508; genus CAG-269. The sequence continues at coordinate 36,424 of CAUWGA010000012.1, forward strand.
CTTCTATAGTGGAATCTATTTCATTAGACACAAATGTTCCTGCTGTTGAAGTAAGTCCAAAGTATAAACATACAGCAAAAACAATATTCACTATTGCTCCTGCTAATACTATTGCTATTCTCTTTGGAATACTTGCTTTAGAAAAAGAACCTTCATTTTCTGACTGTTCTTCTTCTCCCTCCATACTTACAAATCCACCAAGCGGTATTAATCGAATTGCATATTTAGTTTCTTTTCCTTGTTTTTTCCATATTGTTGGTCCAAAACCTATCGCAAATTCATTTACTTTTACTTTGCATAATTTTGCTACTGTAAAATGTCCTAATTCATGTATAAATATTAAAAATCCTAATAAGACTATTATTTTTATAGCTATTATTAAAAAACTTATCAAATGTTTCCTCCTAAATTATAATAATGTAAATAATGCATATGCAAATGGAGCTAAAAATATTAAACTATCTATTCTATCTAACATTCCACCATGTCCTGGTATTAAATTGCTATAATCTTTTATATCAACATATCTTTTTATTGTAGAAGCTGCTAAATCTCCTATTTGTCCTACTAAACTTAAAATGACACCTACTCCTGCAATAAATAAATATGAGTAATTCATATTAAAATATGTATTTACTATATATGTATATATTAGCATTAATATTATTGCTCCTAAAGTTCCACCTATACAGCCTTCAATTGATTTTTTAGGACTTACTTGTGTATATTTATGTTTTCCTATTAGTCTTCCTACAAAATAAGCAAATATATCAGTTCCCCATGCTGCAATAATTGCATACCATATTAGTATTTTTCCATTTTCCATACCATTTATAAAGGCTACAAACATAATGAAAAATACAACGTAAAATATTCCTATAAAAGTATATGCAATATCTTTAAAATTAGTCTTCATATTTGTTGCAATTACTTGTGCAAATAATATTATTAATATAGTTGGAACAGCTAAAGTTACTACCATATTTAAATGCTCTGCTTGTATAATATGTATTAATGCTATGCTTATACAACTTATATATCCAAGCCATCTAACTGGTTTTGATACTTTTGCTACTGCATTAAAATATTCATTCATGGCAAGTAATGCAATTATTGCTAAAGCTATGTCCACAAATACTTTATGTCCTATTAATAGTATTGCTAAAACTAATGGAAACCCTAATAGTCCAGAAGTTATTCTTTTTATATCCATATTTTCCTCCGTATAAAGAGCTTAGTTTGCTCCAAATTTTCTTGTTCTTTTTTCATATTCTAATATTGCTGCATCTAAATCTTCTTCTGTAAAATCTGGCCAATTTTTATCTATAAATAAAAATTCTGAATATACTAATTGCCATGGCAAGAAATTACTTAATCTTAATTCTCCACTTGTTCTTATTAATAAATCTGGATCTGGCATTCCTTTTGTATATAAATTTTCAGCAACTGTTTCTTCATTAATATTATCTATTAATATTTTACCATCTTTTACTTGCTCAGCTATTTGTTTTATTGCTTTTATTAGTTCATTTCTTCCACCATAATTTAATGCAATATTGAAAGTAACTCCTGTATTATCTTTTGTTCTTTCCATACATTTATTTATACTTTTTTGCATTCCATCAGATAATGCTGATATATCTCCTAATATTTTTACTCTTATATTTTCTGTGTCTGCTCTTTTAGAATATTCATCTAAATAATTTTGTAGAAGCATCATTAATGCTTTTACTTCTTCTTCTGCTCTTTTCCAGTTTTCTGTTGAAAACGCATATACTGTTATATATTCTAATCCTATTTTATTCGCATATCTTACAATTTTTTCTAAAGTTTTTGCTCCTTCTTTATGCCCATAACTTGCATTTTTTCCTTTTGCTCTTGCCCATCTTCTATTTCCATCCATTATAATTGCTATATGTTTTGGCATATGTTCTTTATCATGTTCCATTGTTTTCTCCTTTATTACTTGTTTCTATTTTGAATATATATAGCTAATTCTTTTAGAAATTCTGCTTTTTCTCCATATTTATCTACTTTTTCTATAGCTTCTTTTATTATTTTATCTAATATTTCTTTTGATTTTTTCAAACCATATTTTGAAACATACGTGCATTTCTGCATTTTTTTGTCATTACCAACTGGTTTGCCTAAAACTTCCTCGTTTCCTTCTTCTGATAATATGTCATCTTTTATTTGAAATGCTAATCCTATTTTTTCTGCATATTGTGTTAAATTTTGTATGTCTTCTTCTTTTGCTCCTGCTAATATTGCTCCCATGCGAACTGGTAATTTTAGTAATTCTCCTGTTTTATTTTGGTGAATATAGTTTAAATCTTCTTCTGAAATTTCTTTTCCTTCATATTCGGTGTCTACATATTCTCCTGCTATCATTCTGTCTACAGCATTTGAAAATTCACCCAATATTTTTAGTTTGTTTGACACTTCTTCTATTTTAGTTTGTTGTAAGTCTTTACTAATTACACTATAAGCTCCATTTAGCAAGGCATCTCCTGCAAGTATTGCTGTTGCTTCATTAAATTTTTTATGATTGGTTAATTTTCCATGTCTAAAGTCATCATTGTCTATCCCAGGTAAGTCATCATGAATTAAAGAAAAATTATGTACCATTTCTATTGCAATTGCATATGGCATACATTTTTCTATATCATTTTTAAATATTTCATATGTTGCAATTACAAGTATTGGTCTTAGTCTTTTTCCTCCTGCCATCAAGCTATATTCTATTGATTCATTTAAAATTTTTTCTTGGCAATTATGTTTTTTTAATGTCTTTTCCAAATTCTTATTTATATATTCTTGATAGCTTTTTAATTTTTCCTTAAAATCCATATGTTTTCTCCTTAAACTGACATAACTTCTTTTTCTTTTACCTCTGATATTTTGTCTATTTCTTCTACATATTTATCTGTTAATTTTTGAATTTCATTTTCTGCATTTTTTAGTTCGTCTTCTGTTATATCTCCAGCTTTTTGGTCTGCTTTTGCTTTATCTATTCCTTCTCTTCTAACGTTTCTAACTGCAACTTTTGCTTCTTCTCCCATTTTCTTAACGTCTTTTACAATTTCTTTTCTTCTTTCTTCATTTAATTCAGGGAAAGCTAGTCTTATTACTTTTCCATCGTTATTTGGGTTTATTCCTATGTCTGAAGCAAGTATTGCTTTTTCTATTTCTTTTAAAACACTTGCATCCCATGGTTGAATGACAATTAATCTTGCTTCTGGAACTGATACTGCTGCAACTTGATTTATTGGTGTTGGTGTTCCATAATAGTCTATTCTTATTTTGTTTAGTATTGCTGGGTTTGCTCTTCCAGCTCTTATCTCTGATAATCTTTGGCTATATGAGTTTATTACTTTTTCCATCTTTTCTTTTAAATTTGTATAATCCATTTTTACTCTCCTTCTAGGGATAAATTCCCTTCTTAAATTTGTTTTAATTTATTGTCGTTTTTATATTTATTTTTTGTATTTGATTTTTATATTTTTATTGTATATTAGTGCTCTAATATATTTCTATTTTGTTTTATTTTACTATTGTTCCTATTTTTTCTCCTTTAACTGCTCTTACAATATTTTCTGGATCTTCTATTGCAAATACTAATAATGGCATTTGGTTATCTCTACACATTGCTGTTGCTGTAGAATCCATAACTTTTAAATCTTTTTCTAATACTTCCATATATGATATTTCTTCAAATTTTTTTGCGTTTGGATTTATTGCTGGGTCATCATCATATACTCCATCTACTGTTTTTCCTAATAATATTATATCTGCTTTTATTTCAGTTGCTCTTAATACTGCTGCTGTATCTGTTGTGAAATATGGATGCCCTGTACCACATGCAAATACCACTACTCTATTTTTTCCTAAGTGTTTTTCTGCCTTTCTTTGTATGAATGGTTCTGCTATTTCTCTCATTTCTATTGCTGTTTGTACTCTTGTAAATATTCCTCTCGCTTCTAGTGCATCTTGTAATGCTAATCCGTTCATTGCAGTTGCAAGCATTCCCATATAATCTGCTGTTGTTCTTTCCATTTGATGTCCATTTCTTCCTCTCCAGAAGTTTCCTCCTCCTACTACAATTCCTACTTCTACTCCCATTTCTACTATCTCTTTTACTTTATCACAAATTTTCCCTACTGTATCTGCATCTACTCCTGTACCCTTTGTTCCAGCAAGAGCTTCTCCACTTAATTTTAGCAAAACTCTTTTGTATTTTAATTCTGACAAAATATTCACTCTCCTTGATTTTATATTTGTGCTTATTTTATCATAGTTTTGTAAAAAATACACCTATTTTTTAATATTTTCTTAATTTTTAAAACGAAAACTCTAATATATATTATAAAAATGCTACGCAAGTGACCAAACGAACACTTTTTGTGCAAGTTCAATTGTAGCAACGCGCATAAATTAAATTTTTGTATTTTCTAAATTCAAGGTATTTTCCATAATACATACTAGAGTTTTTCTATATTTTCTATAATAAAAATGATATGAAAGTGTATTATTTTACTCTCATATCATTTTACTTTGATATATAGTTATTTCCTATATGGCTTTATTTTTTATTAGTTTAATTGTTTCATTACTTCTTCAGCAAAGTTTTCTTCTTTTTTCTCAATTCCTTCACCTTTTTCAAATCTTGCAAATTGTGCAACTTCTGCATCATGTTCTTTTAATAATTGAGATACTTTTTTGCTAGGATCTTTTACAAATTCTTGATCAACTAAACAAACTTCACTATAGAATTTTCCTATTCTTCCTAATACGATTTTTTCTGCAATTGCTTCTGGTTTTCCTTCATTCATTGTTTGTGCTTTTAATATTTCTTTTTCTTTTTCTACTCTATCAGCTGGTACTGATTCTTCATTTAGATATTCTGGTTTTGCAGCTGCTATTTGCATACATACGTCTTTTGCAACTTCTTTATCACCTTTTTTCATGTTTACTAAAACTGCAATTTTTCCATCACCATGGATATATTTTTCTACTAATCCTTCTGATTCAAATCTTGCAAATCTTCTAATATTCATATTTTCACCAATTGTTGCAATTTTTCCAATTAATACTTCATTAACTGTTTTTCCTGCTTCTTCAATTGATTCTTGTGCTAATAATGCTTCTAAGTTTTCTGGATTTTTTTCAGCTACTTGTTTTGCTACATTTGCAACAAATGTTTTAAATTCTTCATTTTTTGCAACGAAATCTGTTTCTGCATTTACTTCTACTATAGCTCCAACTTTTCCATCTTCTGATACATAAGCTTCAACTAATCCTTCTGCTGCAACTCTTCCTGATTTTTTAGCTGCTTTTGCAATTCCTCTTTCACGTAACAATTCAATTGCTTTTTCCATATCTCCATCTGTTTCTGTTAAAACTTTTTTGCAGTCCATCATTCCTGCCCCTGTTTTTTCTCTTAGGTCTTTTACTTGACTTGCAGTAATCATATCTTTTTCCTCCCTTTATATAATATGATATATTAAAAGAGTAGAGCAGAAAAGCTCTACTCTTCCTTTTTATTTTTAATATTATTCAGCATCTGTTGTTTCTTCGTTTGCAACAACTTCTTCGATGCTTGTTGCTTCTTCGCTAACTGGTTGTTCTTCTGTTTCAGCTTCGAAACTTTCACCTTGTTTTCCTTCTATAACTGCGTTTGCCATAACATCTGCTATTAATTTTACTGCTCTTATAGCATCGTCGTTTCCAGGAATTACATAATCTACTTCTTCTGGATTACAGTTTGTATCTACTAAACCAACTGTTGGAATTCCTAATTTTTTAGCTTCTAATA
>CAUWGA010000013.1:0-38641 GCA_963558245.1 uncultured Clostridia bacterium
TTTCTTGATTTTTCAATAGTTCCATTAATGGTTCTAAAAGTGGTATAATTATATCTGTAAAAAGATACATTCCATATTTTAAATTTTCTTCACCTAAGTCATAAATATCTGCAATTATTAATTCGTTTTCTAATTTTACATTAGTAATATGATTAAAAAAATTCATTGAACCTTTTACAAAAGGAATTAATTTGGTTTTAAATTTTTTTGTTTTTTTATCTTTATCTAATATATTATATAAATCTTCTAAAATTGGCATATCTTCTGATTTTCTAAATTCTTTTTTTATTTTATTTTTTATTTTTACTTCTTTATATAAACTTTTATCATTAAAATCTATATTTTTAATTTTATATGTTTCTATTAATTTTTCTTCCAATATTGCTTTTTCTTCTTCGTTTAATTCTCCAAATATCAAATTAAAAAATCCTATTAGTTTTCCTATCTTAGTTGCTAAATATCCATTTTCGCCTTCTTCTAAGCTTTCTTTTCTTATATCTAAAATGTTTATATATGTTTTACTACTTGGCCCAATTTTTATTTGAGTTCCTTTTAATTTATCACATAAATTATTATATTCTCTTTCTGGATCTATAATATATTGTTTTATTCCTAATAATTTATATCTTAAAATTAATAATTTAGTATAAAAGGATTTTCCTGCACCGCTTGTTCCAAAAATACAAATATTTGCATTTTTATATTTTTTATTATCATATCTATCTATAAAAACTAATGAATTATTATAAATATTTGTTCCTATAAAAATTCCATTTTCGTCAAAAATAGTTGATGATATAAAAGGATATGTTGCCAATAATCCTGATGTCAATATATTTCTTTTAGCTGAATTTTTTATATTCTCATGATTTTTCATTAATGGTAAACATGATAAAAATAATTCTTCTTGTCTAAAATTTGCCCTCCTTGTTTGCAATCCTTTGCTTTGTGTAATACCTTCTATTTTATTTAAATAATATTCTAGTTTTTTTGTATCTTCTGCATATACATTTATATAAATATACAAATAATAAAGGTCTTCATTATTTACTTGAATTTCTTTTCTAATATATTTTGCATCATTATATGTAAAAGCTGCTATATCTATATCTTCTCTATTGGGGTTACTTTCTTTTAATTCAACTCCCACATTCCCTATGTGATATGTTAAGTCTTTTATAATTTTAAATGGATCTTGTTTTTCATAAAAAATCGAAATATTCATATTTATATTTGTTTCTATTAAAGATTTTAGAATTATATCTGTTTGTTCTCTGTAATAATTTACAACAATTAACCCAGCATAAAATAAATTATCTATTTCTATATATTTAGGATTTTGTAAATTAATATATGCAGGTACAATATTGTCTATGTTATTTCTACTGCCTTCAAAAAAATTTTCTTTTTTTTCTTTTATAATTATTTTTTCTTTTATTTTATTAATTATATTTTTTATATTTATTCCTCCTTTATTTCATTATTATTTATTTTTTTATTTTATTTACTTATTTTATTTATTTATTTTATTATTTATTTATTTTATTATTTATTTTATTTATTATTTATTTTATTTATTTATTTATTTGTTTTATTTATTTATTAATTTTATTTATTATTAATTTTTTTATTTTATTAATTTTATTTATTATTAATTTTTTTATTTTATTAATTTTATTTATTTATTAATTTTTTTATTTATTTTTATTATTTAAATTTTTTCTGGTATTTAATAAAGAAAAAAATAATTCTTCGATTTCATTTTTTTTTGATAATTCTGAAACTAAATTTCCTGTTCTTGATAAACATTCTTTGATTTTAAAATATTTTTCTTTTAAATCGTTTTTTAAAATTTCTTCTGATTCTAATATATCTATTTTTTTATTTATTGAATCTGAAATAATAATATAAAAATTTTTAGATGATGATTTTCTACTTAAATTTATTTGTTCAATATATGAAATATAGTCTTGTGCTATTTTTTCTAAATGTTTATTTTCTTTTTTTAAAATATTTTTTTGGATATTTTTAATATGATTACTTAAGTCTTCTTTACAACTTTGAATTAAAATTTGAATATCAAAATTACATGTTTTTAAAAAAATTTTATATGAATTTAAAATTGCTTCTTTTTCTAAATTTGATTTTAAATTATAATTTATTGGGTTTATCTTTAATATTTTTATTAGTTTATTAGTTTTTAATTTTACAATTCCATCATTATAAATTTTATCTATTTGTATCCACTCTTGTACTGTTTTTATTTTTATAATATCTCACCTCCAATTTTTTAAATTTTATAATCTTATATTATTTTTGTCAAGAACTTTTCATCGACATAAATCGACATTGATGTCTAATTGGGGACAGGTCCAAAGTGGACATTTTTGAAAAATTTTCCAAAATGTCCACTTTGGACCTGTCCCCAATTAGACTAAAATTTTTTTTATTTTTTTGAATAATTTTTTTTATTTTGTCTATAATATTATTGTAAGGTTGATAATGGTTGAGCAAAGAGTATTAATAGATAATTTTTTGTTTATTAATATTCGAACAAAGATGTATTATAGTTTATTTTAGATTATAATATGTCGGCGATAAGAATTTATTATTTGTTTGTAGGCTGTATTCTTTTTTACTATTAAAATTTTATTTCTATAATTTTAATTTATATGGTCAAATTATAGGTAATAAATTCGAGCTAAGATTATTCTTATATCTATAATGATTATTATTAGTCCCTATGGGATGAATATAGTTATTCGTGGTGTATTAATGGTCGAGCGACTGATTAATATGTGTGGTATTAGAGATTATTTATATAGTAATATATATTAGTTTTTAATATTAGATATATTAGTCTGAGTGAAGATTATTATCGGCTTTATTAAAAAACTACAGAAAATATATATTATATATTTTCTGTAGTTTTTTTATTTTAAATAATTTATTTATTTTTTTATTTATTTGTTTTATTAACTTTTTATTTATTGATTTTATTTTTAATTTATTTATTAAAAATAAATATTTTATACTTTATCTCTTTTTTTCTAATTTATCCTAATTTATTCAATTTTTTTCGATTTTTTTCAAATTATTAAATATCAAGATTTTGAACATATTTTGCATTTGCTTGAATAAATTCTCTTCTTGGTTCAACTTCGTCTCCCATTAATAAAGTAAATATTTCATCTGCTTTTATTGCATCTTCCATTGTTACTTTTACTAATGTTCTAGTTTCTGGATTCATTGTTGTTTCCCATAATTGTTCTGGATTCATTTCACCTAAACCTTTATATCTTTGAAGCCCTAATTGTTCTCTACCAATTCCTTTTTCCTCAAGTTCTTTGTAAGCTTTTTCTAAATCTTCATCTGCATAACAATAAATATCTTCCATACCTTTTTTAGATAATTTATATAATGGTGGTTGAGCTAAATAAACATTTCCATTTTCAACTAATGGTCTCATATATCTAAAGAAAAATGTTAATAATAATGTTCTGATATGTGCTCCATCAACATCTGCATCTGCCATTATTATAACTTTTCCATATCTAATTTTTGTTATATCAAAATCTGCTCCGATTCCTGCTCCAACAGCTAAAATTACTGGATTTAATTTATCATTTCCATAAATTTTATCTGCTCTTGCTTTTTCTACATTTAACATTTTTCCCCATAATGGTAAAATTGCTTGGAACTTTCTATCTCGTCCTTGTTTTGCACTTCCTCCAGCTGAGTCTCCCTCTACTATATATACTTCACACTCATCTGGATTTTTACTACTACAGTCTGCTAATTTTCCTGGTAATGTTGAAGTTTCTAAAGAATTTTTCTTTCTTGCTAATTCTCTAGCCTTTCTTGCTGCTTCTCTTGCTCTTGAAGCACTTATACATTTATCTAATATTGATTTTGCTACATTTGGATTTTCTTCTAAAAATGTTGATAAAGCTTCATTTACCATACTTTGAACAACACCTGTAACTTCGCTATTCCCTAGCTTTGTCTTTGTTTGTCCTTCAAATTGAGGTTCTTTTACTTTTACTGATACAACAGCTGTTATTCCTTCTCTTATATCTTCACCTTGTAAGTTATTATCTTTTTCTTTTAATATATTATGACTTCTTGCATAATCATTAAATACTTTTGTTAATGCCCTTTTGAAACCTTCTAAATGTGTTCCACCCTCTACAGTATTAATATTGTTTACAAATGTGTAGATATTTTCAGAATAACTTGATGTATATTGAATAGCTATTTCTACTGGAACTTCTCCTATTTTTTCTATATAAATTGGTGGTTTATATAGAGGATCTTTATTTTTATTTAGAAATTCCACAAATGAAATTAATCCACCATTATAACAAAATTCTGCTTTTTTTGGTGTTTCTTCTCTTTCATCTTCTAATGTTATTTTTAATCCTTTTGTTAAAAATGCTATTTCTCTTAATCTTTTCTCTAATGTGTCATATTCATAGTCTAAACTTTCAAAAATTGTATCATCTGCTAAAAATCTTACTGTTGTTCCTGTTTCTTTTGTATCCCCTATTTTTGTTAATTTTTCTACTGTCTTACCTTTTTCAAATTTTAATTCGTATATTCCGCCATCTCTTTTAACTTTTAATTCTACCCATGAAGATAATGCATTCACTACAGATGCACCAACACCATGAAGTCCTCCGGAAACTTTATATCCACTGTCTCCACCAAATTTTCCACCAGCATGTAATATTGTATAAACTGTTTCTGCTGTAGACATTTTTGTTTTTGGATGTATTTCTACAGGAATTCCTCTACCATTATCTGTTACTCTAATAATATTTCCTGATTCTATAGCAACATTTATTTCTGTACAGTATCCTGCCAAAGCTTCGTCAACACCATTATCCACTATTTCATAAACCATATGATGAAGTCCTCTTACAGATGTACTTCCTATATACATACCTGGTCTCTTTCTTACGGCTTCAAGCCCTTCCAAAACTTGAATTTGTTCTGCTCCATATTCGTGCTTGTACTTTTCCATTTATATTCCTCCTCTAAAAACTTTTCCGTCGTTTACATTATATATTAAAATCTTTTTATTTTCAATATCTATTTTATCTGTACATGTAATAATTACTTGTGTATCATTAATTTTTTCTAAAAAGTGCGTTCTTCTATTACTATCTAGTTCAGACATAAAATCGTCTAATAATAAAATTGGTTTTTCTCCTACTTCTTCTTCTATTATTTCTAACTCTGATAATTTTAAAGAAAGCATTGCTGTCCTATGTTGTCCTTGTGAACCATATGTACTTAATTCTTTATCATTTATATAAATAATAAAATCATCTCTATGTATTCCTTTTGTTGTATAAGATTTTATTATATCCAATTTTCTTCTTTTTTTTAATAAGTCTAAATACTCTATTTTATTTAAACATTCTGTTAAATATTCAATTTTTATTTCTTCTTTATTATTAGTAATTTCTGAATGTATTTTTTTTATTTTATTTATTATTTTATTTATAAATTCATTTCTATATTTACTAATTATAAATGCATATTCTGCTAATTTTTCATCCCATATGTCTAATAATTCTTCAGATTTATTTTCTTCTTTTATTTGTTTTAAATAGTTATTTCTTTGTTCTAGGGTTTTTGCATATAAACTTAATGTATGCATATAATTTGGTTTTAGTTGACTAATCATAATATCTAAAAATCTTCTTCTATTTTGTGGACCACCTTTTAATATATTAATGTCATCTGGTGTAAACATTACTATATTTAAATTGCCTAACAATTCACTTAATTTCTTAATTTTTATTCCATTAATAAATACTTCTTTTTTATTTGATAGTTGTATTTTTATTTTTGAATCTCTATCTGATTTAAAGAATTCAATTTCTACATTTGCATTTTTTTTATCTAATTTAATCATTTCTTTATCTTGCTTAGCCCTAAAAGATTTTCCCATACTACATAAAAAAATTGCTTCTATTATATTAGTCTTTCCTTGTGCATTTTCTCCATAAAATACATTAATGTTTTTTCCTAAATCAATTTCTTGATTATTATAATTCCTAAAATCATTTATTTTTATTTTATTTATCCACATATTATACCTCATTTGTGCAAAATTTGCTATTTTTATATACTTTTCTATTTTTTACTAATTTATTCTTTTTTTATCTATTTTTTACTATTTTTCTTATTTTCTTTATAAAATTAATTAGATTTAAAATATAAAATTATATTACTAAAAAAATAAATCGGCTTATTTTTGATTCTCATGCGTCGTTTTTTTATTAATTTTTTATTTTTTATCTCTTTTTTTCTAATTTTTTTTATTTTATTCTATTTCTTTCTATTTTTTTCGATTTTATTTATTTATTTATTATATTTTTTATTAATTATTTTATTTAATTATAAATATTTTTATTTATTTTTTTAATAATTAATTAAATACTTATTTTTTAATTATTAGTTTCTATTAATTATTTATTATAATTATTTATTTACCTCTCGTTTTCTAATTTATTCTATTTTTTACTAATTTATTTGATTTTTTTCTTTAGTTTTTATATTTTTTCCTTCTTATATTAATATACAAAAATATATTTTCTTATATTTAGTTTAGCTATTTCTTGTTTTCTAATTTATTCTTTTTTTTACTAATTTATTTAATTTTTTTCTTTAGTTATTATATTTTTCCTTCTTATATTAATATACAAAAATATATTTTCTTATACTTATTTTATTTATCTCTCGTTTTCTAATTTATTCTTTTTTTTACTAATTTATTTGATTTTTTTCTTTAACTTTTACATTTTTTTATATAAAAAAGTTATCCACAGGTAATTTTTCTTGTTTAAATCTCTTTTTTTCTAATTTATTCTTTTTTTTTCTAATTTATTTAATTTTTTTCATATTTTTTTATTATTTTTTCTTTTAAAAGTTATCCACAGTCAAAATTTATTTTAAAAATCTCCCGTTTTCTAATTTATTCTATTTTTTTCGATTTTATTCTATTTTTTTCATTTTTTAAAAATTTATTTTTCAACTAAGTTATCCACATATTGTAAATATTTTGTGGATAACTTTTAAAAATTAAAGGTAGAATTTCTTCTACCTTTTTCTTTATTATTCTTTTAATCGAATTGGTAAAATCATATATGTGTAATCATTATTTTCAACTGATTTTATTAAACAAGGTGATATGCTTGTACCAAATTCTACATAAACCTCTTCATCATCAATTGCTTTTAAACTATCTAAGAAATACTTTGGATTAAATCCTGCTTCTAAATTTTTACCTTCTGTTGCTACATATAGTTCTTCTTTTGCATCTCCTGTTTGATTAGTACAAGAAATTATTACTTTTCCTATGTCTACTTGTACTTTTACAGGATATTTCTTTTCTTTTTCTACACTTGATGAAGATATTAAACTAACTCTTTCAAAACTATTTTGTAAACTACTCTTTTCTGCTTTTACTCTTGTTTCCCAATTACTTGGAATTACATTTTTATAATTTAAAAATTCACCATCTAAAATTCTTGTTACAACTTTACAATTATCCATTTCAAATAATGCTTGATTCTTAGCTACTCCTATTTTTATTGGTTCAAAAGAATCTGAAATAATTTTATTTACTTCGTTTAAAGTTTTACCTGGTATAACAGCACTAAAATTATTTGTTTGTTTATTCAAATAAATACTTCTCAGTGCTAATCTAAATCCATCTACTGCAACTAATGAAAGCTTATTATTTTCAATTTCAAATAAACATCCAGTAAATATTGGTCTACTTTCTTCACTACTTACAGCAAAAATTGTTTTTCTAATCATATTTTTTAATACATTTTGATCTACTTCTATTGAATTTTCTACCTCTATCTTTGGTAATTCTGGAAATTCATCTGGATTCATAGTTGCTAATTTGTATAAAGAACCTTCACATTCTATTTCTAATAAATTTTTATCATTTACAGAAATATAAATCTCTGTATCTGGTAATTTTCTTATAATTTCACTAAACATTATTGCATTTACAACTGCACTTCCTTGTTCTTTTACTTCACATTCCATTATGTATTCAATACCAATTTCTAAATCATATGTTGTTAATTTTATTTCATTATCATTAGTTTGAATTAAAATACCTTCTAGTATAGGCATTGTTGTTTTTGATGCTACTCCTTTAACTACGGAATTAATAGCTTTTAATATTTTGTCTTTATAACAAACAATTTTCATTTTGACTTCCTCCTCTATTTATTTATAATATATATAATATTTTTTAGTAGTAGTAGTAATAGGTGCTGTGGAAACTGTGGATAACTATGTGGAAAGTTAGAATCCCTAGCAAAATTGGTGTGGATAAGTCAGTGGATAACTTTAAAAGTTTTCCACACTTTCCACTAGCACTTGTGCAAAACTTAGATATACACAGTTTATACACAGGCTTTCCACAGGTGGGTGTGGATAACGAATACAGCCTTTCCGTAAGAACAGAAAGAAATGTATTTATTCAAACACCTATTTCCAAAACATAAATTTCAAAAAAATCTTGTAATTATTTACATATCTATTTTTTATCATTTACTATAATGTTTTTCACACTATCCACAATTAGCTTAGTATTATTTTTTTCTTTAATTTCTTTTTCTATTTTTCTACAAGCATGCATAACTGTTGAATGATCTCTACCTCCAAAGTCCTCTCCTATCTGAGGATAAGACATATTTGCTATTTCTCTACAAAGGTACATTGCAATTTGCCTTGGAAAAGCAATATCATTTGATCTTTTATTACTTGATAAATCATCTTTGCTTATACTAAAATATTTAGCAACAGTTTCTTTAATAAAATCACAAGAAATAACTTTTTCATTTTCGTATTTAAACTCATTTATTATTTTTTCTGCTAATTCTATAGTTATTGGACTATGTGTAAGTGAAGCTCTAGCAACTATTTTATTAAATACACCTTCTAATTCTCTAATATTTGAATCAATTTTATTGGCAATATTAGAAAGAATAAAATCGTCGATAATAATACTTTCATCTTGAGCCTTTTTTCTAAGAATTGCTAAACGAGTTTCATAATCAGGTACAGAAATATCTGCAAGTAATCCCCATTCAAATCTTGATTTTAGCCTATCTTCTAAAAAAGGAATATCTCTTGGAGGTGTATCACTAGAGATTATAATTTGTTTTCCATCTTCATAAAGAGAGTTAAAAGTATGGAAAAATTCTTCTTGAACTCTTTCTTTTCCAGCAATAAATTGAATATCGTCAATTAGTAGAACATCAATATTTCTATATTTATTTCTAAAAAATTCGTTTTTATTGTCTTTTATTGCATTAATTAATTGATTTGTGAACTTTTCAGAAGTAACGTATAAGATATTGGCACTAGAATTATTTTCTAAAATTCTATTTCCAATAGCATGCATTAAGTGAGTTTTTCCTAAACCAACACCACCATACAAATATAACGGATTATAAGATTTTGCTGGTTCATTTCCTACAGCTAATGCAGCAGCATGAGCAAATCTATTATTATTTCCAACAACAAAAGTTTCAAATGTATATTTTGGATTTAGTGTAGATTTGTTGATTTCGATTTCAGCAGAAGATGCGTTATTGTTGCTAGAAATGATATTTTTAGTATCATCTTCATTATCTTCTTTTGAAAGGTCCACAACTGAAAAAGTCCACTCTTTATTAGTGATATAACGTAAAGTGTTGAAAATTAAGCTTTTATACTTATTTTCGATAAAATCTTTTTGAAATTCTGAATTAGCTGTAAAAACAATATGATTACCATCAATACTGCGAATTTCTAAAGGCATTATCCAAGTGTCATAAGATATTTTAGTCACTTCAGGTTTTAGTAATTCTTTTATTTTTGCAATTAATTCATCTTTCTCAATGGCCATTCAAATCATCCTTTCTAAAAGTTATCCACAAAGTTATCCACAACTGTTGATAACTTTGTAATATTTTTGTAAAAAAACAAACATTTTGTACGAACAGAAATTCAAGTAATTTCAACAAAAAATGGATTTATTTTTTACTTTATCAATAATAACAAATTTCAACATAATTAGTCAATAAGATTGTGGAAAATTTTTAAAAATTGTGGATAACTGTCAAAAAACCTGTGGATAACTTTCAAATATTACAAAAGTATTACAAAGCACATAAAAAAAATTATCAAATTGACTTGACATTTGTAGCAAATATACTGTATAATCGATATACTCGTTATTTTGTGTAAGAGAATACTCCCGTAAGGGATTTGTATAAAAATACAGTAGGAGGTGCTAAAATGAAAAGAACATATCAACCAAAAAATAGACAAGAAAAAAGAGAACATGGATTCATGAAAAGAATGAGAACAAAAAATGGAAGAAATGTATTAAAAGCTAGAAGAGCAAAAGGTAGAAAAAAATTAACAGCTTAATAAGCTTTTTTCATTAGTTTTGCCTTAAAAGAGGGGAAGAAATAATAATGAAAAAGACCAAAATGCTTAAAAAAAACTATGAATTTAAAACTGTTTTTAACAAGGGAAAGGTTTATGGAGGCAAGTATATAATTGCTTTTATAAAAAAAAATAATGCAAATTCAAATTTGTTAGGTATTGGAATAGGTGTTAAAATAGCAAAAGCTACAAAAAGAAATTATCTAAAAAGATTAATTAGAGAGAGTTATAGCTATTTTGAAGAAAAAATAGAAAATGGAAATTCTATTGTATTTACCTGTAGAAAAGGTATAAATATAGAAAATATTACGTATTATGATGTTAAAAAAGATATTGAAAAAATATTAAAAAAAGCTCAAGTTTTAAATTCTAAAAAAGAGGAAGAAAATGAAAAAAATATTGATATGGCTAATTAAGCAATATCAAAACCATATTTCAAAATGGCTTACAAGTAGAAACATAAATTGCAAATTTTATCCAACTTGCTCAGAATATACAAAACAAGCAATTGAAAAATATGGAGCAGGGAAGGGATTACTACTTGGAATTAAAAGAATTTTAAGATGTAATCCTTTTTCAAAAGGTGGATATGACCCACTAAAATAAAGAAACAGGGGGGAATTAAATAAATGTTTGAATTTTTTGCTAATATGTTTGGCTATTTGTTGCAATTTGTTTATAATATAATAAATAATTATGGTATCGCAATTATTTTATTTACTGTAATAATTAAGTTGTTATTATTACCATTATCAATAAAACAACAAAGAACAATGAAAAAAAGTACAGAATTACAGGAAAAAATGAAGATATTGCAATTTAAATATAAAAATGATCCAGAAAAGTTAAATCAAGAAATGATGAACTTATATAAATCAGAAAATATGAGTCCATTTAGCGGATGTTTAACTGCAATAGTTCAATTATTATTAATATTATCAATATTTTATTTGGTAAGAAGTCCATTAACATATATGGAAAAAATACCAAAAGAAGATATTAATCGTTATGTACAACAGCTTCAAGAGTCTGGAAAGACAGTAAGTCAAGTATATCCAGAAATTGATTTAATAAGAGAATATCAACTACTAAAAGAGAAAAATCCAGAAGATGCAAATGTTGATAAATTAAATGTTCAAATGAACTTTTTAGGATTAGATTTAAGTAAAATACCACAACAAAATATGTCAGACTATACAGTTTATATAATACCTGTATTGTACATATTGTCATCATTTATTTCAATAAGAATGACAACAGCAATGCAAACCAAAAAAGATAAAGAAAAATCAGATAAAAAAGATGTTAAAATTGATGGAACAACAGGTAAAGAGTTAGTACCACAAGAAGAAAACAACGAAATGGATGCAGTAATGCAAACAAACAAAATGATGTCTTGGATGATGCCTATAATGTCTATATCAATTGCGTTTGTAGCACCATTAGGACTTGCGTTATATTGGTTAGTAAGTAATATACTTATGATTTTAGAAAGATTAATTTTAGATAAATTAATCAAATAGTGGAGGAACATTAATATGGCAAAAACAATTATTTCAGAAGGAAAAACAACAAATGAAGCTATAGAAAAAGGCTTAAAAGAATTAAATGTTAACAAAAATATGGTAGACATTAAAGTATTAGAAAATGAAGATAAACGTAGTTTTTTCAGTATCTTGGCTCCAAGAGTTGTAAAAGTAGAACTTACTGTAAAAGAAAACGAAGAAAAAGAGTTAAAAAATGAAAAAACGAAAGAAAATAAGCTAAAAAAAGAAATTCATTTATCAGAAAAAGAACAAAAAAAAGCCGTAATAAATGTTAAAAACTTTTTAGAAGAATTAAAAGAAGAATTGCCAGAAAACACTGAATATACAATAAAATCAAATGAAAATGTTATAAATGTAAATCTAACAAATGAAAATTTAGGATATTTAATAGGCTATAGAGGAGAGACTTTATATGCAATGCAAAATGTTCTTTCAGCAATTGCAGGAAAAGGAATAGAAAATAAAGTTAGAGTTATATTAGACATAGAAGGATATAAGGCAAAAAGAGAAAAAGCATTAAGAGAGCTTGCTAGAAAAGTTTCAAAAACAGTAATAAAAACGAAAAAAGCTGTTAAATTAGAACCAATGCAAGCTTATGAAAGAAAGATAATTCATAGTGAATTACAACAAAATGAAAAAATTGATACAACAAGTATAGGGGAAGAACCAAATAGAAGAATAGTAATATCATTAAAAAAATAAATATAAAATCGGAGGTCAAAGGTCGGATTTTACAAGATAAATTGTAAATTCTATCTTTGACTTTTTTATAATTAAAGGAGGTAAATAAAAATGAGTACAATAGCTTCAATCTCTACGGCTCCTCGGAATTGGGGGAATTGGTATAATAAGGATGAGTGGAGAAAATTGCTTTCAAATATTAGAAAAAATATTTGAACCTAAACATAAACAACAAATAGAAGATATTAAAGGATATACAATTAAATATGGAAATATCATAGAAAATGGAAAAATTGTTGATGAAGTATTAGTTTCTTACTTTAAAGCACCTAAAAGTTATACGACAGAAAATATGTGTGAAATAAACTCACATGGAGGAAATATAATAGTAAAAAAAATATTAGAAATATGCTTAAAAAATGGAGCAGAATTAGCAGAACCAGGAGAGTTTACAAAAAGAGCCTTTTTAAATGGAAGAATAGATTTATTACAAGCAGAATCAGTTATAGATATTATAAATGCAAAATCTGAAAGAGAAGCTAAAACTGGAATAAAGCAATTAGAAGGGTTTCTTTCAAACGAAATTGCCAAAATTAAGCAAGAAATTATGGATGTAATGGTAAATATCGAAGTTGCAATAGATTATCCAGAATATGATGTAGATGACGTTACAGCAAATCAAATAAATAATATGCTAGAAAATGTAGAAAACAAGCTAATTAAATTAGAAAATAGCTTTGATAATGGAAAAATAATAAAAGAAGGAATAAAAACTGCCATTATAGGAAGACCAAATGCGGGAAAATCCTCATTATTAAATGCAATACTAAAAGAAGACAGAGCTATTGTAACAGAATATGAAGGAACAACAAGAGATACAATAGAAGAATTTGTTAATATAAATGGAATACCTCTAAAATTGGTAGATACAGCAGGTATTAGGGAAGCAGAAGATGCAGTAGAAAAAATAGGAATTATAAAATCAAAAGAAGTAGCAAAAGATGCAGATTTAATAATTGCAATATTTGATGCATCAAAAGAGCTAGGGAAAGAAGACATAGACATACTAAACTTAATAAAAGATAAAAAAGCAATAATTCTTTTAAATAAAACAGATTTACAAGAAAAAATAACTGAAGAAAATCCAGCAATAAAAGAAGCAAAGGCTACAGTAATAAAAATTTCAGCATTAAATAACGTAGGAATAGACAAACTATACGAAGAAATAACCAAAATGTTTGATTTAAATCAAATAAATTTAGATCAAGAAGTAGTGATAACTAATATTAGACATAAAAATTTAATAGATAAAGCAATAGAGAGTACGAAAAAGGCAAAAGAAACAATGAAACAACAAATGCCAATAGATATTATTGCAATTTTTATAAAAGACATATTAGAAGATCTAGGAAATATAACAGGAGAAATTGTAACTGAAGATATCATTGATGAAATATTTTCCAAGTTCTGTTTAGGAAAATAATTTATACAAACGAGAATACAAAATAAATATGTTTTACAAAAACAGAAGTATAATTTTATGATAAAAGAACAAAGTACGTTAAAATTGATTTTGAAAAGAAATAAGCATATCACAAAAAAATATAATTTAACTTTAAAGATAAATTATTAAAAATTTAAAAATATATGAAAAATACAAATGAAAAAATGCATAAAAAACAAAAATAAACCAAATGAATTAAAATGTACAAATAGGTAAAACACTGAAAATAAAGGAAAATAAAACAAGTAAACATAACACAACAAGAAAAAGTAGCACTTTTAGGTAGAAAAGATAAAAATATCAAAAACATAAATGCTAAGAAAATAAAATGATACAGAACATTAAATAAAAATACGTATTAAACTTAAAAGTTAAAATTAATTACATCGCTTTAAAAACGAAACTTTCTGTTTCACAAGGAATTGTGAAAATTGTGGGAACATTTGATACAAGCGTAGTTAAAGACAATAGTTGTTGTGAAACATTTTATATATTTTTATAAATAAGAAATATGACTATAAGAAGGGAGTAAACATGGAACTAAAAAAAGGAGAATACTTTGCAGGAGAATATGATGTGGCAGTTATAGGTGCAGGACATGCTGGCTGTGAAGCTGGTTTGGCTTCTGCAAGATTAGGAAAGAAAACATTAATTTTTTCAATTAGTTTAGAAGCAATTGCAAATATGCCATGTAATCCACACATAGGTGGAAGCTCTAAAGGGCATTTAGTACGCGAAATTGATGCACTAGGTGGAGAAATGGCAAAAAATACAGATAAAACGATGATACAAGTAAAGATGCTTAATACTTCAAAAGGACCAGCTGTACATTCATTAAGAGCTCAGGCTGATAGAAAGAGATATCAAGCTGAAATGAAACATACTTTAGAAAAACAAGAAAACTTAGAAGTAAAACAAGCAGAAATTGTGGATATCATAGTAGAAAATAATCAAATAACGGCGATTAAAACAGAGATAGGAGCTGTGTATAAAGTTAAAGCAATAATAGTGGCAACAGGAACATATTTAAAAGGAAAAATATTTATAGGTGAATATTCTAAAGAAAGTGGACCAGACGGTGTTGCAGCAGCAAATGATCTATCAGAATGTTTAAAAAGATTAGGAATAGAACTAATTAGGTTTAAAACAGGCACACCAGCTAGAATAAATAGAAGAAGTATAGACTTTTCTAAAATGGAAATACAAAAAGGTGACCAAGGAATAGAAGCTTTTTCATTTGAAAATGAGCCAAAAGACTTTGAGCAAGTAGATTGCTATTTAACATATACTAATGAAAAAACCCACGAGATAATAAGAAAAAACCTTCAAAGGTCTCCGTTATATGCTGGAATGATAGAAGGAACAGGACCTAGATATTGTCCATCAATAGAAGATAAGGTGGTTAGGTTTAGTGATAAACCAAGGCATCAAGCGTTTGTAGAGCCAGTTGGATTAGATACTGAAGAAATGTACATACAAGGAATAAGCTCATCTTTACCAGAAGATGTACAAATTGCACTATATAGAACAATTCCAGGGTTAGAAAAAGCGGAATTTACTAGACCAGCTTATGCCATTGAATATGATTGCATAGATCCATCTAATTTGAATCTTTCTTTGGAATATAAAGGTATAAAAGGACTATTTATGGCGGGACAAATTAATGGTACTTCAGGGTATGAAGAAGCAGCTTGCCAAGGTTTAATTGCAGGAATAAATGCAAGTAGAGAAATTGACGGAAAAGAGCCTGTAATACTAGATAGAAGTCAAGCATATATAGGTGTATTAATAGATGATATTGTTACTAAAGGAACAAATGAACCATACAGAATGATGACTTCAAGAGCAGAATATAGACTATTATTAAGACAAGACAATGCAGATTTAAGATTAACTGAAATAGGACATGAAATTGGATTAATTTCAGACGAAAGATATCAAAGATTTTTAACTAAAAAAATTAATATAGAAAAAGAAATAAAAAGATTAAAAGAACTAACAGTAAAACCAGAAGGAAAAGTAAATAGAATATTAGAAAATGCTGGAACATCAATACTTACAACAGGTACAAAAATGGCAGAATTACTAAAAAGAACAGAAATAAATTATGAGATGTTAAAAGAAATAGATCCAGAAAGACCAGAATTATCACTTCAAGAAAAAGAAGAAGTAGAAATTCAAATAAAATATGAAGGATATATAAAACTACAAGAAGCACAAGTAGAAAAATTTAAAAAACTTGAAACAAAATTATTGCCAAAAGATATTGATTATGAAACATTAAAAGGAATAAGTTTAGAAGGAAGACAAAAATTAAATAAATTCAAACCACGTTCAATAGGGCAAGCCTCAAGAATATCAGGGGTTTCACCAGCTGACGTATCTGTGCTATTAGTATATTTACAACAAGGAGAGCTAAATAATAAATAAATATTTTATACTAAAAATCTAAGAGAGGAATAAAAAGATGGAAAAAAAAGAATTTATAGAAGAATTTGAAAAATATTTAGAAAAAATGCAAATAAAATTTTCTGAGGAACAATATAATCAATTTTATAAATATATGAATCTTTTAATAGAATGGAATAAAAAAATAAACTTAACAGCAATTATTGAACCAAAAGAAATAATATTGAAACATTTTGTAGATTCTTTAACAATAGCTAAATATATAGAAGAAAACAAAAAAGTTGCAGATGTTGGAACTGGAGCAGGGTTTCCAGGAATTCCATTAAAAATATATAGAAAAGATTTAAAAATAGCATTAATAGACTCATTAAATAAAAGACTAAACTTTTTAAATGAAGTAATTAGTGAATTAGAACTAAAAGAAATTACTACTGTACATGGTAGAGCAGAAGAATTGGGACAAAATAAGGAATATAGAGAAAGATTTGATATAGTAACTTCAAGAGCAGTAGCTAATTTGTCTACACTTTCAGAATATTTAATACCATTTATAAAAAAAGATGGAAAATGTATATATATGAAAACATTAGAAGTTGATGAAGAACTACAAAAAGCAAAAAAAGCAATAAAAACACTAGGCGGTAAAATAATTAATACAGACAAATTTTATTTACCAGAATCTGAAATAGGAAGAAGTATAATAGTTGTAGAAAAAGAAAAGCAAACACCTATTAAATATCCACGAAAACCAGGAACACCTTCAAAAGAGCCATTATAAGGCTCTTTTTAGTTTGTATTAAAAAGACTTATATAAATTAAAATAATCTTTAACATAATTTTTTTATACGCAATTTATAAAAATACTACATTGAAATAAACTAAAATATTACAAGTTAATAGGAAAAAAATATTTTAAGTTCTTAAAATATAAAATTTATAGTATTTTTTGTTCTTCAAGAAATATATAAATAGTAAAAAAGAAAAAATATAGCAAAAAAGTAAAAAATATACGAAAAATTCATTGACTTTTTTATGATATTTTTATATCATAATAGTGTCAAAAGAATAAAACTTATTAATAAAATTTAACTATAAATGGAGGCAATTAAATTGGGGAAAGTAATATCAGTAGCAAACCAAAAAGGTGGAGTAGGAAAAACAACAACAACAGTTAATTTAGGAACAATTTTGGCTAAAAAAGGTAAAAAAGTATTATTAATCGATGCAGACCCTCAAGGTAATGCAACAAGTGGATTAGGTGTAGAAAAAGACGTAGAGCCATCTACATATGATATATTGGTTAATGATGCAGAGTTACAAGAATCCTTGCAAGATACAATAATAAAAAATCTAAAAGTATGCCCAGCAAATATGAACTTAGCAGGAGCAGAAGTAGAACTTGTATCAATGATGTCAAGAGAGCAACGTTTAAAAGAAAAACTAGAACCTTTGAAAGAAAAATTTGATTATGTACTAATAGACTGTCCACCATCATTAGGATTAATAACTCTAAACTCATTTACTGCATCTGATAGTGTTTTAATACCAGTACAATGTGAATATTTTGCATTAGAAGGATTAGGACAATTATTAAATACAATAAACTTAGTAAAAAAACATTTAAATAAAGAAATAAGAATAGAAGGGGCTTTGTTAACAATGTATGATATGAGAACAAATCTTTCAAATCAAGTTGTAAAAGAAGTAAAAAAATACTTTGAGGACAAAGTTTACAAAACAGTCATACCAAGAAATGTAAGATTAAGTGAAGCTCCAAGCTATGGTATGCCTATAACAGAGTATGATCCAAAGTCTAAAGGAGCGAAAAGTTATTTAAAATTTGCAAAAGAATTTCTAAAAATAAATGAAGAAGAGAAAAAAGCAAAACACATGATGTAGAAATATAAAATAAAACTAAGGAGGAAGAATAAAATGGCAAAAATGACAGGATTAGGTAAAGGATTAGATGCATTATTTGGACCAACACCAGAAGAAGAACAACTACGTGAAAATGATACAATGAAAAATTTAAAAATAACAGAAGTAGAGCCTAATAGAGAGCAAGCAAGAAAAACTTTTGATCAAGAAGCACTTGAAGAATTAGCTAGTTCAATAAAAGAATATGGATTAATACAACCAATAGTTGTAACTAAAAAAGATGGATATTACAGCATAATTGCAGGAGAAAGAAGATGGAGAGCATCTAAAATAGCAGGATTAAAGGAAATACCAGCAATTATTAGAGAAGATAATGAAAAGATAAACTCAGAAATATCTTTAATAGAAAATATGCAAAGGGAAGACTTAAACCCAGTAGAAAAAGCAATGGGAATAAAAGTATTAATGGAAAATTATGGAATGTCTCAAGAAGAAGTGGCTAAAAAACTTGGAAAAGGAAGAAGTACAATAGCAAATTGGACAAGAGTATTAAATTTAGAGCCACGTGTATTAGAAATGGCTAAAGAGGGAAAAATAACAGAAGGACATTGTAAAGCATTGTTAATGATTACAGACCCAGAAAAACAGTATTTAGCAGCAACACAGTTATTAGAAAGAGGAATAACTGTAAGACAAATGGAACAAAAATCAAAAATAAATATATCAAAAGAAGAAGAAAAAAGAAATCATATATTATATAAGAAAATAGAAGATACATTTCAAGGATTCTTTGGATCCAAAGTAAGACTAAATCCAGGGAAAAGACGTGGAAAAATAGTAATAGAATATACATCAAATGATGATTTAGAGAGAATAATGGGGCTATTAAATAAATAAGAAAGAGCTGGTGATAGATGGAAAATATAATAAATCAAATAGGAATAAACAATCTATTAATGATATTATCTATAATAATAGTTGTTTTATTAATAGAAGTAATTTGCTTAGTTATAAAAGTAATATACCTAGATAAAAAGTATAAAAAATTCATGAAAAAACTTGGAGAAAGCGAAAACTTAGAAGAAGATTTAGAGAACTATATGTATAAAGTTGAAAGAGTTGAAAAACAAAATGCTGAAATATTAGGAAGTATTGATACAATAAAAAAAGACCAAAAACAATGTATTCAAAAAGTAGGTATAGTAAGATATAGTGCATTTCAAGATACAGGTAGTGATTTAAGTTTTACCCTTGCCTTATTAGATGAAAATAATAATGGTATTGTTTTAAATGGTATTTATTCAAGAGAAATGTCTAATATTTATGCAAAACCTATTGAAAATGGTAAATCAACATATACATTATCAGAAGAAGAACAACAAGCTATAAATAAAGCAATAGAAAGTGAAAAAAATAAATATGAAAAATAAATGAAAAAAGCTTGACAATTAATATTTAAATATGCTAATATATTAATTGTTCCAAGCAACATGGAGAGGTGGTCGAGTTGGTTTATGGCACCAGTCTTGAAAATTGGCGTGCGTTTGTAGCGTACCGTGGGTTCGAATCCCACCCTCTCCGCCAAATATAAAAGCCCTGAAGATTATGTAAATAGAAACTTTGGGGCTTTGTATTTAAAATAAGAAATTTTTTATAATACGTAGGTGTACCCAAGTGGTGAAGGGGGCAGTTTGCTAAACTGCTAGGTCGAGCAATCGGCGCGGAGGTTCGAACCCTCTCACCTACGCCAAAAAGTAGTATAATAGGTAAAGCTATATTATACTACTTTTTTTATAAGAATATATTACATAAATATTACAATTTAATTAAATTTTATTGAACAATTGAAAAAAAAGTAAAAATATAGTATAATAAAAAGAAGTAATATATAAACGAGGAGAAAAAATGAAAAATACAATTATAAGAAAATTAATAATAATTGCTATAATGTTATTAAGCTTTTTTATTGTAAATAGTAGCAATTGTGTTTTGGCAGCAGCTGCAGCACATGGAGGTGGTTCTGGAGGAGGGACAGGAACATTTAATCCAGAGACATGGAAACCTTCTAGTCAGACAGATGCAGCTAATGCAACACAAATACAAAACATAGGAAATTCAATAATAGGATTTATACAAGCAGTTGGATCTGTATTATCAGTAGCTGTGTTAGCGATTTTAGGAATAAAATATATGACAGGAAGTGTAGAAGAAAAAGCACAATATAAAAAATCAATGATGCCTTATGTAATTGGTGCAATTATGATTTTTGCAATTACTAACGTTTTAGCAATTATAGTTGATATAGTAAAAGGAGTATCATAGTATGAAAAATAAAGTTTTATATATTTTTATTATTTCTATAATATTTATAGTTGCTTTTTCATCTATTAATATAATCTATGCAGCAGACAATCCAGATAATATTATGGATGGTGCAGACAAGTTTGTACAAAAAGGAGAAGAACAGCTAAATGTAGACAATAAACCATTACAAAATACATCAAATTTTATATATAATTTATTATTAGCAATAGGAATTGTTATAGCTGTAATAGTAGGCATGGTAATAGGCATAAAATATATGACAGGAAGTGTAGAAGAAAAAGCAGAAGTTAAAACAATATTTGTCGGATATGCAATAAGTTGTTTTGTATTGTTTGGAGCATTTGGGATATGGAAATTTGTAGTTAATATATTGTTAGGTATATAAAAGGAGGAACAATATGAAGAGAAAAGCAATAATAGGAATTGCACTATGTATATTAATAATTTCTTCAAGTATTTATACATATGCATTTTCTGTTTCAGATATGACAGGGACAAATCTAAATGAAACATCTCAAGCAGCTGTTGATAAAGTAGGGCAAGGAGTAATTAGTGTAATAACAACAATAGGTTCAATTTTATCAGTAATAGTTTTGATTATTTTAGGTCTAAAATATATGATGGGTAGCGTAGAAGAAAAAGCAGAATATAAAAAGACAATGATGCCGTATGTAATTGGTGCAACAATACTTTTTGGAGCATCAACATTTGCTAGTGTAATATACAATGTTGTAATTAAATTATAAATATAGTATAATAATACTAGTATTAATAAAATTGTTATTATTATTCTTTACAACAAGTAAAGATAATTATATATAATAAAAGAAAGGATGGAGTATCATGAAAGTTAATGTAGAAAAAGTAACAAAAATAGTAGCTATATTAATGATAGCTTTTACATTGATTTCTGTAGTAGTACCAACATTTGCAGCACCAGATCCAAATAAATATACTGGAGCAGGAAGTACAGTACAAACAACTAAAATTGATACATTAGGACAAAATATTATATCAGTTATTAGTACTATAGGTTCAATTGTATCTGTTATTATATTAATTGTACTAGGTCTAAAATATATGATGGGTAGTGCAGAAGAAAAAGCAGAATACAAGAAAACTTTATTACCATACATAATTGGTGCAGCATTAGTTTTTGCAGCATCAACAATAGCAAGTGTTGTATTCCAATTTGCAAATTCAATGAAATAGAAATAAAATATAAAAAATATCTGGATTTAATATTTAAAATCCAGATATTTTTTATATTTTATTTCTATTAAAGGTATAAGTTCATTACAGAAAGATTACAGATGTATTAAAACTTTGTAAAATATAAAAAAAAACTAACAATTTGTCGCTTTTTTAAAGAAAATTTGTTATAATAAATATAATATATTATTGTATAAATAAGGAGGAAAAGCCATGCAAACTTATGAGATTCCAAGAGACTATAAAGGAGAGAGTAGAATATTATATATATTTTCAGTAAAAGCATTAATGTATACAGGTGCAGGGGCATTAATAGGAGGAATATTTTATTTCATTTTAAATTTAATAGGATTACAACTAATAGGGATAGGAATAGTAATTTTTTTGGGATTAATAGGATTTGCTATAGGTACTTTTAAAATACCTGACAGTAAAAAATTTAAACTGACAGAGAAAACGGGAGGAGAAGCTGTTGACGATGTTATAAAAAGATGGATTGCTTTTAAAAAAGGAAAAAGAAAAATCTACGTGTATTTAAAGGAGGAAACAAAAGATGAGTAGTGATGAAATAACAAATATGTTATCAACAATTTTAGTAATAATGATAAGTGTTTTAATTATATTAACAATTGTTTATATTGTATTAAAAATGAAGACAAAACCTAAAAATCAAAATAAAGAAACAATGATAACATCAAACAATAAAAAAACTATAGATAAATCGATACCAGTCAGCTATAACAAACAATCTATTTTTTCTTTTATGGAATTTGACAAAATAGAAGATAATATGATTATCAAAAAAAATGGAAATAATTTTTTAATGGTAGTAGAATGCCAAGGTGTAAATTATGATTTGATGTCAGGACTAGAAAAAAATAGTGTTGAACAAGGATTTATACAATTTTTAAATACATTAAGATATCCAATTCAAATATATGTACAAACACGAACTGTTAACTTAGAAAGTGGAATTATTAAATATAAAGAAAGAGTAAATGAAATAAAAGACAAATTAATAAGAAAGCAAATAGAATATTCAAGAAAAGAAGGAATGGGATATAGTAAAGAAGAATTAAATAAGGCAAAATTAGAAGTTGTAAGAGAACAAAACTTATATGAATATGGAGTTGATGTAATAGATAATACTGAAAGAATGAGTTTAAATAAGAGTATACTAAGAAGACATTATTATGTAATCATAAGCTATACACCAGAAGACATGAATAGTAGTAACTTTGGAAAAGATGAAATTAGAAATATGGCATTTTCAGACTTATATACTAAAGCTCAATCGATTATAAGTGCATTAGGAGTATGTGGCGTAAATGGAAAAATATTAGATTCAAATGAATTAGCCGAATTATTGTACATTGCTTATAATAGAGATGAAGCAGAAATATATGAATTAGACAAAGCATTAAATGCTGGATATGATGAGTTATATTCAACTGCTCCAGATGTATTACTAAAAAGAATGGTAGAAATTGATAAAAAAATAGAAAAAGAAGCAAATGAATTAGCCAATAAAGTAGTTTTAGAAGCTACCGCTGAAAGAGAAGAAGAGAGAAAAGTTAGACAAAAAGAAAATGAGATGGATGATTTAATAAATGAAATGGCAAAATTTATAATAGAAGAAAATCAAAATCTTATAGGTAAAGAAGTAGCAGACAAAGCTAAAGAAAAGGTACAAAAAAGAAAAACTAGAACGAAAAAAGAAAATAAGGAGGTAGAAAATGAAAAAAAATAAAAAGTCAGAAATATCATTAAATAGTGTAAACAAAGAAGATGATGTTTTTAAAAGAAAAACAATAAAAGACTTAATAGCACCTTCTGGAATAGATGTTTCTAATATAGATCATTTAGAAATTATTTCAAACACAAAAAGATATGCAAGAAGTTTTTTCGTTTCTACACTTCCAAGAATGTGTACATTTCCAGAATTATTTAGGGATATGTATCTTTTCGGAGATATAAATACATCAATTTATATTAATCCAATAAAAGAAGAAAAATCACAAAATGATTTAAATAGAGTTATAAATGAATTAGAAACAGAAAGAATTGTTGCAGCAGATAAAGGTAATATCAATAGGGAAAGTACAATTACACAAAAAAGATTTGAAGCAGAACAATTAAGAGATGAAATTGCAGCAGGTTTTAATAAATTGTTTGAAGCAACAATAGTTTCTACATTATTTACATATACATTAGAGGATTTAGATAGATATACAAAAATGTTGGCATCAGAAATGTCTAAAACAATGGTAGGAATAAAAAGTGCTTGGGGAATGCAAGAAGAGGCTTTTCAAAGTAACTTGCCATTAATGAATAACAAAATAAGTAAATCACATACATTTGATAGAAATTCTATGGGAACAGTATTCCCATTTACAACAGCTGAAATAGGACATCCAACTGGAGTACCATTAGGATTTAATAAACAAACGGGAACACCAATTTTATTTGATAATTTTCATAGTTCATTAACAAATTATAATATGGTTATTTTTGCTAAATCTGGAGCTGGAAAATCAGTAACAATGAAAACTTTAGTATCTCGTTCATCTGTTTTAATGGGAATAGAGAGTTTGGCTTTAGATGCAGAAGGAGAATATACAATTGTTGCAGAAAGTCTAGGAGGAATAAATGTAGTTATAAGTCCTACTTCAAAAACAATAATAAATATTTTTGATATTGAAACAGAAACAATTAAAGATGAAATAACAGGAAAAGAAAGAACAGTATTAAATATAGAAAATAAAGTAGAAGACGTTACACAAGGATTACTTACAATGTCAAAAGGAAGTACAAAAAGTACAGATGTAAATGAATTGACAAAGCAAATTATTGCAGAGACAGTAGCAGAGGAATATGCAGCGTTAGGAATAACAAGTAACCCAAATAGTTTATATGAACAATCAACTGAAGGAATTGCTAGGGGACAAATACTTACGAAGCAAAAGAAGAAAATGCCAACAATAGGAAGTTGGTATAAAAGATTACAAGCCAAGGCAAAAGAAAATAAAAACCAAGACTATCAATACCATTACAGTTATTTATTAAAAGTAATGAAACAATACATAAGAGAGTATGATGGTCAAATGGCATATTTTGATGGTCAATCTACATTTGAATTATTAGAAGGAGCGCCATTTATAAATTTAGATATTTCACAACTAGAAGAAAGATTTGCAAGACCATTAGCACAACAAATACTACTATCATGGATATGGGAAAAATTTGTAAAGAAAAACAGTGAAGATAAAAGAAAAGCTGTCAAGAAGAGAGTTTTAGTAGACGAAGCATGGATGTTATTACCATTTCCTGAAGCAGTAGACTTTTTAAACAAAATGGCTAGACGTGCTAGAAAAAGAAATGTTTCTTTGGCTATTATATCTCAAAGATTCCAAGACTTCTATGAAAAACCAGAAGCACAAGCAGTTTTGACTTCATCAGATACTAAATTGTTTTTAGCTCAGGATAAGTCAGAAATACAAAGTTTAAAAGAAGTATTTAAACTTTCAGAAGGTGAAGCAAATTTCTTAGTTACATGTCAAAGAGGAGAGGGACTATTAAAAGTAGGAGCAGATACGGCAATCCTAAAAATTACACCAACGAGAAAAGAATTTGAATTTGTTGAAACAAATTTAAATCAATTAGCAAAAAAGAGAGAGAACTAAAGGGGAGGTAACTATATGAAATTTTTTACAAATAAAAGTATATGGTCTAAAATTGTAATAGTTCTTGTAATGATACTTTTACTGCAATTTTGTTTATCCAGACCTGTACATGCAGAAGATGATGGACTAGGAGGAAAACTTTTATCACCAATTGTTTCTTTAGTATTAGCTTTAGGAGATGGTATAGTAGATTTATTACATAGTAGTGTTATGGGACAAGATGAATCTTTGATACGTATAGATATGTCGGAAAGCTTTTGGGAAAAAATTATACCATGGATTGTAGGAATTATTGCTGGAGTATTAGCTATTGCAGCAATTGTAGCTACAGGTGGATTAATAGGATTTGTTGCTGGGGTAGTAGGAATTACAACAAGTGTAAGCGTCGGAGTAGGAACAATTATAGCAGGGGTTGGAGTAGGACTTGTAGCTGGAGTATGGTATGACAATACACACTATCCAGATGATATGTATTTACCAATGTATACATATTCAGCAGAAGAAATATTTAAAGGAAATATATTGTTGTTTGATGTTGACTTTTTTAATCCAGAGACAGATATATATATGAAAACAAAAGATATGGGATCACCCGAAGAAAGTAAAGGAAAAGGATATAAGCTAAGTGATTATACAGAAGAACAATTAACTGAAAAAGCTAATGCAGAAGGTGGTATACAATATTATTTTTATAAGAATAATGGAAAAGAAATTGTTACTTCAAAACAAAATACAGCACATAATTTACAAGAAACTATAAGCAAATGGTATGTATCAATAAGAAATATTGTATTAGTACTTATGATGTCAGTTTTACTATATATAGGTATTAGAATGTTATTATCTTCAGTTTCATCAGAAAAAGCCAAATACAAGCAAATGTTGACTGATTGGGTAGTAAGTGTATGTTTAATATTTTTTATGCATTATATTATGGCTTTTTCAGTATCAATAGTGAAAAACTTAACACTTTCTATTACAGCTATAGAAGGAGAAGAAACTTCTCATGCTGTTACATTACAAGATGACGAAGAAAATAAGTTAACAACAAAATTAGAAGATATAGGTATGGAGGATGCCATATCAAAAGAAGAAATGACATTTACAAATAGCGAAGGGGAAGATGTAACGTCTAAAGTTATTGTTTGGCCTACTAATTTAATGGGGAAATGGCGTTTACAAGCTCAAATGAGCAATGGAGATGTTTCATTTATAGGTTATACAATCTGTTTCTTAATGTTGGTATTCTATACACTATTCTTCACATTTACATATCTTAAAAGGGTATTATATCTAGCATTTTTAACTATTATAGCACCATTTGTTGCCCTAACATATCCAATAGATAAAATTAGTGATGGTAGTGCACAAGGATTTAATAAATGGATTAAAGAATATGTATTTAATTTATTAATACAACCATTACATTTAGTGTTATATACAATATTAGTTTCATCTGCATTTGAATTAGCAGGTACAAATGTTATATATTCAATTATAGCAATAGGATTTTTAATACCAGCTGAAAAATTACTACGTAGTTTATTTGGATTTGAGAAAGCATCTACACCTGGTTCATTAGCAGGAGCTGCAATAGGAGCAAGCTTAATAAACCAAGGATTAAATAAAGTATTACATAAAAAACCATCATTACCAGGAGGAAAAAAAGGAAACGGTGGAAATAGTGGTGGAGGAGGATCTTCAGCAGATGGAGGTGACTCTAAAATTAATTTCCAAGATGATAAATTTGATGCATATCAAACATTAGCAGACGGTAATAATCCAGATAGAGGAACACTAAATGCTCCATCTGATAATATAGGATCTTCAGAATCAAGTGATTCTAATAGAAAGAATATACCTTGGTATAATAGAGGAGGACTTGCTGTCAACAGATGGACTTCAAAACAAGGAGAAAAATTAAAAGACGGAATAACAAACTCAGACTTATATAGAGATATGAGCGAAAGAAATCAACAATTTAACGACAAACATAGAATAATAGCTGCAGGAAAAAGAAAAATAAGAGGTGTAGCATCTGGAGTAGGTAGGAGTGCCGCAGGAGTAGGAAGAGTAGGCATGACAGGAGCTAGAAAATTGTATGCTAAAAGAGGAGATATCGCTAAAAAAGCGATAAGAATGAGTGCAGGAGCAGCAACAGCTATAGCAGCAGGTACAGTAGGAACAGCTGTAGGAGCAGCAACAGGAGATTTAGGAAATGCATTCCAATATGGAGTGGGAGCAGCAGGAGCAGGAGCTATAGCAGGTTCTAACTTGACTGGTTTTGCAATGGAAACAGGTTCTGCAATAAAAAATTCTGATGATGTTCAAAGAGCATATTATGGAGATAGATATGAAGAACATAAAACACAACAAAATATTAAAGAATGGAAGAAAAATAATAGAACAGAATTAGAAAATGAATATGGTATTAGAGAAACATCTAGAATGATGAATGATGGTACTATAGATCAGTATTTAAAAGCAGATATAACGTCAACTAAGGATATTATAGCTTTAGAAAAGATGCAAAAAGATAAAGAAGTAGGAAATTTTGATCAAGCAAGAGCTGTACATAAATTATCTAAGATGACAGGAGATACAACTAAAATGAAAGCAAAAGATAGGAAAGATTGGCAAGAAACTATGAAAAATAAATACATTGATAAAAATTATAATGAAAAACAAGCAGAAGAAGCATCAGCAAAATCTATTAACTTAGTTGATAAATATTATAAAAATAGAAAATAAAAAATAGGAGGCTATACAAGTGCACAAAATTATTAGATTTTATAATCAAAATGAAAAGGTTATATGGGCATCAATACTTGGTATAGTCCTTCTTTTTGTATTAATACAATTGTTAAATTATAATGCAAAGAAAAAAATAGAAGAAGGAATGAACAATAATATAGTTAATACCAAACCAAGTGTGCAATATAATAATGTTACATTAGATTCAAAAAAATCTGTACTTACGGGAGATAATTTATCAAATGAGCAACAAGAATCAATAAAGATAATAGATGAATTTATATCTTACTGTAAAAATGAAGAAATAGAAAAAGCTTATACAATGCTGTCAGCAGAATGCAAAGAATTGTTTTACTTAAATGTACAAAGTTTTAAAGAAAATTATTTTGACAAAATCTTAATAAATAATAATACAAATGTAAATATTGAAAATTGGGCAGATAATACATATAAAGTTAACTTTAAAGAAAATGCATTGCAAACAGGAATATATACAGAAACGGCATATCAAGATTATATAACTGTAGTAAAGGATTCAGAAGGAAATAAAAAACTAAACGTTAATAGTTACATAGAAAGAAAAAAAACAAATAAAAAAACAGAAAAACAAAATATTGAAATAACTATTTTAGAAAAAGATAGTTATATGGATTATGAAACATATAAAATGAGAGTTGTAAATAATTCAGATAGTAGTATTATGCTAGGGAAAGGTGACAATACAATGTTTTTAATGGATAAAAAAGATAAGAAATATCTTGCATATACTCACGAATTACCAGAATCCCAATTAGTAGTACCTAGCAGAGGAGAAAGACAAATAGAAATAAAATATGATAATAAATATAGTGAAAATAGAGTGATTAAATCATTAGTATTTTCTAAAGTAATAATGAATTACGATCATTATTCAAGCATTATAAATCCTAATAATTATAATAATTATTTTTATTATGAGATAGATTTTTAAGGGAGAAATATATGATTGATAAGATAATAGGAGCAATAAAAAGGAAAAAAAGAATAATAATTATAGTTGTAGTAATAATGTGTATACTTCTCTTAATTTTACCAGCAGCGCTTTATTTTATTACATTAGATGATGCTGTATATAGAGAAGGAGATATGACTAATACACCATATGCTGCAAGTACATATACTCAAAATATAAATATTAACAGTAATGGTGAATTAGAAACATCCTTAACAGCACAAGAGTTATGGGATAATATGATTGCAGCAGGAAATAGAGTAGACTTATATTTAAGTGGACCAGAAGAATTATTGAAATTAATGAACGCAGAAATAACAACTCAATATTTAGATACTAGACAAAATCCAGATGAAGAAATAGATTGGGATAAAATAAATGATATCAATTCTAACAAATCTCAGGGAATTATAAAATTAAAAAGAGCAACTACTGATGGAAATACAAAAACTATGACATACGTAGACCCAGAAACATTTGCTGATTACATAGATAAATATAATTCAACTGGTTCAGAAGCAGATAGAAAAGAAGCTTTAAGTCATTTTACATTAGAGAGAAGAACTACATCATCTTCATCAACAGGTACTGCAACTCCAATTGTAGCAGGAACAGAAATAGCAATTCCTGCGGGATTAGGTTCAGTACATACATATATGGGATGGCAAATGATAACTGCTACAACATCTATGCAATATAAATTAAGAGAACAAGCAGGAATGAATTTTGATGAAGAAGGATTTGGAAGAATAAATGGAAGATATGTTATAGCATGTACAACTACGTATGGAAATGTTGGAGATTATATTGACTTTTACCAAGAAGATGGAACTATAATACCATGTATAATTGGAGATATAAAAAATCAAAACGATGCAGGATGTAACAAATGGGGACATAATAATGGAACATGTATAGTGGAATTTGTGGTAGATAAAACAACATGGTATACACCACCACATGCTAATCCAGGAACAGCAAGTTGCCATCCTGAATGGAATAAAAATATAGTAAAAGCTGTTAATGGAGGAAGCTATTTTGATAATCCAACATTTGGAAGTGATACTATAACAGGAAATAGTGCAACAGTAGCTTCTTTGGATAAAATGCTATTTATAGGAGATTCAATTACGTATGGATTAGAACAAGCTCATACATCAAGTTATTGGTTAACAAATGAAAATATAAATGTATTAAAAAATACTATATATAGAGCTAAAGCATCTACACAACCTAAATATTGGTTAGATAATTTTTCAACATTACCATCAAATGAGCAAGTAAGTAGTGTATGTGTATTGTTAGGAGTAAATGATCCAACATCTCAAAATAATATGAAAAAATTAATAGATAAGTTAGTAGAAAAATATCCTAATAAGAATATTTATATTCAAAAAGTATTTCCAGTTGGAAAAAACAGTTCTGGATTTTTATACACACCAGATCAAATGAACAGTATGATAAAAACATATAATAGTGATATTAAAAACTATTGTAAACAAAAACACAATGTACATTTCATAGATACTACACGAGGATATGTAACTAGTGAAGGATACTTAAAAGAAGATAAATCATCAGATGGAGTACATTTGAAAGACTATAATACGTGGGTACAAAATATTGTATCAAAAGTAAAAGGCAATACAACAACAGAACAAGATGAACAAGGAGAAAATGAAAATAGTGGAGGAACAATGAAATGGCCTACTGACGGAACAAACATTACATCTCCATTTGGATATAGAAATAGCCCAACAGCAGGAGCTTCTTCAAATCATAAAGGTATTGATATTGGAATACCAACAGGAACTAATATATATGCTTGTGAATCAGGAACTGTAACAATAGCAGGTTATAGTGATTCAGCAGGAAATTGGGTAGTAATAGATCATGGAAATGGCTATGTATCTAAATATATGCATAATAGTCAACTATTGGTATCAGCTGGACAAAAAGTAGAAAAAGGACAAGTAATAGCAAAATCAGGAAGTACAGGTATTTCTACAGGACCTCACCTTCATTTTCAAATAGAGTATGAAGGAGATCCAGTAGATCCATTATCATTTAAATATGACAACGGAATGGGAAATGGAAATGGTTTTGGATCTAACTCGGATCCAAGTTCTCAAGAAGTTCAATATTATGCAAAAGTTGCAACATGGATGGAAACTACAAATACAATAGAATCAAATGATCCTGAACAAGAAACATATTCAAATACAAATTATAGTATGACAACAACAACAATTAATTATCAAAATTTAGTAAGTAAATATACAATGCCATTTGATTATTTATGGGCATTATTGGTAGTTTCAGAAGATGAAGACTTTGTGTTAGACTTAGCTGATTTAGTATATGGAAGTCAACTAGAAATAACAGTTCATGATAATTTAACAGTAAATACAAATATAAGAAAATTAAGTTACACTAAGAAAGAAAGAGTAGATACTAAGGCAAAAGTAAGAGTATTATATGGAAATACTCAAGCAGATATGTTGTCTACAGAGAATAGTGGAAACTGGAGTGACGAAACATCTAATACATATTTAACAACATATACAACTATAAACAAAACAAACACATTAGATATAAGTTTAACAAAGGCTAATGTATGGATTGTTGATTATGAAAAAGAATATACATATCAAAAACCTCCGAAAGCAGAAACACATCCAGATCCTAATCCTAAAACATTACCAGAAGAACCATATCCAGAAGTACCAGACGAAGAAACAAATGGAGATAGATATGGTCATGCAAGAGGACTACTTTCAAGTACACAATCACCATATATTGGAACCTATCAATATGTATCAGGAAGTATAATAGAGCAGAATGAAAAAGTTTATCGTGCAGTAGTAGATAAATCAGAAGATATAACGAATATAGTGGAAGCAACTAAATATGTAGCATCACCATCTAAAATAAGAGAAAAGACAGAAAAGAAACCTAAAGACCCAGAAGAAGAAAACTTTGTTACAATTCTTTGTAAAGGAGGTAACAGAAGAGCAAAATCAAATATTTTAAGTGTGAAACAATGGCTATTTGAAATTTTAGAAGAAGGTGATAAAACAAAAGATATGGTAGATTTAACAAAATATTTACTATATAAAGTAACAGGAAAGAGTTATGGTATTACTGAATTTGATTTTAGTATTTATGATCCAGATAATTTCCAATCTTTAGATGGAATAAATGGAGGAAGAAGCAATATAGAAGGTATACCAGGACAAATTTATGATTTCTTATTAGCAAAAGGTGTACCACCTGTAGGAGCAGCAGCAATCTTAGGAAATATAGAAGGCGAAAGTAGCTTTAACCCAGCTGCAACTAATGGAACACATGATGGACTATGTCAATGGGGAGGAGGAAGACTTACTGGACTGAGAACATATGCTAGTAGTAAAGGAAAAGAATGGACAGATGTACAAACACAATTAGAATATATGTGGAGTGAATTAGAAGGAAACTATTCAAACGTAAAAGAAGTTATAATGAGCGCAACAGAATTTAATGATATGGAATATGCTACTTGGTATTTTGGAAGATATTATGAAATATTCTTTACTTCAACAAACTACGAAACTTCAAGAGGAAAAACTGCTCAAAGATATGAGTATGCAAAAAAATGGTATAAAGAATGGCAAGTAAATCATTCAAGTGGATCAGCACAACTAGGAGAAGCAGCAGGAATTCAAGGAAGAGATGAAAGAATAGCATGGTTATATGATGGTAATGGTGTACCAACTTCAAAAGAAGAAAATGATAGATATTTAGAAAGATTTCCGGTTGAATATTTAGACAGAAATGGAAATAGACAAACAATGAATGTAACAATGCATAAAAAATTAAAAACAGAAGTGCAAGCAATATTTAAAGAAATGGCAGATGCAGGATTTAAAGTTATTGGAGGAGATATTAGTTATAGAACATGGGGAACTGATGCTGGATTTTCACCACCATTTCCTCAATCAGCACATACTTATGGACATGCATTTGATGTTAATCCAGAACAAAACTATTGTATATATGGAAATGGACAAGTAGTAGGAAGTCATTATAGTCCTGGATCTGATCCATATTCTGTAACACCTCAAATTATCAATATTTGGAAACAACATGGATTTTATTGGGGAGGAGATTGGAATTCACCAAAAGACTATATGCATTTTTCATATTTCAATCATTAAAATAAATAAAGATATAAAACTTATAGGAGGAACCTAGTGAATAAGTTAAAAAAAATAATTATAATGTTAATTGTATTGTTAGTAATAATTGTAAGTGTAATAATATTCATAATATGGAATAAGAATCATGAAAAAAATAAAGAAGTTATGGGAAGTCAAAAATCATATGAAGAGGCTTTTGCAGAAATGCTAGATTCACGGTTTTAGTGAAATTACTGATAATGATGGTTATTACACAACAAGAAATATACTAAACAGTTATATAGAATATATAAAACAATTAAATGGAGATGAATATTTAGAAGTTGGAAAACTAGATATGTCTGAAGAAGATGCTAAAAAAGAAATTCAAAAGGAAATAATGGAAGCAATAGAAGGCGTTTTAGACGAGACATATAAAAGAGATTATGATAATCTACAAAAGCATATTGTAGATTATCATGATAAATATAAAATTGTAGGAGACTATAGTAAAAATGTTAATTATGAACTAAAAATAGAAAAGCTATATAGAAAAATTTTATCAGAAGGTACATCTCTAGTATTAGTACAAGCAAAATTAAACAATGAAAATTTTAATTGTTTAATAAAAGAAGATGATACAAATAAAACATATTCAATTTTCTTAGAAGATTTTATGGTACAAAACAATTATAATCCTAATATGAGTAGAAATGACATTAAAATTGATTATGAAGAAATAAAATCTAACGGATATAATCGTTTTGTACGTGTAAAAGCGACTGATGAATATATAGTGTCACAATATTTTTCTGAATATAAAATGGAAATGTTAAATAATCCTGATAGTGCATATGACATATTAAACGAGGAATACAGAAAAAATAAATATGATAATGTAGAACAATTTAAAAAATATATATCAGATAACCAAAATAGAATAAAAATGGCAGAAATAGACAAATATCAAAAGACAGAAAGAGAAGGAAAGACAGAATATGTATGTATAGATAAAGATGAAAGATATTATATCTTTATACAAACATCAATGAAAGATTATGAAGTTATATTAGATACATATACAGTGGACTTACCAGAATTTTTAGAAAAATATAATAAAGCATCTGATGAAAAGAAAGTAGGATATAATATACAAAAAATTATTTCAGCTATAAATGATAGTGATTATAAATATGTAAGTAGTAAATTAGATGAGACTTTTAGAAAGAACAACTTTGAAACTATAGAAAAATTGCAATCTTATTTAGAAGAAAAACTTTATGAGGTAAATGAAATTGAATATACTAATGTAAAAAAAGAGGGAGATATTTATATATATCAAACAAAAATAAAAAATAAAAAAGATGAAAATGCAAAAGAGAAAAATGTTAATTTTATTATGAAACTTGAAGAAGGAAGTAATTTTGTATTCTCATTTTCAATTGAATAATAAATAATAAGCATTTTATAAGAACAAGAAAATTATATTTTCTTGTTCTTATAAATATAAAAGCTGTAATTCTAGGAGGAAGTTAAATGCTAAAAAAACTAGCAGTATTAACAAATATTTCAACAAAAAATTATATAAAAAATTTAAATATTTATAATAAAGCAGAAAGAAAAATAAACAAAAAGTCAATGCTTTTTTGGATAATAATATTATTAAGTATGACAGTATTGTATTTATCTAATGAAATATTAAAAGAACTAAATAATGTAGGGAATATATCAATTTTTTTAAATGTTTATATGTTATTTGTATTTACTATAATGGTATTACAAGCAATATTGATTTCTACTAACGTATTCTTTTATTCAAAAGATATAGACAATTTAATCTCATTGCCAATAAAAAGCAATGAGATATTATTAACAAAATTTAATACAATATTAAGTATTTTATATGTAACAGAACTATTTATATTATTGCCACCACTAATACTATATGGAACAAAAATACATGTAGGATTTGGATATTATTTTAATCTGTTACCAGTATTAATATTATTTCCTATTTTTATTGTTATAGTAGTAGGAATCATAAATCTAGTAATAATGAAATTTGTTAAGGTAATAAAAAATGAAAATACACTGCAATTTATGATAACTATGTTTTTTATAACAGGAATATTTTTATTAGAATATTTATTTATAAAAAGCCAAGTAGGTAGAGAACTATCTGTTGAAGCATTAATGGAAGGAATCAACACCATAGCTATTATAGTTAATAAGAGTATACTAACTATGAATCCGATTATTGAGATAATTCAATTAAATAATATAATTCCAAATTATATATATATTATTTTTGTATATATATTAGGATTCTTGGTATTTTTATGGCTAGGAAAAAAATATTATTTAAACATTTTATTATCAAGAAGATATTATGCGAAAAAGAAGAAAGAAAAGAGAATAAATAGAGAAACAGCATATGGGGAAAAAGGTATAAATAAAGTATATATTTTGAATGAATTTAAATTTTTAAAGAGAAATATAATATTTTTTTTACAAGCCATTTTTCCAGCAATTACTTTAACATTGTGTTTATCAATTATTACTATTATATTTAAACAGAAAATTATTAATAATAATCAAGAAATTTATGACTTTTTTAATACTTTATCACTAAATATAGAGGGATTTTGTGCTATGCTAATTTTATTACAGGTATTATTTTCATTTGTAAAATATTCAGCCATAGGAATATCAAAAGAGGGTAGAAATGCAATATTTTTAAAGTATATACCTGTTGATTTATATAAACAATTTTGCTTTAAAAATATAGTACAAATTGTTACAAATGTAATAATTTCGATTATTACATTATGTACAATTAAATATATTATTCCAAGAATAGAAATATACTATTTAATAATAATTTTTATAGATGCAATAATTATTAATATTATAAATAGTTTTATAATGATGATTATAGATTTAAAACGTCCTAATTTAAATTGGAAAACAGAATATGAAGTAATAAAACAAAATGAAAATATTATGTTTCAGTATGCATTAACGGTTATTTTTACATTAATATATTTATATTTATCAAAAATATTTAAGGGGATTAATTTTAATATTTCAATATTAGGAATTTCAGCAATATTAATGTTATTATTAATATTGATTAATAGATATGTAAAAAAAAGAAAATATAAATTATTTGAAAAAATATACTAATAAATAAAAGGTTCTATTATAGAACCTTTTATTTATTATTTATATCAACAAAACGGTTTGTTAATTGTGATGAAGAAATAGGAAATATATTAGATAAATAGTTCTTAACAAAAGGAATATTAAAAAGTATTAGCACAATTAAAACAGTTAATATTAATGCGATAATATTTTTAAAAATATCTTTTGGTGTTTTTTTATATTTAATATGATAACCTCTATTTTTCAAATCTTGAATATAAGCATCATGATAAGCCTTTTTTCGAGCAGCTTGCATTTGAGCTTGATATTCCAATTGATTGCTATATGCCTGATTTTGCTTATTATGAATATCTTGTTGAGAATTAGAAAAATCAGTATTAAAAGAATTAGAATTATATGAATTAATGTTTGAATTATTAACATTATAATGGTCATACTTATCTTGTGTGTTATTTTGCTGTCTTAAACTATTAATTTCGTTATATAATTGTTCATTTTCCATATAGATTTTATTAAAGTCTTCTCTGGAAACAAAAGACTGCTGAAATTTTGCATCAAAAGAGGATTTAAGCTGTGGATTAGAAAGAACTTCATATGCTTCATTTATTTCTTTTAATTTTTCACCTGCTATAACTTTTTGATTTTCTTCTTGTAAGTCTGGATGGTATTTTTTTGCTAGTGTTTTATAAGCTTTTTCAATAACTTCAGGAGAAGCATTGAAATCTACTTCTAATATTTTATAATAATTTTTTTCCATTAAAGAACCTCTTTCTATTATTTATATAATTTAAATATAGCATAAAATAAAATTAGGTTCAAGTAAAATAAAAAACTCCCTTTAAAAAAGGGAGCCTTTTACTTCGAGAAATTTATTATCTAAAGTAACCAACTAAAAATAATTCATAATAGCTTTTAAGATCTTCTGTGACTCTTTCAATCAAACTAATTAAATTTGATTTTAAAATCTCAAATGCTGAATGAGATTCTTGTGAAATTTCTTTAAGATATTTTTCAGCAGTTGCTTTTATTGATGTTAGAGTGCGCTGACTTTTAAACTGAGCTTTGACTCTTTTTGCATCAAGTTTTTTAATTTCCTCGTTGTAAAATGTGATTTTTGATTCCATAATTCCTCCTAAGTGGTGATGAATCTTGTCCTGCTGTGTGAGCCAGGAATTAATAAGTTACATTAGCATAAAGCTGTATATATTATTATACTACATTTACATAAAAGTGTCAATAGAAAACGAGAAAAATTTACAAATAATGGAAAAATATTATTAATAATAAAACTCGACTATATATTATAATCGAGTTGTTATATTTGACGATATTTTTTTGTATATATCTAAAATAAGTTATCTTACTAAGACATGTTAATTTTATCTTCGGATTTAGTATTTTCTAAATCAATATATTTTTTCTCATTTTGTTTTGTTTTTAAATTATCTTTAGCTACTGTCATTAGAAGTTTTATTCTATTAGTTTGATTAGTTTCACTAGCACCAGGGTCATAATCTACAGGAGATATATTTGCATCTGGATATTTACTTCTAATTGTTTTGATAACACCTTTTCCAACAACGTGATTTGGTAAACAGGCAAATGGTTGTACACAAACAATATTTGGAATACCATGTTCTATATATTCTATCATTTCTGCTGTTAAGAACCATCCTTCACCAGTTTGATTTCCTATAGATAAAACATCTTTTACTTTATCTTCTAAATGCCAGATATCACAAGGAGGCAGATAATCTTTTTTAGAGCTTGCTAATGCAGTTTTAAAATCTTTTTCAATGATGTTAATTAATTTAATTGCCATTTTACTAATTTTTGATGAAGTTTTATTAGTATTTAGT
>CAUWGA010000014.1:0-35471 GCA_963558245.1 uncultured Clostridia bacterium
TGCATAAATTATTTTTAGCTTTAAATAATTTACACACTATATAATACACTATCTTATTAAAATTCTATCAAGAAATTGGTGATTTTAGAGAAAATTGTATTTTGAAAAATAGTACATTTAAAATACACCAGCTGGACGAAGAAATATTTTCATTTGAAAGAAAAAATGAGCATAATTCTGTATTTGTGATATTGAATAGAACCAGTAAAATTAAAGTTGTAGATATTCCAGAAGAAATACCGGAAAGATACAAAATTAGCGGAATGACAAATAAAATATATTTGTTACCTTATAGTAGTAAGATAATTCGCACTAACTAAAACAGGTAGAGAGGCAGAAATTGCCTCTCTTTTATTGTAAATTTGAAG
Organism: uncultured Clostridia bacterium; assembly: GCA_963558245.1. Lineage (GTDB taxonomy): Bacteria > Bacillota > Clostridia > TANB77 > CAG-508 > CAG-269. The sequence continues at coordinate 369 of CAUWGA010000014.1, forward strand.
AAAATATAGTATAATAGTTAGAGTTTAAGACTATAGATATAAAAATAATCATTTTTAAAAATAGAAAGGATACTGTTATGGATAAAAAAAGAATATTAACTGGTGATAGACCAACGGGAAGATTACATATAGGACATTATTTTGGATCATTAAAAAAGAGAGTAGAAATGCAAGAAAGTGGTAAATATGATCCATTTATTTTGATTGCTGATGTTCAAGCATTGACAGATAATTTTAGTAATCCAGAAAAAGTAAGGAAAAATGTAAGAGAAGTAGCAATAGATTATTTATCAGTAGGGATAGATCCTAAAAAAACAACAATATATGTACAATCAATGATACCAGAAACAGCTGAATTAACAGTATTTTATTCAAACTTAGTAACAATAGCAAGATTAGAAAGAAATCCAACTGTAAAAACAGAAATAGCTCAAAAAAGAGATGTATTTGGAGAAAGTGTAACATATGGATTTCTAGGATATCCTGTAAGTCAAGCAGCAGATATTACAGCATTTGAAGGTGAGTTAATACCAGTAGGAGAAGACCAATTACCATTAATAGAACAATGTAGAGAGATTGTTAGAAAATTTAATAAAATATATGGAGATGTTTTAGTAGAACCTCAAGCTGTATTATCAAGTGGAAAAAGAATAAAAGGATTAGACGGAAATGAAAAAATGGGAAAATCATTAGGGAATGCTATTTATTTATCAGACAGTGAAGAAGAAATTACAAAAAAAGTTATGGGAGCAGTAACAGATCCAGGAAGAATAAAAAAAGATGATCCAGGTAATCCTGATATATGTATGGTTGCATATTATCATAACTTATTTAGTACAGATGAAGAAATAAAAGCAGTATGTGAGGAATGTAAAGCTGGAAAACGTGGTTGCGTAGGTTGCAAAAAACAACTAGCTAAGAACATTTCAAATACATTACAACCAATAAGAGAAAAAAGAGCATATTATGAAGCAAACCCAGAAGAAGTAGATAAAATATTAATAGAAGGAACAGCAAAAGCAAGAGAAACAGCAAAACAAACAATGAAAAAAGTAAAAAAAGCAATGAGATTAAACTATTTTGAAAACTAATTTTGGAGTTAGCGAAAAAAATATTTTATAAATGTAGAGTAAAAATATTTTGAAACTATATAAAATCAACTAAATGCAAAAGAAAAGTAGAAAATTGTCAAGAAGTCATTATTAGGAGGATATATGTTTACAGATTATACAAAAATAATTATAAAAGCGGGAGATGGCGGAAATGGAGCTATAGCTTTTCATAGAGAAAAATATGTTGCAGCTGGGGGACCAGATGGAGGAGACGGAGGAAATGGAGGAAGTATCTATTTCCAAGTTGATAAAGATAGAAATACATTAATTGACTTTAGATATAATAAAAAATTTAAAGCACAAAATGGAGAAAATGGAAGCGGAAATAATTGTAATGGTAAATATGGAGAAAACTTGTATATTAAAGTTCCAATAGGCACAGTAGTAAAAGATGCAGAAACAGGAAAAGTAATAGCAGATTTATCAAAACCAGATCAAAAAGAATTAATACTAAAAGGTGGAAAAGGTGGAAGAGGAAACTCACATTTTGCAACATCTACAAGACAAGTTCCGAGGTTTGCAGAAGATGGAGAAAAAGGCGAAGAAAAAGAAATTATATTAGAATTGAAATTACTTGCCGATGTAGGACTTTTAGGATTTCCTAATGTAGGAAAATCTACATTTTTATCAGTGGTAACAGACGCAAAACCTAAAATTGCAAACTATCATTTTACTACATTAATACCAAATTTAGGAGTAGTAAAAACTAAAGATGGAAACGGATTTGTTATTGCAGATATACCAGGAATAATCGAAGGCGCAAGCGAAGGTGTAGGACTTGGAATCAGATTTTTAAGACATGTAGAAAGAACAAGATTATTATTACACTTTTTAGATGTATCAGGACAGGAAGGAAGAAATCCAGTAGAAGATTTTTATGCAATAAATACTGAGTTAAAAAAATACAGTGAAAAATTAGCACAAAGAAAACAAATCATTGTAGCAAATAAAACAGACATATTACAAGATGAAACACTATTAAAAGAAGTAGAAGAATTAGCTAAAAAAGAAGGCTTAGAATTATATAAAATATCTGCTGCAACAAAACAAGGTGTAGAAGAATTGATAAACCATGTAACAGAAGTTCTAAAAACACTTCCAAAAGAAGAAATAATCGAAATAGAAGAAAAGAAAGTATATACATTAGAAGATAGTAAGGAAAATTGGAAGATTAGAAGAGAAAACAACACATTTATAGTAACAGGAAAAGCAGTAGAAAGACTAATAGGAAGAATTAATATTGATGATAATGAATCATTCTATTACTTGCAAAAATCATTAGTTAACTTAGGAATAGATGCTAAATTAAGAGAAATGGGAGTATGTGAAGGAGACACAGTAGTGCTAGAAGACTGGGAATTCGAATGGAGTGACTAAATGTCCAATTGGAACCTGGACCCCGTCCCAATTGGACAAAATAAAAGGAGAGAGTAGTATGAGTGAAAAGAGAAAAGATTATTTAGCATGGGATGAATATTTTATGGCGATTGCAAAACTATCTGCTATGAGGAGTAAAGATCCATCAACACAAGTAGGGGCATGTATTGTAAGTAATGATAATAGAATTTTGTCAATAGGGTATAATGGAGCTCCAAATGGGTTTGATGATGAAAAATTTCCTTGGGGTAGAGAAGGAAAGAATTTAGATACTAAATATCCTTATGTTTGTCATGCTGAATTAAATGCAATTTTGAATTATAGAGGAAGTAAAAAAGATTTAGAAAATGCAAAGATATATGTAGATTTATTTCCATGTAATGAATGTGCAAAAATAATTATACAATCAGGTATCAAAGAAGTAATTTATTTGTCAGATAAATATGCAGATTCAGAAAATAATATTGCTTCACGAAGACTATTTGACAGTTGTGGAATTACATATACTAAAATAAAACTAGATAATGAAAAAACAATAAAAATAGATTTAAAATAGAAAAAAGTCCTTTACTTAAGGACTTTTTTCATTATTATACCAGCCAAATCATTATAATAATTTTCACGTACTGAGATTTGTTTAAATTCAAATTTAGAATATAAATGTTTTGCAAAAATATTATTTTCGCTAACTTCTAAAAACATAGAAGTAATATTGTTTTTAATACATATAGAAATCAAAAAATCTAATAATTTAGAAGCAAATCCTAAATTTCTGTAAGTTTTTTTTATAACAATATTCATAAGTTCTGCTTCATCTAAAATAATTTTAATACCTGAAAACCCAACAATTTCATTAGAAGATATGTTTTCGATTGTATAATATTTAGAATAATCCGAAAGTAATTCTTCTTTTAAAACGTCATAATTCCAAAAGTTATCAAAGTCTGTAACAAGAATAGATTTTATACTTTCTAAATCACATAAAGTCATTAATCGAATATTAAAACTATTGTTATCTATTTTAAATGAATCTGTATAATCATAATTATAGTCGTTAATAATATTAGAACTTGTAATGTTTTTATTAATATAATTATTATTTGAAATATCCATTATTTTAATCCTTTTTCTTCTAATTGTCTTTGAGCAAGTGGCTTTTTTAAATATAAAGGTAGTACTTCGTCAAGCTCAATACCAGAATTATATTTTTCTAATCCAGCAAGTCCAAGAAAATAAGAGTTTAAAGAGTTAAATGTTGAACTGCAAAAATTAGAATATTGTATAGAACTTTCTATTTTATCTTTAAAATTTACAGAGCCATCTCCAACAAATGTAATTGTATAATCATTAAAATTATCTTCACAATAAGTTCTTAAAATAGATAATGCATCTTCTAAAGTATCTGCTTGAGGTTCAATTAAATTTTCTAATTCATTATTGTTTTTTTGATATAATGCAAAATAGCAATTTTCATTTTTACAGTCTAAGATACTACAAATTAAATTGTTATTAGGTACTTCATTTTTTAAAGAATAAGCTAAACATTCTAATGAGCTAATTCCAACACATGGAATGTTTAAAGTATCACAAAAACCTTTTACAGTTGCAATTCCTATTCTAATTCCAGTAAAAGAACCTGGTCCGATATCACAAACTAAAAGATTTATATCATTAATAGTTAAATTTGATTTTTCTAATGCTTTTTGTATCATAGGCATTAATGTTTCAGAATGGCTATTTATAGCTAATGTATCTAAATTACATATTAATTTTTCATTTTCTAATATAGATACTCCACAAATATTGCTAGAAGTGTCAATACTTAAAATATTCATAAAATTCATTCCTTTCGTATAAGATTTATTTTAAATTATTAATAAGAACTTTTTCAATGTTAGAATTTTCTGGAAAGTCGATATTTAAAATTCTAACAGTATCAGATTCATCTTTTTTAAAATAGATATGAATATAATTAGAAGGTAGTGCATCTTGAATTAATTCGCCCCATTCAATCAAACAAATTCCTTTTTCAAAATATTCTTCCCCACCAATTTCATAAAACTCAGATGAATCATTTAAACGATAAACATCAAAATGATAAATAGAAATATTATCATTTTTATATTCATTTACTATGGTAAAAGTAGGACTAGAAATTTCATTTTGCAAATTAAAATAAGATAAAAAACCTTCGACAAATTTAGTTTTTCCAGAACCTAATTCTCCTGTTAAAACAACGACATCTTTAATAGTTAAAACTTTAGCTAGATTTTTAGCGAAAGCTTTAGTATCATTTTCACAGTTTGAAATAAATTCGATATGTTTTCTCATAAAAACTCCTTAAATTATTAATAATAACGCTTGAAATAATTAAAAAATCAAGCTTTTTTTATCGTTTATATTATAATATAAATTATTTAAAAAATCAATTAAAAGGGTTGATAAATTTTAGAAACTGTAATATAATTGTAATGCATTTGTAACGAGAAGGAAACAAAAAATGGAGGAAAGAAAAAACATGTTTAAATTAGGATTTGGACAAGATATTGGTATAGACCTTGGAACAGCAACAGTAGTTGCATATGTAAAAGGAAAAGGAATTGTTTTAAGAGAGCCATCAGTGGTTGCAGTAGATAATACAACAGGAGATGTTCTAGCTGTTGGTAAAGAAGCAAGAAGAATGCTTGGTAGAACACCAGGCAATATTGTTGCAACTAGACCTTTAAGAGATGGTGTTATTTCAGACTATACAGTAACAGAAAAAATGTTAAAATACTTTATTAACAAGGTTTGTGGAAAATTTATATTTGCTCCAAGAATAATGATTTGTATTCCATCACAAGTTACTGAAGTTGAAAAAAAAGCAGTAATAGATGCAGCTTCACAAGCAGGAGCAAGAAAAGTATATTTAATTGAAGAACCAATTGCAGCAGCTATTGGAGCAGGGTTAGATATATCAAAAGCATGTGGTAATATGGTAGTAGATATAGGTGGAGGAACAACTGATATAGCAGTTATATCTTTAGGTGGGTCAGTTGTAAATACATCATTAAAAGTGGCTGGAGATAAATTTGACGAAGCTATAGTAAAATATATTAAGAAAAAGCATAATATAATAATTGGAGAAAGAACATCAGAAGATTTAAAAATTAATATAGGTTGTGTATATCCAAAAATACAAGACACAGAAATGCAAATAAGAGGAAGAGACTTAACAACAGGACTTCCAAAAACTTTAACAGTACGTTCAAGTGAAATGTTAGAAGCATTAATTGAACCAGCAATGATGATTGTAGAAGCAGTGCATTCTGTATTAGAAAAAACACCACCAGAATTAGCAGCAGACATTAGTGATAGAGGAATTTATATGACAGGTGGAGGTTGCTTAATAGACGGATTAGATAAATTATTGCAAGAAAAAATAGGAATAAATGTAATGATAGCGCAAGATACAGTATCATGTGTAGCATTAGGAACAGGAAAGGCTCTAGATAATTTAGATGCATTAGATGGACGTTCTAGAAGATAAGTTTGAAAAAAAGTTAATTTTGGCTTGGATTTCCAAGCCAAATATTAATTATTTTCAAACTTAATTTTTAAGTTAAAGGAGGAAAAGATGCAAAAAGTAGCATTTATTACATTAGGTTGTAAAGTAAATCAATATGAAACAAATGCAATGGCACAACAATTTATAGAAAAAGGATATGAAGTAATAGAACATCATGAAAAGGCAGATATATATGTTGTAAATACATGTACAGTAACAAATATGTCAGATAGAAAATCAAGACAAATGCTAAGAAGAGTTAAAGACTTAAATAAAAATTCAATAGTTGTAGCTTGTGGATGTTATGTGCAAGTAGCAAAAGAAGAATTGAAAAAAATAGAAGATATAGACTTAATTTTAGGAAATAATGAAAAAAAGAATATAGTAGAATATGTTGAAGAATATGAAAAAGAACATAAAAAACAACTAAAAATAGATGACTTAATGCAACAAAAGGAATTCGTAGAATTTGGAGACGTTACATACACAGAAAAAACAAGAGCAGTAGTAAAAATCCAAGATGGATGTGATAGATTTTGTTCATATTGCGTAATTCCTTATGCAAGAGGCAGAGTAAGAAGTAGAAAACCAGAAGGAATAATATCAGAAATAACAAAAATAGCTAAAGAAGGAATAAAAGAAGTTGTAATAACAGGGATACATGTTGCATCATATGGAAAAGATTTTAAAAATGGATATGAATTAATTGATTTACTAGAAGATATAAATAAAATAGATGGGATAAAAAGAATTAGATTAAGCTCAATAGAACCACTATTAATAGATGAAGAATTTATAAAAAGATTAGTAAAATTAGAAAAAATATGTCATAATTTCCATTTATCATTACAAAGCGGATGTGATGAAACTTTAAAGAGAATGAATAGAAGATATAATACATCACAATTTAAAAAAGTAGTAGAGTTAATAAGAAAAAACTATACAGATTCAATATTAACAGCAGATGTTATTGTAGGATTTCCAGGAGAGACAGAAGAAGAATTTAATAAAACTTATGAATTTTTGAAAGAAATTAAATTTTATAAAACTCATGTATTTAAATATTCGCCAAGAAAAGGAACAAAAGCAGCAGAGATGAAAAATCAAATTGACGGCAATATAAAAGAAGAAAGAAGTAAAAAACTAATAGAACTTTCAGACAAATTAGAAAAAGAATACAATAATAGTTATTTAGGAAAAACAGTGGAAATATTATGGGAAGAACAAAAAAATAATGTCTATAAAGGACATACTAAAAATTATATATTAGCACATGTAAAAGTAGAAAAAAATCAAATAAATAATATAGAAAATAGCATTACAGAGGCCAAATGCATAGCAGTAGAAAATGACCATATTATTGTTGAAATATAAATTTATACAATATTTCTAGTGCATAATATAATATTAAATTATAATAATTATAAAGTAATAATAAGAGGCAATAGAATTTTTAAAAACAATGCGTAATATTTTTGTAATATTCATGTAACGAACATTTAATATAAATATAAGCGAATACACTTGATAAAAAAGGAAAAATATAGTATAAATAACTTAATAAAAAAGTGTATAGCTAACACAAAGGAGGAAATAAAATGGCAGAACTAGGAGAAGAAAACAAAGTAAATGGTGTTTTTGGAGGAGTAGAATTCAATAATAATGAAGGTAATGTAAATAATGACATTGAAAATATCCAAAATATTGAAAATGCAGGAACAATAAGAAATGAAAACTTACCTGTAAAAAGAGGTTTCTGGAATAGTTTTAAATCATTCTGGTTACAAGATATTGATTGGAACAAAGAAATAAAAGTTGAATTAACACCATATCAACAAAAAGTAGAGGACGAAATAAACGAATTCTTACATCAAGAAATCACATGGGAAAAAGTACATGACTTCTTATTCCAAGAAATTACATTTGGAAAAGCAAAATAATGTCCAATTAGGGACAGGTCCAAAGTGGACATTTTGTACTTGTTTAGATATTATGTGTAAATTAAGTAAATTTTAAATAAAAAGTATAGCAAATTATATTTTTATATGCTATACTTTTATTGTTTTTATGAGAGAATAATTGTGTTCTTAGGAGGAATGTACATGGCAAAAAATAAAACGGTTTTTGTATGTAGTGAGTGTGGAAATGAGTCTGCTAAGTGGCTGGGAAAATGCCCTGCGTGTGGGAGTTGGAATAGCTTTTATGAACAAAAGGTAATCGAGACTAAGAATTCTGGGAGTTCAAAGGGCATTAGCAATGGTAGTGTAACTCCTCAAACTTTAAATTCATATGAAGCAAAAGAAACTATTAGAACTTATACAGGATTTCAAGAATTGGATAGAGTTTTAGGTGGAGGATTAGTAAAGGGATCTCTAGTTTTACTTGGAGGAGAGCCTGGTATAGGAAAATCAACCCTTATTTTGCAAATATGTGATAAAGTAAAAGGTGATGGAAAAGTTTTATATGTCTCTGGTGAAGAATCAGCAGAACAAATAAAACTAAGAGCAGATAGATTAGGAATAAATAATGAAGATATTTTATTTTTAGGTGAAACAAACATAGACATTGTAAATCAAGCAATAATTAATGTTAATCCTAAACTGGTTATTATAGATTCTATTCAAACAATGTATTCAGATGAAATTACAGCTGCTGCTGGAAGTGTTAGCCAAGTTAGAGAAATTACAGGACAAGTAATGAGAGTATGTAAATCAAGAGGAATTACTACAATTATAATTGGTCATGTAACAAAAGAAGGGAATATAGCAGGGCCAAGAGTTTTAGAACATATGGTGGATACAGTTTTATATTTAGAAGGAGAAAGATATTTTTCGTATAGAATTTTAAGAGGTGTAAAAAACAGATTTGGTTCAACAAACGAAATAGGTATGTTTGAAATGCGAGATAAAGGAATGTGCGAAATTGATAACCCTTCAGATATATTAATTTCTGAACGTGAAGATAATCCAGCAGGTTCATGTATTGTAGCTACAATGGAGGGAACAAGACCTATATTAGTTGAATTACAATCTTTAACAGCACAAACAGTATTTGGATATCCTAAAAGAACAGCAAATGGCATTGATTACAATAGATTAACATTATTGTTAGCAGTATTAGAGAAAAAAGCAGGAGTAATGTTAGGTTCACAAGATGTTTATTTAAATGTTGTTGGGGGATTAAAAATAAATGAACCTGCAGTAGATTTAGGAATAGCATTAGTTACAGCATCAAGTTTTAAAAATATATCTATACCAAAAGACATGATAATTTTGGGTGAAGTTGGGTTAACAGGAGAAATAAGAAGAATTAACTTGATAGAAAAGAGATTAAAAGAAGCGGAAAAATTAGGATTTAAGAAATGTATAATTCCAGAAAGTAACAAAAAAGACTTGAAAGAAAACTATAAATTGGATATAATAAGCGTCAAGAACATTGGTGAAGCTATGCAAAAAATAGGGCTTAGATAGATAATAAATTAAGGTTTATAGGTAACCTTTTAAAAACCTAAATATATTTATAGGGGAGAGTTACTATTGAGAAAAGGCAAAGAAGATAATATAACAGAAATATTAAAACTAATTGCGCCAGGAACTCCTATAAGAGATGGATTAGAGAATATATTAAGAGCAAGAACAGGAGCTTTATTACTAATAACAGATAAACAAGAGGTATTAAAAGAAGTTGTAGATGGCGGTTTTACTATAAACGAAGAATATAGTTCATCTAAATTATATGAACTTGCTAAAATGGATGGTGCAATTGTACTTAGTGGAGATTTAAGAAAAATTCTATATGCAAATGCACAATTAATTCCATCATATGAAATAAATACTTCAGAAACAGGAACAAGACATAGAACAGCAGAAAGAACAGCTAAACAAACAGGTGAATTAGTAATTAGTATTTCACAAAGAAGAAGCATTATAACTGTGTTTAAAGGAAATGATAGATATATATTAGAAGATACAGATGCAGTATTAAACAAAGCAAATCAGGCAATTCAAACATTAGAAAAATATAAAAAAGTATTTGATAATAAATTAAGTTTATTAAATGAATATGAATTTAATGATATAGTTACATTAAAAAACGTTATTGGAGCAATTCAAAGAGCAGAAATGGTAATGAAAATTGTTGAAGAAATACAAAGACAAATATCAGAACTTGGTAGTGATGGACGATTAGTAAAAATGCAATTAGAAGAACTATTAGGAGGACTAGAAAAAGAAGAAGAACTTATCATTAAAGATTATATTGTGCCAGGAAAAGGAAGAAATAAAAGAACAGTAGAAAAAGCAATTGAAAGTTTAGAAAATTTGAACTATGAAGATATTTCAAAAGAAACAGTTATAGCTAAATTATTGGGATATGAAACATTTGACAATTATGATGAAGTTGCTGTATATACTAAAGGATACAGAATACTAAATAAAATACCAAGAATGCCAAGTAATATAGTAGAAAACTTGGTAGATTCGTTTAAATCATTTCAACATATATTAGCAGCAGACATAGAAAGCTTAGATGAAGTAGATGGAATTGGTGAAGTAAGAGCAAGAACGATAAAACAATCTTTAAGAAGAATGCAAGAACAATTTGTTTTTGATAATTTAATTTAAAATTAATTAAATTTTGATATAAAAATTAGGAGGAAGAAATGAAAAATTTAAAAAATATTTTATGGATAATTGCACTATTAGTAGTAATCGTATTTTTGGGAATAATTGGATGGGGTTATTATAAAAATGCAACAATGGAAGTGAAAAATCCAATAGTAACAATGGAAGTTGAAAATTTTGGAACAATAAAAATGGAATTATATCCAGACAAAGCGCCAGAAACAGTATCAAACTTTATTACACTTGCTAATAGAGGATTTTACAATGGACTTACATTTCATAGAGTAGTAAAAGATTTTATGATTCAAGGTGGAGATAAAGAAGGAACAGGACAAGGCTCAGCAACATTAGCAGATTTAAAAGATGGTGGAGTAGAAACAGCATATTCAATAAAAGGAGAATTTATTTCAAATGGAGTAAAAAACACTTTAAAATTTGAAGAAGGTGTAATAGGTATGGCAAGAAATGATTATACATCATATTCACCATCATTAAAAGAAGAATCATATAACTCAGGTAGTTCACAATTTTTTATAATGACAAAATCAAATAGTTCTTTAAACGGATATTATACAGCATTTGGAAAAGTAATAGAAGGTATGGATGTTGTACATAAAATTGAAAATGTTGAAGTAAAAGCAGCAGATTCTACAGGAGAAGAACAAGCAAATACAGAAGTAAGTACACCAGTGCAAACAGTAAAAATATCATCAGTAACAGTAGATACAAAAGGTGTGAATTATGCAGAACCAAAAACTTTAACACCATTTGATTATATGAGCTGGATGTATAAACAATACGGAATAGACCCAAACATGTTAACAACAGGAGAATAGATATAAATAAATGAATATAGAAGAAATAAAAAGTGCCAAAACCAATAAGATAGGAAAGAAAATAGAATATTATAAAACAATAAATTCAACACATATATATGCAAAACAAATAGCAAATAAAAGCAAAAATGATGGTATGTTAATATTAGCTGAACAGCAAACTGGAGGAATTGGAACTAAAGGAAGAAAATGGTTTACAGGATATGAAAAAAATATAGCTACAACAATAATATTGTATCCTAAATATAAAATAAATCAGCTAAGTAATTTAACAATAGATATAGCTACAAAAATTAAAGAAGCAATAAAAGAATTATATGATTATAATTTAGAAATAAAAGAGCCAAACGATTTATTATTAAATAACAAGAAAATATGTGGAATTTTAACAGAAATTCATACACAAGGAGAACAAATAAAATATTTATTAATTAGTTTTGGATTTAATGTTAATGAAGAAAGTTTTTCAGAAGAAACTAAAAATTTAGCTACATCATTAAAAAATGAATTTAAAAATGATTTTTGTAGAGAAGAAATACTAAAAAAAATATTAGAAAAGTTAGAAGAAATACCACAAATAAATTAAAATTTAAACTGATTTATAGTTCTAAATATTTTTATTTTTAATATATATTAATAAAAGATTTTAAATTTGCTTTTATATACGAATTTTAAATCTTTTTAGCTGAATTATTACCTTCAGAAAGGAATGATATTAAAAATGGAAACATATAAAGATAATAAATCAGATATCCTTAAAAGTTTAGCAATAGGAATTGGCATTTCATTTATAACTACAATAATTTTATTATTAATATTTGCAGTAGTTTTAACATATACAAATATTAGTGAAAATACAATAACACCAGTAATATTAATTGCAACAGCAATTAGTATATTATTAGGAAGTTCCATTGGAAATATTAAAATAAAGAAAAATGGAATATTAAATGGTGCTATAATTGGAGGAAGCTACATATTAATTCTATATTTGCTATCTAGCATATTAAATGCAAGATTTGGTCTAAACACTCAAAGTATCATAATGATATGTGTAGGAATAGTATTTGGAATCTTAGGTGGAATTATAGGTGTAAATAAAAAATAAAAAACTTAGATATCAACATATAATGTTAGGATAAATACTGATGTATTATATGCATTGATATCTAAGTTTTTTTATGTATATGTCGAAAAATGTCAACGAAAAGTTTATAAAAATATACATAAATAGTTGACAAATAATTCGAACGATATTATAATGCAATTACATTTTCATATTAATTCTATAATTTTTAAATTATTAAAAGTCTATTTTAGACAAAATTTTTATTCAATTATTTTTAGAGTCTTAAAATCTAAAAAAAATCAAAATACCCCATTAATTAAAGGAAGGAGGAAGAATTTGACGAAAAAGAAAAAAGCTATTATCATAGCTGTTATTATAGCAATAATGGTAGTGTCTTTTATAGGAGGACATGCATATGCTAAATATATTACACAAATAAGAGGTAATGGAATTGCAGAAGTTGCAACATGGAACTTTAAAGTAAATGGACAAAAAGAAGAAGTACAAGAAATAAAACTTGCTTCTACATATAATAACGAAAGCCTTGTTAATAATAAAATGGCACCTGGTACAAATGGTTCATTTAACATTATAGTGGATACAACTGGTTCAGAAGTAGGAATAAATTACAACATAAAATTTACAGAAGAATCAAATAAACCCCATAATCTAAAATTCATATATAATGAAAATGAATATAATTCAATAAAAGAATTAGAAAAAGACTTGTCAGGTACTATATTAGCAACAGACGAAGAAAAAACACGTACTATTAATATCAAATGGAAATGGGATTATGAAACAGGAAAAAATGAAGAAGAAATAGCTCAAAATGATATTATAGATACAAAAGATGCAAACAACATTACAAATTATACTTTCCAAGTAATTGTTACAGGAGAACAAGTAAACCCACAAGCTTAATACATTTATTTTATAGAAATATGAAAATGAGTACCCCTTTATACCAAGTAAAGGAAACTCTAAAACATAATGTTTCCTTTACTTAAGAATTTAAAAGAAAGAATCAAAATTAATTTTTATAAATAAATTAGTGGATTTAGGAGGTAATGTAAAATATGAAAACAAAAAACAAAATAAAAATCAAGAAAAAAGAATTTATAATAATAGCTACAATAATAACAATTGTTATATTATTTTTTTCAGGATTTAGTATGGGAAAAGCTTATTCAAGAACTGATATAAGTGGGGATACAGAAATTGCTAATCCAATAATAAAAGTAGAATATGGCAACCCAATAAATATCACAAATAAAAATCAAGAAGGAATATACGAATTTAAAGTAAAAAATTATGAAGAAACAATTAATCTTGAAAAAAACATAACACAAGTAGGTCTTAATTATTATATAGAAATTTTAAATCCAATTGATAAATCAATAAAAATTGAATTATATAAAAATGAAGAAAAAGTAGAGTTTAACGAAAATAAAACTAAAACCTTTTATATGCCTAAAAATACAGAAAAAATAGATAATTATAGAATGATAATTAGCTATAATAAAAAAGATAATATAAATATGACTGATATTATGCAAGAATTACAAATAAAAGTACACTCAGAACAAGAAAAAATTTAAAAATAAAAAAATATACAATGAACTATATGTTCATTATACGAGGAGGCATAATGGAGAAAATTAAAAAAGATAAGAAAAAAATACTTATATTAATATTCATATTTACTATAATTTTATTTTTTATGTATAATTTAGCAAAAAATAAAAAATCAGCAATTCAAAATGACTTTATATTCTTAAAACTATTTAGTTCAGAAAAATTAATCAATAATCAAGAAAAAGATAATCGTAAATCAAATCAGTACAATATAGAAGTAATAAAAAATTCAAAAAATTATAAGCAAATAAACTTTTTACAGACAATAGATTCACGAACATTAGTAAATAAAAAAGTAGCACCAGGAACAGAAGGACACTTTAACATAATATTAACATCAAATTTAGATACAAATTACGAAATAAAATTAATATCGAAAAGTCAAAAACCAAAGAACTTAATGTTTCAAATAAATGAACAACAAGGAACTATAAAAGCAAGAGAAACAAAGAAAATTCCCGTAGTATGGAAATGGGAATACTATAAAGACAAAAAACAAGATAAGCAAGATACATATGATGGAAAAAATATAGAGAAATATGAATTTGAAATTTGTACTATAGGAAAATAGAATGTAAAAAGTCCAATTAGGGTTAGTTTAGATTAATTAAAAACTGCTAGTATATATTATAAAAAATACTTTATGTGTCGCAACCATATAATCAAATTTTTGTCGGTTGCTCCAATCGCACTCGCTTTCACTCGTTTAATCGCTTACGCAGTATTTTTTATAATATATACTAAAGTTTTTGTTATAGTTATTTAATTTTAAAAATGTCCACTTTGGACCTGACCCTAATTGGACAAAGGGAGGTGCAAAATGAAGAAAGTAACTGCTTTTTTAGTTATTTTTTGCTTGTTAATAATTATATGTATAAATTGTTATGCTAAATATATAATAACAAGTGAACATATTATTGCTAATATAAATATAGATGGAGTAATTCCAAAAATAGAGATGATAAATATAAGAAATACAAATTCAAAATATTATAATTATGCTAGTAGAAAACATACTATAACAATAAAACTAAAAGTAATAGAAAAAAACATAATAAAAAATAACTTTAATAAAGAACATATAAAAATATTGGTAGGAGAAAGAGAAACTATTCCCAAAACGTATGACATAAAAGAAATATCAAAAGATAACGAAAATATAATATATGAAATTAAGCTAAATGAAATTCTAGGAGATGGAAAGCTAAAGATAAAAGTAGAACAAGCAACAATTGTTGACAAAGGAGAACAAGTAAATGAAGAAAAGAATTTTGAAACAGGAATAATAATTGATAATATATCGCCAATTACAAAGTTTGAACAAAAGGAAATATCAGAAGGAAAAATAAAGGCAAATGTAAATATAAATGAAGAAATACAAAATATAAATGCATGGGAAATGTCAGAAGATAGAAAAAATATAAGTAAAGATTTTGAATGTAATGTAACTTATCCATTAAAAGTATATGATTATGCAGAAAATAGTACAGAATTCATAATAAATATAACAAAAGCTACAAATATAAAAATTTTATATGGAGCGAATAATGAAGATGGAAAATGGAGTTTTGGGAAAGGAAATGGAGAGTTAGCAGGAAAAACGTCAATATTAAATAATCCACAAAATAGAACAGAAGCAATATCTTTCTATTCAGAAGGAAATTTAGAAAAGGATTTTTTTCAAATACAAGCATATGCCCATACCTATTGGGGAGAAGGAATACAAGGAAGATGTTACACTTATGAAACTAGATATAATTCAGGATATAATCCATCAGCTAATGAATATCATAGTTTAAAATCAGGAAATATAATAAATTTAAACGGAAATTATTCATTATTAATTGGTGGAACAGCAATGAATAGAAAAGGAAATAAAGGATATGGAGGGAAGCCCATACCAGAAGATATCTCTAAACAGCACCTTTTTGGAATAAGTGCATTAAAAATTAAACTAAAAGACAGTTCATATTATTCTGTTGTATATCAATTATGGAATGAAGAAAAAGGATGGTTAGAAGCAAAATCAGATGATATAGAAAGTAAATATTCATATGACAAACCAATAGGAGGATACAGAATTTCGTTAATACCAAAAACAGAAAAACAATATTTAATAGAGTATTGGAATAGAGACATAGGTAGTAAATTATAATATATCAAAGAAAATTGCAAAATATGTTGATATTTTTTACATTTTAATATAGAATTTAAAAAGACTAATTTGAAGGAGGAACAATATGGTTACTTTAGATATGGTACGTAAAAATCCAGAAGTAGAAGCTTTAATAAAAGGAGCACAAAAGCAGTTAGATGGATTAGGATATACAGAACATAGCCATAGACATATTTCTATAGTATCAAAAAGAGCAGGAGATATATTAGAAAAGCTAGGATATCCTGAAAGAACAGTAGAATTAACAAGAATAGCTGGTTATTTACATGATATAGGAAATTGTGTAAATAGAGTAGACCACGCACATAGTGGTGCAATACTTGCATTTAATATTTTAAAAGATATGGGAATGCCTGTTGAAGAAAGAACAGAAATAATGATGGCTATAGGAAACCATGATGAAAAAACAGGAACAGCAGTAAATGATATATCAGCAGCAATTATTTTAGCTGACAAATCAGATGTACATAGAGATAGAGTAACAAATAAAAATTTATCTACATTTGATATTCACGATAGAGTAAATTATGCAGTAACAAATGCACAATTAGAATTAGATAGTGCTGAAAGAAAAGTAATTTTAAACTTAACAATTGATACAAAATTATGTCCAGTCCTAGATTATTTTGAAATATTTATGGATAGAACAATGATGAGCAAATATGCAGCTAAATATTTAAAAATATGGTTTGAATTAGTAATAAATGGTACTAAATTATTATAATTAGATTAAAATGGAGGAAATATCATGAAAAAAGTAAAAACATTAACAATTATATTAATAATTATACTTTTAACAACAATTGCAGTGCTTGGAATATATATTCCAAAACAAAATAAAATGGAAAACATAGTTAAAGACTATACATATGGTATGGATCTTAAAGGTGCAAGAGTAATAACACTAAAAGCAGATACTTCTAATAAAACGATAATAAAAGACAAAGAAGGAAAAGAAGTGTCAGATGCAAATAGTTTATCTGAAGAAGAATTAAAACAAAAAGAATATGTAAAAGAAGAAATTCCTTACAACAATTCAGAAGTATTAAATCAAAATAACTATAAAAAATCAAAAGAAATAATAGAAAAAAGATTACAAAATTTAGGATTACAAAATTATGAAATAAGATTAAACGAACAAAATGGAGATATTATTGTAAAAGTTCCAGAAGACTCAACAACAGACAATATTATTAGTAACTTAGGTACAGCTGGAAAATTTGAAATAATAGATAGTCAAACAAAAGAAGTTTTAATGGATAATGGAGATATAGAAAAAGCTAATGTTATGTATGGCTCAAATCCAGATTCAGCAGGGACAATGGTATATTTAAATATAGAATTTGACAAAGAAGGAACAAAAAAATTAGAAGAAATTAGTGGAAAATACAAAAATGAAGAAAGCACATCAAATACAACTAATGAAGAAAATACAACAAATGATACAAATACAGAAAACAATACAGAAAAAACAAAAAAAGAAATCACTATGAAAATAGATGATGAAACAATAATGACTACAGATTTTGAAGAACCATTAAAAACAGGAAAATTACAATTATCAGTAGGAAATAACGCAACAGATGAAAAAACATTAAATGGATATATAGGACAAGCATCAAGCATGGCAACAGTTTTAGATGCAGGAAATATGCCAATAAAATATACAATAGATGAAAATAAATATATTTTATCAGATATAACAAAAAATAATATTAATACTGCATTTTATGTAATTGCAGGAATTGTTGCAATATCATTAATAGTTTTAATTGTTAGGTATAAAACCCAAGGACTACTTGGAGCAATATCATATATTGGACTAGCTTCATTATTATCTATAATATTAAGGTACACAAATGTAGTAATATCAATAGAAGGAATAATTGGAATTATCTTAGTACTAATATTAAATTACATTTTTATAAATAAACTATTAGCTAAATTAAACAAAAAACAATTAGATAACGAAATGATAAATCAAAATTTAAAAGAAACTTACAAAGAATTTTTTATGCAAATAATACCAATTTGTATTGCAACTATAACTTTCTGTTTTATTAATTATGAACCTATTAGTAGTTTTGGTATGGTAATGTTTTGGGGAATTGTTTTAATTGCAATATACAACATAGTAATAACAAATTTATTAATGAAATGTAAGACAAAAGAAACAAACTCAAAAAACTAATAATAGGAGGTAAAAGAAAATGAACAAAAAGAAAATTACAAATAAAATGAAATTAATTATGATATTAATAGTTTTAATTGCAATGATAGGAATAGCAATTACAGCTACAATAGGATTAAATGTTGATTTAAAATATCAAGCATCTCAAAATATTGAATTATATATTGAAAAAGAATTTGAAATTTCAGATATAAAATCAATAGTTAATGAAGTTATGCCAAAGACAAAAACAATAATTCAAAAAGTAGAAGTATTTGAAGATACAGTATCAATTACAGCTAAAGAAATATCAGAAGAACAAAAACAAAACATTATAACAAAAGTTAATGAAAAATATGGAATAAATATAGAACAAGAAAAAATAGAAATAACAAATATAGCAAGTGAAAAACTAATAGATGTTATAAAACTTTATATATTACCACTTGTAATAATTACAGGAATTATATTAGTATATGTATCAATTAAATATGCAAGTTTAGGAGTAGTAAAAACTTTATTTAATACAATTTTAGTTTTAGCTATTACAGGAATAATGTTCTTAAGTATAATGGCAATAGTAAGAATTCCAATATGTGAGTACACAATGCCAGCTGGAATGGCCTTATATATACTAACTTTATTAGTAATAACTAATGCTTTTGAGAAAAAGTTAAAATTAAAAAAAGAAGAGATAGAAATACAAAAAAATAAAAAAGTTAAGTAAAACAATTTAAAGAATCAAAGTAAAATATACTTTGATTCTTTTTATGTTACAATCCACAGTTTAATAATAAATTATTGTTGAAATACTGCGTAAGCGACCAAACGAACGATAGTGAGTACGATTGAAGCAATCTACCTTTAATTTTTATTTTTCGTAGATTGCGACACACAAAGTATAAAACAATAATTTATTATTAAACTGTGAATTGTAATTTTATATAGCACAAAAAGTATTAATTATTAAAAAAATCTAGATTTTTATAAAACGTTATGATAAAATACTTTTCAAAGATACAATAGATAAGTACGGAGGAAAATATGGGAAATATAGTATTACTAGATGATTTAACAATAAATAAAATTGCTGCTGGAGAAGTTATAGAAAGACCAGCATCAGTAGTAAAAGAAATGGTAGAAAATTCTATAGATGCAGGAGCAACAAATATAGTTGTAGAAATAAAAAATGGTGGAATATCATACATAAGAGTAAGTGATAATGGAAAAGGTATCGGACAGGATGATTTAGAAATTGCATTTGAAAGACATGCAACAAGTAAAATAAGGTCAGCAGATGATTTAGATACAGTAACTTCTATGGGGTTTAGAGGAGAAGCATTAGCTAGTATTGCAGCTGTTGCTAATGTAGAATTAGTGTCTAAAACAAAAGAAGAAGCAATTGGATATAGAGTTGTAGTAGAAGCGGGAGATATACTAGAAAAAGAAGAAATGGGATGCAGAACAGGGACAAGTATTACAGTAAGAAACTTGTTTTTTAATACACCAGTTAGATATAAATTTTTAAAAAAAGATTATACAGAATCAGGATATATTGAAGATGTTATAACAAGAATTGCTTTAGTAAATCCACATGTTGCAATAAAACTAATTAATACAGGAAAAACAGTTATTCAAACTAACGGAAGCGGAGAACTTAAAAATGTAGTATATAGTATATATGGAAAAGATGTAGCAAATGGAATTATGGATGTAAACTACACTTATGACGAAATAAGAATAAGCGGAGTTATAGGAAAACCAGAAATTGCAAGGTCAAATAGGTCAAATCAATTATTCTTTGTAAATAAAAGATATATAAAAGATAAAACTTTAACAGCAGCAACAGAACAAGCATATAAAGGTCTAATACCAATAGGAAAATTTGGTTTTGTTATTTTAAACTTAGAAATAAATCCTTCAAAAGTAGATGTAAATGTTCATCCAGCTAAATTAGAAGTTAGATTTCAAGAAGAAAATAAAGTATTCCAAGCCATTTACCATGCAATAAAAGATGTATTATTAAAAGCTGAATTAGTAACAGATACATCAAAAAAAGTGGAAGAAAATGAAAATAAAATAGATAGAACAGCTATAAGTTTTGAAGAAAGGCTACGTAATTTAAGAGAATCTAAAAAAGAAAATAATACAAATGGACTATTTGGGTTTAGAAAACAACATGAAAAACAAATAGAAGAATACACAGAACAAGAAAGTAAGATAAAAACAAACAATATATTAGAAGATGTTTATAAAAACAAGTCAAATAATGATAATAATACTTCAAGTGCACTAACAGTTGGAGAAATTAGTAGCAAAAAAAATATAGGAGAGCCAATAGACACAACTGATGTATTAGCACAATTAAAAGCAATGAAACAAAAAATAGAAAACGAGCTAGTAGAAGATAATACAAGTAAGATAGAAAAAATTAATGAAGAAACAGCAGAATATAAATTAGAAAAAAATATATCAACACAAGAAAGTCAAGAGACAAAAGAAATAGAAAATACTGAAAAAATAGAAGATAAAGAAGAACAAAACGAAAAACAAGAATCACAAGAAAAAGGTTTTCAAGAGCTAGAAAATGAAGAAAAACAAAAAGAAACTAATATTAAAGAAAATAAAATAGAAGAAATAAATGAAGCAATAGACAATTTAGATGACCCTGAAATAAAACAAGAATTTAGCGAAATAAAAGAAAAAATGGAACAACTTGATAACAATGCTCAAGTAGTATCAGAAGACTTTGACGAAATGTACAAGAAATTATTTGGAAGATCACCAATTTCAGAAAACGAAGAAGAAAAGAAAACAGACAACGCAATTGATATAGTAAAAGATAATGTTTCTATATTTGAAAACGAAAAAGAATTCCAAAAGCCAACATACAAATTTGTAGGAATAGTATTTAAAACATATATAATATTAGAAATGAAAGACGAAATGTACATATTAGACCAACATGCTGCACATGAAAGAATTATGTACGAAAGAATAAAGAAAAATTATTATAGTAATGAAGAAAAAGATTCACAATTATTACTATTACCAGATGTTATTACATTAACACATAAAGAAATGGATATAGCAAAAGAAAATATGTATATTTTTGAAAAAGCAGGATTTAGCTTAGAAGAATTTGGAGAAAATACAATTAAATTAACAGGAGTTCCAAATGTTTGTATTGATTTAGATACAAAAGATTTATTCTTAGAAACATTAGATGAAATAAACACAGTAGCAAGAACAGCTAAACAAGAAAAGGAAGAAAAATTTATAGCAACAGTTGCATGTAAATCAGCTGTAAAAGCAAATATGGCTTTAACACCTCAAGAAGTGGACAAACTAATGGAACAATTATTAAATTTACCAAATCCATTTACATGTCCACATGGAAGACCAACTGTTATAAAAATGAGTAAATATGATATAGAAAGAAAATTTGCTAGAAAATAATAAATAACAAGGAGAAAAAAATGCAAATATTTATTAGTGCAATTATTATAATTATATACTTAGTAGCAATTGCAAAAACATGGACTAATTTAGAAGAATTAGAAAAACACAAAAAAATAATCATAATAGGAATTGGAATAATAGTTTTATATTTAGTAACAAACATTATATTTTCAATTTCTACAAATAGTATAGAATATCAAAATGGTAATATGCAAAATAGTGTGAAAAATATGCTTACAATATTATTTACAGGTATAAATGCTTTAATATTTATACCATGGATTACAAAAAATGTTGTGAAACTAAAAAATAATGAAATTGAAACAAAAAATTTTCAAATGAAACTATTAATAATAGGAACTGTATTTGTAGTATGTATGATAGTTGAAAACATATATATGAAAAATATACAAAAAGGAATATTAGACATATATAATGTGAATGTACAAGAAAGTATAGAGGAGAATTAAAAGAGGGAAAAAATGAAAAAAGAAAAAGTGGTTGTAATATGCGGTCCTACTGCATCAGGAAAAACAGCATTATCCATTGAACTTGCAAAAAAAATAAATGGCGAAATAGTATCATGTGATTCTATGCAAATTTATAAAGAAATGGACATAGGAACAGCAAAAACTACTAAAGAAGAAATGCAAGGAATAAAACATTATATGCTAGATATAATATCTCCTGAAGAAAGATATAGTGTAGCAGATTATAAAAAAGAAGCCAAAAATGCTATTAGAGAAATAATTAAAAAAGGAAAAACGCCTATTGTAGTAGGTGGAACAGGACTATATGTAGATAGCTTAATATATGAAATTGAATATCCAAATATAGAATTTGATGAAGAATATAGAAAAAAACTTGAAATTCAAGTAGAAAAAGAAGGATTAGAAAATTTGTATGAACAAGCAAAGAAAATTGATCCAGAAGCGATAAAAAAAATAAGCCAAAATGATAAAAAAAGAATAATTAGAATTTTAGAAATATATCATGCAACAGGATATAATAAAACAGAACAAGAAAGAAAATCAAGAGAAAAAGAACCAGAATTTGATTACAAAGTATATGGCTTAAACATGCCAAGAGAAAAATTATATAAAAGAATTGACTTAAGAGTAGACATTATGATAAAACAAGGACTAATAGAAGAAGTGGAAAAAATCTATAAAAAATATAGTGAATTTCCTACAGCTATGCAAGGGTTAGGATATAAAGAAGTAGTAGAATATTTAAATAATAATTTAACCAAAGAAGAAATGATAGAAAAAATAAAACAAGAAACAAGAAGATATGCCAAAAGACAGATGACATGGTTTAGAAAAAATAAACAGACAATTTGGTTAGATACAGAAAATACAGTACAAAATAATCTACAAATTATTTTGGAGGGTTTATAAGTTGAAAGAACAAGCGAAAAATAAAGAAATAGATAAAAAGCAAGTAAAAAATAAAACAACTAATAATAGAGCAACAAATAAAAAAATAATAAACAATAAAGAAATAAATAAGAAAAAAATGTTAATAGTATATATCGCAGCGATAATATTACTTATATATTTAATTTATATTATTTATTTGCTAATAAAGCAACCTACAAATGTA
Organism: uncultured Clostridia bacterium; assembly: GCA_963558245.1. GTDB lineage: Bacteria > Bacillota > Clostridia > TANB77 > CAG-508 > CAG-269. Next base: position 23,983 of record CAUWGA010000014.1, read on the forward strand.
TTTACAATAGAAGAAGGAAAATTATATAAAGAAGAAACTGATGTTGGATATGTTATAAGAAATGAAAAGGTTGTAAAAGGTGAAAAATATAAAAATGGTATGGAACAAATAATAAGCGAAGGTTCTAGAGCAGCAGCAAATGAAAATATATTTAGATATTATAGCAATAATGAAGAAAATTTAAAACAAAAAATAGCAGATTTAGACTTGAAAATTCAAACAGCTATGGCAGAAGATACTAATATTTGGGGTTCAGATGCTAAAATACTAGAAAATCAAATAGATGTAAAAATGCAAGATATCAACAAAATAACAGATGTATCAAAATTAATTGAATACAAAAAAGAAATAGAAGGATTAGTAACTAAAAAAGCAAAAATTGCTGGAGAATCTAGTCCAAAAGGTTCATATTTAAGAAAATTAATAGACGAACGAAAAAAATATGAGGCTGACCTAAACTCAGGAGCAGAATATGTAAAAGCACCTATGAGCGGAATAGTATCATATAGAGTAGATGGATTAGAAGATGTTTTAACACCAGAAAATTTTAGTAATTTGAGCAAGGAATATCTTGAAAGTTTAAATTTAAATACAGGGAAAATTGTTGCAAGTAATGATGAATCAGGAAAAGTAATAGACAATTTTGAATGTTATATTGCAACAGTAAGTTCATCAGAAGAAGCAAAAAATGCGCGGTGTAGGCGATGATGTTAAAATTAGACTTTCAAATAATGCGGAAATAAATGCAGAAATTACAAATATAATAAAAGAAAATGACGAAGATATAGTCATTATATTAAAAATTCAAAAACAAATTGAAGAATTAATAAACTACAGAAAAATAACATTTGATTTAATATGGTGGAGTGCATCAGGATTAAAAGTTCCAAATCAAGCCATAGTTAAAGAAAATGAATTAAACTATGTAGTTAGAAATAGAGCGGGATATTTAAGTAAAATATTAGTAAAAGTAAAAAAGCAAGGAGACAAATATTCAATAGTAGATTCTTATTCTAGCGAAGAATTAAAAAAATTAGGAATATCAAATTCAGAAATATCAACAAATAAAAAGATTTCGATATATGACGAAATTATATTAAATCCGGATTTAAGCAAAGTAAGATAATATTACAAAAATATTACAAAAATATTAAAAAATAAAAACATTTAGAAAAAATATTGACATTATGACAAAAAAAGTAGATACTTAGGAAGTAAATAACGAAGGAAATAATTTAGGAGGTTTTTTTATGTCAGGAGCATTAATGAACAAAGTATGGGATTTGTTTGGAATGGATACAGCTGAACAAGAAGAATATGAAGATGAAGATGTATATGGATATGAGAATGAAGAGGAAGAAGAACAATACCAAGAAGACAATAGAAAACAATTCTTTGGTGGAAGAAAAAATGGTAAAGTAGTTTCTATGCCACAATCTCAACCAAATGCAATAAAAATGGTTATATCACAACCAACAACATTTGAACAATCAGATGAAATTTGTGCATTTTTAAAAGAAAAAAAATCAGTAATAATCAACTTAGAATATGTTAACAAAGATGTAGCAAGAAGAATAGTTGATTTTGTTAGTGGTGGAGTTTATGCACTAGATGGATATATGCAAAAAGTATCAAATTCTATATTTTTAGCAGCACCATCAAACTACGAAATAACAAATGAAATGGCAAGAGAAGAAATGAAAAATAAACTTTCAGTTTCTTGGCTAAAAAATAACGGAGTTAACTAATAGTATCCACAAGGAGGAATAATAATGATAACACCATTAGATATAGAAAATAAAAAATTCTCAAAACAAATGATGAATGGATATAGTGTGGAAGAAGTAGATGATTTTCTAGATGATTTAACAGCAGATTATACTAGAAATTATAAAGAAACAGCAGAATTAAAAGCAAAAGTTGATGAACTTAATCAAAGTTTAGAACATTATAAAAGTATAGAATCTACTTTACAAAATACATTAGTTATGGCACAAACAACAGCTGAAGATATAAAAAATGTAGCACAAAAACAAGCAGATCAAATAATAAGTGAAGCAAAAGGAGTAGCACAAAAACAAGCAGATGCTCTAGATAATGAAATAATAGCAAAAAGAAAAGAACTAGAAGACGTAAAAAAACAATTTGATATATATAAAGCCAAAATGGAATCTCTTTTAATTTCTCAATTAGAATTATTAAAAGACATAAACAAAGATGATAACATATAGTCTATTGTAATAAAAGATTAAAAAATTTATAAAAAAGCTACTTTATGAGGTAGCTTTTTCTTGTTTCTCTTATCAAGCATCAGATAATGTATTATTTGGTGCTTGATAGCTATTTAAAAGGAATTTAGTAGAAAAATGTGTAACATATTACAGAACTGTTAAATGTATGTTACAATTCTATTAATACTATTGACCGTTAATTGAAAAAAGAATAAAATATTACTATCATAAGAGGGAAAATATGAGAATTATCAGTGGAAAATCAAGAGGGACAAAACTATATTCATTAGAAGGTCAAACAACTAGACCAACATTAGATAGAGTAAAAGAGTCCTTATTTAATATAATACAAAATGATATACAAGGATGTGTTTTTTTAGACTTATTTGCAGGAAGTGGAGCAATAGGACTAGAAGCTGCTAGTAGAGGAGCAGAAGAAGTCATACTTTGTGAAAAAAATAGAAATGCAATTGAAATAATTAAAAAAAATATCCAAAAAACACATTTAGAAAAGCAAACTAAATTATATGAAATGTCATTTGAAAACCTATTAAAAAAAATAGATAAAAAAGTGGATATTATATATATTGACCCACCTTATAAAACAGACTTTGTTTATGAATCTATTAAAATTATAAATCAAAAAAAATTATTAAATAACGAAGGTATAATAATTATAGAAACAGATGAAGAAGATAGAATTAAAAAGCAATTAGAAAACTTAGATATAGAAATCGAAAGACAAAGAAAATATGGCAGAGTAAATCTTATTTTTGTAAAAACAAAAATGGGTTAGTAAGAAAGGGGTAAAACCATGGAAATATTTACATTATTAGAAACTTTAGAGGATTTGTTAGAAAATAGCAAAAATCTACCATTTACCTCAAAAGGTATAGTTGATAAAGAGGAAATGCTAGACTTAATAAAAGAAATAAGAATAAAATTACCAGACGAATTAAAACAAGCTAAATGGGTAAAAGAAGAAAGACAACGTATATTGGTTGAAGCCCAAAAAGAAGCAGATGGAATAGTAAAAGAAGCAGAAAATAGAATTATAGCAATGATAGATGAACATGAAATAACAAGAAAAGCATATGACCAAAAAACAGAAATTATAGAAACAGCAAATGAAATGTCAAGAGAAATATCCAAAGGAACAAAAGAATATGCAGATAGTATCCTTGAAAATACAGAAAATGTATTAAATGAAACATTAAACAAATTAGGAACTAATATGTCAGAAGCTTTAAATTTAATGCAAATATCATTAGAAGATACAATAAAAACAATAGAAAATAGTAGAAAAGAATTAAAATAAAACTAACAAAAGTCAGAGAACAGAAGTCAAAAAACAAAAGACTTTTGGAGTCTGACTTTTTAAGGTAAGGGATGGTAAAAATAATGGCAAAGAAAAAAAGAAGATATAAAAAAAAGAAAACAACATCAAAATTAGATATAGCAGTAGTAACACTAATTTTACTTAGTGTATTATTGGGAGTTTTAATATATACAAAATCAGGAATAATAGGAGTAGAATTAAACCATGTTTTTGGTGGAATTATTGGAATAATGCAATATGTATTACCAATTGGAACATTTGCAATTGCAATAAAATTAGCATCAGAAGGAAAAGAAGAAATAACATCTAAACTAATACAATATGCTATAGCAATTGTAAGTCTTTCCATTGTATTTAGCGTATTTCAAGTTTCAGCAGGAGAATTACATGCTGATAAAGAAATATCAGAAGTTGTAAAAGACGCCTATAATTTTGGAGCAGAAGGAAAAGGTGGAGGAGCAGTAGGAGCAGTAGGAGCAGTAGCGTTAGTAAGACTACTTGGAAACATTGGAGCAGTAATACTTTGCACAGGAATAGCAATTATACTATTAGTATTCGCATTTGGAATTAATCCATCAGAAATAATAAACAATATAATGGACAGAATTGAAGAAAAAAGACAAGAAAAGTTTGAAAGAAAACAAGAAAAGATAAAACAACAAGAAGATGAAGAAACACCTGCCCAAAGAAGAAAAAGACAAAGAGAAGAAAGAAAAGCACAGCAAGAAATTTCTAAAATGGAACAAGCAGAAAAAGACCCAATGGCAAGTCAAATTAAGATTAACTTTGGTGGAAGAATAGTTGATGGAGCAGACGACAAAGTAGGATTAAAAAAATATGACCATTCAAATGATGATTTAGAACCACTTACAAAGCAAAGCAAAATGAAAAAACAAAAAATGGCAGAAGAAATAGAACCAGATGTATTAGAAAGCAATTTATTTAAAGATGTAGAAGAACAAAAAGAAGAAAAGAAAAAAGCAGTTTTACAATTAGAACATGCGCAAATAGTGGAAGATGAACATTATGAATATCCACCAGTAGAATTACTTAGCAAACCAAGTAAAAAAGCCTTAAAAGGTGGAGCAAAAGCATTAACAGATACAGCAACAAGACTACAAAAAACTCTATATAGTTTTGGTGTATCAGCAAAAGTAGAAAATGTGTCAGTAGGACCAGCTATAACAAGATATGAATTAAAACCAGCAGAAGGAGTAAGAGTTAGTAAAATAGCTAATTTAGCAGATGATATAGCTTTAAACTTAGCAGCAGAAACAATAAGAATTGAAGCACCAATACCAGGAAAACAAGCAGTAGGAATAGAAGTACCAAACAAAGAAAAAGAAGTGGTACATTTTAGAGAAATATTAGATAGTAAAGAATTTAAGGAAAATAAATCAAAATTAACAGTAGGACTTGGAAAAGATGTTGCAGGAAATGTACAATTAGCAGACATAGGAAAGATGCCACACGTATTAATTGCAGGTTCAACAGGCTCTGGTAAAAGTGTGTGCATAAATACACTTATTACAAGTATAATATATAATGCAAAACCAAGTGAAGTAAAATTTGTAATGGTAGACCCTAAAGTGGTTGAATTGTCTGTATATAACGGAATACCACATTTGTTAATACCAGTTGTAACAGACCCAAGAAAAGCAGCAGGAGCACTTGCTTGGGCAGTGCAAGAAATGGACGACAGATACAACAAATTTGCAAGTAAAGGTGTACGTGACTTAAAAGGATATAACAAAGCAATAGAAAAAGAAAATGAAGCAGGAATATTACCTCAAATTGTAATAATTATAGACGAGCTTGCAGACTTAATGATGGTAGCAAAAAATGATGTTGAAGATGCAATTTGCCGTTTAGCACAAAAAGCAAGAGCAGCAGGAATGCACTTAGTAATTGCAACACAAAGACCATCAGTTGATGTAATTACTGGACTAATCAAAGCAAATGTACCATCAAGAATAGCATTTGCAGTTTCATCACAAGTAGACTCAAGAACAATATTAGATAGTGTTGGAGCAGAAAAACTATTAGGAAAAGGTGATATGTTATTCTTCCCAGCAGGAGCACCAAAACCATCAAGAGTTCAAGGAGCATTTGTATCAGATGATGAAGTAGAAAAAATAGTAGATTTTATTAAATCAAATGGAACAGCAAACTATAGTGAGGACATCTTAGAAAGTATTGAAAATAGCAATAAATCTGATAAAGAACTAGCAGCAGAAGCAGCAGAAGACGATGATACAGATCCATTTTTAATGGATGCAATTCAAACGGTTGTAGAAACAGGACAAGCATCAACATCATTTATACAAAGAAGATTTAAAGTAGGATATGCAAGAGCAGGAAGAATAATAGACCAAATGGAAGAAAGAGGAGTAATCTCAGGTTACCAAGGAAGTAAACCAAGAGAAGTATTAATGACATTAGAAAGATTAAATGAATTAAAAATGAGTACAAAAGAAACTGAATAAAATAATAAATTTTAAATATACAAAAGATAAAAAATAAACTATATTTGCAAAAGGTTTATAGGCAAATCCTTTATTAAAAACCTAAATATATTATAAAAGGAGAATAAAGTGCAAAACAAAAAAGATAAGATAATAAATAAAATTGTAAAAAAAGATTATAACAATGAATTAGAAAAAATATTAGAAAAAAAAGCATTTGCAGAAAATACAAAAAGTATTCTCCTTAATATATTATATAAAATAGAGATATCATATAAAGATTATAAAAAAGCAAAACAAGATGTAAGTACAAAAGAAGAAATCATTGAAAAAATAATACAAAATATCGAAAATAATTGTGATGATATAAAATTAATAGCACCAAATTCAGAAGAAAGTAAAATCATAGGAAATAAAACATTTTTAGTAGAAAAAAAGAAAAAAAGAATTATTTGTTACAACATAGAAAGAAAGGTATTATACTGTATTTCAAAAATATCTAAAAAAGACAAAATAATAAAAGATAAATATTTTATAATAAATGAAACTTTATCAAACCTAATAAATACAGGAAATAATATAAATCAAGTAGAGCCATTAAGAGACTTTAATGGTTACTCATGGACTACAATACCAAAAGAAATAGAAAGCGTAGACCATAATTTAATATACCAAAACTTAGTACTACTTTTAGGAAATACTTTTATGGAAAATTGGGTAAATAATAAAGAAGTAATGATTGATTATATGGAAAAATTTGAAATTACTATGGAAGAAAAATATGGAAAAGAACTTTCAAAAAAATTTATTGAGAATTTGAAAAAAATATCAATATTGTTAGAAATGAAATATAATCATGAAAGTAAAAAAAGATATGAAAAATTAAAACAAGACTTAGAAGAAAAGCAACAAAAAATGTTAGATAATAAAGAATTTGTAGAAAACATTACAAAAGAAAAAAGAAGATTAACAGAAGAAATAAAAGAAATTGATGAAACAATAAATAATAAAAATATGCTAGAAAATGAATATGAAAAAAGAAATAAAGAACTTTCATTAGAGGAAAAAATATTTAGCATGAGAATTTTAACACAAGTTATGGCTAAAGAAAGAACAGAAAAATTAGAAGAAATAGAAAAACTAAATATATTACTAAAACCAAGACAATATGTAAAAATAAAAAAAGAACTAAAAGAAAAAGTAGAATGTTTAAAATTAGTAGAAATAGAAAATATATCTAAAGAAATAGAAAAAATCAAACAAGAAATTCAAAAAATATTTTTACAATGTATTATAAAAGAAATAGAAAGATGCAATACAAAATCAGAAATTTTAGAACTAATATATAAATTTAGATATTATGCAGTGCTTCCATATAGTTATGAAAATTATGTATGTGAAGAAAAAACAATAAAAAAAGAAATAGAAAATACAGAAAAACAACTATTAGAAAAAGCACATAAACTAAAAGTAATAGAAAGACTATCAAAACAAGAAGAATTTGACTATCAATTATTAAAACATATATTTAGGACAAGAAGTATTAATATAGAAGAAATGCAAGTAAAATTAATAAAGGAAAAAGAAAATAACAAATATACAATACAAACATTTGATGGTAAAAATACAGAAGAAAAAGTACCTTTAGAAGATGCAGAGAATTTAAATAAAAAACAATTAGCAATTAGATTTAATAAAAAGGTAAAAATTTTTTGTTAATAAGGGGAGAATAAGGAGGAATTTATGAAAATAACTTTTTTAGGAGCAACTAAGATGGTTACAGGTTCTAACTACTTAGTAGAAGCAGCAGGTAAAAAATTTTTAGTTGACTGTGGTATGTGGCAAGGAAAATCTGAATTAGAGGATAAAAATACAGAACCATTTGATTATAATCCAAAAGAAATTGACTTTATGCTATTAACACATGCACATATAGACCATTCAGGAAGAATACCAAAATTATATAATGAAGGGTATAGAAATAAAATATATGCACACAAAGCAACTTGTGACCTATGTGCATTAATGTTACCAGACAGTGGACATATACAAGAAATGGAAGCACAATGGAAAAATAAAAAAAGAATTAGAAAAGGAGAAAAAGAAGTACCTCCTATGTACACTGCAGAAGAAGCAGCAAAATGTTTAGAAATTTTTGAACCAGTACAATATGATGAAATAATAGAAATAACTCCACAAATACAAGTAAGATTTAATGATGCAGGACATATGCTTGGTTCTAGTGTAATTGAATTATGGGTAGAAGAAGATGGTAAAAAGACTAAAACAGTATTTACAGGGGACTTAGGAAATAATGATATACCATTATTAGACTCTCCAACAATGATAGAAAGTGCCGATAATTTAGTTATGGAATCAACTTATGGAAGTAGATTACACATTAGAAATAATGAAAAAGCACAAATATTTTTGAATGTAGTATCTGAGACATTAGATAATGGAGGGACAGTAATAATACCTTCATTTGCAGTAGGAAGAACACAAGAAATTTTATATGAAATCAATAAATTAAAAGAAACAACAGATGACGAAGAATTTAGAAGAAAATATAAAACAATAATGAAAACACCTGTATATGTAGATAGTCCACTTGCAATATCAGCAACAGAAGTATTTAGAGATAACACAAACTTATTTGAACCAGAAGTGCAAGAAGAAATAATGAAAGGTGATAATCCACTAGAATTTCCAGGACTTCAATTTACAAGAACAGCAGATGAATCAAAAGCATTAAATGAAGATCCAAGACCAAGTATTATAATATCAGCTAGTGGAATGTGTGATGTAGGAAGAATAAAACACCATTTAAAACATAATTTGTGGAATCCAAAATCAACAATTTTATTTGTAGGATATCAAGCACCAGGAACACTAGGATATGAAATAGTAAATGGAGCAAAAACAGTAAAGATATTTGGCGAAGAAATAGCTGTAAATGCAAGAATCGAATATATAGAAGGATATTCTGGACATGCTGACCAAGAAGGATTAATGAACTTTATTTATTCTTTTATCCAAAAACCAAAAAATATATTTTTAGTTCATGGAGAAGAAAATTCACAAGAAGTATTAAAAGGAAAAATTGAAGAAGAAGCTAAAATACCAGTAATTGTACCAAGCTATGGAGAAACATATGAGCTTGATGACATCAAAGTAGAAATGACTGACAAAATAGAAATTAAAACAGAAAAAACACCTAGAACAGAAATCTTAGAAAGATTAGCAAAAATTAAAAATGAAATAGACGATATGGATGCATATGTTAAAAATGATGTATATGATAAAAATCTAAAAGATGAAGACATATTTAGAATTAATGAGAAGATAAAAGAGTTAGAAAAACAAATTCTTAATGTAATAGAAGGATAAAAATAGGTATCTATATAGAAGGGAACAAGAGAAAATGAGTAATAAATACTTAAATGAAGCTATAATAGGAAACAAGAATATGATAGCAACCTTTACAGAAAAAGGAGAATTACAAAGATTATATTTTCCAAGCAAAGATAATAAACAATATATAAACTTTTTTCATACAGGTGTAAAAATAAATCAATCAGACTTAATATACTTACATGATGATATAAATAATGTATATAAGCAATATTATGATACAGATACAAATATATTAAATACAGAAGTAACAAATACTTATTTTAATTTAAAAATATTGTCAACAGATTATATGATGTTAAAAGAAAATGTAATGGTAAAAAAATATGTATTTTTAAATGAAGGACAAATAGAATTAGATACAAAATTTTATATACATTCAGAACTATTATCAGATAAAAATAATTTAGTAAGCTGTAAAATAATAGATAATGGAATGACTCAATATGCACATGACTTTGCGGTATCAACATTTGCTAAAGGATATAAAATATCAAAACATCAAATAAATGATAGTAAAAACACAATAAAAACTGGCGAAATATATGACAAAGACTATATAGGAATGTCAAAAGATACAAGCATTTGTTATGATATAGGAATAATTAAGCCACAAGAAAAGAAAACTCTAGAAATATGTATTTTAATTGATGAAAACAAAAATGTATCTGATATAGAAGATGAAATAAATAGAATTACAAAAATAGATTTAAACAAAGAATACACAAACACAAAATCATATTGGAGAAAATATGTAAAAAATCATAATGGATTAAACCTAAGAGAAAGTCAAAATAGCTATGAAGATAGAATATATGAAATATACAAAAGAAGTATATTACTATTTCCACTACTAACAAATGCCGAAACAGGAGGAATTATTGCATCACCAGAAATAGATGAAGACTTTACAAAATGCGGAAGATATGCATATTGCTGGCCTCGTGACGCAGTATTTATGACAAAAGCAATGGATATTGTAAAAATGGAAAAAGAAACAGAAAAATTCTATAAAACATTTTGTAAAAAAACACAAAGTAAAAACGGAATGTGGGAACAACGTTTTTATACAGATGGAAAATTAGCACCATGTTGGGGATATCAAATAGACGAAACAGCAAGTGTTGTATATGGTGTTTATGAACATTATAAAGCAACAAAATCTGAAAAATTTCTAAAAGACAATTTACAAATGTGTGAAAAAGCAATAGATTTTCTAAAGAAATATCTAAAAGACTGGTTAGACATTGACGGAATAGATGAAAGAGAAAAAGATATAGTAAAAGAAGAAATAGAAGAAGATACAAAGAAAAGAACTGGAAAAACACATAAATATCACATAAGCTATGACATTTGGGAAATGTGTGAGGGCATACATTTATACTCATTAGCAAGCATATATGCAGCATTTGATAGTATATTAAAAATATATAGAGTGCTTGGAGAAAATGTATCTGGATTTGAAAATAATAGATTAAAAGAAGAAAAAGTTCAAAAAAATGAAAGAGAAATCGAAAAAATCCAAGTGGAAATAAAAAAATATATAAATGAAAATATGTATGACGAAAATAAAAAATCATATGTAAGAAACCCAGAAGATAGAAAAATGGATATAAGCATTTTAGGAGCAGTAACACCATTTAATGTATTTAAAGCAAAAGAAACAAAAATAAAAAATACAGTAGAAAGCATAAACTTACATTTACGTACATATACAGGTGGATATCAAAGATTTGAACAAGACAATTATATGAATGGTAATCCATGGCCAATCGCAAACTTATGGATGACACTATATTATCTAGAAAGTGGAGAAAAGAAAAAAGCAAAAGAAACATTTGACTTTGTAGTAAAAACAGCTGGAAAACATTATTTCTTAAGTGAACAAATAGATAACCAAACACTAAGACCAAATTGGGTAATAGGTTTAGGATGGTCACATGCAATGTTTTTAATTGTGCTTGAAAAATTGTATAATAAATAAAATATATAGGTTTACAATAGATATGTCACACTAAGATATAAAAAATAAATAGGAAG
>CAUWGA010000015.1:0-34871 GCA_963558245.1 uncultured Clostridia bacterium
TGTGTGTGTGTGTGTGTGTACTCTCGCAAGGCTTTCAGCGATTACTTTTTTCATTATATTTCTCCTCTTTTGTTATTTTTATTTAGTATAACAAACTATTTTTATTTTTTCAAGATGTTGTTTTCACATTTTTCATTCCTTTATTCCACAGTTGTTTGATTTTTATAACTCATCCTTTTGTATTTATATTATTTTATTCTTTTTCCTTTTATTTATCAAAATATTTACTTATTTCTTCTAATCCTTCAAATTCTTTTTGCTTAAATACTTCATATGCTACTATTGCAACTGAATTTGAAAGATTTAATGATCTTAATGTTTCTCTCATTGGAATTCTTATAGTTTTATCAATATACTTTTGTAATATATCTTCTGGTAATCCCTTTGTTTCTTTACCAAATAATAAAAAGACTTCATCCATTTCTTTATAATTTGGTTCTGAATACACATGTTTTCCTTTAGTTGTTGAAAAAAACATGTTGTGTTCTTCTGGTTTATATTTTTCTAAAAATTCCTTAAATGATTTATGTTCTTCTATTTCTAATTTATCCCAGTAGTCTAGTCCAGCTCTTTTTACAGCTTTTTCTGTTATACTAAATCCTAATGGATGTACTAAATGTAATTTAGCACCTATTGCTGCACATGTTCTTGCTATATTTCCTGTGTTTTGTGGTATTTCTGGTTCAACCATTACTATATTTAGTTTCACTTTTTATTCTCCTTCCACTTTAAAACTAAGTTTAAAACAGTTACATTTCAAGATGTAAAACAATTTTGATAATTAAAAGTTGCAATAAATTTTATATTATATTTTTAATCTTTTTTATTTATTTTTACTTTTTATTTGTTTTGACTTATTTTTTGTCTTACATATTCATATAACATAACTCCTGTTGCAACTGCTGCATTTAAACTTTCTGTTTTTCCAAGCATTGGTATTTTTATTTTTTCATCTGCCATCTCTTGAATTTCTGCACTTACTCCATTTGCCTCATTTCCTACAACTATTACTTTTTTGTTTAATTTTATATCATATAAACTATTTTCCGTTTGTAATGATGATACAACTATTTTGTATTTATGCTTTTTTATTTCTTTTAATTTCTCTTGCAAGTTTTCACATTCTATTACTTTTACTCTAAATATTGCTCCCATTGTAGAACGTACTACTTTTGGGTTAAAACTATCTGCTGTTTCTTTAGATACTAAAATTTGTGTTAGACCTATGCTATCAACTGTTCTTAGTATTGTTCCTAAATTTCCTGGGTCTTGTATTCCATCTAGAACAACTATTATATCTTGTGTATAATCTATTTCTTGGTCTTTTGGTGTTTTTCCTATTACAGCTAAAATTCCTTGAGGTGTTTGCACTTCTGTTAAATATTTAAATATTTTACTTGTTACATAGTTACAGTTATATTTTGCTATTTCATACATTAATTCTTTAGAAATCATTTCTGTTTTTTCACAGTCATCACATATAATTATTTGTTTTATTTCTGCTTTTTCTTCAATTGCTTCTTTCAAAAGTTTTATTCCCTCAATTATATATGAATTTTCTATGTCTCTATATTTTTTATCTTTCAACTTTTTTATTGATTTTATTATTTCGTTGTCTTTACTTGAAATTACGTGCATAGTTTTTTCCTTTCGATATTTTTATTTACTCTTGTTGTAAAAATTCTTTTATTTCTTTTATTAATTCTTTTTCTTTTAAATTAGTTGTTTTATATGTAATCATTGGTTTTATTCCTGCTGAAAATTTAATTTGGTCTCCATATTTTTTTACTAATTCTGTAATGTCATATCTTATATTTTCACTAGAATCAAATGTAAATAAAATTCCACTTTGTTTACTTTCAACTTTTATTATATTTTGTGCTTTTGCTAATTGTTTTATTCTAGCTACTTCAATTAAGTTTTCAAGCTCTTGTGGAATATTACCATATCTGTCTATTATTTCATCAATTACATTTTGTATATCTTCTTCTGTTTTGCACAATGCAATTTTTTGATATACTTCAATTTTTTGTCCACTATCTTCTATATAACTATCTGGAATATAACATGTTATATTTAAGTCAATTTGTATTTCTGTTTCTTCTGTTACTTTTATTCCTTTCATTTCTTTTACAACTTCATCTAATAATTGACAATATGTGTCATATCCTACTTGTTCTAAATGTCCTGATTGTATTTCTCCTAGTAGACTTCCTGCTCCACGAATTTCTAAGTCCCTCATTGCAATTTTAAATCCTGAGCCAAATTCTGTAAACTCTTTTATAGCTTTTAGCCTTTTGTCTGCAATTTCTGATAATATTTTATCCCTTTTATATGTTATATATGCATATGCTTGTTTATCTGATCTTCCTACTCTACCTCTTATTTGATAAAGTTGTGCTAATCCCATTCTGTCTGCATTTTCTACTATTATCGTGTTGGCATTTGGTATATCTATTCCTGATTCTAAAATTGTTGTACATACTAATACATTTGTTTTTCCATCTATAAATTCTTGCATAATATCTTCTATTTGTTTTCCTGGCATTTGCCCATGTGCGTATACAACATTTGCTTCTGGTACTAAATTTGATATTTGGTTTGCTTTTGTTTGTATATTTTGAACATTATTAAATAAATAAAATACTTGTCCACCTCTTTCAAGTTCTTTTGTTATTGCTTCTTTTACTATTTCTTGGTCATATTCTAATACATATGTCTGAACTGGTTTTCTATTATATGGTGGCTCATAAATTACTGACATGTCTCTTATTCCTACTATGGACATATGCATTGTTCTTGGAATTGGAGTTGCTGTCATTGTTAGAACATCAATATTTGCTTTTAGTTGTTTTATTTTCTCTTTTGCTTTTACACCAAATCTGTGTTCTTCATCTATTATTAATAGCCCTAAATTTTTAAATTCTACGTCTTTACTAAGTATTCTATGAGTTCCAACTAATATGTCTACTTCTCCAAGTTTTAATTTTTTTACTACTTCATCTTGATATTTCTTAGTTTTAAAACGATTTAATATGTCTACTTTTACAGGATAGTCTTTCATTCTTTCTTTAAATTCTTGATATTGTTGCTCTGCTAAAACTGTTGTAGGTGCTAAGTATGCTACTTGTTTTCCATCAATAGCAGCTTTAAATGCTGCTCTCATTGCAACTTCTGTTTTACCATACCCAACATCTCCACAAAGTAGTCTATCCATTGGTTTTGTACTTTCCATATCTTTTTTTATTTCTTCTATGCATCTTAGCTGATCATCCGTTTCTTGATATGGAAAACTGTCTTCAAATTCCTGTTGCCATGGTGTATCTTTACTAAAGCTATATCCTTGCATTTTTTCTCTTTTGGCATATAGTTCTATTAATTCTTTTGCAACTTCTCGTAAATTATTTTTTACTTTAGCTTTTGTTGTTTCCCATTCTTTTCCACCTAGTTTATTTACTTTTGGCTTTATTTTATCTCCACCAACATATTTTCTAATTGTGTCTAAATCTGTTGTTGGTATATATAATATATCATCATCTTTATATTTAATTTTTATATAGTCTTTAATTGTTCCATCTGCTTTTATTGTATTTACACCTATATATACGCCTATACCATATTTTCTGTGAACTACATAGTCTCCTATTTTTAAGTCATCGAATATTACTTTTTCTCCATCTTTAAATGCTACATGAGCAACTTTTCTTTTTTTCTTTTCCCCATTAATTATCTCATTTGCAGATATTACAACTTGGTTTGAATCATAGTTTTCAAATCCGGATGTAATTTTTCCAATTGAAATTGTAACGATATTTTCTCTTGATTTTACAATTATGGTTTGGTTCAATTTTTCTTCAATTAAGCAAGGTATTTCTTGTTCTTCTAACATCTTTTTTAGCTTTTTAGCTTTTTCTTTTGTATCTAATAATACATATATACTTTTTTTATTTTTTATGGCTTTAGCTATATCTTCAAAAAATGTTTGGATTTCACTTTTATAATAGTTAATTTCTCTATAATTAAAATTAAATCTTTGTGCTACTATTTCATTTGATATATCTTGTTTATTTACATATAATAGTTGTTTACTTTCTAATATATCTTGTATTTCTTCTAATTCACTATCATTAGTTATTGCTTCTGGAACTTGTCTTTCTTTTTCGATAAGGCTATTTCTTAAATTTTTTTTATCTTCTTTTATGTTTTTACTTCTTGCTATTATTTTATTAAATTCATCTATTAGTATTAAATATTCTTTATTAAGATATTCCAAAATAGTTTGTTGCTTATCATAAAAACAATCAAAATATTTATCTATCTTACTTATATAATTACCTATTTTTATTTGTTCTATGTCTTCATTTATTATTTCTTGTTTATAGTCTTGATATTTTTCTTTTATTTTTTTACATGTTTTTTCTATATTTTCTTGTAAAATATATTCATGCGCAGGATATATTTTTGATGTTTCTATATTTTTTATTGATCTTTGTGTTTCTATATTGAATTCTCTTATAGAATCTATTTCATCTCCCCAAAATTCTAGTCTAATCCCAACTTTATCATTTGTTGCTATGTCTAGAATTCCGCCTCTAACACTAAATTGTCCCCTTCCTTCTATTAAATCATATCTAACATATCCTAAACTAATTAGCTTTTGTTTAATATCTTCTAAATTATAACTTTCTCCTATTTTGAAGTTAATTATGTCTTTATATAAAATATCTTTTTGTGGCAATTTTTGCATTACTGCTTCTATAGTAGTTATTACTATTAAATTTTTCTTTGATTTTATTTGATTTAATGTTTCTATTCTTCTATATGGTAAGTCTTTACTTTCTGCTATATAATCATAAGTAACCACTTCTTTTTTTGGAAATAATACAACTTTATCTGTAAAATATTTTATATTTTCATATATTTTTCCTGCTTGTATTTCATTATAAGTTATTATACAAATTGGCTTTTTAGCAAATTCATTTATGGCTGTAGTAATTTGTGTTAATCCCACGTCAGTTAAGCCCGATATCGCTATCGGACTTTCTGTGTTTTCAATGTTTTTTAGTAGTTCTTTAAATTTTAGGTTTTTCCCTAATTCTCCTAATATGGTATTCATTATATTTTCTCCTAAATATAATCTTTTAGTTTTTTTATTATACTATATTTTTCTAAAAAAATAAAGTATTTAGTATAATTTATATGCTAAACACTTTATTCATATTTTATTTTTATATTATAATTTTTATGTTTTCTTTATTTTTTATTCTTTTGCATTTTCTTGTTCTTCTTTTTTCACTTCTACATTTTTACTTTGATCCGTATTTAAATCTTTTAATAAGTCTGCACAAGAAATTATAAAGCATATTCCAACTATTGCATTAATAATTGAAAATGATAGGATATAAATTGCACCTAAAATCACACCTATAATTGGACCTGCTTTTTTCTTTTTTAATGATAATACCATAAATATAATTACTATTCCTATCATAATTGCTGCTACAAGTGATACTATTAATTTGTATACTTGAGTATAATCATTTGGTCTTAGTCCTACCACATTAATAATTGCTAATGCTTGCAAACACAGAAATATAATTCCCCAAAGTACTACTACTGATTTATATTTTTTCTCGTTCATTTTTTCTCCCTTCTTTTGTATATTTTCTTTATTTGTTATATCAAATATGCCTCAAAAAGTCAATTATTCATTTCGTTTTTTATCATTGACATTCCATTTATAATTATTATATCATTATATTAGGAAGTGATTTTTATGAGTATGAAAAAATTTATAAATTTATTGTTTTGTAAATTCTTATTTAAAGTTTCTTACTTTGGATTAGAAAATCTTGAAAAATATAATCAATTTTTAATTTGTCCTAATCATTCTTGTATTTTTGACCCTTTTTTTATTTATCCTAAAAGTAAAAACTTATATATTATGGCTAAATCTGAACTCTTTAAATATCCCTTTCTTTCTAGTCTATTAACACATTATAATGTTTTTCCAGTTAATAGAAATACCGTTGATAGCAAAAGTCTTTTTAAAGCTCTGTCTATATTTAAAAATAATACTAATTCACAACTATTAATTTTCCCCGAAGGAAAAGTAATTAAACAACAAGATGAAATAGGTAAAAAAGTACGCAATGGTGCAACTTTTATTTCTGCACAAGAAAATGTACCTATTGTTCCTGTATATATTTCTAGAAGACCCACCTTATTTTCTCAAATTTCTGTAACTTTTGGCGAACCTTTATTTATGGATTCTACTGTTCTAAAAAATAAATCATATTTAAAACAATGTTCAAAGAATTTAATTACTAAAATATACTCTATAAAAAAATAAATTTTTTAAATATTTTAAAAACTGAACTCAAAAAGTTTTCTTCTTTATTGGTTCAGTTTAATTTTTTACATTTTTATAACTAATTTATTAAATTTTGAATTTATATAATTTCTTAATTTATTCATAAATTCATCTGGTTGTATTTCTTTTTTAGCAACCATATCCAGGCCTTTTTCCCAGCTTGCTGTTAGTTTAGGATTTAACATATCTGGCATTGAACGCAATACTATATCATATATAGTTTCTCCTTTTAATGTAGGAGTAATTATTTGTGTTTTTCCATTTATGTCTATGTATTTTATTTTTTCTAATTTTTTTATTATTTCTGCTCTAGTTGCACTTGTTCCAATTCCTGCTCCTTTTATTTGTTCTCTTAATTCTTCATCTTCAATAAGTTTACCTGCATTCTCCATTGCAAGTATTATCGAACCTGAATTATATCTTGATGGTGGAGATGTTTCAGCTTCTTTCAATTCAAAGTTTTGAGTTTCTATTTCTTGTCCTTTTTTTAGCTTTTTTAATATTTCTAAATTACTTTCTTGTTTTGTTTCTTCTTCATTGGAATTCTCTTCAATATTTTTATTTTCTAATTCCTTTTTCTTGTTTAATGGTTTAAGAATTTCTAAAAAGCCTTGTTTTACGCATACTTTTTCGCTACAATTGAAAGTTTCTACATATTTATCTTCATTTTGTATTTCTAATGTTACTTGAATTTTTTGGTATTCTGCTGATGGATAGAATATTGCTAAAAATCTTTCCACTATGACTTTATATATTTTTTTATGCAATTCTGGTAGGTTGTTATAATTTTCATATCCTTGTCCTGTAGGAATTATTGCATAATGATCTGTTATTTTACTGTCATTTACATATTTTGTTTTTAATAAATTAGTTGAGTATTTTTCTTCAACCATTTTGTTTATATATCCTTGGATTTCTTCGTCTTTATATCCTCTTGCTATTCCATTTAGATTTTTAGTTATTTCTTTTGCTACTGCTGTTGAAAGTACTCTTGCATCAGTTCTAGGATAAGTAACAAGTTTTTTTTCATACAGATTTTGTATTATTTCTAATGTTTCATCTGGCTTTATTTTAAATCTTTTTGTACATTGATTTTGAATTTCTGCTAAATTAAATAATAATGGTGCATTTTCTTTTTGTTTAGATTTTTTTAGTTCTGTAATTTTAGCCTTTTTTCCCTGTAATGTTAGTATAAAATTTTTAGCTTCATTTTCTTTTTTAAATCCTGTTTCATTATATAATTGTGGCGAGTTAAACATTTTAGATTTTTCATTTACTTTCCACTCTGCTTTAACTTGTGAGTCTTTATCTCCGAACATTCCTATTACTTTATAATACTTTGTTTTAACAAAATTTCTTATTTCTCTTTCTCTTGATACTACCATTCCTAGAACACATGTCATAACCCTACCTACTGATATTGATGCTTTTTCTTCATTTATTTTATTAGCTAAATTTCTTCCATATATTATTGATAACAACCTTGAAAAATTAATTCCTATTAAATAATCTTCTTTTGCTCTTAAATATGCACTATCTGATAAACTATCATATTCTGACATATTTTTTGCTTCTTTTATTCCTCTTAATATTTCTTCTTCCGTTTGTGAGTCTATCCATACTCTTTTCATTATAGCATTTGGATTTGGTTTTGCCATCATAAATACTAATCTTTGTATATATTCTCCTTCTCTTCCAGAGTCTCCTGCATTATAAATTTCTTCTACATCTTCTCTTTGTAATAGACTTTGTACTATCTTAAATTGTTTTTCTACTTGTGGAATTATTTCGTACTTCCACTCTTCTGGTATGAATGGTAATGTATCTAATCTCCAAAGCTTTAATTTTTCGTCATATTTTTCTGGGTAGCTCATTGTTACTAAATGTCCTACACACCAAGTAATTATCCATCCATCACTTTCTAGATATCCATCTTTTCTTTTAGTTGTAATCTTAAGTGCTTTTGCAAATTCCATGGCTACTGATGGTTTTTCTGTTATCAATAACTTTTTACTCATTTTATCATCCTTTATTTTCTGTTACATATTTATTTATTATTTTGTGTATATCTTCTATTTTTTCTCTTGTTTCCTGACTTTTAAAGTTAAATCTTTTAAAAATTGTATCTATCGATTTTTCTTCTTCTATTATCTCAAATGTTTTTCCAAAATAAATATCGAATATGAAGCATAGCATTATTATCATTGAATCTAATTTATCTTCTTTTTCTAATTTTGTTCTATCCACTAATTGTTTTTTCTTTACAAATTTATATACTTCATCTTTCACTGTCAATTTTTCCATTTCTCTAATTTCTTCATCATTATTCCAAAATATATTAGCACCTTCATATATAATATCTGCTTTGTCTGCATCTCTAATTATTTTACAAAAAATCTCTTGTTTTTGGCTTAATCCTTCTTGAATTTTATACTTATTGTGATTTTTTATTGCTATAAATATAGTATCAATCCAATTTTTATCTGTTATAAATTCATTTATATAGTTATTTCCCATTAATATTTTTACTCCAAAATCTGCATGGTCTATACTCTCACAATCTCTAAATGTTTTATATCTAGTATATTGTTCAAACCTTCCTGTGTCATGTAGCAAACCTATTAAGGTTGCAATTTCAACCTCTTCTTCATTTAAATTCAATGACTTTGCTATACTATTACTTTTTTCCATAACTCTTAATGAGTGTAATTGTTTTCTTTTTATATTTGGATTATCTAAATCAAATTTTTCTGTATATTTTATAAACTCTTTTTTACATTTTTCTATATCAATCATTTTGCTACCTCTTCTGTATTATTTTATATTCCATTGCTGATTTTATCATTTTTCTACTTTTAATGCAACCCTTGATTTATCTACTTTTTTATTATATAATACTACAAAATAAAACTTTCAAGGAGGCTTTTTTTATGGCTTATAATTTTAGAGAAATTGAAAAAAAGTGGCAAGAAAAATGGTATAGTGAAGGAACATTTAATGCCAAAAATGACTTTTCTATGGATAAATGGTTTGGTTTAATTGAATTTCCTTATCCTTCTGGACAAGGTCTACATGTAGGACATCCTAGAAGTTATACTGCATTAGACATAATTGCTAGAAAAAGAAGAATGCAAGGTTATAATGTGCTTTTCCCAATAGGATTTGATGCTTTTGGCTTACCTGCTGAAAACTATGCTATAAAAAATCATATTCACCCAAAAATTACTACTGAAAAAAATATTAATCATTTTAAAGACCAATTAAAATCAATCGGTTTTTCTTTTGATTGGTCTAGAGAAATAAATACAACAGATCCTAATTATTATAAATGGACTCAATGGATATTTATTCAATTGTATAAACATGGTTTAGCTTATAAAACAACTATGCCTATTAACTTCTGTACAGGTTGTAAAGTTGGTTTAGCAAATGAAGAAGTTGTAAATGGAGTTTGCGAAAGATGTGGTAGCCCTGTTGTTCAAAAAGAAAAGTCTCAATGGATGTTAAAAATCACTGAATATGCTCAGAGGTTAATTGATGATTTAGATGATGTTGATTTCTTAGACAAAATTAAAGCTCAACAAACTAATTGGATCGGTCGTAGCGAAGGTGCTGAAGTTAATTTTAAAATCTCTAATTCAGATAAATTTTTAACAGTATATACTACAAGACCTGATACATTGTTTGGTGCTACTTATATGGTTGTTGCTCCTGAACACCCTATTATCGATGAGTTAAAAGATTCTATTACTAATATTGATGAAATAGAGAAATATAAATATAATGCTTCGTTAAAATCCGATTTTGAGAGAGCTGAATTAAACAAAGAAAAAACTGGATGCGAAATAAAAGGAATTAAAGCTGTTAATCCTTTAACAGGTAAAGAAATTCCTATATGGATTTCAGATTATGTTCTAATTACTTATGGTACAGGAGCTATTATGGCTGTTCCTGGTCATGATACAAGAGACCATGATTTTGCAACAAAATTCAGTTTACCAATTATACAAGTTATTAAGTCTAATTCTGATTTTTCAGTAGATATACAAAAAGAGGCTTTTACAGATGTTGATACTGGCGTTTTAATAAACTCTGGTTTTTTAGATGGTTTATCTGTAAATGATGCTAAAAAGAAAATTATTGAATATTTAGAAAATAACAAAATTGGTACGAGAAAAGTTAATTATAAATTACGTGATTGGGTATTTTCAAGACAACGTTATTGGGGTGAGCCTATACCTATGGTTTATTGTAATAAATGTGGTTGGATTCCTCTTGACGAAAAAGATTTACCTTTAAGATTACCAGATATTGAAGATTATGAACCAAGTGAAAATGGAGAATCTCCACTTGCCAAACAGACCGAATGGATAAACACAACTTGTCCTCATTGTGGTGGAAAAGCTACTAGAGAAACTGATACTATGCCTCAATGGGCTGGTTCTTCTTGGTACTACTTAAGATATATGGATCCTCATAACAATAATGCATTAGCATCTAAAGAATCTTTAAATTATTGGTCTTCTGTTGATTGGTACAATGGAGGTATGGAACATACTACTCTTCATTTATTATATTCAAGATTTTGGCATAAATTTTTATACGACATTGGTGTTGTTCCAACTAAAGAACCTTATCAAAAAAGAACTTCTCATGGCATGATTTTAGGTAGCAATGGCGAAAAAATGTCAAAGTCAAAAGGTAATGTTGTTAATCCTGATGATATAGTTGAAGAATTTGGAGCTGATAGTTTTAGAGTTTATGAAATGTTTATGGGACCTTTTGACCAAACTGCTCCTTGGTCTATGGAAGGAATTAGAGGTTGTTCAAAATTTTTAGATAGAGTATGGAATCTTCAAGAATTTTTAGTTGATGGTGATGAATATTCTCCTCAATTTGAAAAAATAATGCATAGAGCTATTAAGAAAATTTCTTTAGATATTGAAGAAATGAAATTTAATACATCAATTTCTACATTTATGACAATGGTTAATGAATTTTATAGAGCAAAATCTATTAATAAAGCCGAATTCAAAACATTTTTACAACTGTTAAATCCTTTTGCTCCACATATTACAGAAGAACTTTTAGAAACAGTATTAAATAGTAAAAACGCTTTTGCATATATGGAATGGCCTAAATATGACGAATCTAAAACTATTGAAGACGAAATAACTTTGCCTATTCAATTTAATGGAAAATTAAAAGGTACTGTTCAAATAAGACTAGATGAAGACGAATCTTCTGTGAAAAATAAAGTTCATGAAATAATTGATTCAAAATTAGATGGAAAAACTATTGTTAAAGAAATTTATGTAAAAAATAAAATTTATAATATAGTTGTTAAATAATTTTTATATTGTATAAAAGCCTATTAGTTATATTTTACTTATAGGCTTTTATATTGCCTCTTTTTTTGCTTTCAAGTAATATATCTCATCACTATGTTTATCTATTGCTTTATCATGTTTATTTAATTTGTCTACTATTCTTTCTATTTTTTGATCGTGCATTTTAAATGCATCAAATAATGCATCTATTTTTTCTCCATGTTCTACTTCTATTTTGGCTACTGTTTTACTAATAGAATGTACTTCATTTTCTAAATTATTAAGTTTAGTTTCAATATTGTTTATTTTAACATCCTGAACTTTAAATAGTTTAACAATTACATTTTCTTGATTTTGAAATAATTTATTTATCGTTTTTTCTATATCAGCCATTAAGTTTCCTCCTTTCTTCAAATTCCATTTCGAATTGGTTATTGTCATTATAAATAGTTACTCTGTATTAGTCAAATAGATATATAGGCAAATTTTAACAAAATAGTTAATTTTCCTTTTCTTTTTATATAAAAATCTCTTTTATTCTAACTTTCTTATTGTAATTAAATTGTAACTAACACTTAATACTGTCGAAATATAAAACATCATATTTTGTAGTATAATATTATTAGATTAATGGCATAAGGAGAAATTTAATGAGTATAGAATCTGATTTAAAAAAAGATGGTATTGAAGTAATTGAAAAACTAGATACTTTAAAAATAAATTCGATAGCAAGAAATGTTTCTTTAAAATTATGTGAAACATTTCCAAACTATGGACTTGATATTAATGATTTGTTTATCAAATTATCAAGATTAAATATGTATAAAGCCAAGATGCCTGAAGGGATGGCAGAAGCAAATTATTTTTATAAAAATTCTTCTATATATTTTAACGAGCATATTGATGATAACGATTTAGAAGAATTTGCTATTCATGAGTGTATTCACTATTTACAAGAAGTAAAAGATAAACGTAATTATCTAATTCGTATGGGTCTTTGTGATTATACTGAATTTAAAGTTTATGGACTAGGCTTAAATGAAGCATCTGTACAGCTTATGTCTTCTAAAGTAAATGCTATTCCAAAAGAATTTGTAAAATACTTTGGTATTAGTTTTGAAACTACCAGTCCTTCTTATTATCCATTAGAATGTTGTTTAGCGCAGCAATTAGCATATTTGGTTGGAGAAGATGTACTTTTTGAAAGTACTATAAATAGTAATGATAATTTTAAAGAAAAATTTGCAAATTTAACTTCTCCTAAGACTTTTATGGCTATTCAAAATGCTTTTGATGAAATCCTTAATAATGAAGAAGAAATTATAAAATTAAATAATAAAATTGCAAGTATTGATGATAGAAATAAAAAAGTTGATGGTATGATTCAAAAAATTGATGAATTAAAAAGTGAAATCTCTTTAATTTTTATGAGAACTCAAAATTTAATTATTTCTAGCTATTTTGATAAAACTTTTAATTTTATTAGTAATCTTGAAGAAGTAGAAAATTATAGAAGAAAATTATATTCTTTTAAGGATTATCTTGGAGCTATGGAAGGATATACATTTTTTAATGACTACTATGTAAATAAAATGATGCAATTAGAAGAAAAATATAATGCTCTAGAAAATGGTGAAGTTGAGCTTGCTTTAAAAGTAATTTCTAAAAAAGAAAATATATTTATCACAATTTTTAAAGCTATAAAAAAATTAATCTTTGGTACTGCAAAAGAAGAACAAAAAGATATAAATACATAAATTTATTATATGTAATTTAAAAATATAAGCAAAACTAAAAAAGATTAAAACAAATATATCAATATTTGTTTTAATCTTTTTAATTAATTTATTATTTTTATTATATTTTAATATTTATAATTCTATATTTTTGTTTATATATTTTCTATTATTTCTCTTGCAGCTTCTCTCCCTGAAAATGCTGCCCATGCTACTGTTCCTCTTACACCTGCTAAATCCCCACCAGCATATATTTTTTTATCTGATGTTTGATATTTTTTATTAATTTCTATATTGCCCCATTTATTTAATTTTAGTCCTAAGTCATTGACAAATTTATCTGGATTTGCACCTAAAGCCATAATAACATAATCTACATTTATTTCATAGTTTGTGTTTTCTATATTGATTGGAACTAACCTATTTTCTCCTTCTTTTTGGATTAATTTTGTTTTTATTAATTCTACTTTTTCTACATTTTTATTTCCTATAATTTTAACAATATTATTTTGAAATAAAAATTCTACTCCTTCTTTTATAGCATCTTCTATTTCTTTATCCTCTGCTGGCATTTGTTCTATTGATCTTCTGTAAATTACTTTAACTTCTTTTGCTCCAAGTCTTTTTACAGTTCTTGCACAGTCCATAGCAACATTTCCACCACCTACTATTGCTACAGTTTTACCTTTGTACTCAGGATGCAAGTTATATTCTAATAACTCGTTTCCTCCGAAAACTCCTTCTATTTCTTCTCCTTCTACTCCCATTTTAGAAGAACAGTTTGCTCCAAAACTTAGAAAAATTGCATCATATTGTTTCTTTAATTCATCTATAAATAGATTTTTTCCTAATTCTTTATTATATTGCACTTTAATACCTAAATTTAAAATATTATTTATTGTTTTGTTTACAATAGTTTTATCTAATCTAAATTCTGGTATTCCATACATCAATAGTCCACCTAAATAATCATATTTTTCATATATAGTTACATCTGCTCCATATTTTCTTAAAAATGCCGCAGAAGTTAGTCCTGCTGGACCTCCTCCTATTATAGCTACTTTTTTATCAATATTGTTATTTTCTATATCGTGTTTCCATATATTTTTTAATGCATTTTCATCTTTCACTACTGTATCAAATACAAATGATTCTAAAGTTCCAATATCTACTGGCTCGTTTTTTATTCCTCTTACACATGAACCTTCACATTGTTTTTTATGAGGACATATTCTTCCACAAATTCCTGGTAATACTGTTGTTTCACATAGTATTTTATATGCTTCTTCGTATTTTTCTTCTTTTATTTTTTCTATAAAATCTGGTATGTTGTTATGTAATGGACACCCTTTTATCGAACATGGCTTTACTTTGCAATGTAAACAATATTTTGCTTTTTCTTCAATATTACTCATCTTTATCTTATTTAAAATATTTATTATTTAAATACTTTATTCCTTCCCTTTCTTAACATTTTAAATGTTATTTAAAATAGTTGTATATTTTATTTTTATTTTATATTAGCTATTTTATTAAGTCAATTCTTTTGACTTAGTTGTCTAACTTTTTCTGTTTTTTAGTTACTATTATTAATTATTTAAATTACATACTATATTATTTCTGAAATACCTCGTAAGCGACAAACTCGTTTAATTTTCTAGTTCCTTTGTTACTAACATTAAATCTTTAATAAAGTCAATTTTTTTAGTTTCATCTCGTAATAATGCTGCCGGATGCCATGTTGGCATATATCTTATCCCCTTTTTTTCTACCCATTTACCTCTTGATGCTGTAATTCCATATTCTTTTCCTAATATATGTTTTAATGCTACACTTCCTAGCAGTATAATAATTTGTGGTTTTACAAGTATTACTTGATTTCTTAAATAATTTATACATGCTTCACATTCGTCTTCTTCTGGATTTCTATTGCTTGGTGGTCTACATTTTACAATGTTTGCTATATATACATCTTCTCTTTTTAATCCTACTGCTTTAAAGGCTTTATCCATTAATTGTCCTGCTCTACCTACAAATGGTTCTCCTAATCTATCCTCGTCTGCTCCTGGGCCTTCGCCTATTAGCATTATTTTTGCATT
The DNA here is from genome assembly GCA_963558245.1 of uncultured Clostridia bacterium. Lineage (GTDB taxonomy): Bacteria > Bacillota > Clostridia > TANB77 > CAG-508 > CAG-269. The sequence continues at coordinate 15,539 of CAUWGA010000015.1, forward strand.
TTTATTTCCTACTCCAAATACTATATTTTGTCTTGCCAAATACAATTTACATTTATTGCATCCTTGTATAGATTTTTCTAAATCCTCCCAATTGTCAAACATATTAATTCCTCATTTCTAATTTTTTATTTTACAAATTCTTCTAGTAATTCGATTTTTATATTATTTTTTGTATTTATTTTTGCTTTTGTTCCAATTGGTATTGCTATTTTATTTTCATTATGACCAAAATTATTTGATTTAATTATAGGTATTCTAAAGTCCTTACCTAAAACATCTGCTATAATTTCTTCTAATGTAATTCTACTTTGATGTTCATAATTTCCCAGCCATAATCCTTTTATTTTATTAAATACTCCATTTTGTTTCATAAAGTATAAATGATTACTAAGTAACGCCGGTCCTGTTTCGTAGCCTAGTTCTTCTAAAAATAATATTTTATTTTCAAAGTTTAATTTATATTTTCCTTCAACTAAACCTCTTGTCAATGTAACATTTCCGCCTATTAATTCACCTTCTGCTATTCCTTCTTGAATCGTTATATATTTGTCATTTTGAGTTATGTCTAAAATCGAATTTTCTCCTGAAAATCTTTTTATTGCCTGTTTATAACTATAATCTGTTTTATCTGTTGCTATTGTCTTAAAATTTGTACTGCTAAAAGTCACAAGTCCTGTTCTTTCTGTAATGATATTTGTAATTGAAGTAATATCACTAAATCCACATATAATTTTAGGATTATTTTTTATTAATTCAAAATCTAAAAACTCAAATGTTGTATTTGAGTTTTCGCCTCCTTTTGCACACCATATCATATCAACTTCTTTATCTGCAAACATAGAATTTATATCCTCTGCCTTTTCTTTTGCTGTACTGCTATACCCCATAGTGTTAGAAAAGATATTTTTTGAAAATTTAACTTTATATCCGTCTTTTTCTACTATCTCTTTTGCCTTATTTAATTCTTCAATATTTTCTCCAACAATTGGATTTGATGGTGCAACTACACCTATTGTATTTCCCTTTTCTAATTTTTTTGGTATTATCATTAATTTTCTCCTTAAATTATTTTAATTGTATTAAAGCTGTATTTAATCCAAATTTCTCTCTTTCTACTCTATAAGAATGTATTATATCTCCATTACACACACTGCAAATTTCGCTGTCTATAATATTTTCTTCTTTTAAACCTTGCTTTTTTAATAAAATTTTATTTATTAAAACTGTATCTATATACCATGATTCATCTGGTATTTTTTCTTCTATAATATCTTTCATGTGTTCTTGTAAATCTTGAAATTCTTTTCTAAATAAAATTTCAACATCTTTTTTTACTTCAAAATGACATTTTCTAATTGATGGACATATGCAACAAATTATATTTTGTGTATTACAGTTAAATTCTCCTACCATTTTTTCTACTGTCTTTACAGCTATTCTTTGTAATGTACCTCTCCAACCTGAATGTACATTTGCAATAATTTTTTTAACTGGATCAAAAAATAATAATAAAATACAATCTGCATTTGTTGTTGATAATGCTAGTTTCTCTTTTTTAGTAACTATTCCATCTGTTTTTTTGTATTCTTCTACTGTAAAGTCTGGTTTATCTTTATTTATTTTACTATTTGCAATTTTTACATTATTAGTATGTTTTTGATTTGGTTTTACTATATTAACATATTCTATTCCTATGGAATTACACAATTTTTTGTAGCTATTTATTGCTTTTTCATATTCTTTATTATCTAATTCTTGGCTGTTAGCTTTAGATGTTCTAAAGTCCATATCAAGTCCTAAAGAATATGCATGAGTTATAATATCTTCGTATTCTAATAACTTTTTAAATTGAATATATTCTATCCCATCTTTTTTTACATGGATTACATTTTCGTTTGATAAATCCATTCTATCCCTCCAAATCTTTTTTCATCTTTAATATAATATCATCTTTACTTTTTTGGTCTATATAATTATATTTATTATCTTCTGTTCTTGGATTAAATCCACAAATTGCTTTATAATTGCAATATTCACAAGGTGTTTTTCCTTTTTTGTAATATGGTTTTAAATCTATTTTTCCTTTTAAAATTTCTTTCGAAATGTCTTTAATAGTTTTGTAAATATATTCTTGTAAAATTTTAAATTCTTCTTGTTTTACTCCATTAGTCCATTTCTCGTTTACACTTCCTGATGCTGTTATTGCTGCTGGTACTAATTTTGAACTTCCTGTTTTTAAAGAATTATCATTCATTTTTATAATTTTTACATCTGCTATTATTAATCCTTTCATTCTAAAGTTTTTTCTTATTATTTCTTCGATTTCATCTTCACTGATTTTTTTATCAGCTTTTACCATTTGTTCTAACAATGAAAAATAAAATATTCCTGCTGGCATTATATCTTCTTGTTTACAAATTGCATCTGTATATGTTAAAAGTTGTATTTGTAATCCAGCATAAACTTCGTTTAAATCTATATTTTTAGCAGATGATTTATAATCTATTATTCTTAAATATTTTCCGTCTTCTTTTTTAGCAGTATCTATTCTATCTATTTTTCCCGTTATTTCTATTTTTTGTCCACTTTCTAGTTGTAAAATTATCGGTTTGTATTTTCCTTTATCTGCAAATTCTATTTCTGTTCCTTCTATTGAAAAGTCACTATATATTATTGTCTGAATAATATATTTTAATGCTTTTGCAACTATCTTTTTTAACCTTTTTACTAAAACTTTGTATTTTGCTGTTGCTGTAAAAATAAAGTTTTGACTTAATTTTAAATTTTCGTCAATTATATCAGATACAATTTCATGAATTTGATCTTCCGTTATATCTGCTAGTCCCATTTTTTCTTGTCTTACATATTCAAAAAATTCGTCAATAGTTTCGTGCATTAATGAACCTGTGTTAAATGTTTGTACTTTTAGTTCTTCTTTTTCTTTTAGTTTTAACCCATATTGTAGGTAATATGAGAATGGACAACTTCTATATTTTTCTAATTTTGATATACTTGTTTTTAAAGTTTTTCCATATAATTTATCTATATTTGTTTGTTCTATTTCTTGTGGTAAGTTGGTATATATTAAACCTTTTAAATCACTTTCTAATTTGCCTTTCCATTCATTTTTTAGTTTATAATATTTATAAATTTCATACCATATTTCTGAAATATTCTCATTTTTTTTCAATCTAGCTATATTTTCAATTAATTCTTGATAAGTAATTGTTTCATTTACTAATTGATATTCTTTGTTTATAATATCGCTCTTTTCTTCTAGTTTTGGAAACATCTTCTTTATTTGATTTACTAAAATTGATGGTCTTAATGATTTTCCATCTTTATCTGATGAGCTATATGACAAGTATAACTGCTTTTCTGAGGTTGTAAATGCTTTATAAATATTAAATTTATCATCATATAATTGTTCTAATGTTCCTTTTGCTAATTCAATTCCTTCTTCTTTTAGATATTCTCTGTCATTATCGTCAAAAAAGCCTTCATTTTTATTTATGCTTGGAAATACTCCATCATTTAGCCCTATTATAAACACAATATCTACTTTGTGACTTCTTGACCTATCTACATCTCCTAATATTACTTGGTCTGCAGTTCCTGGAATTTTAGCTAGTCCACTATTTTTTAATCCTGTTTTAAATATTTTTTGATATTGGTCTATTGTAACTTTATCTTCTCCAAAAATTAAAACAATTTCATCTAAAATATCTAAAATAACTTGATAGCTTTCTTTATATTCATTACTTAAATCGATTAAATCAATGCTTTTTAATTCTTGTATTTTTGTTGATATTTTATTTTCTATCTTTTGTTTTTGTAAAAATTCATAAAATACTTTTGTAATATTTTTAACAGTTTTATTTTCTTTTATTTCTTGTTGTAAATTGATTAATGGATTTATAATTTCTTTTCTAATTTCATTTAATCTTTGTATTTCATTTGTTTTATTTTCATTGTCTAACTCATATTTAAAATCTGTTTTCCATTTATTTTGTTTTATTCCCCACTTGTTACAATAATTTTCTAATTTAAATATTTCTTCTTCATCTATGTCTAAAAATCCTAATTTTATGTACGAGAAAATTGACTCACTTGTAAAATTTTTATTTAAAATTTCAAATATTGAAAGTACATATTGAACTATCACATTTTGATTTAAATCTCTTTTTTCATCTATAAACACAGGAATTTCGTATTGATTAAATATTGCTCTTACTAAATTTGCATATTTTTCCATATCTTGTGTAATTATAGCGATGTCGTGATATTTTATATTTTTTTCTCTGACTATTTTTCTAATAGTCTTAGCTACTTCTTCTATTTCTGAATATTCGCTTTGTGCTAAAAATAATCGAATGTTTTCCACATTTTCTGCATATTTTGTGGATTTGATGTTATATAAATTCTCACTTAGATGTTTTAATTCTTTAGTTTTAAATCTATATGTGTTTTTTAATTCGATTTCTTCTATTGTACAGTTTTCTTCTTTAGCTATATCTTTTAGTTTTTGAGCTGTTATTTTATTTGGATAATAAATATCTATATCTGGATTTGTATTTTGTTCTAAATTATCTGCACAAATTGTTATATTAACGTCTTTTGCAAGTTTTAACATTTGTTTTATAATTTCGTATTCTTGCTTAGTAAAACCAGCAAATTCATCTATATAAATAATACTGTTTTTTATTAAATCTACTTTTTCTATGTTATTAGAAAGAATAGTTAATAAATCAGTTTCTTCTATATAATTTGATTGTACCTTTTCTTCAAACTTCTCGTAAATATATGTCATATCTTTTATTTTATTTTTCAAATAGATATCTTCAGTTTTGTCAATTTGTTGTTTTAAGTCTTCTACTCCAACTCCATGCTTTTTGAATTCAGTTATAGCCCTTATACTTAAATCTATATTCTCATCTGTCTTTCCTAGAAATTTCAAGTTTTTTTTACAGTCATTTAATATAGAATATATAAGCATTGCTTTTCCACATTTAGACAAATGAGTTTCATTATTTCCACCAATTTCAGACATAACACGATAAGCCATTCTGCTTAAAGTTATTACTTCTGCATAAATGACTGCTTTACTTTTTATTGTTTCCATAAGCTTTTTTTCTGCTGTAAATGAAAATTGCTCTGGAGTAATTATAAAAATCTTTTTCTCTTTATTTATTATTTTAGAAATTTCAGAAAAGCAATATGTACTTTTTCCACTTCCTATTTTTCCATATATAATTTTTAGTCCCATAATTCTCTCCTATTATGTCCTTTTGGGGACGTTTCTTTTATGGACATTTTATAATACAATAAAAAAAATATCAAGTGAAAACTGAACTTAAAAGTTAGATTAAAAATCTAATTTTAAGTTCAGTTACAAATTTTAAATTTTATTTGTATATTACATTTTAAAAAGTGACATTATTTCCAAATTTTGCTTTCAATTTATCTTTAGAATCTTGTGATAAATTGATATTATTGCTTAAATTGATATTTGTGCTTGCATTTAATTCCAATAATGAAGTTGCATCTATTATTTTATTGTTACCCAAATTAATATTCAAATTAGTATTATTTTTAGGCATTTTTAAGTTCTTTAAATCTTCACTCCATAAACCACAACCATTTAGTTCTAAATTTTTTAAATTTGTCATATTCTCAAAATTTATAGTTTTTTTATGTAAATTAATATCACCCATTAAAACATGCATTAAGGCTTTACATTTTTCTATTTCTTCTATGTTTGTTATTATATTTCCTCGTAAATCTATTCGTATTAGTTTGGTAAATTTAGACAAATCCGGTAGTTCCGTTATAGCAGAATAATATATAGGTAAATTTGTTATATATTCTACGTTACAATTATTTATTGTATTTAGTGTAGCTTGTGATACTAATAAATGATTTAGATTTGGAAGTATAGTTTCTATGTCTTTCATATTAAAGGTATTGTTCACTCCATTTGCTGCTAATTTTTTTAAGTTTACCAAATTTCTTATACATGAAAAATTTGATATTTTATTATTTGAAATTTCTAATGTTATTAATTGTTTCATAGATGCTAATATGTTTTGTGATTTTTCATCTTCTAATGTTATATTATTTGAGTTTAGTTTTAGTGTTTTTAAATTAGTTAATCCTTCCAAACAGTCTAATGTAGTTAAATTTTGATTGCTTAAATCTAGGTCTGTATAATTATTAAACAACCTTATTTTATCTGCATCTAGATATATTTTTCCACCTCTATCTAGTATTTTTCCTATTTCATCCAATTTTCTTTTTTCATCATCTGTATAGTTATTTCTATTTGCTTCAATTCTAGGATTCTTCTTTAAGCTTAGTATTGTTAATTTTGTATTAGAACTTAATGGAGTTATATTTGTTATATTATTATTATCTAAATATAATTCTTTTAAGTTGCTTAAATTAGAAATTTTTTCTATATTTTCTACATTACTTGATTGTATTGTTAATCTTTCTAAATTAGTAAGTTTCTCAATTCCGTCTATTGATTTTAGTGTAGGTGCATTAGTTATAACTAATTCTATTAAATTATATAATTCTTCAATACCTTTTAAATCAGGTAAATTTATTCTCTTTATAGATAAACTTTTTAGTTTCTTAACCTTCTCTATTGGTGATAAATCTGTTATCCAAGGGCAATCATCTATATTCATTGTTGTTAAATTAGGTAATTCTTTAATACTTTCCACAACATTGTTAAAATCTTCTGTTTTTCCTTGATTTAAATATATATTTTTTAAATTTCTTAAATTCTTTAGTTTCCCATAATCTTTGATGTTACATCCCCATCTTTTATTAAATGTTTCTAATTTTGTACAATTCTCTATTCCCTCTAAATTATTTAGTTGTAAACCACTTAAAATAATTATTTTTAAATTAGGAAAAAACACTAAATCTTGCAAGTTATTTATAGATGCATCTGATATTTCTAACTGAGTCTGCCTTTTCATCCACTTGAATTTCATTTCTTCTTCTGTTACACCTGATATCTTTGATACATATTTACTAAATGCTTTACTTGAAAATTTTATTTCTGTTTCATCTTCTAATACTTTGTTATTTAAATTATCTCCATATTCTTTTCCATTACTTGATATATATTTTACATTTAAATTATCATCTATTAAAAATACATCTTTTAAGCTTGCTATATTTCCTTTTCCTAGTCCTTGCATTCCTTCAAATGAATTTTCTTTTAATGCATAATACATATAATATTTATCTGCGTCTCCTGCTTGTACTGTTCTTGATACTTTTCCTTCTGCTAGTAAATTTTCTGGTGTTACTTCTTTATTATCCATTTTCTTTTCTATTTGATATAACCCTATTTGTTCTTTTACTGTTCCTAATGCTGTTTCTATTTTTGCATCACTTGCCCTTGTTAATATTCCGTTATTTCCTGTTAACATTGCTACGCTTACACTTGCAAGTATTAGTAATACTATTATTGTTATTACTAAAGCAATTAAAGTTATACCTTTGTTATTTTTTTTTATCATTCGTTCCTCCTTATGGCATACATGCCTCTTTTATTTGGATTATATCAGGAATGGGGCATATATGTCAATGACTTGTTTTCATTTTTATTATAAAATATTTTATTATATATCAATTTATGAAGGTGAATTTATGTTACAAGAATATAGAAAAAGAGCAAATATTACGCAAGAAAAATTGTCTGAATTAACAGGACTAGATAGAAAAACTATTTTTAGAATAGAAAATGATTTAACTCTTCCACGTGTAGATAGTTATGCAAAAATTGTTACTTCTTTAGATATGACAGATAAAGAAATTTATACTCATTTAAAAAATTTAGCACTTATCGATAAAGCCAAAAAAGATAAATGATTTTCTTCATTTATCTTTTTTGATTTTCTATTTTTTAATTATATAATTTATGCTTCTCTTCTCCAATAAAATAAATATTGTTGTGCAAGTCCTGCTAAATCGCCAAACTTTTCTTTTGCAAGTTTTTCAATTTGCTTTTTACTTACTTTATTTTCATCTTCATTTTTTATGTATAAATCATTCATAACTCTTCTAACCCATACATCAATTGGAAACACTTCAAACCTTTTCAAATCTGAAAATAGTAATATACAATCTGCTACTTTTGGTCCAACACCTGATAAAGTTAGAAGTTTATCTCTTACTTCTTGAGTATTAGAATTTTTTCTTAATTCTTCTAAATCTACTTGTTTTTCTATTATCATTTTTGTAGTTTCATATAATCTAATATCTCTAAAACCTAACCCTAATTCTCTATATTCTTGAACAGTTACATCTTTTAGTTGTTCAGGTGTTGGAAATGTATAATATTTTTCATTATTATATTCTATTTCATTTCCATATTTTTTTGATATTCTTTCAATTATTCCTTTTATTCTAGGAATATTGTTATTTGCTGATATTATAAAAGATATTATCGTTTCCCATAAATCTTGATTCAATATTCTTATTCCACTTCCATACTCTATACTATTTTTTAAATTATCATCTATTTTGCTTAAGACTTCTTTTATTTCCTCATAATTTCGATTTAAATCAAAATAATCTTTTACAATTTCTTCTATATTCCCTTCACAAATTCCTTTGAAAATTATATCATTGTTCTCTTTAGACACATTTAAAACATTATTTTTAAAAACTCCTATATAACTTCCATCTTGTTGCTCGTTCCATCTAAAACACTGTCCACAGTCAAATATATCTTTTAATTCAAATGATTTTGCATTTTTTAATATATATTCTTGTTCTTTCATCCTTTCACATCCTTCTTTTTTATTTTATAATATAATTGTTCATCTTGCAAGTGTCTAATCGGGACGGGGTCCAGGTCCAAAGTGAATATTTTTATGCTACCTCTTTAAAAATGTCCACTTTGGACTTGTCCCCAATTAGACATCACTTTTAAATCCTTGTCCTACAACTTCTCTTGAGTTGGTTATTATTATAAAACTTTTTGGGTCTATTTCTTTAGCTATTAATTTTATTTTAGCTACATCATTTCTATATGCAGCACACATTAATATTAATTTTTCTTTTTTGGTGTACATCCCTTTTCCATATATACCTGTTGAACCTCTTGATACTGTTTCGTCTATTTTTTTAGCTATTTTTTCACTTTTGTTTGATATTATTATCATTAATTTTGTAAAGTTAATGCCTTCAAAAAAGATATCTATTATTTTTCCCATTATATATATTGCAATTGCTGAATATAGTCCAATTTCTATTTCTTTAAAGAATAACATGTTTAAAGTTATAATTATTATATCAATTATTATTATTATTGTTCCGCTTCTTATCGTAGGTTTATATTTTCTTGCTATATAACTTACTAAATCGCTTCCTCCTGTGGACGATTCATATTTTAATAGTATTGCAGTTCCTAGTCCTAATAAAATTCCTCCATATACACAGGCTAAAAATCTATCATTAGTTAATGGAGTTATTTTATCTAATAAATCTATAAAAAATGATAAAGCTATTGTTCCTATTATAGATTTTATAAAAAACATTTTTCCTACTTTATATATTGAAAATATAAAAAGTGGTATATTTATTGTTAAAATTACTGTTCCCATTGGTATTTTAAAAAAGTAATAAAATATTGTTGCAATTCCTGCTACTCCCCCTGACGACAATTGGTTTGGCAATAAAAATAAAGATACTCCGAATTGCAATAATAAACGCTCCTATTATTGTTCCTAGTATCTCTATTGTTACTTTTTTTATTTTTAATTTATTTTCTACTTTCATAAAATCACCTTTAATATTGTTCTTTTTAAATTTACTGATATTTTATAGTCTATATATAATATATTATTGGTAATTTTTGAAAATTTATACTGTATAATATTTTATACTTATTTATATGCTGTTGATATTAGTCTATATATGTTTTTGTTATATCGATTTTTGATTTTCCTTGTTTTATTTTTTCGTCTTGTTTTAAAATCAAATCTACATCATATGTATCTTTTAAATTTATTACATTAGATTTTTTATGTCCTATTACATTATTTGCATCTATTGGATTTACTGTTACTTGCACTTCTTTAACTTTTACATTTAGTTTTTTTATTTTCCCAACAATTGCGTCATACCACATTGCTGACTCTACAAGTTGCCTAAATGCTGGATGATATGGTCCTGCAACTACTTCACTTTTTTCTGTTCCAGGTGCTGATATTTCCTCTGTTGGTTGAAGTCCTATTCTTATTATATCAATATTTTTTGCATGAAATAATCTTACTATTTCTTTACATGCTTCAACAGCTTGTACCACTGTTAATGGTTTGTATTTTTCATCTTTTAGTTCTTTTTCTAATGGTGTATTTTTTATTACTAATACAGGATATATTCTTACCATTTTAGGTTTTAATTTAATTAATTCTTTTGCTGTATTTATTTCATCTATAGTTGTGCTTTCTGGTAAACCTACCATCATTTGCACTCCTAATCTAAATCCATACCATCTAATTAATTTAGCAGACTTTTTTACATCTTCAAATGTATGACCTCTATTGATTCTTTTTAGAATATAGTCATTTGATGTTTGTACACCTAATTCTATAGTTTTTACCTTATATCTTTTTAGTCTTTTTAATGTTTCTTTATCTATTGCATCTGGTCTTGTTGATATTCTTATACTTTCTACTTCTCCATTTTTTACAAATTCGCTTGCTACTTCTAATAATTCTTCTTGTCTTTTTACTTCTATTGCTGTAAAGCTTCCTCCAAAAAAGGCTATTTCTATTTGTGCATTTTCTTTGTCTATACTTTGTAGGTAATTTTCTATTATTTCTTTTGCTTTTTCTTTAGTCATATTACTTTTTTGACCACTTATAGATTTTTGATTGCAAAATATACAGTCATTTGGACATCCTAAATGTGGTACAAATATTGGAATAATATATTGTTTTTTCATAGATTACCTCTTTCTTTATAAATTTTCCAATGCTTTTTTTGCAGCTTGCATTTGTGCTTCTTTTTTACTTTTCCCTTCCCCCTTGGCTAAAAACCTTCCATCACACTCAACTTCTGCTTCAAAGGTTTTGTCATGGTCTGGCCCTTTTTCTTTTGTTATAGTATATTTTATATTCACATCTCCATGTATTTGTAATTTTTCTTGTAATACTGTTTTGTAATCTTTATCTCCTACGTGTTTTGTTGCTTCTGCTATTGCGTTTTTTAAATTTTCTATTATAAATTTTTCTGTTTCTTCTATTCCTCCATCTTTATATATCGCAGCAATAACAGCTTCTACACTATCTGCTAAGATTGCTGGTCTTTGATTTCCAGATGTTTTTATTTCTGATTTTCCTAAGTACAAGAAATCACTAAAATTATGCATTTTTGCTACTCTATATAAACTTTTTTCACATACTACTGTTGCTCTAACTTTAGTCATTTCTCCTTCTTTTAATTTTGGATAATTATTGTATATATATTTACTAGATAAAAATTCTAAAATACTATCTCCTAAAAATTCTAACTTTTCATTACTTTCTACCCCATGTTCGTATGCATACGATGTATGTGTTAAGGCATTTTTTAGTAATTGTTTATTTTTAAATTCATATCCTATGCTTTTTTCTAATATTTGTAAATTCAATTTTTCACCTTCTTTCTACATCAATATTATATACCATTTTACAGATTTTGCAAGTAAAAGGCCTATAAATATTAATTTGATATATTTTTCTTCTTTTTCACGCAAAAACAAAATATTTTAGTAAAAAATAATATCTGATATACTTTAAATTTTAAATTTTATAGTCTGAATAGTGATATTTTAGCAGTATTTTCTAGTTCTTTTTTGTCAAAATATGTAGACATTAATTATTTGTTATTATATAATAATTGTGTATAAATTTATAAGGAGAGATTATAAAGATATGTTAGATGATAAAAATTCTTTTAACCATGAAAATAGAAATTTAACTGAAGTCTTTAAAGAGTTACAAGAAATACGAAATAATCCTAATGCTCAACAGGCTTATTCAAAGCAAATTAAAAAAACTAAAAAGTCTAAAGCCAAAACTAATACTCTTAACACTGTAAAATCTGCACCTAATTCATTTGCTTCTATGCTAAATAGTAAAAAAAGTTATAAAACTAACGATTTAAATTTATCACAAATAGTTATAGGTTGCGGTATTTTAGTTATTTCTATGGCTTTGTTTTTTCCTAAAGATTTATCTTTTAAAGAAAGCTATGCAAAGTCAGATACTCAAATAGAATCTTCTTATGAACTTAATAGACATAGATTAAATATGCAAAGCATTATTTCAGAAAATGCTGGTATGGATAGAGTAAAAGAACAAGTTATTGAAGATAGAGATGTAGAATTTGAAACAACATATAATGATAATGCCACTTTGCCAAAAGGTGAAGAAGTTGTAAAACAAGAAGGAATTCTTGGAAAAGATAAAGTTACTGCAGTTAAAACTTATGAAAATGGTAATTTTGTAGAAGAAATTATTTTAGCTAAAGAAAATGTTGTTCCTCCTACTTCTAAAGTTATAGACCGTGGTACATCTGAATTTTTGGCTAAACATAAAGTACATATTGGTGATACAATGTATTTTGTTCAAACTGCGAAATTAAAAGAAAAAACTGAAGATTCCTCTTTAGATAAAGCTGAAGTTAAGAAAAGTATAGATGTAAAATTATTAGAGCTTCCTAGCGAAGATTGGGCAAAAGTATCTTTTGATGGAGTTGAAGGATATATAAAAACATCTACTTTAACATCTGCATATTCTACACCAAATATTGTTGAGAAAAATAGAATTCAAAGAATTTTGTTAAAAGTTAATATTGGTATGCAACTAAACAAAACAAGTGATTTAACTTTAACAGATTATAAAAAGATATTTACAGGATTATCTAATGATAAAAATAAAATATTCCAAGATAATTATCAAGTATTTTATAACATAGAAAAGAAATATAATATAAATGGTATTTTATTAGCTTCTATGGCTATTCATGAAAGTGCTTGGGGAACTTCTCAAATAGCTCAGGATAAGAAAAATTTATTTGGATATGGTTCATATGATAGTACCCCTTACGAGTCTTCTTTTGAATTTGATACATATGCAGAAGGTATTGAAACTGTAGCAAAATCATTAGTTAAATACTACTTAAACCCATCTGGTACTAAAATTTATGATGGTGAAACAGCTGCTGGTTGGTATTACAATGGTCCAACTTTAGAAGGTGTAAATACACGTTATGCAAGTGATAAAGATTGGCACAATAAAGTATTTAATTATATGCAAATGTTGTACAATAGACTTGATTCCTAAATTTTACACTTAAGAAAAGGAAGGATAAGATTGAAAAAGAATTTAAAATTTTATTTCTTAAATTTTAATTCTTTTTCTCCTATATTAAATCCTTTAGAAAGGACTGAAATAAATATGAAAGATTTTAAGTTTAAAATTAAAAATGTAAAACTTGCATTTATTATTTTAATAATTATAGCAATAATTACATTACTACTTTATTATATTTTTGTATTTTCTTCTTTGGTATCTAAGCATAATTTTGCTAATCAAATGGTAGAAATTTCTGAAGAAAATGAAAAATCAGTTTTTGGAATACAAAAAATATTATTATATAGTAGTGCTAATGCAATAGATAATTCTGATAATCAATCTTTAAGTAATATGTCAATTTCACAATTTTCAGATATTTCACTTTATATTGATAATAGTCAAAGTTCTAGTGAGCTCACTGATGAAAATACTGTTAAAGAATTGTATATTGATAATATATCAATGACTGCAAAATCTGAAAATGGTACTAAAATTTTAAATTATAAAAATCCATTAAACTTTGGAAAATATAAAGATATTGACCAGTCTACAAATAATAGAATTGATTTTAAAATTATTAATACTAATCAGGAAAATGAAAATAACAACTATGATGAGCCAACATTTTATTCTGACTGCTCTAACCCAATTTCTTTAGGTTTTTTGAATAAAGATATTTTAACTAATTATTCTATTTCAGATACTGCTAAAACAATTTCATTTAATGGTAAAGTATTAAAAGAAGCAAATATAAATTTAGAGGATATCAATTATATTTTGAATTTTACAATTCATATTGTTAATAACTTAGACGAGAAGTTTGCTTATAATATGAAATTAGATGTTAACTTAGATGGAATTTATGATGGATATTCTTACAAAGGAAAAACCACAACAGGTAAAGAGTATGCATTTTTCAAAGAAATCAATAATTTATAATTATAAATTTCTTTAACTTAATATACTATAAAATTATAAATGTTATAAACAAAATAACCTATGAATAATTTTTATATTTTAAAATTGTTCATAGGTTTATTTTTTAAAATCAAAAATATAAACATATTTTCTTTTATTCTCACTGTTTTAATTCACATCATTTTTCATATTTTCGTCCTTTTGATTTATATTATTTTTATTTTTTCTTTGTTTTATATAATCAAAAGTTAATACTATAGTCACAAATACTATTAAAATCCCTAATAATATTCCTGCATTATTCCATATCATTCCCGAATCCGTACTAATAATTGATTCTTTAATTAGTCTTATACTATAATTCATTGGCATATATGCATATATACTTCTAAAGAAACTTGGTACTGTTTCTATTGGGAATGTTCCTCCACTTGCTGCTAGTTGGAGTACTAATAGCAATATACATAAGAATTTACCAACATCTGCAAAATTTTCTATTAAGAATAATATTATACTTGTAAATGTCATTGATATTAGCATACAAGTTCCATAATATAATGCTAGATTTGTTACATTATATCCTAACCCTAGTTTTAATAAAAATCCTAAAATGACACCTTGAGCAGCTGCAATTACCATATATAATACTGTTCTCAAATATGGATTTTTTGCATTTTTCCCCATTAATTTAAATCTATTTTCTGGATCATTATATAGCATAACTAATGCAATCAATCCACCAACCCATAGTGAAATCGACATAAAATATGGTGCAAATCCTAATCCATATGATGTTACTTTTCCATATTCTGCTTTATCTATTTTAATAGGTTCTTTTACATATGTATCTAATCCATCTAATTTTTCTAGTTGTTCATTTGTATTTGTTATTCCCTTGTCAATTTCGTTATTAAATGTTTTAGCTCCAATTAGTAGTGTATTACTTCCTTCAAATGCTTGATTACTACCATTATTTATCTGATTTATTCCATCTTTTACTTGTTTTGAGCTACTATTTAATGTTGATAATCCATTTTCTAATGAATTACTTCCTAATTTTGCAGTGCTTAAACCTTGTTTTAATTCTAACATTCCTGTATTTAAAGTTTGTATTCCTGTTTGCAATTCATTTAATTTTGTTGTTTGACTAGATAATGTATTTATTCCTTCATTTAAATTATTAGCACCTTTTTTTAATTCTGTTCCTTTTGATTTCAAAGTTGAAAGACCTGATAAATCTCCTGACGTTGAACTCATTTGTTTTAAATCTTTCATTACCTTTTGAAAATTTGCATCTTGCATTACTTCTGGATTTTTATTTGCAAATGTTTGTAAGTCTGTTGCTAAAGTCTGTACTTGACTTTTAGTAGTATTTACCATTGTATTTATAGTTGATATAGCGTTGTTAACTCCATCTACATACACTGATACTCCTGAATTTAATGTATTAGCACCATTTTTAATTTTATTTACACCTTCAGATAATTTAGGTATATCTTTTGTACTTTCTTCTAATTTACTTGTTCCTGCATAAATTTTATCTGCACCAGTTTGTAACGCTGTAATTCCATTGTTTAAATCTTTACTTCCTTTTGTAGCACTATCTACACCTGAATCAAATTGTTCATAATTTGTAGCTAATGTATTTGTACCATCTTTTAATGTTTCTAATCCATTATTTAATTGTGTTGAGCCATTTTCTAATTGTGTTGCACCATCAGAAATTTCTTGCATTTTTTCTGGTACACTTCTTAATTCATCTGATAATGTTGCAACTACCTTTTGTGCTACTTCCGCTTTTACTTGTTTTTCTACTTCTGTAACTAATTGATTTATCATTTGTGAAGCTAAATAATTAGATTTTTGATTAGGTGAATATGTTATTGTTGCAATTTGTCTATCTTTATTTTCTGCGTTATTTAATGTTTTTGTAAAATCACTAGGAATAGTAATTGTAGCATAATATTCTTCATTTATTAATCCTTTTTGTGCCTTATCTGCATCATTAATTTCCTTTATTGTCATTACGTCTTTGTCTTGTAATGTTTTTACTAAATCACTACCTATATTTTCATTTTCATATCCTTTGTCTAAGTTAACCACTGCTATTGTCATATCTTTTAAATTACCATATGGATCCCAAAATGCCTTTAAATAAAAAAAGCTATACATTACAGGGATAATTATAATAGCAATAATTATCATCCATTTCATTATCTTTTTTCTATCCATATTTAAACCTCCTTTATCTATTCCATTTATTTATTATAAGAAGATTTTCAAAATTTGCAACAACAGTTTTTCTACTTATGTAGCATATTATACACTTTTATTAAATTGTATATACATTTGTATATTATCTTTACATGTGTATAAAAATGTTTTATAATTTATGTGTAACTTATAAAAAATAAAAGTTCAAAAAATAATTTTGAGCCTTTTATACATGTAATATATTTAAGGTACGGAAAGGAAGGTTTCTAATAATGAAAGATTTAAGAGTTCAACGAACATATATATTATTAAAAGATTCTTTATTTAAATTACTATCAAAAAAATCATTTGAAGATATTAGAGTAAATGATATTTGTAACTTAGCAATGATTCACAGAACAACATTCTATCATCACTTTCAAGATAAATATGAATTATTGGAATTTTGTATTCAAGATATTGAACAAGAACTATTTAAAAAAATAAATCGAGAGAATTGCTCAAATTCGCGTGAATTTTATGCCAATTTAATTATGGGGTTATTAGAATATATTGCTGACAAAAAATCAATATTTCAAAATATCTTAAAACATAATTCTGAAAATTCCATTACAGAAATTTTTATGAATACATGTGTTAATCATATTACTTTTATTTTACAAAAAGAAGAAGAAAAAGGAATAAATCATAAATTAGATATTAATGTTATGGCTCACTTCTATGCTGGAGGACTAGTTTCTACTTTAGTATGGTGGCTAAAATCTAATAGTCCATTATCGGAAGAAGAAATCTGCGATACTATTGTAAAACTAATATTTGACTATGTCTAATAGGGGACGTTTCTGAAATGGACATTTTTACAATTTTTTTACAGAATGTCCATTTCAGAAACGTCCCCTATTGGACATCTTAGTTCCTATTTATACATTTATTTTTTATTAACAACATTGGTTTTTGTAAGTCTATTTTATTTATTAATATCGCCAATATACATCCTAATATAATTAATATTATTCTTGTAGCTATTGCTGTGGTAGTATCAAATATTACCATTGAAGCACTTAATGCACTTACTGTGATAAAAATTATTTTATGTTTATAGCTTTCTATAAAAGTATATATGTAGCTTAATACAATACTTGCCAAAGCATCATATTTTTCTGGTATTAAAAATTGGAATAATAGTACAAATGTTACTGCTCCAATTATCGTATAAATTATCCTGTGTTTAAACCTCTCTTTTGTTGTTTCAAATTCTAATTGAGTTAATGACATTACTGATATAGAAATCCACATTGTTCTTTGTATCCCTAATAATGTACCAATTAAAATTGCAATACTTACTCCAATGGACATTTTTAAAGAAATTATGAACCTTGGTGATGTTATATCCACATCTTTTATATGTTCTTTAATATTTTTAAATTCTCCTTTTACGTTTCTATGTCTAAAGTAATAAACTATTCCTGTAATTAATCCCCCTAATGCTAAACTTATCATTCTTGTATAGAAGTCTTTTCCAATTGCAACATTTGATTGGTCAAAAATATATATTAATATAAGTGGTATATATGCTTTATATTCTGGTTTTGCTGATAATAAATATGTAATGCTAAATATTGATATTAAATTTATAATCATTCCTAATATAGGATTAATTTCTGCAACTCTATTTGCTATACCTGTGAATATAAATAATGAAAAAATTATAATTGGAGCTTGTCTTTTATTTATTCCTATATTTAAATCCCAATATAGCATTATAGCTACAATTGTTCCTACCCATGTTAATGAATTATTTGAACCAAATATCGCTGAACATAAGCTTACTGAAATAATTATGCAGGCTATCATGAATAAGTTTTTAAAAATTGTTTTGATATTTACTTTTTTCATTTTTCCTCCTTTTTGCTTATTTATTAATATGCAAAAAGTAATTTTAACACAAAGAAAGTTAAAAATCAAGTGTTGAAATTAGGCCAAAAAAACACCCCTAGATATGGGGTTATTAGAGCGATTGTTATAGTTATTTACGGATTTCTCTCAACGATTATAAACTATACTTCTATATTTACTTTATATAGTAAAATCTTTATTAAACAGTATTTTTATTAATTAACTATTTTAGTTGAATTTTATCTATCTATACCTGATAAACTTCTAACATTTATTCCAGTTTCTTGATTTATATTTCTTACACTTCCATCATTTATTTTTTCAGTAACATATTGTAAAAACTTTTCTCTGCTTTTTAGTTGTCTTGCTTTTATACCAATATCTTGACTTTTAACATCACATAAAATGGTATTATGTTTTAATAAGTTTGTTATATCTTCTACTTTATCTATATTTCTTGTTTGATTTGAATCAAAGATATCAATTGTTGTATCAGAAATCCATTCTTCTGAAAATTCAAAAACTGGTTTATGTGTATTAGGATTTATAGTTAAATTGCACACTGGCATAAAACTTGCAGGATTAATATAATAAATATAACTTGGTTTCTTTAATATTGCATGTTTTTTACCTTCAGAATCTTGCGTAACAGTTATATTATCGCCACCATAAATATAAGTTGATTTACCTAATTTAATCATTCCTGAACTAGTACGTACTATATATGGATTATTATCATTAACAGGGCTAGAAGATGCAAACACTCCATCAATTCTTTCTGTCTCATACATATTTGCCTTATCTAAAGACCTTCTTAAGATTCCTCCTTCTAATTTTTCTGGTGCAACATTAGTTATGTGAGTAATATTAATATTGTTATCGGTTCTATAATATTAGTTGGGGTGGATAAAACTCCAACTATTTTTATGCAAAAA
>CAUWGA010000016.1:0-33003 GCA_963558245.1 uncultured Clostridia bacterium
CAGTTTGTATCTACTAAACCAACTGTTGGAATTCCTAATTTTTTAGCTTCTAATACTGCTATTCTTTCTTTTTTAGGATCTACTAAGAATATAACTCCTGGTAATTCTTTCATATCTTTAATTCCACCAAGATTTTTTTCTAGTTTTTCCATTTCTTTCTTTAATAATATTACTTCTTTTTTAGGTAATACTTCAAATGTTCCGTCTGCTTCCATAGCTTCTAGGTCTTTTAATCTTTGAATTCTTGTTTGAATTGTATCAAAGTTTGTTAACATTCCTCCTAGCCATCTTTTATCAACATAGAACATTCCACATTTTAAAGCTGCTTCTTTCATGCATTCTTGTGCTTGTTTTTTAGTTCCAACAAATAATATTGTTTTTCCTTCTTCAGCTTGTTCTCTTATGAAGTTATATGCTTCATCTAATTTTTTTGATGTCTTTTGTAAATCGATTATATGGATACCATTTCTAGCTTGGAATATATATTCAGCCATTTTTGGATCCCATCTTCTTGTTTGATGTCCAAAGTGAACACCTGCTTCTAGTAATTGTTTCATTGCAACTACTGCCATTTTAAATTCCTCCCTTTTTGTTATTCTTCCGCCTAAGTTCATTCGTTTTTTAGGACCTATTTCAGGCACTTCCCGTTAAACTAGCTTAGAGCGTGATTATTACGCTAATTATTATAACAAAGTTTTTACATGAATTCAAGCTTTTTTTTCATTTTTTCCACTTTTTACAAAAATAAGTCTGATAATTTCAAGTTTTCTCTAACATATTATGTAATATTTCTTTTTATTTAAATATAATTATCTAAAAACTCTTTGTTTTTATAGATTTTTCATGAATTTGAGGACTGTTTTAGATATTTTCAAGTTTATCAAAAACTATATTTTTTTCATATTATTCTATAAGGATTTTCCTTAATTTTTAAGAAAGGAGACGTTATATGAAAAAAATATGTAATAAATTTTTATCACTTTCATGTTGTTTTATATTACTTCTAACTATCTCAACTCCTATATTTGCTTTTGGTCCTTCTAGCAATACTATTTATGAAGGCATTGACATAAGTTCTTGGCAAAAAAATGTAAATTTTTCATCAGTAAAAAAATCTGGAATTGATATCGTTTATATAAAGTCAAGTGAAGGAACTAGATATATAGATCCATATTTCGAAAGTAATTATAAAAATGCTAAATCAAATGGTTTAAAAGTAGGATTTTATCACTATGTTACTGCAAGAAATGTTACCCAAGCTAAAGAGCAAGCAAACTTTTTTGCTAGAGTTATTTCAGGAAAAGAAATAGATTGTAAACTAGCTATGGATTTCGAAAATTTTGGTAATTTGTATGTTTCCCAAATAAATGAAATTTCAAAAGTTTTTTTAGAAACATTAGAAAGTGTTACTAAAACAAGTCCTATTATTTATAGTAATGCATATTCTGCTAGAGAAATCTTTAGTAGTTCATTAAATAAATATCCTCTTTGGGTTGCAAATTATGGAGTTAGTAAACCTGGTAGTAATGAAAAATGGTCCTCTTGGGTTGGTTGGCAATATACAAGTACTGGAAGAGTTAATGGAATTGCTGGTAATGTAGATAGAAATAAATTCACAGATGGTGTATTTTTAAATAATTCTACTCCAATACCTCCACCACCTGAAAATTCAGGAAATTCAAATTCTGATAATACAATTGTATATACTGTAAAACGTGGAGATACTTTAAGTGAAATTGCTTTAAAATATGGTACTACTGTTTCCAATATTGTTACTTTAAATAATATAAAAAATCCTAATTTAATTTATTCAGGTCAAAAATTAATAATAAATATTAATAATTTTTCTACTAATTTCATTACTTATACTGTAAAAAAAGGTGACACTTTAAGCGAAATTGCTATAAAATATCACACCACTGTTTCAAGTCTTGTAAATTTAAATAATATTAGAAATCCTAATTTAATATATCCTGGTCAAAAATTAACTATTAATTTTTCTTCTAATAACGGAACAGATGGTCAAAATGCCTGTGGTAAAATTGCATACAAAATAAAACGTGGGGATACTTTAAGTGAAATTGCACTTAAGTTTGAAACTACGGTAAATCATATTGTAATGTTAAATAACATTGCTAATCCTAATTTAATTTATGCTGGTAATACTATTTTAATTTCTAATTGTAAAAATTAATTCTAAATAGAATTATATAAAAAAGAAAGATAATTAATTTTATATTATCTTTCTTTTTTGAAACATAAAAATTTCATATGAATTTATGCATAATATTTTCATATTACAGCTCCTATTATACCTGCCTCATTTCCTAAGATTGCCGTTTGTATATTTATATCTTTTCTTGGATTAAATAACATATTTTGTTCTATTATTTCCCTTTTTAAATCTTCTAATAAGACTTCTGAAAAATACACAAAACTTCCTCCTATCCCAATTGCTTCTGGTTCAAATATATTTATTAAGTTTGATATTCCTGTGCTTAAATCTTTTATGTATTGTTTTCTTGTTTTTTCAATTTTTTCATAATCCGGATTACCTTTTTTATTGTCTTTTAATATTGCCATTAGTTGTTTTCCACTTGTGTTTTCATCATATCCTAATTGATTTCTTAAACTATTTTTAAACGCTTTCATTGATGCATATTTTTCAAAACATCCTTTTCTTCCGCAATTACATAATATTCCATTTTCTTTTATAACCATATGGCCAATTTCACAACCAGGTAATTCTCCTGTATTAAGTAGCTTACCATCTATTATTATAGCTCCTCCTATTCCAGTTCCTAATGTTAAAAATAAAACTCTATTATATTTCTTTAATGCTCCATATGTATATTCTGCAAGTGCTGCACATTTTGCATCATTTCTTATTTTTATTGGTAAGTCTATCTCTTTTTGTATATTTTCTATTATTTTATAATCTTTTAATCCAAGATTTACTGATTTTATAACTTTTTGTTTACTTACAGTTCCAGGTGCTGCTATCCCTATTTCATTTATTTTATATAGTTTGCTGTATTCTTTTACATTAGTTATAATTTCATTTTCAATAGTCTTTTTTATCGCCTTTTTTTCTATACCTCTTAATCTTTTTTCTCTTTTGTCTAAAATTTTCCCATCTTTGTCAACTACTCCTATTGCAATGTGACTTCCTCCTAAATCTATTCCTATTTTCATATTTAACATCAATTCCTTCCTTTATTTCAAAAAGGTTGGGTCTAAATTCCTAACCCAACCTTTTAAATAAATATTTTTACATTTTTTTACAAAATGTCCACTTTGGACCTGGACCCAGTCCCAATTGGACATCCAATTGAACATTATACACCATAAGCTGAGAATAAGAAGTTTCCCATATATACTTGGATACATGGTACTAATACTACTAATACGAAGAAGATTAGTACTACACCAACTATTGCATATACTATTTGTGGTAATGCTTTCATTATCTTTGTCATTATGTTATCTATATCTAGTTCCATATATTCAACTAGTTTCTCCATCATTTCTGTTAGGTCTGTTTGCATACCTATTTTTAACATTTCTGTTACCATTGGTTTTGATAGTCCTGCTTTTTCAAATGGTTCTATCCATGATGTTCCCATTAATATATTATTTATAGCTGTTTCTATCATTGATAACATTACATAGTTTTTAACTACATTTTTACTTACTTCTAACGCTTCTTGTATTCTCATACCATTTTTTAAGTTTAGTAACATTGCTTTCATTACTCTTGAAAAGTCTAAAGCATATATAAGGTCACCAAATATTGGCATTTTATATTTGAAATAGTGAAAATTGTATTTTCCCTTCGGAGTATTAATATAGAATAGTACCCCTGCTACCGCTCCAACAATTATTAAAACTGGTATATACCAATTTGCCATTGCGTGATTTAAGAAATCTGCAAACCACAACGTTATCGCTGGTAATTCTTCTTCTGTTCCCATTTCGTCAAATATTCCTTGTATTGATGGAATTGCGACTAATGTTCCTACAACTAACATTACTAATAACAATACAAATTGAACAATATTTGGTATTAATATTGATTTTAATTTTTTAGTTAAGCTTGCTGATTCATCTAAATATTGAACAGCTTGTTCTAAAGAGTTTGTTAAAGATCCTGATAATTCTCCTACTTTTATCATATTTATATATATATATGGAAATACATTTGAATAATATTCCATTGTTGTATACATATAATCTCCTGCTTCTACTCCTGCTAATATATCTTCCAAAATTCCTTTAAATGATAAATTTTCTGTACTTTCAATAATTGTGCTTAATGCATGTATGTTGTTAAAATTTGCCTTTTTTAATAAATAAAAGTTTTGAGTAAATACTACTATATCTCTTTGTGTAATTTTTTCTGTTTTTGCAAAATACAAATTCATTTTTTCTGTTGCAGTTAATGTTTTTGGTTTTCCACCTATTTGAGTTGTATTTACATTTTTCATTATCTCTTGAATATCTGTTATATTCTTTTTCTGTTTTTTATTTGCACTATTGCCTATATATGCAACTTGTTCTATTGATATAGGAAGTAAATTGTTACTTTTTAAGCTTTTTATAAGTTCTAATCTGCTAGCAGATTCTACTTTGTTCCTAACAAGTACTCCTTTATCTGTCATTGCTTTATATACATATGTTGGCATGGATTGTCCTCCTTTTCGCTTAAGGATATTTATTAAAGTCCTTTATCGCCTTTTTTTATTTTTAATTGCATTATTGTTCTATTTAATATTTCTTGATTTTTTTCTTCTATTTGTGCTTTTGCTTGATCTAATGTTATTTTATCTTCTACAAATAAATTTGCAAGTGAATTTATTAAACCTATACTTCCTTTTTCTGAATTACTTTGTATTGCATCTTCTATTTCTGCAACACTTAGTTTTTCTTTACGTATAATTCCTGAAACAATATTATCAACTACCATTACTTCTGGTACTAATACTAGTTTTCCATTTGTTCCTTTTAGTAATCTTTGAGATACTACTAATTTTAATAAAGCTGATAATAAGTATTTTATACTTGCTTGGTCTCTTACCTCATAAAAATTTATCATTCTGTCGATTGTTTCTGCACATGATTTTGTGTGTAATGTTCCTATTACTAAGTGTCCTGATTCTGCCATCTCTATTGCTGCTTCCATAGTTGTTTTATCACGAATTTCTCCTATTACTAATATATCACAGTCTTCTCTTAATGAGTTTTTAACACCATCACTAAACGTTAAACTATCTCTTCCTTTTCCTACTTCTTTTTGCACAATTAGTGACCTTTTAGATTGATGTTTATATTCTACTGGGTTTTCTAATGTTAATATCTTTTTATTTTGATTTTCGTTTATATAATCAATTAATGAGTTCAGCGTGGTTGATTTACCAGAGTTTGTTTTTCCTGTAACTAATATTAGCCCTTGTGGTTGATATGTCATTCTTCTTACTATATCTGGTACTCCTAAAGATTCATATGGTGGTAACTCATTTTTTATTAATCTTAGTGTACAAAGTGGTACATCGTCTGTTAGCGATATATTTACCCTTAAACGTATGTCTTTATATACATATGATGTATCTAATTTTCTTGTAGTATTAAATACTTCGTCTTTGTCTATATTGCCTTTTACTAAAAAATCATATACTTCATACATATCTTCTGATGTTAATATTTTTGTTCCTTTTACAGGTACTAGGTCTCTTGCTATTCTTAGCATTGGTTTATTTCCTGGAACTAAGTGTACGTCTGAAGCATCTAGTCTTATTGCTTCGTCTAGCACTTTATTCATATCCATGGTTTTTCCTCCTTTGTCATTTAATAAAATAATAATTTTTTATTCAATTCTTCTAATGTTGTATATCCTTTTATTACTTTATTTATACCATCCACAACTAATGGTTTATATCCTTCTTTTAATGCTTGTTCTCTAATTTCTATACTAGATTTTCCGTTCATTATTTCTGTTTGTAAATTTTCTGTGATATTTAATATTTCATATACACCAACTCTATCAAAAAATCCTGTGTTATTACAATGTTTACATCCAATTGCATCATAAGTTATTCCTGATAAGTCGTAATTTACTCCATATCTATCGCCTATACTTTTTATTATTTTCTTTTCTTCTTCTGTGAATTTTCTTTCTTTTCTACATTCTGGACAAATTTTTCTTACAAGTCTTTGTGATATAGCTGTTGCCAATGTACTTGCAACATCATAGTCTGAAAGTCCCATTTTTCTAAGTCTTGTTATGACTTCTACACTATTTATTGTGTGAATTGTTGATAAAACATAGTGTCCTGTTTGTCCTGCTTGAATTGCAATTTCTCCTGTCTCTTTATCTCTTATTTCTCCTACTAGTATAATATCAGGGTCTTGTCTTAGAACTGTTCTTAATGAATCAGAGAAAGAAGCTCTTGCATCTATTTCTATTTGGTTTAGCCCTTCAATACGAATTTCTACGGGATCTTCTATTGTTGTAATATTTATCTCTGGACGATTTAAATAATCTATAATACTGTATAAACTTGTTGTTTTTCCTTCTCCTGTAGGAGCTGCCATTATAGTTATACTATTTTTCTTGTTAATACTTTTTATTAATTCTTCTTTTGTTGCTGGAAGTCCTAGTTCAAAAATATTTCTTATGTTTGAGTTTTTCTTTAATAATCTTAAAACAAATTTTTCTCCATACACGTTTGGCTGAGAAGAAACACGAATATTATAGTCATCATAAAGCAATATTCTACCATCTTGAGATTCTTGTTTTTCTTGGTGCATATTAGATATTGCTTTTAGTCTCCCTACAATTTGTGGCTCTTTTTCTTTAGATATATTTGCTGCTGTAAATAATTCACCATCTATTCTATATCTTACTCTTACTTTATTCTCCATAGGCTCAATATGGATATCACTTGCACGTCTTTCTATACCTGTTTTTATTATACTATCTACCAAGTTTGTTATTGTGTTGTTTCTTCCTGTTATATTTAAGTTTGTAGTAGCTTCTCCTTCTTGTGATTTTAATATTCTTTCTATATCACTTTCAAATGTGATATAGCTTTCCATTACTAGACCTTTATTTAGAAGTATTAATTTAATTGTATTCATTGCTTTTTCATTTACAGTATCAGCAAAGCATACTTTTATTTTTCCATTACTTACTTCAAAAGGAATTGCTTTATTTTCCTTTGCTATATCTAATGATATATAATCTGTTATTTTTACTTTTAAAGATTTATTGTTTAGTATAATTCCTTTTGTTCCAACAATTTCTCCTACAGCTTTTATTAATTTATCTGGATTACATACATCTAAGATATATAAAATATCTCCCATTTTCTTTTTAGGATGTTGCTTTTGATACTCTAAAGCTCTTTCTATGTCGTTTTCAGTTACAACTCCTTTTTTTACTAATTCAACACCTATTGGTTGTCTTCTTTTTAATTCCATAAGATTTTTCTTCCTTTCTTTTGTGCTATTTTAAAGTATAAGTTGTATTTCTGTTTTGACTTCCTGATTTAAAATTAACATTTATTACTTGTTTCCCATTTTTTATTTGTTCTGAAAATGTACAAAAGTCTATATCTCTTGCTATTTTCACTTTATTTCTATAAATTCCTTTATTCTCTTCTACAAATGTATATTGTATTCCATTGTTAAATACTACGTAGTTTGATTTACATTCCAAAATTTTTATTCCTTCATGATTTACTTCATCAGAAAAATAACTATTAAATGCAGTATATCCAGCTATCGGTGCTGTATAAAAATTTGATTCTCGAATGTTTTTTGCAAATATGCCTGTAACAATTCCTACTACTGCAACAACAAGCGTCATTACAATTACATATATAGTTAATGAAATTAATGTAATACCTTTTTCTGATTTCATTCTAACTCTCCTTTGAAAGTACTGTTGATAGTTCAACTATTTGTTCTTTTGCTTTATACATATATGATATTTTAACTGTTGCTTTTTTTACAATATTTTTTGTTTTTCCTTCATTTCCTTGTATATCTGTATAGTCCATAATTGTAGTAGTTTTATAATATCCTTCTTGCACTTCTTCATCTTGTGATACTACACTATTTCCTCCTGCTATACTTCTATCTTTATATGCTTCAAATCCTTGATTTTTTATGTTTTCTATTTCATTTATTGCTAAATATGTAGCCTCAGATTTTAATTGTATCTCTTTCGAAGTGCTATTTATCTGATATACTAATGTTGCAATGATTGATACAAATATAAAAATTATAATTACTGATACAGATATATCAATTCCTGTAAATCCTCTTTCACTACGTATATTCATACTTTTCTCCTTCTATAAAACATAGTAATTATAGATTAATGTACAAACAAAAATTAAAATGTTTGATACTCCTAAACAAAATCCTATATTAATTTTATCTGATATTTGCCCATCTGATTTTTTTCTTTTTAAATCTTGTTCTATCTTATAAATTAATATATAAATTGCTATTGAAAGTAGTCCTGCCACTAATGAAATTGCTGTTATAAATTCTCCTGTAAAGGATGCCATTATTAATGTTAATATTAATATTCCATTCAAGTATGGACTTTTAGCAAATTTTTTTAATGTAATTGTATCTAAAATTAATACAATTATGTACAAAAATAAATATATACCATATCTATATATACTAGATTTTTCTACTATGCATAGATATGACATATACATAATAGATATTGTTATTCCATATATATTAATTGCTTTATCGATTTTTCTATATTCTTTATCTACTCCTGCCATTAATATTATATAAGTTATATATAATACTATAAAGCAAAAGTTAATTATAGTTGTAATATTTAAGTTTTCTACTCGTAGTCCCACAAAATATGCAATTATAACAAAAAGACATCCTGACAAAGCTTCTAATATTAAATAGCGTGGTCTTATTTTTTGTTTACAATATCTACATTTCCCTCCTAAAAATATATAACTAAAAATCGGAAACAAGTCTAATAAACCTAATTTATGGTTACAATTAGGGCAATATGAATGTGTGTGTATTATATCTTGTCTTTTTGGTATTCTATATACTGCTAATGTATAAAAACTTCCAAATAAACTTCCTATTATAAATATTATAATATAAAAAAATATTTCCATTTTTGTTTCCTTTTTATTAATTTAGCCATACACACATTGTGTGCGTATGGCTATTATTTTATTTATTATTCTTATTGTTTTACTGTTACGTTATCTTTTGTTACTTTATATGATTTATCTGCTGTTTGTAATGCAACTGTGTATGTAACACTATTAAGTGTTACTTCTATGTTGTTTCCAGATGTTACTTTAGCTGCACTAGCTCCGTTGTCAGTATTATATGCAGTTACTACATTAGCTACTGGCATTGGTGTTGAAGCAACTCCACTAGAGTTTACTACATAATCTGTATATGCTGATTGAATTGCCATATTTACTTTTTCAGCAACTTCAGCTTTTGCTGTATCATCTTTTGCTTTGTTTGCTTGTGTTAATATACCATTATCTCCTGTTAGCATTGCTATTGATACACCTGCTAAGATTAATAAAACGATAATTGTAATTACTAAAGCTATTAATGTTATACCTTTATTATTTGTCATATTAAATTCCTCCTAATTATTTAACTGGTGTTAATTTCCATGCATTAGTTTCATATGCTACTTTTCCTGTTGTTGTTGTTAATCCATCAACTCCTGAAACTGCTATAGTAACTGAACCTTTTGTATCTCCACTTGTTTGTGTTACTGTTACTGTTACTGATGCTCCATTATCTAATGTTCCTATATTTTTTTCTATTGTGCCTTGCTCATCAAAGTTTTCTCCAGCCATAGCATTAGTTAATTGTGCGTTTAATTCCATATTGACTCTTTCAACAACTTCAGCTCTAGCTGTATCTGCTTTTGCTTTATTTGCTTGATTTAATATACCATTATCTCCTGTTAACATTGCTATTGATACACCCGCTAAAATTAATAGAACGATAATTGTAATTACTAAAGCTATTAATGTTATACCTTTATTGTTTGTCATTTGTTCTCACCCCTTTTCTTTTGAATTATTTTATTGTATTATACTTATATATATAAATATAATGTTAATAACTAATTTTATTTTGTTCCTTTATCTGGAAAGTAACTTCCACCTGATGTTGAAGTATTATTTGATGTACTTCCTCCTGTTGTAGTTCCACTTGTTGAATTTCCAGAATTAGAACTTCCTGAATTTGCTGAACCATTTGTAGTTGTATTTGTTCCACTTGTTCCTGCTGGTGCAAATGGGTTTGCTTTTCCTGGTTTATAATCTTGTATTTTTTTATAATTATTTAAATCTTCTTGGTTAACTTCATAAGTCATAATTATTTTACTTTCATCAACTTCTGGATTGGAAAGTAGTTCTTCTTTTACTTCACTTGGAGTTGTATAAGCAACTTCATTAGGTATTGTTTTAGTTATTGGAACATATTCATATAACAATATTCCTAATACTAAAATTATTGCCAAGCATAGTAATAATACAATAATTATTTCTTTTATAATTGATTTTGCCATTGTTTACTTCCTTTCTTTATCTTGATTCAACATCTGTTGAATTAGTATTGTTGGCTTCTGTATTAGTTGTATTTGATGTATTTCCGCTTTCTTGTGTATTATTTTCTCCTGATGTATTTGTTCCATTTTTACTGTTTGAATCTGTTTGATCTTTAGGCTTTGTAACTGTTGTTGATGATATTTCTTTTATTGGAATGTCTTTACATACAAATGTTGCTTGTAATTCATTTCCTGAAGGTATCATTTTAAATTCTTCTATTTTAAATCCTAAAGTACTATCATTTTCTATTGATGAAATAAAGTCTTCTATTTGAACATAACCACCTGTTGCTGTGAAGTTTAAATTATAACTTCCTTGTGCTCCACTGCTTCCATTTGTCACATCCATTTTCATTACAACACCTTCTTTTGTTGCATGATTTCCTAGCTTTACCCATAAAGTTTCAATTTCATATTTTTCTATTTGATTTGCTGTTTGAACTTCTCCGTCTTCACTTATTACTGTCATATCTTCATAATTTTTCTTTTCTTCTTGTAATTTTTTTGCATTAATATTTACTTCACTAACAGCTTGTTGATATGTTTTTTCTGCTAGCTTTGCTGCTTCTTGTATTTTTTCATCTAGCTCACTATTTTTTTCTTGAATTCCTTGTATTCCTAGAATTTCTACACTTCCAATAGTTACACCTTTAATACCAATAAACGCTGCCAGTGCAATTAATAATGCTATAAGAACTAAAATTAACATTTTTTTCATGGTAAATCTCCTTCTATCTTTATAGTAACAATACTATTATCTTTTTGCCCTGCTGTTGAAACAACATTTGTTAGTATTACATCATTTTTTAATTTTGCTACTAAAAATCCTAATTGCTCATATTTATTTGATTGAGCATTAATTACAACATGTGTACCTGTTGAATTTTCTATTGATGTTAACTGAACTTGTTCTGGTATAACTGACATTATTTGATTTAATAAATTTGGTATTGCGTTTCTTGATTTGTTTCTGTCTGTTATTCTGTCATTTGCCTCTTCCAAATTTTTAATCATCGCTGTATAATCATTTGTTTTTGATTTTATTTTCTCATTATCTTTATTTGCTAACGCTATTTGAGTATTTGTTTGCATAATAGAATCTTTTGCTTCTTCTTCTTTTATTTCCATTTGATAGCTTAACATCCCTGAAAAAGCACTATATATTGTTACTAATAAGAATAGTGATATCGCAATTCTTACTAATCCTTTTTCTGTTTTATCTAGTTTTTCACCTAAATCCCATGTAATTTTTGAGTTTAGTGATTTTGTGTTTTTCTTTTGTTTTTTGCCTTTTTCTGAGCTAACTTCAACTTTTAACCAGCTAGGAATTTGATCTGAGAAATTTTTCTTTTTAAAGTTCATTCCTACTATACCTTCTCCCATTCCCATTAATCCTAGTGAGACAGCTGAATTTACTTCTATATAATCTTTTATACTAATATTTCCTGTGTTTTCTATAAAATATGGTCTTAATAATTCACAAGTTGTTTTATCTAAATATTCTTGAAAATATAAGTCCACATTGTTTACTAAAGCAATCGTTCCTGTAATATATACTTTTTCAATTTTTTCTACAGCTGAGTTTATAACTTTTCTTACTTGTCCTACTATATTGTATAAAGTTGGCATTATATCTTGTAAATATCCTTCTTCATCTGCTTGTAGTTCTCTTCCTTCTGATGTATATATTGTTGTATTTTTACATATTTCATAAGATTTAGAATATGAATTTTCTTTTACATTTATTTTATCTAGTATGTTTTTACTTCCTTCTTCTAATGTGTCTACTGAAAATATTTTTCCTTTTATTATTGTTGTTATTGTTGTGTTTTCTTCCATATTAACAATTATAGAATTTTCATTTTTTTCTATTTGTGCTAAATTTGGAATTGACATTGATATAGGCGAAATATTACTTAAATGATAATTTGCAAATTGTTGTAACCTTTTGTTTATCTCCATTTTGTTATCTGCTATATGAATTATTCTTAATTTGTCTTTGTCCATTTGGTTTGATGCTACTGCATATCTAGTTTCAAAAACATTTGGGTTATATCCTCTATCTGCGCAAAGTGCTTCAAATTCTGTTTTTATTGCTTTTTGCAAATCATTTTTTGTAAGTAATGCATACATATCAAAATAATTAAACATTTCATCTGACATGTTTACACTAATTGGTGTTTTTTGACTATAAGTTTCTTCTATTACTTGGTCTATTGCTTTACCTAAATTTTCATAAAATTTAATTCCAAAAGCTTCTACTTTTATGTTGTCGCGTTCTTTTGAAACTTTTGCATATTTAATTATATTGTTTTCTATATATAGTCCTAAACAACTTGACATTTTTTTCTCCTTTTATTTATGATAGTTTTATTCTCTGCATTTAACCCAAAATCATACTTGAATATATTTTACATTCTTGTAATTTTTTCTTTTGCATAAAATCTCGAATATACTTATATATTATCTTTAATTGTCAAAAAGGTCAATATATTTAACATAACCGTAACTTAATTGTAACATTATTGTAATAATTGTTTTTTTGTTAATTTTTAGCTATTTTGCAGATAAAAAATCCATCTGTTTTTTCATTTTGATATATTTGTAAATATTTATTTTGTTTTATGTATTTTGTAAAAAATATTTCCGCATTTTTTTCATCTTTTATTTTTTCACTTTCTTCAAAATTTATATTTTCTATTACAGCATTTTTGTTATTTTTTATAAATTTTTCTATTATTTTTTCATTTTCTTCTTTTAAAATACTGCATGTTGAATACACCAATTTTCCTCCACTTTTCAAATATTTGAAGCATGTTTTTAGTATTTCATATTGTATTTTAGAAATTTCTTCTATATCATTTTCTTGTTTTTGCCACTTTATATCCGTTTTCCTCTTAAGTACCCCTATCCCTAAGCATGGAACATCTAATAAAATCTTATCAAAATTCTCTTTATATTTTTCATTATATATAGTTGCATCTTGAACGTTAGTACTTATTATTTCCAAATTTAATCTTTTAGCAGTATTTCGAACAAGTTTTGTTCTGTGTTCATGTATATCCCATGCTTCTATTTTTCCTTTATTGCACATAATCTCTGCTAAATACGTAGTTTTCCCTCCTGGGCTACTACATGCATCTAATACTTTTTCTCCAGGTTTAGGATTTAAAACTAATGCTGTTAATCCTGCTACTTCGTCTTGTACTGTAAAAAGCCCACTTTTAAATTCTTCCATGTTCTCTATATCTTTTACTTTATCTAAAATCAAAAAATCATTTAAAATCCCATCTGTTGAAGAAATACCTTTTTCTTCTAATCTAATTTTTAAATCTTCTTTGCATATTTTAGTGTTATTTGTACGAATTGATATTTTAGGCTTTATATTAGAATTTTTACAAATATCTTCTATTTCTTTTACAGTTAGTCCATCTTCTTTTAATCTTTGTATTATCCATTCTGGCATAGAAGTAGTTTTAGAAATTCTTTTTAATTCTTCTTTTTCATTAAATAATTCTTCATAATCTTTTTTACTAACTTTTCTTAAAACTGCATTTACAAAACCAATACTTCCTCTATTACCATATCTTTTAGCTAAATTTACACCCTCGTTTACAGAAGCTGATACTGGTATTTTATCTAAAAATATTATTTGATAAATTGACATTCTTAAAATATTTATAATCCATGGAGAAATTTTTTTAAGTCTAATTTTTGAATATTTTTTTATTATTTCATCTAAAGTAAGTTTCCATGTTGTAACTCCATAAACAATTTCAGAAATCAGCCCTATATCTTTTGAATTTAAACCATCTTTCTTGCTTTTAATTTCATCATTTAACACTATATTAGAATATCCATTTTCAACATCTATTTTATAAAGTACTTTCAATGCGCTTTCCCTTGCTTTATCCATATCATTTTCTCCTTTATCTTGTTTTGTCCAATTGGGGACGTTTCCTAAATGGACATTTTGTAAATTATTACCAATTATTATATTATACATTTTTTTCCAAAATGTCCATTTAGGAAACGTCCCCAATTGGACATCAGACAAATTTATTATACATTTTTTTGTATATTTTTACTAGCTTTTGGAAAAGATATTTTTAAATGTTATTTAGGAGGTTTTAAAATGGATGTAAAAAAACATTTACTTATTACTGGAAATTCTACAGTTTCATGGAAAGATGCTATAGTAAAAACAATTGCTGAAGCTTCAAAAAGCATTGATTATTTATCAGATGTAAAAATTATTGAACAAAGAGCTTCAATCGATGGTGATAAGATTATAGAATATTTTGTTGATTTAGATTTAACTTTTACAATTGATGTTAATAGAAAAAATAGTTAGGAGGTAATATTATGGACCCATTGGAAAGTAAAGAAACTTATCAAAAATATGTTAATAAAAAATCGCCAAATTCTCCTATTTTTAAAAACTGTTTTAATGCTTTTTGGGTTGGTGGATTAATTTGTACTATTGGCCAAGTTATATTTAATATATGTACACAAAGAGGTTTTGATACATCAACTTCTAGTACAATTGTTTCCATTTTATTAATAGGATTTTCTGCATTTTTAACTGGTCTTAACTTATTTAATAAAATAGGTAAATTCGCAGGTGCTGGTTCTTTAATTCCTATTACTGGTTTTGCTAACTCTATTGTTTCACCTGCTATGGAGTATAAATCTGAAGGATATGTTATGGGAGTTGGTGGAAAAATGTTTACAGTGGCAGGTCCTGTACTTGTTTTTGGAATTTCTGCTTCTATTTTAGTTGGAATTATATTTCTGATTTTTAATACGCAATCTGTTACTTTAGTTTAGCAATAATTCATATAAATCCATCTATAAGTTAAATTATAGAGGCATAAATTTTCTCAATTTATTACGTTAGTAAAATTATAAAAAATATATATGAAAGAGGCTGATTTTTTTGGAAAAGTTAGGTAAACAAACTATAAAATTTAATTCTCCTCCAACTATTGTAGACTGTAACAGCATTGTTGGTCCTAAAGAAGCTCAAGGACCACTTGCAAAATATTTCGATCAAACTTTAGAAGATGAATTTTGGGGAGAAAAAACTTGGGAAAAAGCTGAAAGTAAGATTATTAAAGAAAATGTAAATGCACTTGTTGCAAAATCTGGTATATCTACAAATGATATAGATTGTATATTTGCAGGTGATTTACTTAATCAATGTATATCTTCTAGCTTTGGATTACGTGATAGCAATATTCCTTTTGTAGGTATGTTTGGTGCATGTTCCACTTTTGTTGAAAGTATGTGTATGGGAGCTATAGCTGTAGAAAGTTTTGCTAAAAATGTTATATGTGCTACTTCTAGTCACTTTTGCAGTGCTGAAAAACAATTTAGATTTCCATTAGAATTAGGTAATCAACGTCCACCAACAAGTCAATGGACTGTAACCGGTTCTGGCGCAACCATTCTATCTAAAAGTGGAAATGGTCCTTATATAACAAATATCACTTTGGGCAAAATTGTAGATATGGGGATAAAAGATGCAAATAATATGGGTGCTGCCATGGCTCCAGCTTTTGCTGATACTTTATTAACTCATTTTTTAGATACAGGACGAAGTCCTAGCTACTATGATGCAATAATAAGTGGAGATTTAGGAAAAATAGGAAAAGATATTGCCATAGACATCGCTATGTCAAAAGGATTTAATATTAAATCTAATTACAATGATTGTGGGCTTTTAATATATGATACAAAAACTCAAGATACACATGCTGGTGGAAGTGGCTGTGCTTGTTGTGGTACCGTATTTTCAGGCTACTTATTCAAACAATTACAATCTAAAAAAATAAAAAAATTATTACTTATAGCAACAGGAGCTCTAATGAATTCCACAAGTTCACAACAAGGAGAAAGTATTCCAGGAATAGCTCATGCAATTAGCATAGAAATTTAGCTGTGTCCAATTGGGGACGTTTCCTAAATGGACATTTTAAAAAAATGTATAATATACTAATTGTTAATAATTTACAAAATGTCCACTTTGGACCTGGCCCCCGTTCCAATTGGACATAAGAAAGGATTTTATTATGAATATAGATTGGTCTAATGTTTTTGAAATTTCATCTTTATTAAAATGTTTTATTGTTAGTGGTATTATATGTATAATTGGTCAAATTTTAATCGATAAAACTAAACTTACACCTGCTAAAATATTAGTTATTTTTGTTACTACTGGTGCTATATTAGGTGGTTTAGGTATTTATAAATATTTAGTTGATTTTGCTGGATGTGGTGCTACTGTGCCTCTTACAGGTTTTGGCTATAATTTATCTAAGGGTGCTATTGAAGCAGTACAATCTTCTGGATTACTTGGCGCTTTCACTGGTGGTGTTAAAGCTGCTGCTGGTGGAATTGCTGCTGCTGTATTTTTTGGATATCTAGCATCTTTAATTTCTAAGCCTAAAATGAAAAAGCAATAAACAAAAAAGTCTTAAATATATCTAGAAATATATTTAAGACTTTTTATTTTTTATATAAACTAATTAAATTCTTAAGCTTTTTTTGATATTTCAGCTAATTCTGCAAATGCTTTTTCATCATTTACTGCTAAGTCTGCTAACATTTTTCTGTTAATTGTTACATTTGCTTTTTTAAGACCTGATATCATTTTGCTGTATGTAGTTCCATTAATTCTTGCTGCTGCATTAATTCTTGCTATCCATAATTTTCTAAAATTACTTTTTTTATCTTTTCTTCCTACATAAGCATATGTTAAAGATTTCATAACTGCTTGGTTAGCATTTCTAAATCTATAACTTTTTGCTCCATAATATCCTTTTGCTTGTTTTAATACTTTTTTATGTCTTGCTCTTGTTGTTCTAGCTGTTTTTACTCTTGCCATTTATAATTCACCTTCCTTTTGATTTCTACCTATATTAGTTTCCATATGGTAATAATTTTTTAATTGTTTTTTCGCATGTTTTATCTGCATATGCGTCTTGCACTTTTCCTGATTTTCTTTGTCTTGCTGTTTTATTAGCTAATAAGTGTCTTCTGTTTGATTTTGTTCTTTTTACTTTTCCTGTAGCTGTTATTGAATATCTTTTTTTAGCAGCTTTATTTGTTTTTAATTTTGGCATAATGATAAACTCCTTTCGATTTTTGTTATATTATTTAGCAGTATTTTTTTCTGCTTTTTTAGATAAAATTGTAAACATATTTCTTCCTTCTAGTTTAGGCTTTTTTTCAACAGTTGCAATATCTTCTAAATTTTCAATAAATTTATTTAATACTGCTTCGCCAGATTTAGCATTGTTGATTTCTCTACCTCTAAATCTAACTGTTATTTTTACTTTGTTTCCATCTTCTAGAAATTTCTTTGTGTTTTTTAATTTAAAACTAAAATCATGGTCTTCAATATTAGGAGTAACTCTTATTTCTTTTACTTCAAGTACTTTTTGTTTCTTTTTAGCTTCTTTTTCTTTTTTTGCTTGCTCAAACTTGTATTTTCCATAGTTCATTATCTTACAAACTACTGGATTAGCATTTGGTGCTACTAATACTAAATCTAAGTCATTTTCTTCAGCTTTTTTTAACGCTTCTTCTAAAGAAACTAACCCTACTTTTTCTCCGTTTGCTCCTATTAGTTGAACTTCTTTAGCTTTGATTTGTCTATTAATTGGTAATTCTTGTTTTATGTTAAAACACCTCCATAAATAAAAAAATTTGACTTTTGTTACAAGTCAAATTAAGTCATAATTTAATATAAATATTAAATTTATTTTCTAACCTTTTTCCTTAATTGGATTAGGTGAGAAGTTTAACTTCTTCTTGTAACGTATATTATTATACACTATATATATTTGATTTGTCAAGCAATTTTTATATTTTCGTTAAATTCTTTTATATTATTTTTATTTTAAATTCGTTTACTATATTTTTTAATTTTCTATCTCTTGTCTAATTCATTATATTTTCATTATCTTTCAAAATTTTATTATATATATTAATATTCCCAATGATTGAATAACAAATAAATTAATTACATTAGAACTAATTAAATTGTTTGTTGCTTCAATTACACCTAATAATGGTTTATTATATTTTTTCTTATAATATCTTTGAGCATCATTAAATGTAATAAATTCTGGTGCACTTGTTATTATTCCAAGTAATATTCCTATAATAAATTGTGAAATACCAAAATTATTACACAATTTTTCTAATGAGTTTGATAATATATTTCCTATAAAGAACAATAAAACTGTCGATACAATTATTGTTAATATATAATATTTACTTTTTCCCTTTTCTTGTGTATTTTCTTCTTCGTGAATTTCTTTACTAAATATTTCATCTTCAACTTTTAAATATTTTTTATGAATATATTTATTTATATAGTGAAAGATAATATACAATCCTATAAAACAATATACAATATTCATATTTAAATCTATATTTTGGCTAGAACTTATGAGTGGAATGGCTATTGTAATTATTACTAAAATTAACTCTAATATAATTGCTTTATTTTTTATTATTTTTATATTTTTGTTTAAAATTATAGTTATAAAATATTCAATAAAATTTATTATATTAGATGTTAATATATTAAAAATCCCTGTATCAATTAATCCACTAAATCCTGCAATTCCAACAGATAATAATTCAGGAATTGATGTTGATATTCCTGCAATGTATCCAACTGTTTTTGGTTTTAATTTCATTATTTCGGCTAATTTTCTTAAAGTATTTGACAATATTTTTTTTGCAATAATTACTATTAAAATTGAACAAATTATAAACTTAACTAATTCTATTATCATACTATTTCACCTACTTTTATTCTGTTCTCTTTTATTGCAGATTATTCAGTTGTTTTTGGAGCATACATAAAAAATCATTTTATTTTTCTATATTTATTTATAAAATTGTTTTTTATTTCATTCTTTAAAATGATTTTTTCCTCCGACCCCAAAATCAGCATTTTATTGTTGCTATTTACTTAAAAATGCGATATAATACGGAAATAGTATAGAAAGGAGAGTTTTTTATGATAGACATTAAATTTTTAAGAGAAAATCCTGAGTTAGTTAAGGAAAACATCAAAAACAAATTTCAAGATTCAAAACTTGTTATGGTTGATGAGGTACTTGAAATTGATAAAAAAAGTAGAGAAGTTAAATTAAATGGAGATAATTTACGTTCTCAAAGAAAATCTCTAAGTAATGAAATTGGTAACTTAATGAAATCTGGAAAAAAAGATGAAGCAGAAAAAGTAAAAGAAGAAGTTAATAAAATAAATTCTGAATTAGAAGCTAACGAAAAACTAGAATCTGAATATTCAGAAGAAATAAAATCTAGAATGATGAAGATTCCTAATATGATGCACCCATCTGTTCCTATTGGTAAAGATGATAGTGAAAATGTAGAAATTCAAAAATTTGGAGAACCTATAGTTCCTGATTATGAAATTCCTTTTCATGGAGAAATATTAGAAGCTCTTGGTGGCCTTGACTTAGATAGTGCCAGACGTGTTGCTGGGCAAGGTTTTTACTATTTAATGGGAGATGTAGCAAGATTACATTCTGCTGTTTTAACTTATGCAAGAGATTTTATGATTAATAAAGGATTTACTTATTGTATTCCTCCTTTTATGATTCGTTCTGATGTCGTAGCTGGTGTTATGAGTTTTGAAGAAATGGATGCTATGATGTACAAAATTGAAGGTGAAGATTTATATTTAATTGGTACTTCTGAACATTCTATGATAGGTAAATTCAAAGGTCAAATTTTAAACAAAGAAGATATACCTTATACTATGACTTCTTATTCCCCTTGCTTTAGAAAAGAAAAAGGTGCTCATGGTATAGAAGAACGTGGAGTTTACCGTATTCACCAATTTGAAAAACAAGAAATGATAGTTGTTTGTGAACCTGAAGATAGTTGGAATTGGTATGATAAAATGTGGTCATATACTGTTGAATTCTTTAGAAGTATGGGAATTCCAGTTAGAACTTTAGAATGTTGTTCTGGAGATTTAGCTGATTTAAAAGCTAAATCATGTGATGTTGAAGCATGGAGTCCACGTCAAAAGAAATATTTTGAAGTTGGAAGCTGTTCCAATTTAACAGATGCTCAATCACGTAGACTTGGAATTAGAATAAAAGGTGAAAATGGAACTTATTTTGCACATACTTTAAATAATACAGTAGTTGCCCCACCTAGAATGCTTATTTCAATTATGGAAAATAATTATCAACCAGATGGTTCTGTTATTGTTCCAGAAGTTTTAAGACCTTATATGGGTGGTTTAGAAAAGATTCAAATAAAAAAATAATATCTATTTAATATATATATTTCAGTACTAAAAATCACTTTATATAAACATTTAATAAATAAAAATAATGGAGATTTAATATGATAGTAAAAAATCCTAAATTTGAAGTATCAGCAGTTAGTCCGAAACAATATCCTCAAAATGGATTACCTGAAATCGTTTTAGTAGGAAAATCTAATGTTGGTAAATCAAGCTTTGTAAATACAATGATAAATAGAAAAAAATTAGCACGTACAAGTAGTGAACCTG
Source organism: uncultured Clostridia bacterium (assembly GCA_963558245.1). Lineage (GTDB taxonomy): Bacteria > Bacillota > Clostridia > TANB77 > CAG-508 > CAG-269. The sequence goes on from CAUWGA010000016.1 coordinate 21,216, forward strand.
GTAAAACTCGTCAAATCAATTTCTACAATATTGATGAAACATTTTATTTTGTTGATTTACCAGGTTATGGATATAGTAAAATGTCAAAAAAAGAGCAAGCTCAAGTTGGCAATTTTATTGATGAATATTTATCTCGTAGAAAAGAAATTGCCTTAATAATTTTTCTTGTTGATATTCGTCATAATCCTACTGCAAATGATTTGCTTATGTATAACTATGTAATTTCTTCTAAATTACCATTTATAATTTTAGCAAATAAAGCTGATAAAATTGCTATTACAAAAGTTGATGGAGTAGTTAAAGATTTACAAAAACAAATTAATCCTATAGGAGATGTAACAACTCTACCATTTTCATCAGAAAGAAAAATTTATAAAGATGAAGTTTGGAAAATTATCGAAGAATATTTATAATAGTATATTATTTGCGAATCGATACATTTAAAACTTATAAAATTTTAATATTTTATGTATTTATATATTTATTATAAAAAGAAGGGTTAATTAAGTTTGCCTCTATTTAGCAAAACTTATATTAAACCTTCTTTTTTTCGTTTATATTTTATTAGCAACAACATTTACATTTTTTCTTTTTGTTTTTATTACAGAACATAAGAATTAGTGTTAGTATTAACAATAATCCTAGTACAACAGCTAATACTATAACAGCTGGTAATGCTGCTAAAATTGCTGTTGATAATGCTGCTCCTATTATTATTCCTATTACTAGAGTAAATGCTGAAAGTAAAATTGCTGCTATTATTCCTAAACAATTCTTTTTATTTGTGCATTTGTTTTCTTTGTTATCATAGCAATAAATTGTGTCTTGTGGCTCCATAAAGGTCACCTCCAATATAGCATTCTGATTAATGCTATACTATATTATATGTCGAATTTTGATTTTTGTAACTTAAAATTAATACTTACTATTTACTAAGTATTAATCCATCTTGCACTACCAAATATATTTATATACTAATTTATTTTCCATTTTCCAAATTTTCTATAGTTATTTTAACAAAAAATACACTTTATATAATAATTTATGTTATTACTATATAAAGTGTATCTTCATTTCATTTATTCTGCTTTTTTCTCTATTTTAGTTATTGCTTTTTTTGCTTTTTCTCTTGGTAAAATAACAACATGTCCACATCCTTGGCATTTTAGTTTAAAATCTACACCTATCCTTGTTAATTCCCACAATTTGCTTCCACATGGATGTTGTTTTTTAGTTCTTACAATATCTCCTATATTGTATTCCATAACTTTTACCTACCTTTTTAATTTTTTTAGACTTATTATTATTTCACTATTGTTTTTTATTTAATTGTTACTTTTGTTTAATTTTTATTTAATTTTCATTTATGTTTTCATATTATGCTATCTATTTTTTAATTTATTTTATTGCCATTTCAAACCTTTTAGCAATTCTTTCTTTCCCTAAAATTTGCATAATTTCATACATATCTGGTGTATTTGTTCTTCTAGTTAAAGCAACTCTTAAAACTGTACTCACATCTCCTACATGGGCTTTATACATTCCTGGATTTGCTTTAAATTCTTTTACATCTTTACAATATCCCATTTCTTCTGTAAGTTGCTTTATTTTTTCAAACCATGTTTGTTTGTCATCTGCATCGTCATAATATTTTTCTATATATGTTTTTAGAATTTTATTTATATCTTCTCTATCAGAAATTACTTGGTATGGATATTCTCCTTCAGTTCCAAATAAATTATCATACATATAACTAATATTTTCTTTTACATCTGACCATTTTGCAATATCTTTTCTAGGTTTCTTATTTCCTCTTTCAATTCCAAATACTTTTAATGAGTATTCTTTATCTTCTAGAATTTTTTCAAGTTCACTATCATGTCTTTTTGCCCATTTCATTGCTTCTTCATATACTTTCTCAGCTGTAAATTTAGATATTACAGTTTTACCTACATCTAGCAGTTTTATCATGTCAAATAAGGCTCCACTAACACTCATTTTATTAAGTTGTAATTCAAATTCTGATATATCTTTATCTTGATTAGCTCTTCTCCAATTTTCAAATGTTGAATTAGCAATATTTAAAAGATATTCTTTTACAGCTTCTTTAGGTATTCCTTCTTCTTCATAATATGAAACTGCTGCTTCTGCATCTTTTCTTTTACTTAATTTTCTTTTATTTCCATTATCATTTTTCATAATTGGTGCAATATGAGCGTATTTAGGTGGTCTAAATCCTAATTCGTGGAATAGTTGTAAATGTAATGGTACAGAAGATAACCACTCATCTCCTCTAATTACATGTGTTGTTCCCATTAAATGGTCATCTATTGCATGAGCAAAGTGATATGTTGGTAAACCATCTGCTTTTATTATTACAATATCTTGGTCATTTTCTGGAAATTCCACATTTCCTTTTATAACATCTTTATGTTTTATTTTTCTATCTTCTCGTCCTGGAGATTTAAAACGAATAATATAATTTTCTCCATTTTTTATTTTTTCTGCCATTTCTTCTAATGTTAAATGTCTGCATTTAGCCCATACACCATAATATCCTGGTCTTATTTTTGCATTTTCTTGTTTTTGTCTAATTTCTTCTATTTCTTCTGTACTACAAAAACATGGATATGCTTTTCCTTGTTCTATCATATATTTTGCATATGCTTGGTATATCTCTTTTCTTTCTGATTGTTTATATGGACCATAAATTCCTTTTCCTTCTGTTTCTGATATCATTCCTTCATCTGGTGTAATATCGAAATCTTTTAGAGAATTTACAATTCCACTTACTCCATTTTCAACTTCTCTTTTTTGGTCTGTATCTTCTATTCTTAAGAAAAATACTCCTTCTGTTTGACTTGCTAATTTTCTAGCAATTAAACTTTGATATAATCCTCCAATGTGTACAAATCCTGTTGGACTTGGAGCAAATCTTGTTACAATAGCTCCTTCTTTTAAGTCTCTTTTTGGGTATTTTTCCTCATAATATGAAATTTCTTTTGCATTTGGAAATATTAAATTTGCTAATTCTTTGTAATCCATATATTCTCTCTCCTTTAAAATGATTATTTTCTACACTTCCATATATATATCAATATTTAACTCATTTTGACAATTTTGTTCTATTATTAAATAAAATTTAATCGGTTACTAACAATTATATCCTGATTTTAATTGTTCTATTACTGTTTTACTTTCTTTAATATTATAGCCTAAAGCTCAACATTTTTCAAGCATAATTTTTATTACCATCTCTTTTATTTTGTATGTTAGTCAATAATATGAAACAAATTCAATATATTTATTTTTGAAAAGTTATTGACATACGTATTCACACGTAGTATAATTATATCCAGAAAGGAGGACAATAATGCGAAGTAAAGAGCTAATCAAGTTGCTAAAGCAAAATGGTTGGCAAGAAATATCTCAAAAAGGTTCTCATTTAAAAATGAGAAAGCGGAAATCAAACTGAGATTATTCCTGTACATAATAGTGAACTACCAATCGGTACCGCTGAGGCAATATTAAAAAGGACAGGGCTAAAGTAGTTAGCCCTTCCCAATATAATATAAGGTTTCAGCATAATTGAGGAGGATGCTTTAATTTTATATTTTAAATAAGGGTTTCTTTACTATGCATTTTTTCTTCTTTCTATTTTATTAATTTGGAGGTATAAAAATGAAAAATCAATTAACTGTCTTTCCTGCAATATTTACTTATGATGGCAAATATTATAATGTTGACTTTATTGATTTAAAAGGATGCTCAACTTTTGGAGACAGTATTCAAAATGCTTATTTGATGGCTCAGGATGCTATGGGCTTATATTTGGATGAAACAACTAATTTTCCAAAACCTACTTTGGATTTTTCAAGTATTACTTTACAAAAAAATCAATTTATATCATTTGTTAGTATTGATATAGATGAATATCATAAAAAATTTAATAATAAATCAATAAAGAAAACTTTAACTATACCAGAATGGTTAAATTACTTGTCAGAAAAAAATAATATTAACTTTTCTCAAGTATTACAAGAAGCATTAAAAGAAAAATTAGGTATTGACTATTTTTTTTAAATATCATATAATATATATTAAAGAAATCGCATTTATTGTCCTTAAAAAGGAGAGAACTAGATTAGTCTTTTGACTAGTCTAGTTTTATTTTGTACATAAACATAAGAAACTATATATTTTAGCTTCTAATCAACAAAAATTTTGCGGTCAATAACAAATAGAAATACCAATGTTTAAAAACATTGGTATTTCTATACTTTTCTACACTTCCATTATAATTGGTATAATCATTGGGTTTCTTTTTGTTTTTGCAAATATATAATCTCTTAAGTTTTCTCTAACTGTTGATTTTATTGTTGACCAGTCACGTATTCCTCTTTCTTCACATTTTTTAATTTCACGTCTTACAACTGATTTTACATCATCCATTAAATTTTCAGATTCTTTAACATATACAAATCCTCTTGATATAACATCTGGTCCTGCAATAACTTCTCCTGTTGATGAATCCATTGTTAAAACAATAACAATTAAACCATCTTGTGACAAATGTTGTCTATCTCTTAATACAATATTACCAACATCTCCAACACCTAATCCATCAACTAAAACTCTACCACTTTGTATTGTTGTTGTAAACTCTGCTCCATCTTCATTTATTTCTAATACTCTACCATTTTGTAACATTATTATATTGTCTTTTTCTATTCCCATGCTTTGTGCAGTCTCACTATGTGATATTAATTGTCTATATTCTCCATGTATTGGTATAAAGTATTTTGGTTTTGCTAAAGCTATAATTAATTTTTGTTCTTCTTGGCAGGCATGTCCTGATACATGTATATCTTCTAATGCACTGTAAACAACTTCTGCTCCAATTTGCATTAAATCATCAATTACTTTTGATACGAATTTTTCATTTCCTGGTATTGGTGTGGCAGAAATAATTACTAAATCATTTGGTGTTATTTTTACTTTTCTGTGATCTCCTGCTGCCATTCTTGTTAAAGCTGACATAGGTTCACCTTGACTTCCTGTTGTAATTATTACTAATTGCTCATCTGTGTAATTTTTTATCATATCTATATCTATAAATATATTTTCTGGACATTCTATATATCCTAATTCTCTTGCAGTTGTAATCATATTTATCATGCTTCTACCACATACTGCAATTTTTCTGTTATATTTTATAGCTGAATTAACAATTTGTTGTACTCTATGCACATTTGATGCAAATGTTGCAACAACAATTCTTTTTTTGCAATGTAAAAATAATTTATCAAAAACTTCTCCTACTGAACTTTCAGACATTGTTGAACCTTTTCTTTCACTGTTTGTACTATCAGACATTAATGCTAAAATACCTTGTCCTCCTAATTCCGCAATTCTACCAAAGTCCATTATTTTTCCATCTATTGGTGTAAAATCAACTTTGAAATCTCCTGTGTGCAATACAGTTCCTGCTGGTGTTGTTATTCCAAGCATTACTGAATCTGGAATGCTATGTGTGCTTCTTATAAATTCAATTTCAAAGTTCTTTCCTAATTTTATTTTGTCCCCTTGTTTTACTTCGTTTAACTTTGTTGTTCTTATTAATTTATGTTCTTCTAATTTGTTCTTTATTAGTCCTACTGTTAATTTAGTAGCATAAATTGGAACATTAATTTTCTTTAATAAATATGGTATTGAACCAATATGGTCTTCATGTCCGTGTGTTATTACTAGCCCTTTAATTTTATCTACATTTTTTTCTAAGTATGTTATATCAGGTATTACTAAATCTATTCCTAACATATCATCTTCTGGGAAAGATAATCCACAGTCAACAATTACTATTTCATTTTCATACTCAAATACTGTAATATTTTTTCCTATTTCATGTAATCCACCTAATGGAATTATTTTTAATTTTGATGCTTTAAATATTGATTTTTTATTTTCTCTTGCCTTTCTAGTATTTTTTGATTTTTCTTGGTTATTTATTTTTTGTGTTTTTACTGCTCTAGTTGTCTTTTTTGTTTCTCCTTTAATATTTTGTTTTTTTGATTTTTCCTTTGTATTATCTTTTTTAACATTTCTTTTAACTGTTTTTTTTGTATTTTCTCCTGTTTTATTGTTTCTTTGTCTTTTTTGTAAATTTTCTTCTGTCATAAAATCTCCTTTCTCTTATTTATTCTAAATAAAATATTTTATAAATATTTTGTTGTTGTTTTACGTTTTGTCCATTTACAAAATTTTAAACAACTTAAAATTAATAGTGCATTTTCTAACACTATTTTTTGAGTTTTATTGTTTCTCCTAATTATTTTAATATACATTAATAAAGCTTATACTTTTTAAGCTTTTTTAAATTATTTTATTTAATTTTTCCGCTCTCTACTTTTTTTAATTTTGCATACCTTACTATATTTAATTAGGTATATATCATAATAAAATCTCATACTTTAGCATTTTTTGCTAACAACTGTTTGTTATTATACTATATATTCTCTAAAAAGTCAAGAACAGTGGAAAACTGCATGTTCTCCACTGTTCAAATTTTATTATTAATTTCTATTTTCTCCCCTTCCTTCTGGAAGTGCATCTGAATAGTCTAATACTACTCTTATTTTTGTAATTGCTTTTACTGCTCTTACTATTTTACTGTTTTTAATTCTTTCCCATAAACTAGGTTTTGCTTCAAATGTCATTTCTTGAGCATATTGTTGTTGGGCTTCATTTATTGGTGTTTCTGTAACAGTTTCTTCTATATTTTGAGTAACTACTTGTTCTTCAATTTCTTCTACAGGTGTTGGAATAGATTTTAATGCATCTGCTATTTCTATTCCAATATAGCTTAAAGCTTTTGATCTATCTTCTATTCTTTCCATATCAATTTCAATATGTAAGTTTGATTCTAAATTATTAACTCTTGCATTTAATAATTTCATTGCATCTTGATAATTTTGTGATGTTGTTCCTTTTGATTTGCCAATTATATTTAATGGCTCAATTATATCTTCTGAAAAATCTTCTTCAGCTAATTTTACTTTTTCTTTCCAGTCTTCTTCTTTATTTTCTACTGCTTCCATCACATCTTTTAATTTTCCTGCTAATGCAATGTTTTCTTCTCTTTGTCTTATTAAGCCTTCAATTTTCTTTGTGTTTTCTTCAAATTGATTTGTGGCAAATTCAACTAACCCATAAGAAGCTTTATATACACTTGCTGGGAAATTTTTCTTTTTAGGATATTCTATTAAATATGTTTTTATAGATTCAACTAAGTCTTTAAAATATGTATCATCTTCTAGTTGAACTATTTGTTTTTTGCTTTTTGGATTTATTAATTTTTGAACTTTATCTATATTTGATAATATTTTTTCTTCTGTGATAACCATTCTCACATTTACTATGCCAGTTTGAGACATTGTAAATTACCTCCTTCATCTTACGCGTATTTGACTTTGCTCTTCATTTATTATTATACATTAACCTACAAAAAACTACAAGATAATGCACTTATTTTTATGTTAAATTTTTATTACAAAAATATTACATTTTTATTACATATAAAAATAGTTAGGTTTCGTCTTAATCCCTAACTATTTTTGTAGTCTTACAATACTGTTTTTATTTCTTCTGCTCTTTTTGTTTTTTGTGTTGTTGTTTTTATCAATTCTTTATCTGTTATTACTATATCTCTTATATATTTATATGCTGGCATTTCTTTGTTCACTTTTTTTACTTCTTTCCAAATAAGTTCTTTTAATTCTTCTTCATCGTCAGTTCCATATACTTCCTTAGCCATATCTTTATCATATACTATTTTAGCACAAATTTTATAGTCTCCATCTTCTTCTGGTCTTCCATATACAAAACTTTCTTTTACTCCATCAATTTTGTTTACTAATGTTTCTAGTTCTTCTGGAAAAATATTTTTTCCATTTTTTAATACGATAACAAATTTCTTTCTTCCTGATATAAATATATATCCATCTTTATCAATCCTAGCTAAATCTCCTGTATGTAGCCATTCTCCTTCTAATGTTTCTTTAGTTGCTTCTTCATTATTGTAATATCCTAGCATTATAGAAGGGCCTTTTGCTACTAACTCTCCAATTCCATCTTCATCTGGTTCTAGTATTTTTACTTCTAAACTTGGAAAAGCTTTACCTATTGAACCTAATCTTCTATATTTATCATCTTCAGCTGCAATAACTGGTGAACTTTCGGTTAATCCGTATCCTTGATACATATTAACCCCTAAATCATTAAATCCTTTTTCTGCTTCTGGATCTAATGCAGCTCCTCCTGATACAAATAACCTTACTTTTCCACCTAAATTTTGATGTATTTCTTTAAATAGGTTTCTTCTTATATCTATTCCAAATTTTAATAAGAAATTACTTATTTTAATTCCTTTTTTTACAGTTTCTAATTTTCCTTTTTTCTCAATGCTTTTCATTATTTTTTTGTACATAGTTTCAAATAATATAGGAACTGAAATCATAGCCGTAATTTGATATTCTTTTACATTTTCTGCAATATGTCTTATTCCATCACAAAATGCAATTGCTCCACCTTTTGAAATAGGATATAAAAATCCAACTGTACATTCAAATGTGTGATGTAATGGTAAAAATGATAAAAATCTATCTTCTTCTGTAACTTTAATTACTGATGTTATATCCATTAAATTTGAACATATATTTTTATGTGATAACATAACAGCTTTAGACATTGCTGTAGTCCCTGAAGTAAATAGCATTATTCCCATTTTTTCATTATCTATTTTAGCATCGATAAATTCTCTATTACCATCTTCTAGTAATTTTTTACCTTCTTGAGTTAATTCTTTTTGTGATTTTATTCCATTTTCTTCTTTTTCTAAATCCATAGAAATAAAATATTTTAATTGTGTATTTCCTTCTTCTTTTATTTTATTCATTATACTGTCATATTTGTTAGAATAAAATATGGCTTCAACTTCTGAACGAATTATTAAGCTTTCTATTTCATTATCTGGTAAAGATTTATCTAATGGAACAACTATACCTGTACCAGTTGCAATAGCAAGATAATCAACAGCCCATTCATATCTATTTTCTGATATTACAGCTATTCTTTTATCTTTTAATCCCAAATCAATTAATTTAGTTCCTAAAGCATTTATTTCATCTCTGAATTCTTTATGTGTAATTTCTCTAAATTTTCCTGGTTCTTTTGTTTTAAAAATATATGCTGGTCTGTTTCCATATTTTTCTCCTGATTTTTTTAGCATATCTTTTAAATCTGTGAATTCTGTAAATTGGTAAATTGGTTTTCTCATTTTCTTCCCCTCTTATCTTATTTTAATCCTTCTATTATTGTATTCTCAAATTCTTTATATAATTTCATAATATTAAATTCTTCTCTATTTCTTACTTTATATACTAAACTAGAACATATTAAACCATAAATTTCGGAAGCTATTGCTTGTGGGCTACCTTGCTTTATTTCTCCTTTTTCTATACCTTGTTTTACGATTTCTTCTATTTTATCTATATATAAAAATATTTGATTTTTGCATAATTGATTTCTTAATTCATTTCCCCAGAATTGACTAAGTAATATTGTTATTAAATCTTCATATTTATCTACAATTTTGATTTGTATTAAAACTATTGCTTTTATTTTGTCTATATAGTTTGAAAATTTTGCAGTTTTTATGTCTACACTATTTTGTAAAAGTTTTATTCCTTCTTCTACTAAAAAGTTAAATATTTCTTCTTTGCTTGAAAAATGATAGTATAGAGTTCCTTTTGCTACTCCTACTGTTGCTGTTATTTCTTCTATACTTGTTGCATCATATCCTTTTTCTGCAAATAGTTTCATTGATGTTTCAAATATTTTTCTTTTGGTTTTATTCATTTATCATTCCCTCCTAAAGGTAATTTTTAATACCTTTCGCTCGTGATAATTCTTGCTTATTATATATTTTTTTGTTAAATATTGCAATAGTTTTATTGTTTTTTGAACCAGTAGTCAAAAATTTTATATTGGGGGTTATACATCCTATGTTAAAGTTACACTATATACTTACAGAAATAAAAGCTCCTTATGGCTAATTTAAATACATCTCACGTTAAAGTTGAACCTCTTAGCATTTTTTTGTTTCATTTTTCTTTGATTATTTAAATACATCTCATATTAAAGTTAAACGTTAATGACCAAGAAATTGCATTAGCTTTTTACAAATTTAAATACATCTCATGTTAAAGTTAAACAATTTTATTTGTTGAAATATTTTGATATAATTGCTCTTGATATAAACTAATTTGATTCTACTATATGCTAAATTTAAATGCAATATTTATAGTGAATTTTTTACATATTTATACATAGTTTTACATTTAATTTGCACAAGTTTAATTATTTGAATGAATAAAAAGACCTTCGCAAAATTCCGAAAGTCTTTTTAGTATTAATTGAATATTATTAGTATTTTTGCATCTAATGAATTTTTAGCTTCATTATTTACCTATAAAAATTAATATTACAAGAATTTGTATTAATATTAAAACACCTTTTCCGTTTCGGCAGAGTATTTTATATATTTTGAATTTCCTATTTATTTTTAAGGAATTAGTTTCATTAATACTTTTTTTACTTTGCCATTCTCATCAAAAGATACGTACAGTTCATAATATTCAGTAGTATATGAATATCCCCAGTATGATTCTTTAACTAGTTTTCCTGCATAATAATTATATTCCTTTCCATTATTGTATTCATCTTCTGGCTCTCCTAACATTTCAATAACTTCTTCTTCAGTTAATCCAATAAGACTTTGATTATCATATATTTTCTTAATTTTTATATATGTACTATCTGGTTTTACATTTTTAAAACTTCCCATTATTATCATTGCATAAAGTAAAATAACCATAATTATTATAATTTTAAGAGTTTTACTTGCTATCTTTTTAGTAGTTACTATTTTAATTAGCATAATAATTATTCCTATGAACATTATATATGGTATATATGATATTATGAATATTATTACAAAAAACATTAAAGACAAAATAAAATCCATTTTTATCATCCCCTCGTTGTTACAATATATCACAATTTTTTATTTTTATAAACTTTTTTCTACGTTTATTTTAAATTTTTGCACATAATTTAATTGACATTTTTTAGTTAGTTGTTTTATTAAAAAATTAAAATAAATTACTAAAAATTAAAAATTGTTATGTAAGAATATTTTTCGATTTTTTATAAATTTTGCTTGTTTTTTGTAAATAAATACTGTATAGTATAATTTATAGGAAATGAGAATAAGCAGATGTGGTTTGCCTCCTACATAAGAGGAGGTGAGGCGTATGATAGAAGTACAAACATTATTATTAATAATAAATTTACTTTTTGCTGGTTTTGTATCAGTAACTATCATTACGTTTGCCTTAATTATTGCAATAGTAGTAATTATTAGCAAACAAAAATAACCAATAAAACAGACACATCTGTAAACTTGCCCAGTTAGATGTGTCAAATGTTTAATTGAGGTAAACCACGTTTGTGGTTTCTCCATTTCCTATTTTTATTTTACTACGATATTTTATAATTGTCAAATGCTTAGTTTATTGTATTAGTTGAAAGATAAGTTAATACTTATCTTTTTTCTATATTCTGCTATATCTTGCATATGTTTTGGGCAAGTTTTGACAAGTTTACTAATTTTAAGGGTTCTATAATATTAGTTGGGGTGGATAAAACTCCAACTATTTTTATGCAAAAA
>CAUWGA010000017.1:0-31067 GCA_963558245.1 uncultured Clostridia bacterium
AAAAACACCTTTTATGGTAAAATTAAAATATCCAAAAATAAATTTTACTAAAGAGGTGTTTTTTATGTATTTTAATACACAAGAAGAGATTATCACAAGAATAGGAAAAAGTCTAGAGAAAAGTTTGATATTAAGAAAAAAAGTAATAAAAATCTTATCAGGAATAATAATAGGAATAATATTAGGAAAATCAACAATAGTTTCAAGAATAGCAGAAAATTTAAAAGAAGATTTTTGTAATGGAACAGAAGAAAGTAAGAAAAAGAAAATAAAAAGATTTTTTAATAGAAAAATAACAGATGATATGTATCAATTTTTTGTTGAAGATATATTAACAAGATATAAAGCAGAAGATAATAAAGTATTGATAGTATTTGACCATACAACATGTGATGACAGATTTGTAATATTAAATTTTATGCTAAGTATAGGAAAAAGAGGAGTACCATTATATTACAAAGTTTATGAATATAAAGATCCAAAAAATAAAAATATGGAAGATGTAAAAAAAGGATTAAGAATAATACAAAAAATGTTGGAACCATATAAATATGAAGTAACAGTATTAGGGGATAGAGGATTTGGAAGTATAGAGTTGTTCGAATATATAAATAAAATGGGTTGGACATATTACATAAGAATAAAGGGAGGGACGAACGTACATATAGAAGGAGAAGAAGTAATAGGAAAATTAGAAGAAATAGAACATCCAAGAAGAAATACAAGATTTTTTGAAGGAGTAGAGATAACACAAAAAAGATATAAGTGTAATATAGCGAGTAAACCATCAGGAGAAAAAGAAGATAATACATGGTATATAGCAACAAATGGAGATGTAAAGAAAGCAATAAATAATTACAAAAGAAGATTTACAATAGAAGAAATGTTTAAAGATATGAAAAGCAATGGACTTGGAATGGAAGAAACATGGAGTAAAAAATTAGAATATTTTAAAAATATAATGTTGTGCATAAGTATAGCCTATGTATATATCATAACGATAGGAAGTGAATGTTGTAGAAATGGAAGAAATAAAGAGATAGGAGTACATGTAAAAACAAAAAGAGGAAATAAGACAAGAGTGTATAGTGTATTTACAGTAGGAATGAAATGGTTTAAAAGATGCTATTTTAGTAAAAAAGAAAAAAGATTAATATGCGAATTTTTATTGTATGATTTGTAACGAGGAAGAAATATATAAAGAAATAGGTGTATGTATTAAAGCATATGCCTAAAAATTATGTAAATATATTAAAAAGAAACGAGAATATATCTAAGAAGAGATAAAATTTTAAGGCAAGATAGATGTATATTAATTTGCATCCATATATTACCATTTTAGTGTCCCTACGTCAGGCCCTGACGTAGAGATATTGAAATGAAAAAAATGTAAAACAATAAAAACCATGAAAATGTAAAGAAAAAAGAAATAAAAGTGAAACAAAAAACACCTTTTATGGTAAAATTGAAATATCCAAAAACAAATTTTACTAAAGAGGTGTTTTGGTATTTTAATACACAAGAAGAAATTATCACAAGAATAGGAAAAAGTCTAGAGAAAAGTTTGATATTAAGAAAAAAGTAATAAAAATCTTATCAGAAATAATAATAGGAATAATATTAAGAAAATCAACAATAGTTTCAAGGATAGCAGATAAGTATAGCCTATGTATATATCATAACAATAGGAAGTAAATGTTGTAGAAATGGAAGAAATAAAGAGATAGGAGTACATGTAAAAATAAAAAGAGGAAATAAGATAGTGTATTTACAGTATGAATGAAATGGTTTAAAAGAGGCTATTTTAGTAAAAAAGAAAAAAGATTAATATGCGAATTTTTATTGTATGATTTGTAACGAGGGAGAAATATATAAAGAAATAGGTGTATGTATTAAAGCATATGCCTAAAAATTAAGTTGGGGCTGGATTATTTTCCAGATTTGTATAGATTTTTTACATTTTTCGCTTAGTTCCTTTATTCTTAAAAAAGTATGATGAAAAAAATAAAATTTAAATTTAAATTTATTATATAGAAATTCAAATGAAAATATGATAATATATATACGATTAAGGAGGTGTGTATATGACAATAAAAGAAACAATGAGAAAAGGAATGATAAAACTAAAAACAGAAAACATAACAGAACCAAATTTAAAATCGAGACTAATAATGCAATACATACTAAACAAACCAAGACAATATTTAATAGTATATGATAATCAAGTTTTAACATTAAGACAAGAAGTTGATTATTTTAAAGCAATAAAAAGACTTGTACAAGGAGAGCCAATTCAACATATAACACACCAGCAAGAATTTATGAAATTAAACTTTTTTGTGGATGAAAATGTATTAATACCAAGACCAGATACAGAAGTCTTAGTAGAAGAAGTAATAAAAATAGCAAGAAAAACAAATGCAAGAAAAATACTAGACTTGTGTACAGGAAGTGGAGCAATTGCAGTATCACTTGCAAAATATTTAGACGATGTAGAAATTACAGCAACAGATATATCAGATAAATCACTAAGAATTGCAAAAAAAAATGCAAAAACAAATGAAGTAGAACAAAAAATTACATTTATAGAATCAGATTTATTTGAAAAAATACCAAATGAGAAATATGATATTATAGTATCAAATCCACCATATATAAAAAAAGATATAATAAAAACACTAACAAAAGAAGTTCAAAAAGAACCTAAAATTGCATTAGATGGTGGAGAAGATGGTTTGGATTTTTACAGAAAAATAGCAAAAGAAAGTGAAAAGTATTTAAAATTTAAAGGATATTTATGCTTAGAAATTGGATATGACCAGAAAAAAGATGTAATAAAAATAATTAATAATGAAAGAAAATATGTAGGTACATATAGTAAAAAAGACTTATATGATAATGACAGAATAGTTGTAACAAAATTAGATTAAAAATAGGGAGATATAAAAATGTCATTTTCTTCTGAAATAAAACAAGAGTTAAACAAAAGTAACAAATTAGCAAACAAAGAACTAATAAAATATGAATTAATGGGATATTTAATATCAAAAAATATAGATATGATAGATAAAAATACAATAAAATTTTCAACTGAAAGCGATTATAATATCAATAGATTTTCTAAACTATTGTCAAACTTAGAAATAAATCATGATATAAATGTAACTGGAAAAAATTTTACAATTACACTTAAAAAAAATAAAATAAAAGATATAGTAGAAATAAAAGAGGAACAAATTTTATTAAAAGAGGAAATTGAGAAGGAAGTAAACGAAGAAAAGCTTAAAAACATAATCATAGGAATTTTTATGGGAGCAGGCTCAATAAATAATCCAGAAAAAAAATATCACTTAGAAATAGATTTTAAAAACAATGAAAATCTTAATAAAATAGAACAAATACTGCAAAAACTTGGTGTGAATGCTAAAAAAATGATAACAGATAAAAAACAATCTATATATATAAAAGAAGGAGAAGAAATATCAAAATTTTTAGCATTAATAGGAGCTAATAAAGCAGTTATGAAATTTGAAGATATAAGAATACAAAAAGATATGAGAGGAAAAGTAAATAGATTAGTAAATTGTGAAACAGCAAATTTAAATAAAACAATCAATGCATCAATAGAACAAATTTCAGCAATAAAAAAATTAAAAACAAATGGAAAATTCAATAAATTAAGTGACAATTTAAAAGAAATTGCAAATTTAAGATTAGAAAATCCTGATATGTCATTAATAGATTTAGGACAGAAATTAAAGCAACCTGTTGGAAAATCTGGAGTAAATTATAGACTAAAAAAAATAATGGAGATAGCAAATGAATAAAAAAGAACTTGGAATTTATATACATATACCATTTTGTAAAAGTAAATGTTATTATTGTGACTTTATATCATATCCTAATAAAATCAATTTAGCTAAAGATTATATAAATGCTGTAAAAAAGGAAATATGTCAATTTGATTTTTCTAATTATGATGTTACCACAATTTATATTGGAGGTGGTACACCATCATATATAAATGAAAATGAGATAAGTGAGATTCTTGAAATTATAAAAAATAAGATAAAAGAAAATAAAACAAAATTTAAAGATATAGAAATTACAATAGAGGTAAATCCGGGAACAGTAACATTAGAAAAATTAAAAATATATAAAAAAGCAGGAATAAATAGGCTTAGTATAGGATTACAAAGTACACATGATAGACTATTACAAGAAATAGGAAGAATTCATAATTATAGTGAATTTTTAGATACATACAAAATGACAGAAGCGGTTGGATTTAATAATATAAATGTAGACTTAATGATAGCTTTGCCAAATCAAACAATAAAAGATATAAAAGAAAGCTTAGAAGATATAATAAAATTAAATCCTAATCATATTAGTGTATATTCATTAATTATAGAGGAAGGTACAGTAATAGAGAAAAAATTAAACCAAGGAAAAATAACATTGCCAGAAGATGAAGAAGAAAGAAGAATGTATTGGTTTGTTAAAGATTTTTTAGAATTAAATGGATATAATCATTATGAAATATCAAATTTTGCTAAAAGTGGATGTGGATCAAAACATAATTTAAACTGTTGGAATCAAGAAGAATATATAGGTTTTGGGATTTCTGCACATTCATATATAAATAATATCAGATTTGGAAATCAAGAAAATTTAGAACAATATATAAAAAATATAAATGAAGATAAATTACAAAAAAATATAAAAGTAGAAGAAAAACAAACAAAAGAAGATCAAGAAAAAGAATTTATGATGTTAGGATTTAGAAAAATAGAAGGAGTTAATATTGCAAAATTTAAAGAAAAATTTATAGAAAATCCACTGTTTTTATATAATAAAGAACTAGAAAGACTAGCTAATCAAGGATTAATAGAGGTTGATTTAAATTATATACGTTTAACTAATAAAGGACTAGATTTAGCCAATATGGTATTTGAGGAATTTATATAAAATATCAGAAAAGTTATTTGAAAATCCTTTGTATTTATATATTTTTCACTATCCCCATTTAAGAAAATGTAATTTCACTTTGTTCAAACATTTTCTAAAACGGTCCCCACAATTCGTGAAATACTATATAAATACAAAGGATTTTTTTAATTATTTTAATATTAAATAAAAACGCAAAAAAATGTTCGTAAAAGTATTGACAATTTTTGAAATTGGAGATACAATAAAAACGAACATTTTTTCAGTATATATTTTAGGAGGAAAAAATATGATAACAAATTTGCACATAAAAAATATTGGTATAATTGAGGATTTAAATATAGACTTTAATAATGGATTAAACATACTTACAGGAGAAACAGGAGCTGGAAAAACACTTATAATTGACTCTTTACAGATAATATCAGGTGGAAGATTTTCTAAAGATATGATAAGACGTGGAGAAAACAATTCATTTGTTGAAATATGCATGTATGTTCCAAATTCACCTAAAGCAGAAGATGGAAACATTATTGTTTCTAGAGAAATCAATACAAATGGAAAAAATATGTGTAAAATAAATGGAAGAATGGCGACAGTAAATGAGCTAAAAGAATTTATGTCTGAATTTATAGAGATACATGGTCAAAATGATACACAAGGCTTATTAGACAATAAAAAACATTTACTTTATTTAGATGGATTTGCAGGGAATAAATTGCAAATTTTAAAAGAGAAGTATTATAATTTATATGTAGAATATACAAAGATTCAAAAAGAACTAAAAGAAAATTTAGGAGATGACAAAGAAAAACAAAGAAAAATAGATTTATTACAATATCAAATAAAAGAAATTGAAGAAGCAAACCTTAAAGAAAACGAAGAGAAAGAATTAGAAGAACAAAGAAAAATAATGAATAATTCAGCTAAAATATCAGAAAATTTGCAAAATGCTAATACATTAATCGAAGAAGGCGGAATAGACAACATAAGCATGGCAATTAGAGCGTTAGAAAAAATAGAAGATATTGATAAAAAATATGAAATAACAGCAACAAGTCTAAAAAATTTATATTATGAATTGCAAGAAATATCAAGAGATATAAGTAGTTATAATGAAGACACATATTTTAATGAAAATGAAAGAAATGAAGTTGAAGAAAGGCTAGATTTAATACATTTATTAAAAAGAAAATATGGAAATACAATAAAAGAAATATTGCAATATAAACAAGAAATAGAAACCGAATTATATAGAATAGGTAATTTAGAAGAATATAATAACAAACTGAAAATAAAAAAAGAAAAAATAGAAAAAGAAATGGAATATTTTGCTAAAGAAATACATGAAATTAGAAATTTAGCAGGAAATAAATTAAGTTTAGAGATTAATACAGAACTTCAAGAATTAGAAATGAAAAATGCAAAAATAAGTGTAAGAGTGGATTATAACGAAAACGAATATTATCAAACAGGAAAAGACATAGTAAAATTTTATATATCAACAAATGTTGGAGAAGAAGAAAAGGAATTATCTAAAATTGCATCAGGAGGAGAAATGTCAAGAATAATGCTTGCAATAAAAAAAGTATTAGCAGAATATGATAATATTCCAATATTAATTTTTGACGAAATAGACACAGGAATTAGTGGTAAATCAGCAAATAGTGTAGGAAATAAATTAAAGCTTATATCTAAAACACACCAAGTAATGTGCATATCACATTTACCTAATATAGTTGCAAAAGCTGATTATAATTATTTTATAAGCAAAAATGTTGTTGAAGACAGAACAAAAACACAAATAAAAATGTTAAAAGAAAAAGAAGTAATAGAAGAAATAGCAAGAATATCTTCGGGAGAAATAAATGAAGTTACATTAAAATATGCTACAGAATTAAGAAATAGACAAGCATCATAAATAAAATTTAATAAAACCTCTAAAAATTAACAAAAGACTGTATAAACTATAAATATAAAGGATAATATATAGTAGATATTGGAAAATAATTTTTGGAGGTATTATTAATGAAAAATTTTTTAAAGATACAAAATGTAAGAGCAATTCAAATTTTAGATTCAAGAGGGAATCCAACCATACAAGTAGAAGTTGTTACAGAAGATGGATTTGTTGGTAAGGCATCTGTACCATCAGGAGCATCAACAGGTAGTTTTGAAGCAGTAGAATTACGTGATGGAGATAAAAATAACTATTTAGGAAAAAGTGTAGAAAAAGCAGTAGAAAACGTAAATAAAAAAATTGCTAAAGCTATTATAGGTATGAATGTTTTTGAACAAAAAAATATTGACGACACATTAATAAAGTTAGATGATACACCAAATAAATCAAATTTAGGTGCAAATGCAATATTAGGAGTGTCACTTGCTGTAGCACATACTGCAGCTAGCTCATTGGGATTAGAATTATATAGATATATAGGTGGAATTTACGGTAATGAACTTCCAATTCCTATGATGAATATTTTAAATGGTGGAAAACACTCTGAAAATAATATAAATATTCAAGAATTCATGATTATGCCAATAGGAGAAATTACTTTTGAAGAAAGACTTCGTAGAGGAACAGAAATATATCATACTCTAAAAAAAGTTTTAAAAGAAAAAGGGCATAATGTTGCAGTAGGAGATGAAGGTGGTTTTGCACCAAATTTAAAAAATGAAGAAGAAGCTTTAGACTGCATAATAGAAGCTATAAAAAAAGCAGGATATGAACCAGGAAAAGATATTATGTTAGCACTAGATGTGGCAAGTACAGAAATGTATGAGGAAGCAAAAAAAATAGGAAAAACAGGATATTATTTTTGGAAAACGAAAGAATTTAAAACCGAAAGTGAAATGGTGGACTATTTAGTAGAATTGTGTGAAAAATATCCAATATGCTCAATTGAAGATGGATTAGCAGAAGAAGACTGGGAAAACTGGCAAATATTAACTGAAAAATTAGGAAATGAAATACAATTAGTTGGGGATGATTTATTTGTCACTAATTCAGATAGATTACAAAAAGGAATAGATAACAATATAGCAAATAGCATTTTAATTAAGCTAAATCAAATTGGAACATTAACAGAAACATTAGAAACAATAAAAATAGCAAATGAAAATGGATATAATACAATAATATCACATCGTTCTGGAGAGACAGAAGATACTACAATTGCAGATATAGCAGTAGCAGTAAATGCGGGACAAATAAAAACAGGAGCACCATGTAGAACAGATAGAGTAGCCAAATATAATAGATTATTATATATAGAAAAAGAAATAAGTTTATAAGTTATAAGGTACAAATTCATAAAGTATCAACATTGATATAAAAATTAAATATGAATTAATAAAAATAAATTAATTTATATTGGCTTAAAATAAAAAACAAACACACGATTAATAAAGTGACGATAATTTTGTAGTCGTGTGTTTGTTATCTTTATATATATAGGAAAGGCTGTATAAGTTAATTGCTATTCTCAAACAACTCTTTAACATATAATTCTTTATTTTTTAATTCATTTTTTTTACCTTGTAATAAATTTTCAAAAAACATTATCAAATAATCAAATGTTGGATAAATTCCTTTGGGGATATTTCCATAGTTACTTCTAACTAAAGCATTTCTAAAATATAAGCTATGTTGTTTAAACATGTCATTATTAATATTAAATCCCATATTATTAAGATATTTTTCAATAAAAACTGCCGTTGTTCTTGTATTACCTTCTCCAAAAGGATGTACTTGCCAAATGCTAGAAGTAAATTTTGCAATATGCGTTATTAATTCATTATTATTTAATTTAGAATAATCAAAATCTTTTTCTTCTTTAAAATCATAATTAAAATAACTTTCAATATCTTGATAATTTACATATTTAACAGTATCACCATTTAAAATATTTTCTTTTTTAGTAATGTTATAAGTTCTATAATTTCCAGCAAAATCATAGATATCTTTGAATAAGTATTTATGAATATTTTTTAAAGATATAGGGCTAAAACCAAAAGTCTTATCTTCTAATAAGCTAGCTATTCGTAAAGATACTAAATCACATTCTTTTTCTTGTTGAATATTTATATCATTAGAATTTTGAGTTTTATAATATTCTTTTAATAAATTTTCTACTTCATTATATTTTAATTCACCATTGATATTTTTTTGAGATAAATCCAATAAATATTTAGAAGGTTCCAAGTTATCAACTTTATTTAATCCAATACCTGTATCCCAATATTCTTGTTTTTTAGTAATATTAGTAGTTTCATTTTCTATTATATAATTTTCTTCATTAAACATATAAAATCTCCTAATTTTTAAAATACTCTTATATTATACCATAAAATGCTTTGAATTACTACATTTTAAAAGTTATTTCTAAGCAAATTTTGAAAGACAAAAAAGAAAAGCTTTGCAAGTGATAAGCAAAACTTTTCTTTGAATTATATTTTTTCTTTTTAAAAATTAAATTTTATTTTATATTTTTATTTAAAATAGTTAATTTTATAAAAGCAAATAGTGCAAATCCTGCAGCTATAGCAGTAGCCCCAATTAATAAAGTTGTTATACCAGCTTTTGGTAATTCAGCAGGTGGCTCTACAAGTTTTAATTTAGGAGTTACATCTGTAGTTTTTTCTTGTTTATTACCGTCAAAATCAGTATAAGTTATATCAACTTTTTCATTAGTCTTTAATATTTTATCAACAATATTAGAATTAAAGTTTTCTTTTAATTTCAATTTGTATTGAACAGTAGCAGTTTGACCACTAGCTAATTCTAGAATAGTCCAAGTAATTGAATTGTTTGTTTTGTCAACAGCAGCTGAAATATTTCCTATATTAGCTTCACTAACATAAGCAAATTCAAAATTATCAATAATTTCTTTTGGGAAATAGTCTACTATAGTTATATCTTTATATGATTGTGAAATAGGTAATAATGAATCATAAATTGTATTAATAGTTTCTTCTATCTTATCATCAGTAACGTAATAGAATATTCCGGCAGTTGGTTTTTCAGTAGTACCAAAAATTTCATTAATAATTTGTCCGAAATTTTTAGTTGTACCAGAAGGTACATAAGACTCATCGTCTATTCCTGTTAACATTGTAAATAATTTAATATTTTGCTTTTCTATTGCTTGTAAAGATGCTTTTGTTGTATTGATAACTTCATCAGAATAATAAGGGTTATTATGTTTTAAAGCAATGTTTGGAACACCATCTGTTAAAACAATCATATATTTGTTAGTTGCAGTATCTGAAAATTGTTTACTAGCTAAAGTTAAGCCAGCATCTAAATCTGTTCTAGGACCATTTGCTTCTATTGAAGAAATAGCATTGTTCAATGCTGTTGAATCACTAGATAAAGCTGAAACTAAAGTAGCATCTTCTAAAGTACCTTCTTTAGAAACGTCTGTGTTACTGGAAAAACTAACAAGTCCAATCTTTAAATCTTTATTATCTTTTAATAACTTAGTTATCATTTTTTGTGCAGACTCAAAAATTAAGTCTTTTCTTGTAGATACTTTTTTTGGTTCTTGCTCTGAACCAACTTCTTCATTCATACTATCTGAATTGTCTAAAACCAACATAATTTCTCCAGTTGGTTTTTTATCGGCTTCACCATTTGTAACTTGTAATTGTAAAGTTACTTCCTTTTTACTTAAATCTTTACTAATTAATTTTTTTTCAAACTTTGAATTAGTTCCAAATTCAATTGTTGCAACAGGTTCTTCTACTACAGTCATTTGAACAGTTTTATATGATGCAAAAGACATATTGGCAACTAAAATTAGAACTAAAAATAAAGCTAAAATAATTTTTTTCCTCATTTTAATCATCAAATCCTTTCTTTATATTAATATATACAAAATATATTGTAACATAAGTAAAAAAATATACAATACTTTTTACAAAATTCACAGAACTGTAATATTACTGTAATTAAACAAAATATTCTCATCAAAATTATAGAAAATAACGAATATTTCATAATTAAATGCCTTAAATTTAAAAATATAAAAATAAACATAAGATACACTTGAAATTATTAGAAAAAAGTGATACAATGATAAAGTGTAAGAAAAGAGAAAACCAAGTAAAAAGCAAAGTATATATATTAAAATTCAAAAGAGAAAATGGTCAAGGCTGAAAGCCATTTAGAAAAATATATAGAAATTTCACTTTTTAGGTCCTTTTTTGAACTATGTAGTAGGAAAAGGCGGTTGCACCGTTAAAACTTTAATGAGGTTAGCATAGCTAATAAAATTAGGTGGTACCACGAAAATAGAAGCCATTTCGTCCTAAAAAAGTGAGGAGGAAATGGCTTTTTAGAATTTTTAGGATGTGATAGTATGAAAAAACAAAAAATACTAGAAAATTATTTTGCTTCAAATTTATACAGCAATCAAGAAATACAACAAAGTATAGAAGAAACTAAAAAAGAATTTGCAAATAAAATAGTAGATGTAGATATCAACTTAAATGAATTTGGAGTTTATGTAGTAACATATTATTTTAAAACCAACGAAAATATATTTCAAAGAATAATGGTTAAAATTAAAAGTAAAGGAAAGAAAAATAAACAAAAGTTACTACAAAGTAGAATTGAAAAATATTCAAACAACCAATATGGTAAATACAAAGAAACCAAAAGTTATAAACCATACTAATAAAATAAAAGGAGAGGAAATATGGAAGAAAAAATAGCAGAAATCAAAAGTAAATCTATTGCAGAAATAGAAAACTGCAAAACACAAAAAGAATTAAATGACTTGAAAGTAAAATATTTAGGAAAAAAAGGAGAACTAACATTAGTTTTAAGAGGTATGGGAACATTAAGCCCTGAAGAAAGACCAATTATAGGAAGTTTAGTAAACAAAGTTAGAGATGAATTAAACCTATTATTTGAAAGCAAAGAAGAAAAGTTTAAAAAACAAGAATTAGCTAATAAATTAGCAACAGAAAACATAGATATTACAGAACCAAGTAAAAAAATACAATTAGGGTCAATACATCCAATAACACAAGTAATTAAAGAAGTAGAAGAAATATTTTTAGGTATGGGATATAAAATAGCAGATGGACCAGAAGTAGAAAAAGCAATATATAATTTTGACAAATTAAATACACCAATAGACCATCCAGCAAGAGACATACAAGATACTTTTTATATAACAGATGATATCGTCTTAAGAAGTCAAACATCAACAATACAAGCAAGAGTAATGGAAAGTGAAAAACCACCAATAAAAATAATTTGTCCAGGAACTGTATATCGTTCAGATAGTGTTGATGCAACACATTCTCCAGTATTCCATCAAATAGAAGGATTAGTAGTAGATAAAAACATTTCTATGGCAGATTTAAAAGGAACATTAGAAATGTTTGCTAAGAAATGTTTAGGAGAAAACACTAAAATTCGTTTTAGACCACATCATTTCCCATTTACAGAACCAAGTGCAGAAGCAGATGTATCTTGCTTTGTATGTGGAGGAAAAGGTTGCAAAGTTTGTAAGGGAGAAGGTTGGATAGAATTATTAGGCTGTGGTATGGTTCATCCAAATGTATTTAAAAACTGTGGCATAGATCCAGAAGAATATACAGGGTTTGCATTCGGATTCGGAGTAGAAAGAATTGCAATGGCAAAATATGGAATAGAAGATATGAGATTATTGTTTGAAAATGATACAAGATTTTTAAAACAATTTTAGAATGTAAAGTGATTTTAAAAATAGTACAACAAAATAAAAATATATGAAAATAAAAGTATAAAATTCAAGAATTTAAAAGGAGTGTTATAATTGGCGTTTTTTAATAAAAAACCAAAAAAGAGTAAAGTTTATAATCTTAAAGAAGCAATGGAGTTTGTAAAAAACAATGAAGAATATTCAGCAGTTGAAACAATAGGAGGATTTAAATTAGTTCATTCAGAAAAGGTAAAATCTGAAATTGATTTATTTAGACAAAATAACAATATAAATAGTCTAAGTGCTTTAGAACAAAGAAAAGTTCAATTTAGAAATGAATTGTCACAAAATATAGAAAAACCAATAATTACAAATCAAATTTTAAATCCTAATATTAATAGAACAAATGACATATTAAATATAGCTAGATAAACAGCTAAAAGAAAGGAAGAAAATATAATGAAAGCAAGTATAGAATGGTTAAGCGAATATAGTGATATTGATGTAGATGCAACAGAATTAGGCGATATATTAACAATGACAGGTTCAAAAGTGGAAGAAGTAAAACAAACAGGAAATGATATAAAAAATGTTGTTGTAGGTAAAATATTAGAAATAAAAAAACATCCAGATGCAGATAAATTGGTAATAACACAAGTTGATGTGGGAACTGAAAAAATACAAATAGTAACAGGTGCAAAAAATATAAAAGAAAATGATATTGTTCCAATAGCAAAAGATGGAGCAGAACTACCAAATGGTGTAAATATTAAAACAGGAAGTTTAAGAGGAGTAGAATCTTGTGGAATGATGTGTTCTATAGGAGAACTAAACCTTGATATACATGATTATCCAGAACAAATTGAAGACGGAATAATGATTTTAGATAAAAAATATGAAAAAGATTTAGGAAAAGACATTGTAGAAGTATTAGACTTAAAAGAAGAAATTATAGAATTTGAAATTACTCCTAATCGTCCAGATTGTTTATCTATTGAAGGATTAGGAAGAGAAACAGCCGTATCACTAAACAAAGAATTTAAAAATCCAAGAAAAAACTTAGACGAATTAAATATACCAAATAAAGAAGAAATAGAAGGATTAAAAGTTGATATAACTGCACCAGATTTATGTTATAGATATATAGCAAGAATTGTTAAAAATGTAAAAATAGAACAATCACCAGAATGGTTGAAAAAAAGACTAAAAGCATGTGGAGTAAGAAGCGTAAATAATATAGTTGATATTACAAACTATGTTATGCTAGAAATGGGACAACCAATGCATGCATTTGACATAAATTCAATAAACGGAAAACAAATAACAGTAAGACATGCAAAAAATGGTGAAAAAATAACAACTTTAGACGAACAAGAAAGAATATTAGACGAGAATGATTTGGTTATAGCTGATAGTGAAAAGCCAGTTGCAATAGCTGGTGTAATGGGTGGATTAAATTCAGAAATAGAAGAAGATACAAAAACAGTCGTATTTGAATCAGCAATGTTCTATGGAGGAAATATCAGAAAAACAGCTAAAAAATTAGGATTAAGAACTGAAAGTTCATCAAGATTCGAAAAAGGATTATCATCAGAAAATGCACTAAGAGCTATAAACAGAGCCATAGAATTAGTAGAATTATTAGGTGCTGGAGAAATAGTAGAAGGAAAAATTGATGTATATCCAACAAAACAAAAAATTAATAAAATAAAATTAGATGTAGAAAGAATAAATAACTTGTTAGGAACTAATTTATCAAAACAAGAAATTATTGATATTTTAGAAAAATTAGAAATAAAAATTGAAAATGATATGGCTATAGCTCCATACTTTAGAATGGACTTAGAATTTTTAGCAGACTTAGCAGAAGAAGTTGCAAGAATTTATGGATATGACAAGCTAGAAACAAAACTAGTAAGAGCAGAAACAACTTTAGGAATTAAAAACAAAGAACAAAAAATAGAAGATAAAATTCAAGATGTATTAATAACAAACGGATTATCAGAAATTTATACATATGGATTTTTGAGTGAAAAAGATTTAGAAAAATCTAAAATAAAAGAAGAAGTTATAGAAAATTCAATAAAAATAATAAATCCTTTAGGGGATGAATTTAAATTAATGAGACCAACTACTATCCCAAGTATGATGCAGATTTTAGCCCTAAATAATAACAAAAAAAATCAAAATGTAAAGTTATTTGATATATCAAGAAACTATAAAAACACTAACAACCAAGTAGAAAACGGAGAAGTACCATTACAAGAAAATATTTTAACAATAGGAATGTATGGAGAAGATTCAGATTTTTATACTTTAAAAGGTTTAGTAGAAAACATATTAGAAGTAGCAAACGTAAACCGTTATGATATAAAAAAAGAAACAGAAAATCAATCATATCATCCAGGAAGATGTGCAACTTTAAAAGTAGGAAATGATATAATAGCAACATTTGGAGAAGTGCATCCAGAAGTATTAACAAACTATGATATAAATAAAAGAGTATATTTAGCAGAAATAAATATAACGAAAATAGTAAAATATTCTAAATCAAATAAAAAATATCAAGAAGTTCCAAAATTTCCAGCTGTAGAAAGAGATATTGCAGTAATTGTTGATGAACAAGTTCAAGTTGGAGATATTGAACAAACAATAACTAAAAAAGCTAAAAAACTTTTAAAAGGAAAAAAATCATTAGAAAATTTAAAATTATTTGATATTTATAGAGATGAAAAAATTGGAGAAAACAAAAAAAGTGTTGCATATAGTCTAATATTTAGAGACACAACAAAGAGTTTATCAGATGAAGAAATAAATCCTGTTATGGAAGAAATAACAGCAGAACTACAAAAACAATTTAATGCAGAACTTAGAAAATAATTGTAAAAAGTAATATTAATAAAAGATTAAAATACTTAAAAAATAATTATTAAATCTATAGACAAAATAAAAAATATGTAATAAAATAGCATCAAGAATTAATTAAAACAAAGGAGAAATAAAAATGGAAGAAACAATTAAAGAAGAAGTAAAAAAAGATGAATTTAAACAAGTAAAGAAAAAATCAGGAAAACATGCTAAATTAACACCAGCATCTACAGTGCTGTTAACATTATCCGCAACATTAGGAGTAATTGTAATTGGTGCAATTGTATACTCAATATTTAAATTTTTATAATTCATATAATTTATATAAAAATAAAAAATCCCAATAATATTATTTATTTAATATATTGGGATTTTTTATAGTAAAATTTAAATATTGATATGAAACTAAATAATAGAATATAAATAAAATGAAGAAAATTATTACAAAATTAACAAAAACTATTAACCAAACTATTATTAGACAAAATCTAAAAAATGTGATAAAATAAGCACGTGTCCTAGAGAGGAGCTGAGCAACAATGGAAAAGACTACTGTTTTTGAACTGAGGGACAAATATTCGAATAAGAAAGAGTCAGGGTATGACATTGACTTAGAAACGGGGAGCATCATTGTGTATGCACTTGATGCGATTTACTATGACGGTCTGTACTATTCAATGAGTGATGGGCATGTTGTTTGTTTTGACAACTATGTAAAATCAATTCGAAAATATGTACAGGAGCGTCCTATACATGTACCTGGAACGGGGGTTATCGTATATCGAAAAAATTCAATAGAAGAAGTAGAAATTTTACTTCAACTACGGCAAGATTTTGACCAATATGGACTTCCGGGAGGAGGAATTGAGCCAGGAGAAACTTATCAAGACTGTGCTGTCAATGAGCTTTTGCAGGAAACTGCATTCGTAGCACCTAAAGAAGAACTACAACTTACTAATGTCTATGCAGGGCCTAAGCACATTACCAAATATCCTAATGGTGACATAGTGTTTCATACAGTTGTGGTTTTCAAGATAGCATTTTCTAAGTGTAAGAAAGCGCAACATAAAGTAGACATAGCGGAAACCAAAAGGATAGATTGGATGACGCTTAATCAAATTCGAAAGTTACTCAAGGAGGGCAGAGTGTTTCCAAACAATATTCCTATATTAGAGGATATTGTGAACATGTCCTTTGAATAAAGGACAGAAGGGCTACTACATAGTTAGTAGCTCTTTTTTGTCCAATTAGGGACAGGTCCAAAGTGGATATTTTATGTGATTATATATTTTGTGATTTCATAAATAATAACATAATTTTCCAAAATGTCCACTTTAGAAACGTCCCTAATTGGACATTTTAAAAGAAAATACTTGACAAAAGGAAAAAAATAGTGTAAAGTATAATAGCATTACAAAAAGAAAAGAGGTAATCCTATGGATAAAAATGTTGAAATTAGTATCTTATGCCAATTATATGGAAAGTTATTAAGCAAAAAACAATTAGAATTCATAGAAGATTACTACAACAATGATCTATCTCTATCAGAAATAGCAGAAAATCATGGGATAACAAGACAAGCTGTTAGAGATGTGATAAAGAAGGGGGAAAAGAAACTTTTCGAATACGAAGAAAAGCTATTGTTTATGAAAAGGATGTTAAATCAAGAAAAGAAAATAGAAAAAGTTTTATTGGAACTAACAAAAATACAACAAGATTATACAGACAATGAAATAGCAAGTGTTTTAGAAAATGTTAAAAAAGAATTAAACTGTTTAGTATAGAAAACAAAAGAACCTTAAAATAAATAAAAAAGGAGAGAAAATTATGGCTTTTGAAGGATTATCTTCTAGATTACAAGAAATAACAAGAAAAATTAGAGGAAAAGCAAGAATAACAGAATCTGATTTAAAGGAAATGCTAAGAGAAGTTAAACTTGCACTTTTAGAAGCAGATGTAAACTATAAAATAGTAAAAGAATTCACAGAAACAATAAAAGAAAAAGCACTTGGTCAAGATGTATTAAAATCATTAACACCAGGACAGCAGGTAATAAAAATAGTAAAAGATGAATTAGTAGAATTACTTGGTGGAATTGAAAGTAGAGTAAACTTTAGCCCTAATCCACCAACAGTTATAATGCTTGTAGGATTACAAGGTTCAGGAAAAACAACAACAGCAGGAAAACTTGCAAATTTATTTAGAAAACAAGGAAAAAAGCCATTATTAGTTGCATGTGATATTTATAGACCAGCTGCTATACAACAATTACAAGTAGTTGGAAAACAATTAAATATTCCAGTATATAGTAATGAAAATTCTAAAGATGTAGTACATATTGCAAAACAAGCTATGTCAGTAGCTATGTCAAAACTAAATGATGTAGTAATCTTAGATACAGCTGGTAGATTACATATAGATGAAACTTTAATGGATGAATTAAAAAATGTTAAAGCAGGTATGAAACCACACGAAATATTACTTGTAGTAGATGCAATGACAGGTCAAGATGCTGTAAATGTAGCTGACAAATTCAATGAAGCATTAGGAATTGATGGTGTAGTATTGACAAAGTTAGATGGTGACACACGTGGTGGTAGTGCATTGTCAGTTAAAAAAATCACAGGAAAGCCAATCAAATTTGCTGCAACAGGTGAAAAATTAAATGATATAGAAGTATTCCATCCAGATAGAATGGCAAGCAGGATATTAGGAATGGGAGATATCTTATCTGTTATAGAAAAAGCTGAAGAAACTTTTGATATGGAACAAGCTGAAAAACTTGAAAAACAACTAAGAAAAAGTGAATTTGATTTAGATGATTATTTAACACAAATAAGGCAAATAAAAAAAATGGGTTCATTTTCATCTTTATTAAAAATGATTCCAGGAATGAATCAATTAAAAGATGTAAAAATAGATGATAAAGAATTTGTTAGAATAGAAGCAATTATTTGCTCAATGACAAAAGCAGAAAAAAGAGATGTTAGACTTTTAAATGCAAGTCGTAGACAGCGTATTGCAAAAGGAAGTGGAACATCAGTACAAGAAATAAACAAATTCATAAAATCATTTGAAATGACACAAAAAATGATGAAGCAAATGAAGAGTAATAAAGGTGGAATGAAAAAGCTTATGAAAGGAATAGACGAAAACACCTTAAAAAACTTCAAATTTTAAATAGTTATTAAATTTTTAAATTTTATATATAATAAAAATTTCGGAGGTGAATTAAATGGTAAAAATAAGATTACAAAGACAAGGAAAGAAAAGAGCTCCTTTTTATCACATTGTAGTAGCTGATTCTAAATCTCCAAGAGATGGAAAAATCATCGAACAAATAGGAACATATGATCCAATGACAGAACCATCAACAATAGTTTTAGACAAAGCAAAAGTTGAACAATGGATTAAAAACGGTGCAAAACCAACACCAACAGTTAAAAACTTAATAGAAAAAGCACAATAATAGTAAGTTTAAAACTGGAGGAAAAAATGGAAAAATTTTTAGAAACAATGATTTTAAATTTAGTAGATAACAAAGAAGCTGTTGAAATAAACAAAGTAGATAGTGAAAATTCTACAACATTTGAAGTTAAAGTAGCAAAAGAAGATATGGGAAAAGTAATTGGAAAACAAGGAAGACTTGCTAAATCAATTCGTACTATAATGAAATCTGTTGCTACAAAAGAGCATAAAAAAGTGCAAATAGAATTTATAGGATAATTGGAGTATGAAAGTATGACAAAATATCTTGAAATTGGTCAAATTGTAAATACTTTTGGTATTAAAGGAATGGTAAAAGTAAAACCATTTACAGATAATATTGAAAGATTTAGCAATTTAGAAAAAGTATATATCAAAAACAAATCAAGTCAAACTGAATATAAAATTCAAGAAGTTAAATATCATAAAAATATGGTCTTAATGAAATTAGAAGGTATAGAAAATCCAGAACAAGCAGATTTACTACGTAATAGCTATCTTATAGTAGATAGAGAAAAAGAAAAACCTTTAGAAAAAGGTACTTATTACATAGTAGATATGATAGGGTTAGAAGTATATACTGACGAAAATGAATTATTAGGCACATTAGAAGATATTTACAATACTGGTAGTAGCGATATATATGTAGTAAAAAATGAATTAGGCAGACAAGTTCTTTTACCAGCAATAAAAGATGTTATAAAAAATATAGATATGGAAAACAGGAAAATAACAGTACACTTAATATCTCGGACTAATGTAAAAGGAGAAAACAATGAAATTTGATGTTTTAACACTCTTTCCAGAAATGTTTAATTGTTTAAATGAAAGCATAACAGGGAGAGCTATAAAAAATGAAAAAATTGATATAAACTTAGTAAATATCAGAGATTTTTCAAATAATAAACATAAAAAAGTTGACGATACTCCTTATGGCGGTGGAGCAGGAATGGTTATGATGCCAGATGTTGTATATAGAGCATATCAATCTGTTAAAGATAAAAATGCAAAAGTTATATACATGACTCCACAAGGAAGAACATTAAACCAGAGAAAAGTTGAAAAACTATCTAAAGAAGAACATCTAATAATACTTTGTGGTCATTACGAAGGTATAGATCAAAGGGTACTTGATAAAATTGTAGACGAGGAAATATCTATAGGAGATTATGTGCTAACAGGTGGAGAAATTCCAGCAATGGTGCTAATTGACAGTGTAAGTAGATATGTAGAAGGAGTTTTGAAAGCAGATTCTATAAAAGAAGAAAGTTTTTCAAATGGACTACTTGAATATCCTCAATATACAAGACCAGAAGTTTTTGAAGGAAAAAAAGTACCAGAAATATTACTATCTGGGAATCATCAAGAAATTGATAAATGGAGAAAAGAACAGTCTTTTGAAATAACAAAGAAAAAAAGACCTGATTTATTACAAAATCAAATTTTAATAGTAGATTAGAAAACAGGTTAGACGTACTTGAAAGAAAGTACCGCTATAATCAATATAAAGAAAAGGAGGAAGTTCTAAATGGATATCATAAAATCTATTGAACATGAGCAATTAAAAAACAAAATACCAGAATTAAAAGTTGGTAATACAGTAAGAGTACACGTAAGAATCAAAGAAGGAAACAAAGAAAGAATTCAAGTATTCGAAGGTACTATAATAAAAGTACAAGGTGGAGGAGTAAATAAATCTTTCACAGTTAGAAAAATATCTTATGGTGTAGGTGTTGAAAAAACATTTTTAGTACATTCACCATTAGTAGAAAAAGTAGAATTAGTAAGAGTTGGTAAAGCAAGACGTGCTAGATTATTCTACTTAAGAGACAGAGTTGGTAAAGCTGCTAAAACTAAAGAACAAATTGGAGCTAGAATTGAAAATAAAGAAATAACAATAAAAGAAAATTTAGTAGAAGAACCAGTTGCTGAAGAAGTTGTAGAAACAGCTCAAGAAGTAGCAACAGAAGCTACAGAAGCACCAAAAGCTGAATAATTATAAAAAACATTCCTAAAAGTCTTTTTAGACTTAAAGGAGTGTTTTTTTGTTATATCAAACTACATTTTTTATAATTTAAAATTATATAGAATCGAAATCATTTTTCTTTTATTATTTTGAATTAAAAAATATTTTTATATCTTAAAAACATTGATATTACAAAGATTTAAGAAAAAGCGAACAAAAATTTGAAAAAACTTATAAAAAAGTATTGACAAAATTAAAAATGAAATGTAAAATAAAAACAACAAAAAACGAACAACAATTCGCAAAACAAGAATTTGAATAGGAGTGATATATTATGAACAAAATAAGAACAAGAATAAATGAAAAAACAATTACAAATACTAGCATAGAAAGACATCCTGTACCAGTATTAGGTATTGATTATAAAGTAAGAATTACATATAAAAATGTTAAATTTGTTCAAGTAGATGTAGAAGAAAAACTAATAAATATATCACTACCAAACAAATATAAAAAAGTTTCAAATGTAGAGATATTAGACTTAGCAATAAACAAATTATATGAGCAAGTAGCTTCTACTGAAATTGAAAGAGCAATGGAAAAAACAAGAATAATGATGGGGTTTGCTCCGGAAGAATATGAAATAGAAAAAATGAAGATGTTAGGTAAATGTGAAGATGGTAAAATAACAATAAATCCTGAAATAGTAAAATATAGTAGAAAACTTATAGATTATGTTGTATTACACCAATATTGCCATTTGAAATTTAAAACACATGCAAAAGGATTTTATGAATTGCTTAAACAATATGAACCAAACTACAAAAAATATGAAAATATTCTAAAAGTATTGTAATAAAAAAGTTTTGTGATAAAATATATGATATAAAAAAGGATGTAGATAGAAATGAAAAAAATAAATATAATGTAATAATAGTAATTTTATCAATAACAATAATATTAAGCATAATCATGGGAATATTTCTGTATGTACAGAAAATAAAAACAGAGAAACAAATAGAAGAACTAGAAAAAGAAATAAGTAAATCTGAAGAAATAAAGGAAAACGCGTCAAATAAAATAAATTCTGACGAAAATAAAATCGAGGAAGCAAAGGAAAATGAAAATAATATAGCAGTATTAGAACTATCTCCAATTGGAGGAATAGCATTACTATATAAAGGCGAAGTATATGTAAATGTTTATGATACAACACCAAATATTGACAATGTATATGGAGATGGAAAATATCAAATATTATTTAACACAAGAAAAACATATAGAGAATATGAATTTGATTCATTGACTATTAATAATAATATCACAAAATGGTTAAAATTAAATGAATCAAATGTAACTGCTATTCATAACAATGAATATGGTCAAGGTATTTCATCAGAAAATCCTAAATATGGAATCATTATGTTAAAAGAACATAAAACACTTTCATATATTTCTATATTAGATTTGATAGAAGGGAAGATTGAAACAACAAAATTAAATTTAAATGATATTAATGATATAGAAACAGAAGATGATATGGGATTAACAACATATGCAGTTGATAGAAATGGGCACAAAAAGGATATAAATGATTATATAAAATAAATATGAATAAATTCAAAGTGAAATAATAATTCATATATACATGCTAAATATATCGAAAAAAATGTAAGAAAAATAAGATAATATATGGGATATAATTATGAAATTTAAGAACAGAAAGAACTCCAAACATAGACAAATTAAAGCAAATATGATAACATAGATATGTTAAAAAAATATCTATGTTATATTTGACATACATTAAAAAACTAAAAGTAACAACATGAATATAATTGATAGTTAAAAAATTTATATTGGGGTGTAGCCAAGCGGTAAGGCATCGGACTCTGACTCCGACATTCCTGTGTTCGAATCACAGTACCCCAACCAAGCAAATATTATATGAACATTAAATGAAAACTTTACTTTTTGAATAATTTGAGATATAATATTGTACGAATAAAAAAAGATAGGAGAGATAATAATGTCAGAAAAAAATAATATTCAAAATAGTGAAACAGAAGAATTAGACATTAATCACTTAATGCAAATAAGAAGAGACAAGTTAAAAGAATTACAAGAAGCAGGGAAAGATCCATATGAAATAACAAAATTTAATAGAACAAATACAGCAGGAGAAATAAAACAAAATTATGAAGAATTTGAACAAAAAGATGTAACAGTAGCTGGAAGAATAATTGCAAAAAGAATAATGGGAAAAGCATCATTTTGTACAATACAGGATAGTGACGAAAAAATTCAAAGTTATGTAAGTATAAATGATTTAGGAGAAGAAGCATATAAAGCATTTAAAACATGGGATATAGGAGATATTATAGGAATTACTGGTTTTGTATTTAAAACAAGAACAGAAGAAATATCAATACATGCAAAAGAAGTAACATTGCTTTCTAAGTCTTTAAGACCATTACCAGAAAAATTCCATGGATTAAGAGATACAGATTTACGTTACCGTCAAAGATATGTAGATTTAATAATGAATCCTGAAGTAAAAAAGACTTTTGAAATTAGAAGTAGAATAATTACTGAAATAAGGAATATATTAGATCAAAAAGGATATTTAGAAGTTGAAACACCAATGCTTAATACTATATCAGGAGGTGCTACTGCAAAACCATTTGTGACACACCACAATGCTTTAAATATTGATATGTATCTAAGGATAGCAACAGAATTAAACTTAAAAAGATTAATAGTTGGTGGATATGACAAAGTATACGAAATTGGTAGAATATTCAGAAACGAAGGTATGGATGTTAGACACAATCCAGAATTTACATCTATAGAATTATATGAAGCATATAGTGACTATAATGATATGATGGATATAGTAGAAGAACTATTCTCAAAAGTTTCAATGAAAGTATTAGGAACAACTAAAGTTAATTATCAAGGCCAAGATATCGACTTAGCACCAGGATGGAAAAGAATAACAATGATAGACTCTATAAAAGAAGTAACAGGAATAGACTTTAACGAAATAAATACAGACGAAGAAGCAGTTACTTTAGCAAAGGAAAGAGGCATAGAAATACCAGATAAAACAAAAGAAACAAGAGGAGATGTTATTAGTTTATTCTTTGATGAATATGTAGAAAAAACTTTAGTACAACCTACATTTATATATGATTATCCAATAGAAATATCACCACTTGCTAAAAAGAAAAAAGAAGACCCACGTTTAACTGAAAGATTTGAAGCATTTATTGGAGGTAGAGAATATGGAAATGCTTTCTCAGAATTAAATGACCCAATAGACCAATATGAAAGATTTAGAAAGCAAGTAGAAGCAAGAGAAGCAGGAGATGAAGAAGCAGGAATGATGGATGAAGACTTTATTCAAGCTCTTGAAATTGGATTACCTCCAACAGGTGGATTAGGAATAGGAATAGATAGAATGATAATGCTTTTAACAGATAGTGCATCTATTAGAGATGTGTTATTATTCCCAACAATGAAACCTTTAGATTAATAAAAAGTTGGATGATATAATAATATAACAATATTCTTATTGATTTAGTAAACTATAATCATATGAGTTTATTAGAGAATTATAAAGGACGAAAAAACCTAATGTAATAAAATAAAAGGTGGAGAAAAAGGAGATAATATGTTTAATTTTTCTTTAGATAAAAGAGTTGTTTATATAGTTATAGCTATAATGGTTATAATTACTCTTACTAATTTAATAAGTAGCCCTGGTGCATTATTTGGACTTCTTGCTAGTGCACCAGGAGTTTTAATAGCTATAACGTTTCATGAATTTGCCCATGGATATGCAGCATATAAATTAGGAGATAATACAGCAAAAAATGAAGGAAGACTTAGTCTTAATCCGTTTGCTCATTTAGATCCAATAGGAACTTTAATGCTATTATTTGCTGGATTTGGTTGGGGAAAACCAGTACATGTAAATCCGATGAATTATACAAGAAAATTTTCAATGGAAAAAGGTGAAGCTATAGTATCAGCTGCAGGACCTTTAATGAATATTATACTTGCATTTATATTTACGCTTATATATTGTGCAATTAAAAAAATTGCTGGTGTAGCATTTTTAACTTCAACTATAGGAAATATAGTAGAACTAATAATATTCTATACAATAAGTGCAAATATAGGGTTAGGAGTATTCAATTTAATACCGTTACCACCATTAGACGGTTCTAAAATTTTAATGCCTTTTTTACCATATAACGCAAAACAATGGTTTATTAATAATGAACAAATATTTTATTTGATTTTTGTAGTATTATGGATTACAGGATTAGCTGGAATGATAATTTCACCAATAATGTCAATTATAACAAATGGATTTTTAAGTATAGGAAATTTAATTTTTTAAAAGTATTGTCAGGTTTCACATTGTCTAACTAGGAGACAGTATGAAACCTGAATTTATTTTAAAAAGAAAGGAAAAGAAACAATGGGAGATATATTAACAATGCGGAATAGAATCAAGCTGTGATGAAACTTCTGTTGCCATAGTAAAAAATGGTAGAGAAATATTATCAAATGTCATAGATACACAAATACCAATACACGAGAAATATGGAGGAGTAGTTCCAGAAATTGCATCAAGAAACCATATAGAGGCAATTTCAAGAGTAACAAAAAAGGCTTTAAATGATGCAAATGTAGATATAAAACAAATAAATGCTATAACTCCTACATATGGACCAGGCTTGGTTGGAGCTTTATTAGTTGGGCTATCATATGCAAAAGCAGTTGCATTTGCTAATAATATTCCTTTAGTGGGAGTAAATCATATTGCTGGTCATATTGCAGCAAATTATATTACATATAAAGAGTTAGAACCACCATTTATATGTGTAATGATGTCTGGAGGAAATACCCAGATTATTCATGTAAAAGGATATACAGAATTTGAAGTATTAGGAAAAACGAGAGATGATGCAATAGGAGAAGCATTTGACAAAGTAGCAAGAGTAGTTGGATTAGGATATCCAGGAGGACCAAAAGTAGATAAATTAGCTCAAGAAGGACAACCAAATATTGAATTACCAAAAACTCACTTTGATACAAATACATTAGATTTTAGTTTTAGTGGAATCAAAACAGCAGTAATAAACTTACACCATAAAAATCCAAATGTAAATAGGGCAAATTTATGTGCTAGTTTTGAAAAAAATATTACAGAAACACTAATAAATAATGTTGAAAAAGCAGTAAAACAAACAAAAATAAAAACAATAGTTTTAGCTGGCGGGGTTTCTGCTAACTCATATATAAGAAAAGCCTTTAAAAATATGGAAAAAGATGGAGCTAAAGTATATATGCCAGATTTAAAACTATGTACAGATAATGCGGCAATGATAGCATCAGCAGGATACTATAATTTTATAGAGGGCAAGGAAGATAATATCAATTTAAATGCAATACCAAATTTGAAATTATAAATTTTACAATGCAAAGCATAAAAAGTTAAATATAAAGAACAAATATAAAATACATCTTATAAACAATAATTAACATATAAACTAATAATAAATAAAATAACAAATAAAATATAGAGTGATTAAACCGTCTATATTTTAATAAAAAAATACTAATTTAAATAAAACTATTACGAAATAGAAAAAATGGAAGGAGAAACTAATGGCAATTTATACAATAGGGGATTTACATTTATCTTTTAAAGAAAACAAACCAATGGATATATTTGGAGATAATTGGATTAATCATGAAAATAAAATAGAGCAAGATTGGAAAAAAAAAGTGAATTCAAATGATTTAGTAATATTGCCAGGAGACTTTTCTTGGGCTATGTATCTAAAAGATACAGATGAAGACTTTAAATATTTAAACAATTTACCAGGAAAAAAAATTCTTCTAAAAGGAAATCACGATTATTGGTGGACAACTGTTACTAAAATGAGAGAATTTCTAAAAATAAATAATTTTAAGGATATAGATTT
Source organism: uncultured Clostridia bacterium (assembly GCA_963558245.1). Taxonomy (GTDB): domain Bacteria; phylum Bacillota; class Clostridia; order TANB77; family CAG-508; genus CAG-269. Next base: position 26,976 of record CAUWGA010000017.1, read on the forward strand.
TTTATATAATAATGCATTTGAATTTGAAAATAACATTATTGTTGGTACAAGGGGATGGGCTCAAACTGACGATGAAGATGATATAAGATTATTAAAAAGAGAAGCTTTGAGACTAGAATTATCAATTCAAGAAGGTATAAAAAAATATGGAGAAAATAAAAATATAATTGCATTTATGCATTATCCACCAATAAATAAATCTAATATTTTGCAAAATGAGTTAAATGAAGTTTTAAGAATTCTAAAAAAGTATAATATAAAAAGTTGCTACTATGGTCATTTACATAGTGGCTCAATATTAGATGCGATTGAAGGAGAACATTTTGAAATTAATTTTAAATTAGTTAGTGCAGATAGTCTGGATTTTAAATTATTAAAAGTAAAATAATAGTAATTATATAGGAGAGACATATGATAAATTTAGAAGAAGATGTAAAATATACAAAAGGTGTAGGACCTAAAAAAGTAGAATTATTAAATAAACTAGGTATCTTTACATTAAAAGATTTAATTACATACTATCCTAGAACATATGAAGATAGAAGTAAACCAAAATTTCTATATGACTGTGGGGATGGAGAAGAAGTTTTAGTCGAAGTTATTGCATGTAGTACAGTAAATAATGTTAGGTTAAAAGGCAAAACAATGCAAAGATTAATCATAAGAGATGAAACTGCATCAGCCACAGTAACATGGTTTAATCAGCCATATTTAAAAGATAAATTTATAATTGGTCAAAAGTATAAAATATATGGAAAAATAAGTAAAAAATTAGGGAAAATAACATTTAACTCACCTATGTTTGATGAGGAAGAACAAAATAAAAATACAGGAAGAATAATACCAATATATCCATTAACATTTAGCCTATCTCAAAATGCATTAAGAAAGATAATTGAAGAAGCAATAAAGAAAGTATATGGTAAATTAGAAGAAACGTTACCAGAGTATATCCTTAAAGAAAATCAACTACAAAACATAAATGATGCGACAAAATGCATACATTTTCCAAATGAATTTAAAGACTTTAATATAGCAAGAAAAAGATTAGTATTTGAAGAATTACTATCTGTACAATTAGCTTTATTAATGCTAAAAAACAAATATAAAACAAACAAAAACGGAATAAAATTTAGTGAAGAAGCCAAAATGTCAGATGTCATAAATACACTACCATTTAAACTAACAAAAGCACAACTAAGAGTATTAGAAGAAATAGATAGAGATATGGAAACAGACAAAAATATGAATAGATTGCTACAAGGAGATGTAGGGTCTGGAAAAACTGTAGTAGCAATGTGCTCTGCATATAAAGCAGTAAAATCAGGGTATCAAGCAGCTATAATGGCACCAACAGCAATACTGGCAACGCAACATTTAGAAAACTTTAAAAAAATATTAGAAAAATTAAATATAAGATGTGAATTATTAATATCAGGAATAACCAAAAAACAAAAAGAAAGTATATTAGAAAGATTAGAAAATGGTGAAATAGATATTTTAATAGGTACACATGCAATAATAGAGGACAATGTAAAATTTAAAAAATTAGGACTAGTAGTAACAGACGAACAACATAGATTCGGAGTAAAGCAAAGAATGAAAATAGCTCAAAAAGGCAAAAATCCAGATGTACTAGTAATGACAGCAACACCTATTCCAAGAACATTGGCACTTATATTATATGGAGACTTAGACATTTCAATAATAGATGAATTACCACCAAACAGAAAAGAAATAGAAACATATGCCGTAAATAAAAACATGACTCAAAGAGTAAACAATTTTATAGAAAAACAATTAAAAGAAGGAAGACAAGCATATATAGTATGTCCATTAGTAGAAGAAAACGAAGAAATGGACTTAAAATCAGTAGAAAAATTATATGAAGAGTATAGTAAAGAAATATTTCCACAATATAAAGTGCAATATATCCATGGAAAAATGAAAACAAAAGAAAAAGACGAAATAATGAAAAACTTCAAAGAAGGAAAAATAGATATATTAATATCTACAACAGTAATAGAAGTAGGAGTAGACGTGCCAAATAGTAATATAATGGTAGTAGAAAATGCAGAAAGATTTGGATTAGCACAATTACATCAATTAAGAGGAAGAGTAGGAAGAGGAAAATACAAATCATATTGTATCCTAAAATATGAAGGAAAAAGTGATACTACAAGAAAAAGAATGCAAGTTATGACACAAACAAATGATGGATTTATAATATCTGAAAAAGACTTAGAATTAAGAGGGGCAGGAGACTTCTTTGGAACAATGCAACATGGATTACCAGAATTTAAAATAGCAAATCTATTTGAAGATGTAGACATATTAAAACAAGTCCAATTAATAGCAACAAAAATTTTAGAAAAAGATCCAAAACTAGAAAAAGAAGAAAATCAAAAACTAAAATGTCTTATTGGGGACAGGTACATAGCAGACATTTTGTAAAAATATGGTGAAATAGCAAATATATCCTGTAAAAAGTCAAGCAAAGAAATACATTGAAGAGAAAATATTGACTTTTTACAGGAAAAATAGTATATTTATTACAGTTAAATAAAAGGATGTTGATATAATGTTAAAAATAATATTGAGTTTAATTGCCAGCTTATTAATGTTATCTGGTGTAATATTAATTTATGATGCACGTATTATAACAAAAACGTTTTTTGGATTTGGAGATCAAAACGAAGCTTCTAGTGGACTTAAAATATTAGGATTTTTACTACTTATGATAGGAGGATTAATTTTATATTTTAATTATAGATAAACTATTGACAAGAATATTGATTTGTGCTAATATAAATAATGTCATTGAAATATGCGGTTGTGGCGGAACTGGTAGACGCGCTGGTCTTAGGAACCAGTGTCAACGACGTGGGGGTTCGAGTCCCTTCAACCGCACCAATAACGTTTCTGTTCGAACTAATAGAACAGAAAGATACAAAATCAATCAGAAAATTAAAAGCTGGTTGATTTTTTTGTTGTTCAAAAACAATAATTTCAGTAGGTGTGAAGCCAGTAAAGTTCTGCTAAGAAGATATAGAATAATAGTTGCAACTATTACTATATATATTATCTATGTTGCAACAACAAATTTAAGTTTTGAAATAATGTCACTTTTGTTTGATGAATAAATTTCGAAGGAGGGATTATATGGAGCAAGAATTATAGCATATTTTTTTCACTTGGGTAGTGATAAAACAAAAGTAAATTAGCAAAGAAAGTTACAAAAGAAAATGTATCGGGTACTACTTCTCTAGCTAATAATGCAATTCAAACTGTAAAAGATTTATCAGATGTAAATGAGCATAACCTAAGAGATTATGATAATCAAACAGAATTAATTAGAACAATATATGGAACAAATACTATTGTAAATGATGTAAAACAAGTATATTTAGAAGAATTTGAACAAGCCAGAATTGAATATAACAACAAACAAACTCGTGAAGATAGAAAAATCGAAGATTATTTCAAAAAAGTATGTAAATCTCAAAATGATGTAGCTTGTGAAATTATTATAGAGCTTGGATATATGGACTTTGGGAATGATAAAAATGAAAGATATAAATTTAAAATGGTAGATGTATTTAATGAATAGATAAAAGAATTAACTAAAATTGTTCCAACATTTAAAATAGCCAATGCTACAATACATTTTGGCAAAACATCTCCACATATGCACATTGCTAGAGGAATGAAAAGACAAGGAGGAAAAAGCAAGTTATTTACAAAAGCAACACTTACCGAAACACAAGATAAAATGCGAAATGCTTGTATAAAGTCATATAACAAGTTTTACGAAGTTAATACTAGGTTAAAAGAAAAGCAAAAAGGCATAAATCAAGACGTAAATGTTAATGAAATGGGTAATTATAGAGAAATTAAGAAACAACTAAAACAGAAAGAACAAAAACTTGAAAAAGCAAATATACAAACTAAAAAAATTGATAATACAAGTCAAGATATAGATAAAATTATAAATAATCTGAAATATAGGTTTAAAATACATATGTCACAAGTATATAGAAAATAAAATATTGAAAAGAGAGCACAAAAATGATATTGTTTAAATGACGAAAA
>CAUWGA010000018.1:0-31010 GCA_963558245.1 uncultured Clostridia bacterium
TATCACTTCTGTAAAAATAGTATTAAAAAATTTACACACTGATCTTGACAAGATCTTTAATAATTCTTTATCTTCATTTCCCCATGGATAGCATTTTCTATTAAATGGATCTTTGTATCCATGTAATCCCACTTCTGTTCCATAATATATGCATGGAATTCCTGGCAACATGAATTGTAGAACTATTGCTAATTCTAATAATCTTATTGAGTTTAAATATGCTTCTTCTGATAGTTTATCATTTTCGAATTCATATTTTCTAAACTCATAAGTCAAGAACGTATCCACTCCATCTTTTTTTACATGCCATGGTGTCGGTGGTTCATCAATAGCCCATATTCTTTTTGGTCTTTCTCTAGTTTGTTTATCTGACAAAATAGTGATACTTCTCATCATATCATGTGTATCCAATGAATTAAACATAGTATCAATTGTCGCTTGCGGATAATTGTCTAAAACTCTCATTAGCTGTTTTTCAAGATATTCCGCCTCTCCATTTTTTATATAATGCAATATTGGATCTGTTAACACATAATTTGTGGGGCAGTCTATACCTTTCCCTAACACCTCAATTGGAGTTTGAGTCCACCATTCTCCTAAAATTAAATATGGTCCGTATTGCCTTGTCCTCTTCCGAATACCTTCTAAGAAAAATGGTTGTAGGGATTCGGCCAAATCTAATCGAAAGCCATCAACATATGGAGCAAATTTTGCCACAACTCCTCTTGGACCATAAACATAATTTTGAAATTCTGGATTAAATTGATTAAACACAGGCATATCTGTAAATCCATACCAACATTCATAAGTTCCATCTTCATTGATAAAAAACCAATCTCTATATTTAGATTTTGGATTTTTTAGTGCATCTTGGAAAATTGGATTATCAGAACTACAATGATTGAATGCAATATCTAGAATAATATAAATATCATTCTTTCTTGCTACATAATGAAGTTCTTTTAAGTCATCAAAAGTACCTGCATCCGGATCTATTTCCATATGGTTTGTTGAAGCATATCTTTCATATCGATATAAGCTCTCATTTATTGGTGAAAGATATAAAATTCCTACTGAAAGTGATTTAAAATAATCCATTTTTTCTGTAATTCCTTTTATATTTCCGCCAAAAAAATCATTATTGTGAAATATACCTTTCTCGTCAGGTTTCCAATTTGGCATTTCTCCCCATTTACGATAATTCCTTTTAGTCTCTTTTCCCGAACCGGCTCTTTCTGACTTATTGAATCTATCTACAAATATATGGTAAGCAATCCTATCCGCAGCCCATTCTGGAATTTTCATATCTTGGTTTGTAACTAATACTCTCCAATATGGCGATTCTGTTTCTGGTTTCATAATAGAAGGCTTGTTGTTATTTCTATCAATCTTAATAGCTTCTTTTACACCATCTTTTTCAAAAAGAAAAAAGAAGTAATAATTACCAAGTTCTTCAAACGTTGTTTCCGCATAATACCTGATTATTTTTTCTTCTTTTATCATAAGTATCGTATTAGACTCCATGTCTACTATTTTTGATGGTTGCTCGCCATGTCGATTAAATAAAATTTTACCTCTTCCTAAGTCTTCTCTTACATGTAATTCTACACTGAATTTCCGATTAATTTCAGCTTCTGGTTTCACAAATAATTTAATTTTCTCTTTGCTCATATAGTCCTCCTCCATAATTACTATTTGTTACCTTTATTCTACTAAAACATGTATTAAATTTACTATATTTGTAGGAATTTGTCAATATTAGTCATTCATTTCTTTTTCTCCATTATACTCATTAACTAAATATAATGGTCTATTTTTAGTTTCATTAAATATTCTTCCTAAATATTCTCCAACTATTCCAAATAGCAAAATCTGAATTCCTGAGAAAAATAGTATTAATAATATAATTGCTTGATATGCCTGAATTGCCTCATGTACTATAAAACTTTTTGCAATTACATATACCAAATATACAAATAATACTACAAAAGTTGGGATTGCAATAAATGTTGAAATTCTTAATGGTGATGTTGTAAGTGACGTTATTCCATCTATTGCTAAATCCATTAATTTAGCATAATTCCATTTGGTAGCACCTGCAACTCTTGGATCTCTATCGTATAAAACCTCTTTCTTTTTATATCCTATCCAGCTAAACATTGCCTTTGTATTTCTTTGTGATTCTCTTAATTTCTTTAATGCATTTACACATCTTCTATCTAATAATCTAAAATCACCTGTATCTTCTTGAATTTCTACTCTTGTAACATGTTGTAATAATTTATAATACATTTTTGATGTGAATTTTTTAAGCCAAGTCTCACCTTTTCTAGACCTTCTTTTTGCATATACATCATCATATCCTTCTTCCCAGTATTTTACTAGTTCTGGTACTAACTCTGGTGGATCTTGCAGGTCTGCATCCATAAATACAACACAATCTCCCGTTGCATAATCTAAACCTGCTATCATAGCAATTTCCTTTCCAAAATTCCTTGCAAAGTCTACATAGCAAATTCTATTATCTTTTTCTCTTAGCTCTTTTATAATTTCTATTGTTTTATCTTTACTTCCATCATTTACAAATAGTATTTCAAATTCATAATTATTCATGCTTTCCATAAGAGTGTTAAGTCTTTCATATAAAATTGGTAATGATTCTTCTTCATTATATGCTGGTATTATAATACTTATCTTTTTCATATGCTACTGCTTCCTTTTATATTATTATTCCTATATTTTACTCTTTTGTTTTACTTTTAAATGCAAAAAATTTGCTAATAAAAAAGTTTAAAATAATGACTACTATTGTTACAAAACATTTACTTATCATAACAGGTATAGCTGTTTTGAATAAAATCCATCCTCCTGCAAACTCTACTACCATTGTAAAAGCTCTACCAACCATAAATCTTACAAATTCTTTAAATTTTTCTTTTATTCCTTCTGCATCAGAATGAAATACTAAATCTTTATTTGTTATGTATGCAAATAATACTGCTAATAAAATTGCTACAAAATTAGAAATATTTTCATTCCAATGTAATAGATTGTTCATTACATAAAACGAACCTAAGTTTACTACTGTAGTAAATACTCCAAAAACAATATATAACATTATTTCTTTTGTTAATACTTTTTTTAATATTTCTTTTATTTTTTTCATATATCAAATAATTCTCCTAACGGTCTTTCTTCATGTATTCTTTTTATTGTTTCTGCAAATAGTGGTGCAATAGATAGTACTGTAATATTATCTATATTTTTTTCTTCAGGTAGTGGTATAGTATTTGTTATAACTAACTCTTTAATATCTGAATTCTTTATTCTTTCGATTGCTGGTCCTGATAAAACACCATGTGTACATCCTGCATATATTGCTTTGGCGCCAAATCTGTTTAATACTTTTACTGTTTCTATCATTGACCCAGCTGTATCTATTTCGTCATCAAATATTATTGCGTTTTTATCTTTTACATCACCTATTATTGTGCTTGCAATTGCTCTGTCATCATTACCTTCTCTTCTTTTATCAACCAATGCAATTGGGCATTTAAAATATTCAGAATATTTATATGCTTTTTTTGAGCTACCTGCATCTGTTGCAACAATTACCATATTATCTAATTTTTTCTTTTTAAAATATTCTTCTAATAAATATTCTGCTGTTAGTCTATCGCAATTAACATTAAAATACGCTTGTATTGCTGGATTATGTAGATCACATGTAATTACCCTTGTCGCTCCTGCTGCCTCTAAAAGTTCTGCCATTAATTTAGCTGTAATTGGAACACGTGGTTGATCTTTTTTGTCTGATCTTGAATATGGAAAATATGGTAATACAACATTTATATTTTTAGCAGAGGCTCTTTTAGCTGCATCTATTGTAATTAATAATTCCATTATCCTTTCATTTACAGGTGGTTGTGATGTTTGAATAATATAAACATCACTTTCCCTTACTGTTTCTAATATTTGAACAAAATTATTATCATTTTTAAATTTTAAATGTGTAATTTTTCCTTGTTCTATTCCCAAACAATTACAAACTTCTTCTGTAAATTTCTCCGCTGTTGGACATGCAAATATTTTTAATTTATCCATATTTTTTCTCCTTTATTTTTATTATTTATTAAAGTTCTTCTGCAAATCCTTTTTGTAACCTTTTAAATATAAAATATCCTATAACAGTTAGAAGTAATGAGCCTGCTAGTAATATCATTAAAGCTTTTATATTTGGCATTTGTTGATAGTAAAATATATCTCTATATGCATTAATTAAATGAGTCATTGGGTTTAATTGCATTAATATTTGTAAACTTGATGGTAATTGTTCTAATTTATAAACAATTGGTGTTCCATAAAATGCTGCCATTAAAACAACACCTATAATATGTTCTAAATCTCTAAAATATACTGTAACTGAAGAAACTATAAAAGATATTCCTAATAACAATATATATTGTATCAATAGAATTAGTGGATAAAATAAAATATACTTAGTTAATCCTAATCCTGCCGCTAGTACAAACGCCAAAATAATAATTGTTGATATAACAAAGTTAACCGCTCCACTTGTTACTACTGAAATAGGTAATATTTCTCTTGGGAAATATACTTTTTTAATAATATCTCCATTTCCTATTACTGTAAACGCTGATTGTGTAATAGCTGTTGTAAAATATGTCCACGGAATTAATGCTACACATATATATATATGATATGTAGGATCCCCACCTGCAAGTAATGCACCAAATATAATTGCATATACTGCTAATTGTAATAGTGGATTTAAAAATGACCACATAACTCCTAATATGGAATTTTTATACCTTCCTCTTATTTCTTTTTTTACGTTTGTTTTTAATAGTTCTCGATAATTATAAATTTTTTGAAATATATTCATGTTTATTATCATTCCTTTCTAAAAGCACTAATTCATGTAAAAATACTAATTTGTATTTATTGCAACATTTCTCTTTTCTTTTCATTTTTTACCTTAATAATACTTCTATTATTATGTTGTAACTCTTAGGTACTCTTTTACAACTTCATCTGTATTTCCATCCATTCTAACTTGTCCATCATAAAGCCATACAGCCCTATCACATAAGTTTCTAACAGATTCCATACTATGAGTTACAAAAACCATTGTTTTTCCCTCTTTTTTTAGTTCTCTCATTTTATTAAAACATTTTTCTTGAAAATGTTGGTCTCCAACTGATAAAATTTCATCAATTAAAAGAATTTCCGCATCAACATTGATTGCAACAGAAAAAGCTAAACGCATGTACATACCTGAAGAATAAGTACGTACAGGATTATCTATAAAGTCTCTTAACTCTGAAAATTCTATAATTTGTTCTACTCTGGCATCTATTTCTTTTTTTGTTAATCCGAAAATAGAGGAATTAAAGTAAATATTTTCTCTGCCTGAAAAATCCGGATGAAAACCAGCTCCTAGCTCTAATAAAGATGTTAATTTTCCATAAGTTTCAATTGTTCCTTTATTTGGAAATATAATTTGAGTCATTAATTTTAAAAGTGTTGATTTTCCACTTCCATTAACACCTATTAAAGCAACAGTTTCTCCTTTTTTTATGTCTAAAGTTATATCTTTTAATACTTCTCTTTTTTCTCTTCTTTTATTTCTTGCAAAAAATAGCATTCTTTCTTTTAATGTATTTGCTCTATCATAATAAATGTTAAAACTTTTATATACATGATTTACTTTAATTGCTATATCATTATTTTCTTCCTTCATATTCTATCTCCTTTTGTCCTTTATTCGACGTTTATTATATCATAAAATGACATATTGTCAAATAATTTTTATAAAATCAAGCCTAAATATCAGGAGGAATATTTCCTAATATTTAGGCTTTTAAGCAACTTTTTATATATGATTATTCTTGTCTTATTTTATATTATTTTTAGTATTGAATAAATCTATATTATTTATTGTATTATTATTATTTTTATTAATATTATTAGTAGTATTTGAATTGTTTATATTGTTAAAATTATTTTCTATTGAATCATTTATATTATTTTGTTCCTCTTTTTCTATTTCTTCTGTTTTTTCTTCCTTACATTTTTCTGTTTCTTCTTGTTGTTCTTCTTTTTGCACTTTTTCTTCTTCTATTTTTAGTTCTTCTTTAATCTCTTTTTTCTCTTCTTGCTCTTCTAATATCGTATTTTCTTTTTTAGCTTTTATTATCTGTATTTTATTTTCACTTGTTTTTACTATATTTCCATTTGTGCAAATTCCTATTTCTCCTTGTAGTTTTATATTTGCTTGTTGTGTTTTTTCTTTTTCTGTTGCTATATTATTTTTTCCTTTTAATTTTACTTCTATATAATATTCTTTTGTATCGTCTAATCCTTTTATGTTTTTATCAAAATAATATCTTATTCCTTCTTGATAACTTACAAACATTTCTTCTTCTACTTTTCCATCTGTTGATTTTAATTTTAAACTTGGAACTTCTCTTGGTGTTTTACATTCTCCATTTACCCATTCTGCTATATTTATATATCCACTTATATAGTCGTCTCCTACTGCATTTTGAATAATATTCATTGTTGTTAATTCTGTATTTATTGTTCCTTTATATGTATTTCTTTCTATTTTGATATTATTTCCTGTTACTTTTACCTTGTTTCCATTTTTACAAATTCCTATTATTCCTTGTGGTTTTATATTTGCAATTTGTTTTTTATTTTCTTCCTCACCTATGTTCTTTTTACTTACTAATTTAGCTTCAATATAATATTCTTTAGTTGTATCTATGTTTTTTATATTTTTATCAAAATAATATTTTATTCCAGCTTGGTAATTTACAAACATTTCTTCTTCTACTTTGCCATCTATTGATTTTAATTTTAAGCTTGGTACTTCACTTGGTGTTCTACATTCTCCTTTTACCCATTCTGCTATGTTTATATATCCGCTTATATAATCATCTCCTGCTGAATTTTGAATAATATTCATGGCTGTTAATTCTGTATTAATATTTCCAACATATAAGCTTGAATCTGATATTTTTATTTTATTATCTTTTCCTATTACAGTAACAGTTCCTGCTACTCCGATTGTAGAATTTGGTATTTTTATGTGTTGCGTTTTTTGACTTAATGTTGCTATATTGTTTTTGCTTGTCAATTCTACTTCTATATAATATTCTTTTCTTGTATCAAAATCAGTTATATTTTTGTCAAAATAATATTTTAATCCGTTCTGATAATTTACATAAGCATTTGTTGAAACTTTTCCATCTGTTGATTTTATTCTTACTATAGGTAATTCATATGGTGTCTTACATTCTCCATTTATCCATTCTGCTACATTTATATTTCCACTTATATAATTTTCTCCTTTTGCATTTTGAACTAAACTTAAATTTAAGGTTTCAGTATTTACTGTTCCTATATAATTCAATACAAAATTATCATTTTTAGCATTTACTGTTATATCTTTAAATTTCCCTATCGTTTTATTTCCTAATCGTATTTTTTGTGTTTTTTGAGCTTCAGTAGCTATATTTTCTTCTGTTATTAGTTTAGCTTCTAAATAATACTCTTTTGATACATCTAAATATTCTATTATTTTATCAAAATAATATTTTAGGCCATCCTGATAACTAATATATGTTACCATATTTATAGTTCCATCTGTTGACTTTATTCTAATTTCTGGAACTGTTCTTGGAGTTGTTGCTCCATTACCATTTTTTATCCATTCTGCTATTTCTACATATCCAGAAATATAGTTTTCTCCTTTACTATTTTGTATTAATTTTACTGAAAGTAGATTAGTGTTAATTTCGCCGTAATATTTTCCTATAGAAAACATTATTTTATTGTCTTTTATTTTTATCGTAGTATTTTTGAAATTTTCTTTTAATATTTTATTTGGTAATTTTAATATTTGAGTTTTATCTGCATCTGTTGCTAAATTTTTATCTCCTGTTAATTTCACTTCTATATAATATTCTTTGGTAGTATCTATTGTTTCTATATTGATGTCAAAATAATATTGTATATTGTTTTTATATGCTACATACATATTTTTATTGATTTTTCCATCTGTTGATTTTAGTGTTATACTTGGAATTTCTCTTGGAGTTTTACATATTCCATTTACCCATTCTGCTACATCTACATTTCCGGTCAAATATGAATCTCCATTTGCTCCTGTTATGTATTTAAAATCTATTAATTGTGTGTTTATATTACCTCTATACTCTCCACTTGGCTCCGGACATGCTTGTTTAGGCATATTTTCATATATTGGTACAATAAATACAAAATCTTTATTGTTCTGTGCTCCAGTTATTTGATAGTTTTTTAATAATATACTTGCTTCGCTTTTAGCTGCTAATAAGTTTGTCATATATTGATGCCAATATAAATTTCCATTAGTATTATAAACGGCAAATTTTTGTAGATATAATGTATTTTGTCCTACATCTATGTAATCATTTCCTACAAAGTTCCCTCCACCATTTATTGAAGCTGCTCTGCTTGTCCAATTTTCTTTTTTTGCTCTTGCTAAACCATTAGTTATTACATTATCTCTTCCATTTCCTGTTGCTCCTATATTAAATAAATTATAATATCCTTCGTATGTAACACCATCTGTTCCAACATATTTAGCACCTGAACATAATGGAGATGTTCCAGATCTACCTTGTTCTTGTATTACTCTTGTTATTAAGTGATATGCATTAATTTTATTCTTTTGCGCAACATTTGTAAATGCAACGATTGAATCTTCATCATTTTGTAAGTATAAAACTTTTTGCATTTGTAACACTTTTCTTATTTCATCCTTATTAGTTCCGACTGTAGTATTTAATTTTTGGAATTGAAATATATTTGTTGTATCTAAAGAATTTCTTGGATCCATTACATATTCTACAGCTTCTTTAGATGCTCTGTACCAACCTGTATCATATAACTTATCACCGTCTCGCCATTCTTTTGGCTGTGTTTTTTCAACTAGATTTCTTCCTTCTACTCCATATTCATTTTTTATTACTGTATTCCAATCTAAACCTGTATATAATAATTGTACATTAGGATATATTTTTTGTAATTCTTGTATTTTTTGTTTGTACCCTGGATATTTACTTTCGTCTATTCCATTTATATCTGTACTAAAATATGCTGCTTTGGCCTCTACTTTTCCAGTCCCTAACAATATTATTGCTATTATAAATATTATAAAAATTATTTTTCTTTGTAAGCTTTTCATTTGTTTTCCTCCTCCATGCTAGTATATAATATTTTGTTTTCTTTTTCAACATAATTCGACTGATTTCTTCTGTCAAAATATTCCTTTTCTTCTCGCCGATTTGAATTTTCTACTGTTAAAGAAAAGAGTCCCAAAGGCAATAGCAATTGTATCTTTTCAAATAAAAATACAATAAAGTAGTTTTATTGAACTTTGTAATCCAATATAATTTTACTTTATTGTATTTTCATTTTTCACAATATAATTATAGTTTTTTTATAATTGCCTATTATATATTTTTAGAATATTATAAATTTATATTATTATATTATTTATTGTATTATTGTAATCTTTATTTATGTTATTGGTAGTGTTTGAATTATTTTTATTGTTTAAATTATTATCTATTGAAGAATTTATATTATTTTGTTCTTCTTTTTCTATTTTATCTTCTTTAGTTTTTTCTTTTATTTCTTCTTCCTCTACTTCTGTTTGCACTTTTTCTTGTTCTATATCTTGTGATTCTTTAATTTCTACTTTTTCTTCTATTATTGTATTTTCTTTTTTAGCTTTTATTATTTGTATTTTGTTTCCTTTTGTTTTTACTATACTTCCATTTGTGCAAGTACCTATTTCTCCTTGTTGCTTTATGTTTGCTTCTTGTGTTTTTTCTTTTTCTAAAGCTATATTATTTTTTCCTTTTAATTTTACTTCTATATAATATTCTTTTGTTTCATCTAATCCTTTTATGTTTTTATCAAAATAATATCTTATTCCTTCTTGATAACTTACAAACATTTCTTCTTCTACTTTTCCATCTGTTGATTTTAATTTTAAACTTGGAACTTCTCTTGGTGTTTTACATTCTCCATTTACCCATTCTGCTATATTTATATATCCACTTATATAGTCGTCTCCTACTGCATTTTGAATAATATTCATTGTTGTTAATTCTGTATTTATTGTTCCTTTATATGTATTTCTTTCTATTTTGATATTATTTCCTGTTACTTTTACCTTGTTTCCATTTTTACAAATTCCTATTATTCCTTGTGGTTTCATATTTGCTTGTTGTGTTTTTTCTTTTTCTGATGCTATATTATTCTTTCCTTTTAATTTTACTTCTATATAGTATTCTTTTGTTTCGTCTATTCCATTGATGTTTTTATCAAAATAATATCTTATTCCATCTTGATAACTTACAAACATTTCTTCTTCTACTTTTCCATCTGTTGATTTTAGTTTCAAACTTGGTACTTCACTAGGTGTTTTACATTCTCCTTTTACCCATTCTGCTATATTTATATATCCACTTATATAATCATCACCTACTGCATTTTGAATAATGTTCATTGTTGCTAGTTCTGTATTTATTGTTCCATAGTATTCATTTTCATTTACAAATCTTATTCTATTATTATTTACAATTACTTGATAATCTGTAGAAGTTTTTCCAATTTCTCCATTAACTTTTAAATTTACCATTTGTTCTTTTTCTTGTTTTGTTGCTATATTATTTACATTTGTAAGTACAACTTGTATATAATATTCTTTTTGTTTATCTAATTTCTCAATATTAACATCGTAATAATATTTTATTCCACTCTCTTTTGTTATAAACATTGATTTTTCTATTGTTCCATCTGTTGATTTCAATATTATACTTGGTATAGTAGAAGGTGTTTTACATTCTCCATTTATCCATTCTGCTATATTTATATGTCCACTTATATAGTTTTCTCCTTTAGCATTTTGTATTATATTTATTTCTGTTAATTCTGTATTTATTGTTCCTTTATAATTTAACACAAATTTATCATTTTTAGCATTAACTGTTATTTCTCCAAATTTTCCAATTTCTTTATTTCCTAATATTAATTTTTCTGTTTTATTTTTTGAAATATTATCTTCTGTAATTAATGTTGCTTCTAAATAATATTCTTTTGATGTATCTAAAGTCTGAATATTTCTATCAAAGTAATATTGTTTATCTTTTTGATAGCTTATATATGTTGGCATATCTATAGTTCCATCTATTGATTTTAATCTTATTTCTGGTACTGATTTTGGTGTTCTTGAATCTCCATTTACTATTTCTTCTATTGTTACATATCCTGATATATAATTTTCTTTATTAGCATTTTGCACTAATTTTATTTCTTCTACATTAGTTTTAATGTCTCCTACATATTCACCTTCTGAAAATACAATTTTATTATTTATAACTTTAAAAATTCTATTTTTATAATTGTTATTAAGTATTTTATTTGGTAATCTAACTCTTTGTATTTTACTTGATAAAGGTGCTGTGTTTTTTGTTCCTGTCAATTCTGCTTCTATGTAATATTCTTTATTCAAATCTAATTTTTCTATGTTTTTATCAAAATAATATTTTAATCCACCTTTATGACTTACAAACATATTTTCATTTATAGTTCCATCTGTTGATTTTAATGTCATTTTTGGAGTTCCATCTGGCGTGTTACAATTATTGCCAACCCATTCAGCTATATTTATATATCCACTTATATAACTTTCTCCACTTTGGCTTTTTATTGAATTCAACTCTATTAGTTCTGTATTGATTGTTCCATAATAATTTCTTCTAAATAATTCTTTATTTTTTATAATTGCTTTTGCGTCCGCTTCTGCCATTTTATTTAGCATATTATCATTTAAATAATGTTCCCTATCATAAGGATTATTAATAAATGCATGCTCAACTAAAACTGCTGGAATATCCATGTGCATAGGCCAGCTAATTATCCCATAATAATCTGCTACAGTTCCATCTGGATATTTATCCCAATCTGCTCCAACTCTAGTTTTTGGCTTAAATGCAAAAGATTTTACACCTACGCCTCTTAAATTACTTAATATATCATTTCCTAATATATTAGAATATTCATAATACCTTTTCTGTTTAGTATTATGTGTAATATAAACCTCTGAGCCAGATAAAGAACTACTACTGTCATTTGAGTTTATATGGAAGCTTACTAATAAGTCTGCTCCATTTGCTTTTGCTCTTTTTGCTCTTTCTTCTCTCAAATCTACAGTTTCATTTTCTGTTTTTGTTAATACTGCTTTAATTCCAGGTGTATTGTTTAAAATTTGTTCTACTCTTGATGTTATTTTCCAAGTTAAAATACTTTCTTGTAGACCTCCAGCTACAGCACCTGGATCGTTTCCTCCATGACCTGGGTCTAATGCTACTACAACATCTGGATTTGCCCCATATACAACAGTATTAGAAGCAATTAATATTATAGCTAGTCCTAAAATCCATAAAACGATGTTTCTCATTATTTTTTCTTTCATACGCTTTCCTCCTACATCAAATTTTATATTATGCAACTACTTAATTCATACAAATAAATTACATTAAAGTCTTATTTTATTTAAGTTTATATTTAAAATTTTGCATTGTCAACATTTTATTTTAATAATTTAAAAAAGCTTACTTTTTAAAATTCCTGGTAATAATAATATATAGTATAATATTTTATTTTCTATATTTTTTATTGTTTTAGGATTATATTGTTTTGTTAGATAGCTGAATAATATATAATGCTTTATAGCATAAATTCTTTTTTTAAATAAAACACCTTTCATATCTTTTTCTAAAATTTCTTGAAAATATTTATAATATCCATATGGATTTTCTGTAAATTGTTCTTTTATATTATTTGTATATCCTTCTTGTTGATATTCACAAATCATTATCGGAGAATTACAACATATTAATTCATTATCGTCATCCATTTCATAATACATTCTTGCCTCTGTTATAAATCTTTCATTTTTTTCTAATCTATGCCTATATTTTCTTCGTATTTCTGTCTTAAAAAGAATTGCTCTTTCGCCTTCATCATTTTCTTTAAAATGTAAGTCAAATAATGTTGATCTTTTCTTAGTAAATACTTTTCCTAAATTTTCACCTTTTTTATTTATTTTTAAAAAACATATTCCATATATATTTTCTTCTTTTTCATTTTCTAAAATCTTTTCTTTCATTATTTCAAAGGCTTTCTCTGTAAAATAGTCATCTGAATCACAATCTATTACATATTCTCCTGTAACATGTCCCATCAAATTATTTATTGCTACCATTTTCCCCTGATTTTCTTGCTTATAATATTTAATTTCAATGTTGGAATTTTTTTCGTTTTCAAACTCTTTTATTATTTTTTCTGTTTCATCAGTTGAACCGTCATCCATAATTAACCATTCTATTTTTACGCCATATCCTGAATTTTGAACTAAACTATTATATAGCTTTTTCAATAAGTTTCCTCTATTATATGTTGGTGTCATTACTGAAATTTTCATATAAAACTCCATTCCTTTCTAGCTTCGTTTAAAGTCATATATAGTTATAAAATAAATACTTTATTTATACTATTTGTCTATTAATTTTATAATTTCATTTATACTGTTTAAATTATCATATTCTTCTTGTTGATTTTTCTTTTCTATTTCAGGATTTTTTATTATCTCTTCTAATTTTTCTTCTATTTCTTTTTCGTTATTTTCTATAATTATTGCTTTTTCATAGCCTTCTACTGCTTCTCGTGCCGCAGTATTGGTTATAATTATATTTTTATTTAAAATTTTAGCTTCTTCTAAAACCATACCGTATCCTTCAAAGCTTGATAATAAACAAAAATAATCTGCATTTTTAATATATGGATAGGGGTTTTCCTTTTTCCCAAGTAAGAAAAAACTTTCTTCTAAATTATACTGATTAATCATTTTCTGTAAAGTTTCTCTTTCTGGTCCATCTCCTATTACATAGAAATTCTGATTGTATCCAATTTTTTTTATTAGCTTATTCTGTACTCTTATAAGTCTATCTATTGCTTTTTGTGGTACTAACCTAGCTACTGTTACAAAGTTTATTTTTAAATTATTGAAATCTATTTCTGCTTTTTCCTTTGATTTTTCTATAACATTTTTAGCTTCTATATAATTATAAATAACTTTTTTTTCTTTTTCTATTATTGATTTATCTTTATAAATTTGGTTAAATTTCTTTAAATTATCTTTACTTACAAATACTAATTTTTGATATTTACTATAAATTTTCCTATCTAATACTTTTTTTATTTTTGCTTTTACTCCATCTCCAAAAACTTTTGTTATGTCATTATGAATCCATACAATTTTAGTAGTTCTGTCGTTTTGAACACTAAATAACCTTGTTATTGGTCCTTCTAAAAAAGCTATTTCAACATCATAATTTTCTTTAATATATTTTTGGTAGATATATTTTTTTAGCATTAGAATTTTTAATGGTGCAATAAATTTTCTCTTTAATTTCGGTAATTCTAAATATGACACATTATATAAACTTTTTAATCTTATTCTCTTGTCTAATTGTTTTTCTAGTTCACCTTTTGCATATATTGTAAATATAGTAATTTCATATTTTTCACATAATTTATTTACAATGTCTACTAATACTCTTTCTGCACCACCTAAAGTTAAACCTGTTATTCCAAATAATATTTTTTTCATTCTATTATCCCTTCCTAAAGATACAAAGTTAGTTGAAAAATTATTTAATTTTTCTTCAACTATTAGACTATATTAAAGATAAAATTGTCGCATACATTTTAAATGTAAATTTATTTATTGTTCTCATATATATGTTTTTTGCATTAAATTTTGTTTTTAATATACTGTTTTGTTTCCAATTAGGAAATTTTTCTTGCACATTATTCCAAGTCAATTTCAATAAATTTTCTTGCACATTTTCATCTTGTATTTTTGATATTCTACGTAATGAACTACAAAATGCATATCTTGTATAAATATATTCTAATTCTGTTTTGTATTTTTCATATATTCCTATTTTTTTATAATATTGCAATACATGTTCTAATACATCGAATATCTCTCTAGTTCTTTCATTTTGAGAATTGGAAATAGACCCTTCTCTTTGAATATAATGGATACATGCTTCTTTTAAAAATGATACTTTCTTTATATATGGAATTAATTTATATGTAAATTCAACATCCTCATATCTGTATCCTTTTGGAAATTGAATTTTTGTATCTTCCAGTATTTCTTTTTTTATTAATTTATTCCAAGCAACTACTCTTATCTTTTCTATCATTTCTTTTGTTCCATGATATATTTCTCCAACATCTTTTCTAGTTTTGTCTGGATATTCCCAACAAAAATCACACTCTACCATATCACTATCTTCTTTTACTGCTAAGTTATACATTTTTTGATACATATCTTTTTCTACGTAATCATCTGAATCCAAAAAAGCTATATATTCTCCTTTAGCATAAGGTATTGCATAATTTCTTGCATCTGATAGTCCTCCATTTTCCTTCTCTAAATATACAATTTTTTCTGGATAGTTTCTCTGAAATTTTTTTACGATATTTACACTTCTATCCTTAGATCCATCATTTACTAATATTATTTCTATATCTTGTAATGTTTGATTTACTAAAGTTTCTAAGCACTTTTCAATATATCCTTCTACATTATAGAAAGGAACTATAACACTTACTTTTGGCATAATATATTACCTCATCTTTAAATATAATTTTATATTTATTGTTAAAACTATTCTTTTTATTAATTGCTTTATATTTGTTATTCTTATATTTCTATACATCTTACGTTTTTTTATTTCTTTTATGTATTTTTTTAAGTCTTCATTATTTAATGTTTCTGATTTTAATATTATAGAGTTTGTGTAATATCTTTTTACAAACTCTTTTGTTTGTGGTTTTATTGGATACTTGTCAATTACATTAATCATGTAATCATAATGGTCTAACATATTATTTGCTCTCTCTTTGTTTTTTAAATAATTCGTATCTCGTGTTAAACTATTTTCTGTTTGTAAATAGTTATATCCATAACAATCTACTGATGCACAAGTTTTAGCTTTTACCATAATTAATGAAGTTAATCCAAAATCTTCATGATATCTTAGTCTATATTGAAATTTATTTTTAATAAAAAATTCTCTTCTATATAGATAAATACATGCTGGATCCATAAATTCATCATTTATACATAATATTTTATATGCCTCTTCTCCTGAACATTTATCAAACACTGGACCATTTACTTTTTTTATGATCTTTCCTTCTTTATTTACAAGTTTAAGTTTAAATTTTATTAAATCTATACCTTCAGCCATGTATTTGTTTAAACATTCAAAAGTGTTTGGTTCTAAATAGTCATCTGGATCAATAAAAGATATGTAGTTGCCTTTAGCATGTTTTACACCATAATTTCTTGCTGATGCCAACCCACCATTTTCTTTTTTAAAATATCGAATTTTTAAACTTTCATTTTGTATTTGATATTTTCTTATTATTTCTTCTGAGTTGTCTTCCGCACCATCATTTACAATAATGATTTCGAAATCTTTCATTGTTTGTTCTTTTATACTATTCAAACACTTTTTAATATATTTCTCCACATTATATACTGGTATAATTATACTTAATTTAGGTACTTTCATATCTTTTCTCCAATTTAAATTATATTTTATTATTTCTCTATTTTATTCTCTTGTTTACTTGTTATTGAAATAGCTATAAATAGTGGTAGGCATGTAAACATGCTATATACATATCTTGCTTCGCAAAATACTGGTGAAGCCAATGCCGTAAGCCATACAAATAATACAGGTAAAAAAATAATTAATTTTTTATATTGTTTTTGATAAATTATATATATCATACATGCAAGTATCATCCAGAATATGAATCCTACACTAACAAACATACTTACTATCGGAAAGTCTCTAGTATTTATAAATTCATTTATTTTATCTAATGTTTCTATTTTTACTATTGGTTTACTTTCAAATCTATATTTATCATATTCTTTAAATTGTTCTGTATTTACTCCTGTATAAACTCCCCAGCCAACAGTATTAGGATAGTAGTATCCATACGAACCTAGTATAAATGATTTTACTGTTTCTATTGGAAAGTCTATAGCTAATTCTAAATATAATTTTACTAATCCAATTTTATCTTTTTCAAATCCTTCTTCTGAAAATTGTGCTTTTATAGGATCAGAAAATACTGGATTGTACAATTTCTCAAAATTTTCAATAGGTAAATACTGTCTTATCTTTGTTTTTTGTTCTTCTGACAGCTCTTCTTGTTTATATGACATTAATCTAGCAAATTGTTGTAATGGTATAGATAATGCTTCCTTTGTTGACCCTTGCTTGATTCCGGTTAAATCATATATAGGTCCTGTTATAACTTTATATAATATTATTGGTATTAAAAATATTATTAAAATTTGTTTATAATATTTTCTAAACGCTATTAATACAAATGGAAATGTAAGTATCATAGCATATACACCATTATTTCTAAAAAACATTGATATTAAAATTATGATTGTTAGAAATGCTATTATTTTTTTAGATTTAAAAAATCTTTCTGTATTTGTACATAATTCTGTTATTCCAATGGTTAGTAATAACATTGTTAAAGCAAACGGAATATCTTTGTACATTGTTATCGTGTAAAAACATATTGTTGGACATAGCATATAAAATAGCATTGTTAATATTCTAATAAGAACTGGTACTTTCTTCTTAGCCATATAATATATACTAAAAGAAAAAATTAATGCTGTTGCTAATGTTTGTATTATAGTATATATAAAGGCTCCTGTTTGATAGCTATTAAATAAAGCATTTCCTATGTTCATGCATATTCCTATTATTGCAGTATGAAGTACTGGATGATGATTAGTTAATTCTATTGCTCCCGTTCCTTGTAAAATTTGAATTACAGAATCTATTAGAACATTACCTGGATAGTAACTTAAAATATATGGTATATATGCTATAAAAATAATTCCTGCTACTATAAATATTGATTTTTTATTATCTGTAAAAAATGAATATTCTTTTGTGCTTTTTATTTTTTCTATTACTTTGGGAATATTTCTAATTATAATTGATATTATTGAAGTTACACATACAAATATAGTTTCAAACTTAAAAAACAATAATAAGACTTCTTTTTTTCCATTTGGAAATCCTTCTGTTGCTGCAGCATATCCAATTATTGCACAACAAGAAATTACAAATCCATATATAGCTGAACATATTAATAGTCTTCTATTATATTTTTCTATTACTTTATTAAATAGTACACATAAAATTGCCAGTATTAAAATCCATTTATAATCATTTCCATTAAATATAAAATTATTATTTACTACATTAATACTCATAAAAATAGTTGTCACAATTGATATTATGAATATCCATAATTGCTTTGATTTTAATATTTTTTGCATTCTATTCTCCTTTATGTTCTTTTTTCAAACTTCTAAATTTATCTGAATATTCATTTAACTTTATTTCAAAATCTTGTTTACTTCTTTTTACCATTGTTTCTAATATTAATCCTCCAAAGAAAGATTGAATGCTACATATAAAGAAAAATACACTAGCTATAAATGATGGCATTTTAGGAACTAGACCTGTTTGTATATAATCTATTAAAACTGGTATTAAGAAACCTAGTCCTAATATTGCTAATACTACTGCTACCCAAGAAAAAAATGATAATGGTCTATAATTTTTATATAGTGTAACTATTGTTTTTATTACTTTAAATCCATCTGAATAAGTATTTAGTTTTGAAACACTTCCATCTGGTCTATCTCTATATTCAATTATAACATTTTCTACTCCCATATTTTTGTCAAGTGTGTGTATTGTCATTTCTGTTTCAATTTCAAATCCTTTAGATAATACTGGGAATGTCTTTACAAATTGATAACTAAATGCTCTATATCCTGTCATAACATCACGAATATCACTTTTGTATATCATATTAATAAGCTTACGAACCAAAACATTTCCTGTATTATGGAATGGTCTTTTATTTTCTGTAAAATATGTTGAAGATAATCTATCTCCTACAACCATATCTGCATTTCTTTCTAATACTGCTTTACACATTTCTCTTGCATTTTCAGCTGGATATGTATCATCTCCATCTGTCATAATATAACATTCAGCGTCTATGTCCCTAAACATACTACGAATAACATTTCCTTTTCCTTGTTTTCTTTCATAACGTACAATTGCCCCTGCTTCTCTTGCGATTTTGTCTGTTCCGTCTTTAGAATTATTATCATACACATAAATTGTAGCTTCTGGTAGTTCTCTTTTAAAATCTTCTACTACTTTTTTTATTGTTTTGCTTTCATTGTAACATGGTATTAATACTGCTATTTTGTCCATTTTTAAATCCTCCGTTTTATTTCAACATTTTTATTATTTAGTTATTATTTTTAAATTTCTCTCTTAATTTCCACCATCTTGAATTTTTAATTGCTGCTAGTTCTTTTTTGTATTCTTCCATAATTGTGACCGCTTTATCAAATTCACTTTTATAATATAGTTTAGCTGTAGTTTCTTCTTTTGTTTTATTTTGTTCTTCTATAATCTTATTATTTAATTCTTCTTTTTCTTTTTGTGCTGTATATACTTGTTGTCTAATATCATCATTTTTTTCAGTTTCGCTTTTATATCTATTATAAGATTCTAATGTAGCTTGTTTTAGCCAATTTGATTTGTTTATTACATATTTATTATATTCTTTTATTTTAATATCATCTTCATATTTTCCATCCTGTTGTTCACATTCATTCACGAATTTTTGACATCTACTTATTAAGTTGTCTCTTAAGTTTTTCCATTCATCACTATGTTTAGGAATATTTCTATAATCATATTTTACTTTTCCACTGACAAAATCTTCTTCACTACATGATTCTATATATTTTGTATAGTCTCCAAATCGATCATTTCTATAGTCTTCATTTAATAATATTGTTGGTGTACCTAATGCTAAACATGGTAATGCACAATGTAGTCTATATGAAATAACTGCTCTTGCACCTTGATATAATTTTAGTAATTCTTCTACATTTTTCATTCTTTCGTCCCAAGATAGTTTGTAATAATCTTCTGGAACAGTATGTGTTACTACTTTTACTTCCATATCTGTTGTTTTCTTTATTTGCTCTATTACCTTCTCACTAACATCTACTGCACATATATAATCTTGTTTTTCTATTCCTTTAAATGGTTCTAACGTTAATGTCATACAGCCTGTATATTCGGTTTTTACACCTTTGCTTTCTAATAATTTAAGTGTATGGCTATCTCTACATCCTATTGGTTCTATACTTTTTAAATATTCTAGTCCATATCCTTGTAAATGATATGCCCTATCTGTTGTGTCCCAAAACCAATCTTTATATGTAAAATGCATAGATATAGGTAATGGTTTTATATATGGTGATGGTGGCCAATTTAAAGTATATTGTAAAAACCATCCATTTGTTATTGTAGCAACTTTTTCTTCTGTATTTGGAACGAATTCATCTATATGATTTCTATCAATATAATAATCAACTTTTGGTAAAAATCTTTTTGTCACATACGCTTGAACGTCATCTCCTATGTTCCTTGTGTCTTGCTCTACCATTAATCCAAATTTCATGTTTTCCCCTTTCTTTGGAGTTATTTTTAGATAAATATATCTATAATTTTATAAACTCTTCTACTAAATTTTCACATTTTTTGTCAAAGTCTTTTTTCCAGTTTCTATATAATTCCATTATTTTTTCTTTATTTTCTAAAACATTAATGATTTTGTTTTTGATATATTCTGCATCATCTTCACGTTCTAATATAATATAATCACCAAGTTCTGTTCCTACAAAATAATCATTATTATTTCCAAGTAAGCAAGGAACTCCCATTTCAAAACTTTCTAATGGAAACATTGGTGCATTTTCTGTAAATGTTGGATATATATTTACACTATTTTTTTGTATTCTTTTCATTAATTCTTCGTTAGGAATATAATCATTAATACTTGTTGTTTCTAAGTTTAACATTTCTGTAAATTTTCTTGCACCCTCATTTATTGGTACTACATCCGCTACAGCATTTGGAACTAATTTTATACTACTTAATGATGTATATATGTTTTTTAATTCTCTACTATCAGCATTATAAATACCTATTTTTATTTTTTCTTCATTGTTTTTAGCTGTTTTTCCATTATTTTCTTTATGTACATTATTTTGTAAGTAGTATGATTTAAATCCACATGTTTTATAAAATTCATACATTGTACTTCTTACAAATGCAAAACTATCAATTTTATTTTCTTTATACAATTTCATCACTTCTTTATTTAAGTTCCATGTAAAGTCTGAAAAATATTCATAACAGTTTCCATGCCAAATAACTTTAATAATTGTTTCAGGTGATATTTTTTTTATTTCTTCAATTAATTGTATCCATCCATCACATATTTGACTGCAAATAACTGATTTTATATTACTTTCTTTTATCGTATTTGCTATTTTTTGTATATCACTTTTTCTATAAATATGTTCTAATGGTACGTTATTTTTAAATAATCCTAATGTTGAAGCTGCTACTCCTAGCCATGTAGGGTTATAAAAAACGACATAGTCTGTATCTTTATATTTTTTTATAATTTCTATAGCATAATTTGCTGTTTTTGTATATTTTTTTCTTTCTTCTTTAATTTCTTTATTATGTGTTATTTTGTATTTTTGAGTACTTAAAAAATGATATACTTTACTAATTAATTTGTATATAAATCCATCTTTTTTAAAAAATCTTTTTAAGATATTTTTTATTTTTTGCAAGGTTCTCTTCCTTTCTTTATTTTTCTAAAAATTCTTTTATACTTTCTTCTGCTATGTTATTGTATTTTTCTTTCCATTTTTTATATAAATTAATTATTTTTTCTTTATTTTCTAGAATTTTTTTTAGTTTTTCGGAATTTATAATGGCATTATCTTCAGCTGATGTAACTATATAGTTTAATAATTCTTCGTTTTGTTCAAATAAGTCTGAGTTGTTTCCTACTAAACATGGTATTCCTAATTCCATACTAATTAAAAATACTGGATGCATATATTCTGTAAATGATGTTGATACAATTACATCATTTTTTAATACTGATTTTATAATATTTTTCGCATCAATTTTTTGTATTTTTTCTGGAATATTCTTTATTTCCATTGTTGTTAAAAATTCTTCCATTCTAGGATCTAAATTATAATAATTTAAATTACAATTTTCTAAAAATTTAGGTATGCAAAGTTGATTAAATATATTTTTATCCCAAGTATAATTCAAAGGATAAATTCCTAAATTTATTTCTTCATTATTTTTTTTATTCTCTTTTTTATGTTCTTCTAGCATAGTGTAATTTTCTCTTAGGAATGAACATTTATATCCTAAATTTTTATAAGTTTCATATTGTCCTTTTCTTAAAAAAGCTATATCATAAACTATATTTTCTTTCGATAATTCCAACAGTTCAAAAAAATTGTTTCTTTCATATTCATAATATAATAGACTATCACTCGTTGTACAAATTACTTTTATTTTTAATTGTGGGTGTTTATTTTTTATATCTCTAATCATTTTTCCCCAGCCTATTTCTAATCCAGAGAAAATAAGTTGATTAGTTCCATTAGTTATTTCATTTTCTATTATTTTCATATTGTTATTATAATCTATGTCTGTCCATCCTAAATTTATTTTTTGACTGTTTGAAAACATATTTGTTAAGCAAATATTATCTTCTGGTTTTTTGTCTCCAAACAGCAAAATATATTTTTTCATATTTACTATCGTTCCTTTCTAAAGACTCTTATATAATTATAAAAAAATAAATTTTCTTACATTTACTTTTTTCCTAATATTTTTCTTACTGTTCCCTTTGCAGAAGTTAATATATTCATATATTCAATATCATTATATGCAATAAATGCTTCTTTCCATGGTTCTTGTCTTAAAATATTTCTACATTTTATAATATTTAGTTTATCCATTGTTGATAATTTATCATCTTTTTCAACATATTCTGCTGTTCCAAATGTATCATTAAATACCATACTGTAATATGCTTCAATTAATGCTTTATTTGGTTTTGTTTTTGTTTTTCTAATTACATCATACACTACTTTTTTAGTTTCTGTTGCTTCGTATGGATGATATTTCATATACTCGTTAATTATCTCTGCACCTGCAAACATTCCTTCTTGCAATGGTTTTATATATTTTTTTACTATATCTGTTTCTTCTATTTTAGCTTTTCTTATTGCCTCACCTTGTTTATATTCTATCGTGCTTCCAGTTCCTGGATTATAAATCCACTCTAATAAAGTTATCATACTTGCAACTTCATTATCTCTTATCTTTCTATCATCTATAAAACTTATTTTATATGAGTTTTTTGGTTGAACATTATAAAAATCATATAATGTTAAATAATATCCACCTATTGTTTTGTTGTTAAATATATAGCATAAATTATCATGAATTGTACCTCTCCATCCAATGTCAACAATAAATAGTGGTTCATCATCATTTACAATATTCTTTTTCTCTTTAAAATATTGTAATAATTCCGCTCTTTTTCTATCTAATTCTATTTGTATTTTATCTGTAAATTCTTTATCATTGCATAGATTTTGCACATTAATATTAAACCATGGTTCTATAATATTTTCATCTATATTTATATCATATTTTCCCATAAACTCTTTATATGGAGTTATATCTATTGCTAAAGTTTTAAACAAAGTTTTCATGCTTTGTACTCTATATTGCGACCATACTCTAAGTAATTCTTGTATAGAAAATTCTTTAAGTGATGCTGAATATGTAGCCATTCTACTAACTTCTATTGTATCACACTCTGGTATTTGTACGCCAAATGGATTATTTCTTTGAATCATTTCATGTATTTTAATAAATGTTTCGCCTTCTCTTGTTTGATAATATACTTTATCTATATTATTTTTTATTGCATATTCCACAATACTATATCCAAAGAAATATAGAATTGGTGATAAATCTACTCCACTATTAAATAATTTATTTTCTAATATGTTTTCTTCTTTTTTCGCTATATCTAAATTAAATTCAAAACTTCTTCCTTTTTCTGGCACAAAGTTAAATTCTGTTTTTGTTGTTTTTATTGTTTCTATACCTAGTCCATTTGCCACATCAATATCTGAATATTGATTATCTCCAACATGAATATGATCTTCTGGTTTTATTCCAATCTCTTCTTCTGCTTTTTTATATAAATTTCCTGTTCTTTTATTTAATAAATAATCTGCTGAGCTGTATATTTTTTCTATTTTAACCGGTAATTTCACATAATCTAATAATTCTTTTAAACTTTCCGCACTCATATAAAAATCTGAAATGCAATACATTTTTAGGTCTTTGTACTTTTCAAAAATTGGTAATATTTCTGGGCTTATAAATATATTTCTTTTTTCTTGTTCTATTTCTTCTTTTAATAGCTCCTCTGAAATATCTTCTATAGTTTCTGCAAATATTTCCTTTTGTAATTCTTGAAATACATTGATAATTCTACATTCATCATCAAATCCATTTTCTTTATTTTGTTTACATATATTTGCTTCTATTTCATCTCTTAATTTTAAAATTTCATAAATATCTTTATATTTTTCCTTTAATTGTTTTTCGTATTTTAACATTATATAATTCGCTGTATGTAGCTTAATTTCTTCTGGATGACATTTTCTTTTTAAAATTGTATCCCAAATATCAAAACTTATAATTTTCGTCATAATATACATCCTTTCATATTTTTTCTTTTTGAATTTTATCATTTATTTGGCATATAATCAAGTTTTCTTAGTATTATTTATAACTTTATTTATTTTTTTATTATTAGTTAGTAAAAATAATATGAAGTAATATAAGATATTCTAAAAAGTTTTTATTTATATTTTTTCTTCTTTCTGTTTAATAAAACAAAAATTGCAATAGCTATAAAATAGTTATTGCAATTTTAATTATTTTTAAATTCTATGCTACTGGGTAAACACTAACTTGTTTTTTGTCTTTACCTTTTCTTTCAAATTTTACATTTCCGTCTATTAAAGCATATAATGTGTCATCGCTACCTTTTCCAACGTTTACTCCTGGATGTACTTTAGTTCCTCTTTGTCTTACTAAAATATTTCCTGCTAAAACAAATTGTCCATCAGCTCTTTTGACACCAAGTCTTTTTGATTCACTCTCTCTACCGTTGTGGCTACTACCTTGACCTTTTTTATGAGCCATTATATCTCACTCCTTTCGGCTTTTTATTTATATCCGATTATTTAAAATCTAAATTATTTAAAGCTTATGCTTCTACTTTTTTTGTTTCTTTTTCAGCTGTAGCTGCTTTTTTAGTTGCTGTTTTTATAGATGTAATTTCTACTTTTGTGTATGGTTGTCTATGACCATATCTTCTTCTATAGTTAGCTTTTGCTTTCATTTTGAAAACAATGATTTTTTTAGCTTTACCATGAGAAACTACTTTTCCTTCTACTTTTACACCTTTAACGTAAGGATTTCCTACTTGTACTTTTCCTTCATCAGATACTAATATTACTTTATCAAAAGTAACTTTTTTACCTTCCTCTGCATCTAATTTTTCAAAAAATACAACATCTCCTTCTGCTACTTTGTATTGTTTTCCACAGCTTTCGATTATTGCGTACATTTAAAATGCACCTCCCTTATTTGTATATTCGCTAATCCTTAAAATTCAGGTAATTAACTTAATGTTAATATTTGTGTACCTTGACTAAGCGGATTACAGTTACTAATTTTACCATATCAGACTAATATTGTCAATTGATTTTATATAAATCTGTCGATTTTGTGGCAAAATCTATCATTTTTTATTAATTCATAGTAATTTTTTTAATTTTTCTAATGCCATTTTTCTGCTACTTACTTGATTTTTTTCTTCTTCTGATAATTCTGCTAATGTCTTACCATTTTCTAATTCAAATATTTCATCAAAGCCAAAACCATTTTCTCCCCTTGGTTCTTTTACTATTTTTCCGTTAACAATACCTTCTACAAAAAAACTTTGCTCTTTATCTACATATGCTATTGCACATACAACTTTTGCATTTCTATTTTCTGTATTTTTTAGATTTAGTTCTTCTATCATTTTTAAGTTTCTTTCTTCTTGTGTTGCATCTTCTCCTAAAAATCTTGCTGTATATACACCTGGCCATCCGTTTAAAGCATTAATACATATCCCACTATCATCTGCAATACATGGTATATTAGTGATTTTAAATATTTCACTTGCTTTTTTCATTGCATTTTCTTCAAATGTTTTGCCATCTTCTTCAACTTCTATATCACAACTTATATCTTTTAATGTTAATAATTCATACCCTTGTAAAATCTTAGCTATTTCTTTCATTTTTCCTTTATTATTTGTTGCTACTACTATTCTTTTCATATTTTTATTTCTCTTTCCTTTCTTTATAAAATCTAACTTGATATTTTTAAATTTATATATTTATTTTAAATTATCTGAAATAAATTTCTATTCTAATTTTGTTTTCATATTATCTATTTTTGTTGTTTATTTTTGTCTTTTGTGATAATATACTTAATTATAATATATTTGCATAAATATTCAAGTAATTAAGGAAGGAATGATAAAATATATGGAAGATAGATATTCAGATATAAATAAAGCAAATATAGCAGGAATTTTAGGAAATGTTTTTTTACTTATTATAAAGTTTATTGTTGGTTTTTTAAGTAAAAGTCAAGCAATGATTTCCGATGCAGCAAACAGTGCAGGAGATATTTTTGCTTCTTTAATGAGTAGTATCGGTAGTAAAATTGCTAGTAGAACTGAAGATGATACTCATAATTTCGGTCATGGTAAAGCTGAATATATATTCTCTTTATTCATAAGTCTTTCTATGATAATAATTGCAGGCAAACTATGTTTTGATTCTGCAATGTCTTTAATTAATCCATCTAAAGTAGCGTATCCTATTTGGTTAATAATTGTTTGTATAATTACAATTGGTGTAAAATTATCTTTATTTATCTATACAAAAATTATTAGCAAAAAAACAGATAGTATATTAGTATCTTCTCTACAAAAAGACCATAGAAATGATGTTTTAGTTACAACTTGTACTTTATCTTCTGTAATTTTAAACATATTAGGTATTTATTGGGTTGATGGAATTGTAGGTATGGGGATTTCTGTTGTTATTGCTATATCTGGAATACGAATTTTTATAGAAAGTTATAATATTCTTATGGATAAATCTATTGATGAATTTACTAAAAATAAGATTTTATCTATTACAAAAAAATATAAAGATATTCAAAAAGTTAATCATTTTTCTTCTACTCCAGTCGGGTACAGATATCTTATTTCTATTTCAATTTTTGTAGATGGAAATATGAGCACTTTTGAGAGTCATGAAATTGCTGATAAACTTGAAAAAGAATTAAATAATTTGGATGAAGTTTATTTGTCTATAATACATGTGAATCCAATATAAATATATAACCTCAAATAAATATAGAATTTTATTTGAGGTTTTAAGTAATTTGTTTAACTTTTTATTTATAAGCTTTTTTATTATTTTTTAAGTTTCTTCATATCTATAAATTTATGTTATTATTGTATAACATAAATTTTTCATAAAATAAAAAGTTAAATTCATTTATAATCATATATTTAACATTATATGTGCATATTTATTACTACTAATATAATTCATTTGCTTCTTTTTCTGTAATTAAATTGCTTTCTAAAGAAAAATCTATTTGTCTTTTTCTTTCTTCCGCATCTTCTACATTTTTTAAAGCATTTATTAAATCAGCATGTCCGTCTGGTATCGTCCCATCTTCACTAAATAAATATGAATTATATAATCTATATATTCCATATCCTATAGCACATATAATTATAATAACTATAGATATTATTAAAATTTTTTTATTCTTCATTTTTGTTCCTCCCTTCTAATTTTATTTAATTTTTCGTTTAATATTTTGACTGAAATTATATTATAAATATAATTTCCTATTAATATAATACAATATATTATCATATACATAAATAAATTATTTATATATCTATTTGTATAAACATCAATAAATTTTAATTTCATACCTAAATTATTTACTACTAATATTTCTGTTATCGTGCAAGCAAAATTAAATATTGCATAACCTATTACAAAGTATAATACTAATTTCAAAAAAAATAATAGTTTTTTCATACTTATATACTCCTTTCATCTAAATAGTTCATTACATCTCTTAATTTTCTTCTCGAAACTATTTCTTCTGTATTATTATCTAATCTAACTATTATTTTTCCTGTTTCACCTAAATAAAAATTTTCTACATGGTTAAAATTTATTATACAACTTTTAGATATCCTAATAAAATTAATATCCATTTTCTCAATTTCATATAATTTACTTTTTACTTTATATTCTCCATTTTTTGTTCTGCAATAATTGCTTTTCTTATCACTATAAAATAATATAATATCTTTGTATTCTATTTCTACTAATTCATATTCTTTACTTACTATTAATTTTTTATTATAATTTAATTCGTAATCATTTATGTATTTAATAAATTTTTCTATTTCTTCATTTTTATTTTGAAACTCTATGCTTACTTTTATTTCATTTTGGTTAATATTTTTATTTAATTGTGAAAATAAATTAATTTTCATTTTATTCCTCCTATATGAATTATACAATTCTTTTAACAATATTTCTACTTTTTAGATTAAGTGGTTGTTTTTGAAGATAAATGGTTGTGTTTATAAATTTAAGTGGTCTTTTTTTGTGATAAGCGGTTTTTTTATTTATATATAAGCTATATCTGTATTTTTATAAAAAAATGTCTCTTGACATTTTTTTATAAATAACTTTAAAATATTGTTACTGTAATTTTCAGTATAATTAATGCTTTCACAATTTTTATATTTATTAATTGTGTTTAGTATAGGTATGGAGTATTTTTTCTGAAAGGAGAACTATAATATGTCTGGAATGATTATAAAACGGAAAAAATTTTATCTATAGTATTAGCAGCAATGTTAACCTTTGTATTTTTGTTAAGTACTACAATGTCAGCAGAAGCTGCTGTTTCTGGTTATGATCATAAGGTAACCTTAACTGATTCAGGCTCATTTACAGTAAGTGTTACTGGTAGTAAGTCGTCCGTTGGTGGAATAACATTAAAAAATTGGAGTACTACATCATCTAATTCTTTTGCTTATTTCACTGTTGAAAGACCTAATCATCAAAAATTTGTAAATAATGTATATGTTGGTCATAATTCAGACTGCAAACTTACATTTACCAATGCAACACCTGGAATATATACAATATATTATAATGTATATGGTATGGACATAATTCTGCCTCTATTATTTCTACTCCCTTTTGCTCACATAATCTTCTTAATATTACTCCTATATCTTTTCTTATCTGTCCGTATATTTGCATTCTTCTGTACTTTGGTGCAAATACCAAATGATATTTGCAATTCCATGTGCTGTGTGCTAAACTATTATTGTCTTTCATGACAAATTCCTCCTTTTTTATTTTATTTGCGGTTGGCGAACCACATATATTATACCAAAAAGGAGGATTTTTTCTACTCATAGCTAGAAGCTTTTAGAACCCCGTGTAAAACACGGGGTTTTCATAAACCAATATAGTAAAAATTTAGTGTGCACGAAATTTAAAAACATAATCTTTATAACTATTGATTTCAATATAGTTACATTGATTATTTTTCCGTGCAAATCGTCCGTGCATATTCCGTGCAATTATGAAAAAATAACGAATAATGACAAATAATTTTGAAAATAGGTTGAATAACGAAAAATCTTGAAAGCTTGTATTTTCAATACTTACAGATACTTTTGAATAAAAATAAAAACAGCTGAAATTGGTTAAATTTCAACTGTTTTGGTGCAGATGGGAAAGTTCAAAATCTTGTACATAGCTATATACAACTATTTTTATAGTTTAGTCCGTGCATATTGTGTGCAAAACATTTAATAATGTATAATTCTATATATTGTTAGAAATTAATGAATAATTATTGTATGTGTTATATAAATTGTAATTTGTTTATTTCTTAATACCTCGCTTAGAAATACTTTTTTGAGTATTTTTAACGTCTGTTTGTAAGCGCTCAACATTATAATATGACAATCCAAATTTAAAAATCTTTTTACCTGTTTTATCATAGAAAGTAATCACCTTATCATAACCTGTAGTAGGTACCATATCTTCATAATATAGTCCCGTATTATATGTTTCAGTTTGAGTTTTTGAAGTTCTAATATCAGACATAGGATACTCTCTATTTATTACTCCTATATGATAAACTACTTTCCCTTTATATATTTCTACTCGTTTCGTAGCTGTTATAACACCTGTGATTCCAAAGCAAAAAAAGAGTAATGGTATCATCAATATTCCCAAAAATGTATAGAAATCAATTTCTTGTTCTAATATAGAAACAATAATCGTCAGTATTATAAAAATACTACTTAAAAGAATCATTAAACCTCCTACTATCATATTAAAAATTTTTCGACCTTTTTTCATAGCAACACAATATTTAAATATATTTGAATCTTCCATATATCCTCCCTATAAATTACTAGTTTGTTATTATACTTATAGTATCATACATGATAGCAATTATCAATCTCTCTCTCATGTAATTAATTTTCTTTCAATACTTCTAACATCATTTTCACACCATCACTAAAACCTTTCTTATAAAATCTTTCATTATCATAAGCACTTAAACTATTTTCTCTTTCTAAATATT
>CAUWGA010000019.1:0-28526 GCA_963558245.1 uncultured Clostridia bacterium
ATGCATCATAATTCTTAGAAGAGATTTCATTGTTCCATATTTCTGCCATCTCATTCTTACTATAGCTTTCATTTGCATTAAATGGCTCTATAACCTTTTTTATATCTTGAATTGCATAATTTGTTTCGTTAGAATATGAATTGCTTCTATTTTGTTTTTGAACGTTTTTAGAAGTATTTGAGTTGTTGCCATCAACAGCAACATTAGTATATCGTACCGCTTCATTAAATATATTCTTTATTTGTTTACCTGTATAGACTGGCTTATTCAATTTTTTCTGATATGTTATTTCGTTATTACTATCTACACCATAAATATAGTTATCATTTTCAGTTTGTACATATTTTACATTTTTAATATTATCACTAATGCTTTCAAAAACTTTATTTGCAGAAGTGTTATCATAGATAGCTCTATCAGATATTTTACTAATATTATCAGCTATATTATTAAATTGTTCTTGAGAATATATTTTTCTGTTTTCTCTTAAAGTCTGTGCATCTCTCATTTGACTTAGTTCGTTTTTAGCTTTTTCTACATTTTTTATAATTTCATTGTTTATAGCATAACTTGCTTTACCAATTTGACTATTGATATCTTTTACTCGTATATCAGATATATGTTCCATTCTGTCATTAAATCCATTTTGAGCTTCTAAAGAAGAAGTATAAGGTGTACTATCTAGTACTATACCTGTGTTACCATCAATTACGTTATAGTAGTTTGAATAATTATCCTTTATTATAACAGGGATAACATCTATTTTATTATTAGGGTTATCTATTAATTTTCCTTTTGTTGGAATTATAGTTTCGACTTCCCCTTCTTGAGTAAATTTTGTTACATAAAATGTATCCATATCTCTAGTATTTTTAGTATTTTTTACATTAAACTGAATTGATAAATTTTCTTGTTCTATTATTTTTTGAGCCTCATTTATCCAAAAATCTGATTCTTGGTCTAATTCTTTATCATGAAAACTTTCTCCACCCAATCCTATTAAGCTCATAATGAATGTTGATAAAGTAGTCGTTTTCACTGTATCTGAAGTATTATCCCACCATGATTTAAAATCAGGTAAGTCCTTGTTGTTTATTAATTTGTCAATTAGATATCCTGCATTATCTTCTACAAGTTCTTCTATGTTTTCACCAGCAATTCCAACTAATCTATTAGCTATTTCTTTACCAGCTTTTGAATTAAGTTTCTTTGATATTAATTTATCAACACCTTTTTGAATTGATGTAGGGTTCTTGCCTCTTGTTAAAATATTGGCATCAAACATTTTCTCAGTAAAATATGAAGTATATCCTTTTGCTATACCTGTTAAAGTAGCTTGAGTGATATTATCTTTATTTTCATTTAAAACCTCTTGCATCGAACTCCCTGCTACTGATAATCCTTGAACAGCACTTCCTGAAATAGATGCAGGTACTACATATGCGATAGCACTTGACGTAGCCATTCCTGAAATAACATTAGATATTTGACCTATAGTTCTAATACCTTCATCGTTTACTTGAGAATTGACCATACTTTCATATTTAGCTTTTTCATCAAGTTGTTTACCAAAATTTACTATATCATTGTATGTTGAATTTAAGCTATTCCCCATATCTTCTAATCCAAAAATTTTAGCTGTTCCTTCTAGTCCTCTTACTCCCAATGCTCCTGCTGTTGTTATAATATTAACTAAACCTGAAATTCTTTCTTTAGCACCTCCATATATATTGCTTAAAAGTGTGTTGGCTGTTTCGTTGAAAGCATCTATTCCACCTTTTTTTATATTTTCATTCTTCTTTTCGGCTTGTTTCATTGCTTGTATTTCAGTTTGAGATAGTGTTTGTGCATATTGTGTTTCATATTGATTAGCTAAACCAATTTTAGTGTCTTTATCTTTATTTGTGCTTTTTCTAATCATAGACATATTATTTTTATTATTGTTAGTGTTGTTCATAGTAATATTTTGACTTTTAGCTTGTTTAACTTGTTTATCTATTTCTTCTTTAGACTTCATTGAATTTATTCTAAATTTACTATTGGCATCTTTGTTGATTTGATTAGTATTATCTTCAATTATAGTTTCACTAATTTGTTTCTTTTTATTTTCTTCGTCAATTCTATTCATAGCATTAATAGTTTTATTAGCTCTATTAAATTCATCATTTATTTTGTTTAAACCAGTAGTATTTAACAATATATTAGTAAATCCATTTGACAAACCAGTATGAGGATTTATTTCATACATTTTAGAAGAATTATTTCCATTAGAAAAATTATTATTATCATTTTTTATTGCTCCAGTATTTCTCATAATATTAAGAAACCCCTCAGATAATCCTAAACGATTTTCTTCATCTTCTTTATCCTCTTTTTTATTTAATCCTAACATTATTACACCTCACTTTTAAAAATTAAACTGTTTTTTCAACCAGTCAACAGCGTTATTTACCGTATTTGCAACAGGGTCTGAATATTCTAAATTATAGTAAGATATTAATAGTGCTGCATCATTGTCTGAGAGTCTTCCTGCTTGATATTCATTATCTAAATATTGTAAAACTTCATTTTTATTAGAAACAGAATATTTTTTATCAAATTCATCATATTTAGCCCATCTATTATTTATTATGTCTTGGTATGTATTTAAACTTGTCGTATTAGATTTACTTGATTTTGTTCCTCCATATTGTTTTTGCAATTCATATGCATATTTTTGTTGCTCTTTGTCTAACTCAGCTTTTAATTGATATAATGCTTTATTATTTTCATATTCTATTTGTGCTTGTTCTCTCATCTTAGCAAGTTCAAACTCTCTTTGCTCTTTAGCAAGTCTTGCTTCTCCTGATAAAGTTCCAACAGGTACTCCCAAAATAGCACTAGCATTGTTATCTACATAACCTAATTCATCTACACGTTTCCATGCATTTGTTAAAGCATCTTGTTGTTTTTGATATTCAAATTGCTTATTTTGGAACTCTCTATCTTTAGCATCTTTCCAGTGTTCAAATTGTTGATTATCATAAGTCATTACAATTTGAGCGGTGTTGGCTAATTGTCCTAAATAGTCTGTCCACTTGCTATATGCCAATTTTTCATATTCAGGAACCAATTCACTAACAATTCTTGCTACTCTTTCAGCTGTTGCTGAGCTATTTAATACTCCACTTCCAGCCAAACTTTGCATTGTACTATTAGCAGCATATTCGGTTGCAAGTTGTAATGCGGTATCCTTAGCAGGGTCATATTGAAATCCATTTTGCACTTGAGATAACATTTCACTAATTAAGCTATTAATAGTATCTGAATATGCACTTTGATACATTCCTTCAGCAGTATTTAAATTATTGTTTCTAGGTGTTACTATTGTTGTTCCTATAGATGTCTTTTTAATACCACTTGCTCCCTGAGTATTATTAGTATTATTTCCATAAGAGTTTTGATAACTAGAATAAATTTGGTTAAAATCTATAACATTATTATTGCTATTAGTTGGTCTATACTCTTGTGGAGATGGTGCAGAATCTCCAAAGTTTCCTTCCCTTAGTTGATTAGTGTTTTGTGGTGGTTGCACGTTTATGTTTTGTGGAATATTTGTTTGTATTTGATTTCCTTGTGGAGATTGATTTGCAATTTGAGGTTGTATTTGTATCGGTATAGTTATTGGATTAACTGCATTACTTGGAACTGTCTGATTTGTATTTTGAACATTTTGCTGTACTGTGCCATTGTTTGGCATAGTTTGTCCAGCAGATGGTGTTTGTGTGTTAGTTTGTATTTGTTCTATATTAGCTTTTGGATTACTTGTTGCTACTACACTTCTTCCAGTGTTTAGAAAAGTATTTGCCATCTTATTTCCTCCTTATTTGTTATAAATTAAATTTAGTTTATTTTCCCAATTTGATATGGTTTGTTCATCACTTCCATATAATGAAAATGTATTAGTTCCTATATTTTTATTTAAAGTTGATTTCCAATGAGAGAGAGTTTGATTTATTGTTGGGTATAGTGGGTATGTTCCTTTATTAGCAACATTTAGTTGTTTAGCCCACTCTTTTAATGTTGCTGTATTGCTATCATATTGTCTAAAATGCATTATTTTGGATTTGTCCTATCTACTCTCTCCATTGCTCTTAGTCTGAAATCTCCTTTACCTGATATCTCAAACGTATAACTATTTACATTTTGCATATTATTAGGAACTATAATGTTTTCTGTCATATTTTTTCCTGGCTTTAAGGCATTTTGTATTAAATGTTCTTTTTTTCCGTTATCAGCAATAATCTTAATATCAACATTTGCATCTTCTGCTAGGTCATAAAAAAACCATACTTTTGATAATTGAATTTTTTTACTAATTACTCCATTTTTAAATTCTTTTGTTTTTATATAAAATGGAATTAATTCTTTATAAACGATATCCTGTTCGTTAGTAAATTCATCTAGCCCATAAGTTCTAATATAATCTTGTCCATCTTTTCTGCCACCTGTTAATTCATACATCGTTCCATTTGCTGTTAAAGCATAAATTGGCTGAGGTGTTTGGCTAAAGTTTAAATCTGCATAACTATCACAAATTGTTGTGTAATTTAGTTCATCTTTTACGTTGTCAGGTTGTAACTCCTTAGTCCATTTTCGTAATCGTTGGTCAAAAATTAAGAAAAACTTATAATCAGGAAACCAAAAATATACTTTATCTTCACTTGCTGAAACAGAAACATTTTTAGCTTCATTTATAGTGATTCCTTCTAAGTATTTTCTTATACCTCCAGTAAGTCCATTATTGCTTTCTGCTCTATCTAATTTTCGTATTGTGCTTCCATCATATTCATATATAGAACGTCCATAAAGCCAATATAAGAAAGAATTATGCACTTTTATAGTACACTGGTCGTAACAACCTATATTGTTATCTAGCGATACGCATGTATATGAATCTGATGTACCAGCAATTACATTAGAACCATAATATAAATGCATGTTTTTTTCTGAAAAAACTATTAATTTATCATCAAAAGATACTAAACCTGTTATTTGATTACAGTTCGGTACTTTATCTTCTCTACTATTTTCTGTTGATGTCCAGTCCATTGGATTTTGTAATGCTGAAAAATACAGCATATTTCCGTTACTTCCAAACATTCTATTTTTGTGATAGCACATATGTTCAAAAACAACATCTTGCTTGTCTTTGTCTTTGGGAAGCGGTAATATTTCAGGAGTATTTACACTAGAAAGAGGCAACGTATGTCTTGTAGGAGTAACCCCTTCTCCATATAAGACCATATATTCGCTATTTCCATCTGCATAATATACATGGTTAAATTTATTCCCTTTTATACCATTTGATATTACTGTGCCGTCCATATCCTTTAACTGTTCGCCTTGTATGTAAAATAAATATTTTACACCTGCAACTCCAAAATATTTTATTTTTTCTCCTTTTAATCCAGGATTTTTCATCATAGTTCTACCTACTCTAGTTCTAAGTGCAGGGTAATTATCAAGACACATATTGTACATATCTTGAGCTTCATCATCTTGTATATTTTCAGGAGGATATATATTACTTATTCCGCCAGCTAAGAAATTAATTTGATTATTACTTTTATAATTAACATTGTTTAAATATGCTAGCTGTTTCATAATTTATAACCTCCTTCTTTTCTTTTTAACTATGTTACGTATTATTGGATACCTTTGTTGCTGTTTTTCCTTTGCTTCATTGACTTGGCTTACCAAATTGTTATAAAGCAATATGTATTCGTTAGCTAGTTCTACATCAGGATTATGACCTGACATTGCAATAATACTCATAATATTGTATTTAACTAAATCTATGTAATTATCGTTTAGTTCTATGTAGTCTGTTTCTTTTGTTACCATCTTAGGTTTTTTCCAATAAAAGATATTTATTTTTCTTACATCTTTAGGTGTTGGATATAGTCCTATCAATCCTTCTCTACCATCATAATATCCATCTTGGTTCATATTGTTCTCTTCTGGTAAATAAGAATATAACTGTGTAAATCCACCCCATTCGTAAGGATTTTTTTCATTACGACTATTATTACTTTTCGTTACATAGCTTATCATGTCAATACTACAATCTTCAGGTAATGTATATAATGTTTGTCCTTTAGAAGTAATAAATGAATATTGACTTTGTATAGCTAAGTCTTTATATATTTTTTTCATGGTTTCGTTCATCCAAAGCATTAATGTTTCTTTGCTATATTCATGTGGTAAACGTACTTGAATATCATCTAATAATTGTTTTACAGTTGTTCTACTTACAATTGCCATATATAACTCCTTTCCAAGCTATTTAGCTCGTATTATATACTTTGTATTTTCTTGTCCTGTAGCTAAATTAGGTACTGTAAAAGTTTCAGGTAGTTCGGTTTCTTCTGTAACTTCTATATTATTTAATTTTGAATATAATCCTATATAATCACTTGTCTTTACCGCCTGTCCATTGCACTCTAAAAAGCCACTAGGCTTATTGTCTTTTCCAGCATATATAATTACACTAGCTAGTGGTATTAATGCTGTAGAACTAGCTTGTGCTTCATTCCATAAATCAGGAAATTGTCGTATCTCAATTCCTTTTATTTGTGTGTCTACATTATTTCCAATAAATATTACTTGTTCTGTTTTAAATAAATTAGCAGAATAGTAATATTCTCCGCTTCGGAACAAAGATATATTTTGCCCCTACTTCTATTGCATCATATATAGCTTGTTGTATTCCTAATCTATTATCTGTGATAGCATCTCCTACAACGTTATAATTTTGAAGCGGTACAATGCCAAACGTATAGAAAAATAAATTTTTTAATTCTTGCATTTTTATTTCATTAATCATTATTACACCTCCAATGTTCCTGTTTCTGGCGTTCCTTTTTCGCCAATAAATGTTTTTCCTTTTTTTACATCATTAGGTAAAGCAGATAAACTTTCAGAGTCGCTTTTATAAAAAAACATATCTTTATATTTTAAACCTACTATATTATGGATATCGTTTGTAAATGATACTTGTCCAATACTTTTTCTGACATCTTCATATATATTAAAAAATATTTTACTTAAGTTTTCTGAAAAGAAAATTTTTCCTTTTAAACTTTTTAATTCGCCATCTAATATTTTCTTTTTAGCTGATGGTTGTATAATTTCTCCTTCTGTTAAAGTATCTATATTAACATCATATACATTGATTATTAGACTTCCAGAGACCCCAAAAGAAAAATAATGACTATTCAATATTATTATTTGATTATCAGTAATTATTGGAAATCCAGTTGAAATATTATCATCATTATTTAACTTTATGCTTTTATCTTTTTGTAGAGTTAAAGTTTTTTCATTTAAACTGTATTCCTCTAAAAAATTGG
Source organism: uncultured Clostridia bacterium (assembly GCA_963558245.1). GTDB lineage: Bacteria > Bacillota > Clostridia > TANB77 > CAG-508 > CAG-269. The sequence goes on from CAUWGA010000019.1 coordinate 7,395, forward strand.
TAGTTGTATTATTATCATAAACCTTATAAAATTTTTTTCTTTTACTATTATAATTTCCCCAAAATTCTCTTTCAGAAGAAATAGTTTTTAAGATATCATTTTCTATCAAAAATGGCTTGTTTTTTTGATAGTTTACTGGTTGTAGAGGAATAAAATATTTATCATCTGAACTTAATTTATAATTGATGACATTCATTTCACTAAATGATTGTGATTGTGAAAGTATTAAATCTTCATTAAATATCTTTCCAATTTTAATAATACTGTAATCACTAGCACTCTCTGCATTAGTTTCAGTAAATAAGAATTTATCTGGATTGTTGTTAAAAGTATATATGCGTCTTTCATATTTACTGCCATAAATATCTAAATTTTCGTATTTAATAAAAATAATCTTTTCATTTTCATATTCTTTACCGATTGTTCCGTTTTCTCTTAAGTGATACGTGAGTACATATATAAATTCTTTTGAAATAGCACCTTGAGAATCTTTTACATGTGTTATTACAAATAAATAAGCTTTTTTATTATCGCCTAGTATTCCACCTGTTCCTAATGCTAATGTATTAATTTCTTCGTCTTCTGGAATATTTAAGTCTGATTTTGAATATCTGTATTTTTTAGTTTCTATTGCTCCATTTATTCCTGTAGATTGCATTATGTAAAGACCATTTTCACTAATTGGATAACTTTCAATATATTGTTTTTCTTGATAATTAACAATTCTTACTGCATAATCTAAGTTTTTACTAAATGTATATTTTAATGGTTCAATTTTTTCTTTTGTTATAGGGTCTGTAGTCATATTTATAAATTCTTTGTTTGTAATATTATTACCGTTTATTCCATATATCTCTGTAACTTCGTTATTTTTTGATGTTCCTATTAACAGTTGCCCCCTTGCGTAAGCTGTCTTGCCATAAGCAATATCACTTTCTATAGCAGTTGCATCACTTGTATCTAATCCATACGTTGGCATACCTGGTTCAGCTTGTGCTATTAATGTTCCATATACTTTTTGACCTTTTACATACGCAGATTTTCCTACTTTTATATCGTTTGCTTCTGCATTTGCATCTGCTGTATTTACATAGTTTGGATCTGTGCTTCCACCACCAGTTGTTATTTTTCTTATATTTCCTGCCATAGTATCAAAAGTAGCATTTGCAGAGGTTGAAACTCCTTTGTCAGTAATAGCCCCTGCTATTTTTGTCTTTCCACTACTGACAGATTGAAAAAGGTCATTTACATTATTGTTTAGCGTTGTTATAGATGTTTCTACATCTTTAAAATTAGCATTTGTATCATCTACAACTTGTTTTATTTTGGTATCGGTATATGTTTTTTGGGTATTATCTCCATCTATAATTTTCTTTTCTAAGTTTTCTTTTAAAGCATTGATGTCTTTTAATTCTGCAAAACCTGAGAAATCTTGATTTCTTATTTGACTATTTGTATATTCTTTAGCTACTCTTAGCATTTCTTCATCTTGCTTATCAATATATTTTTTTTGTTCAATATCTTTAGCATTGTGAAAATCTTGTACATACTTTTTAGTTGCGTAATCATTAGCAGGTATTCCTCCTAAATGATTAGCATCGTTTGAAATGTTAGCATCAGTTTTTCCTTGTACTTTTGCTTGTTCTTTACTTATTTGTTCACTAACTGTTGGCATAACTTACTCCTTTCTTTTAAAAAAGGGAAGTAACTATAAAATCACTTCCCTTAATGTTATATTTCTTATTCTGCTGTTCCTTTAGAACCAACAAGACCTCTCCAGTCACAATAACCAGTATCAAATCTTGTGTATCCAAACATTCTATAGTCCATTTTATTTTGAATTCTTTCACTATCGAATATAGGCTCTTCTCTTCTCAAGAATAATAGGTTATCTATAGTTGTATCTTGTATAAACCAAGGTTTCATAGCTCCTGCTGGGTCTGATAGATAATCCCATACAATAATTTGTAAATTAGGTACTGTATTTACATCGTTATTGTTTGTTCCACTTTGTAAGATAGAATTAACAATAGCTTTTGCAGTAAATTCTAATTCAGGACATACTACTAATTGTTTAGCAGATGCAGATATTACAATTCCTGCTTCATCTACTTGTTTTCTCATTAATGTCATAGCTGCTTTTAAACTTTCGTCTGTTAAAGCTCCTTTAATTAAGTTTGAACATTTTCCAGAACTTGAAGCTAATGGGTGGTCTTCTGCAAATAATGCTTTTCCGTCATAACCTGTGTTAGTAAATCCATTTAATATAACTTTTGCAGCATCTGTTTCTTCTGTAGCTCTTAAAGAACGTCCTAGTCCTTGAGCAGAACCACCTTTACCGATACCTTTCATAACGTTATATTGGTCATCTTGCATTAACTCCCATGTTAGTTCGTATGCTTTGTCAAATCTTCTTGCTTCAAAGCTTGCTGTTTTACCTTCTCCAAAGTTACTGTTATTAAAGTCGCTTCCTTCTGTATTAGTTTCCCATAATCCAAAAGCTCCTAAATGTGGGTATGTTTGTGTTTTAGCATTCATTTTGTCTACTTTAAATATACTTGGATACTTTCTTGCTACTTCATTGTAGCTATCAAAAAATATTTTTTTATGAATTGGTGTCATAAGTGCACCAAAGTTTTCTCTTGTCATTACTGGCATTAAAAATCAACTCCTTGTTATTTTAAATATTTTTAAATAACAAGAACTTTAATAATTATTTTTTCTTACTTTTATATGAAGCATAATCTTGTATGCTTCCAGCATCTCTAACAACTACATATTCTTCTGCTGTCATACCAGCAGCTGCTGCTATAGATTTTTCTAATGCTGTTATGTTTATTTTCTTGCTTGTATTGGCAACTCCAATATTACTATTTATGTTGCCAAGTATCTCTTTTCTAGCATTATTATTTTGCATTTTAGCTTCTATATTTCTAGCTATTTCACTTTTTGTGTTTATTTCAGGTTTTGAATATGAAGAAGCATAATATGCTTGCTCGATAGACAATCCTTTGTCGACTAAGTCTCGTATATCTTCTGCATATTCTTCAATATCTTCAAATCCTGCTTCTTTGGATTTCGCGGTAATTTGCTTGTCGAATTTTAAATCTGCAATTTCTTTTTCTAATTGGCTATTATCAGTTTTTTTACTGTCAATAACTTCAGAAATAGATTTTGCAACATTTGCATCTATGCCACTTTCTATTAAAGTTTCATAAGTGCTTTTTTCTTTAGCCTTATTTGCCTGTTCCAAAGTTTTAGCTTCAAGTTCTTTTATTTCCCTTTCCGCTTTTTTACGTGAAGCTCTTTCTTTATTTAGAGCTTTTTGTAGACTTGCAATTTTATCTTCTGATGTTTTTGAAGTATCATTATCAGTATTTCCTTCAATATTGCTATTATTTTCTGAAGTAGTATCTTCGACTTCCTCTGTTTGGGAATTCGCTTCTTCATCTGCAACATCAGGTATAAAAATACCATCTACGTTTGGATTAATTGTTTCTAATTCTATCCCTTCTTGATTATCTTCCATTTAAGTCTCCTTTCGATTTTTTGCCAGGTTTTTCTCCTCCAATTTTGTTTTTTAGCCAGGTGTACTCCTCAAATTAATTTGATTTTTAGCCAGCTTATCTGCTCTATATATGTAAAAAGTTAATATCTAATTATTATGTGTACGTAAGTGTGCATTAAGTCCTAGTTGACTTTTGCAAGCTTTACCACATACAGGGCATATACTTTCTTCACTTACATTTATTCTTTCTTCTTTTTTGATTGTAGTGTCAATGCTGTCGTCTAAATTTGTTACTGTTTTTATAATTATGTCATTTTCTTTTGGTGTTGCTATATCTATTACTTTATATGTTTGTCCTACTTGTTGTAATAACAAAATTGTTTCCTTATTGCACTTTGGACAATGTGCATATGAAAAATATTTAACTGTATTTCCATAAAATCCTGGAATGTGTAAATCTTCTAATTCTTCCATGTCTTTTATATTGAATTCATATCCGCATTTACATTTTATTGTACCTTGTACGTCATAATCTTTGTTATCTAATATCATACTTGTACTCCTTTCATATAACTTGTTTGGGGATAACCGTTTTGTGTTAAACCTTCAATATTAACATTTTGTGATAATGGTTGTTCTGTGTTTGCTTGTTGCATCTGTTTTTTTATTTCCTCATTATATATTCCAAGTTCTTGTTGTTCTTCTGTTGTTTCTGGAATTTCAGGAATATTCATACCGACTGTTTTTATAATATAATTTCTATATTCTCGTCTGGAAATGGCTTTATCTATATATGTTTGTCTAACCATACTGTATCTATAAGCTGGATTATTTGGTAGCCCTGCTCCAACACTGACAGTTAAATCGTATTGTATTTTTCTTGTTTCATTATCTACTTGCATATACTTATATTCGTTAGGGTCTAATTCTTGAATATCTTTACCAGAATTTCTTTCTCGCCAATTCTTTTTATAATTTTCTCTGTATTTTGTATCAGATTCAACCATTATAGGAACATTGTTTAATTTATCAGGATTAAACTCTATAAAGTCTTCTTGACCACTATTTCCTGTAATTCTAAATAACATTGTACTATTCCAATTAAGTAAAGCTAATTCTAATGCATATTCAAATACATCAGATAAAGTTTCTTGTAATAATCCTTTTTTATGGCTTATCATAGAATTACCACTATTTTGCAACGCTAAACTTTCTGTGGCTGTATCTACTCCACTTTGCTGTTTACCTATCATTTGGTCTGTAAATCTAGTAACAACTTGTCTATCGTTGTTCATTAGTTCTGCTCTTCTATTTAAAAGATATTGTGGAATTTGTGGTGGCTGTTGCCATCTAAAACCGTTCATATCATTTGTTGGTATCATTTGACCAGGAGCATTAGTAATCATATCAGGGTCTATTCCTGATGATGTTCCTACTAAAGCCATTGGATTTCCTGTAAGTCTTGCGTTTCTTAAAGTATTATCGTCTATTTCATCAATTTGGTCTGAAATTGGTAATATTAGTTCTGCACTTGCTTTTCCCCATATTGTGTTTTCTCTATGCATATCAGGTGTTAAAAAGTAAGGAAATTGAGCATTTGGAAATAATTTAAGCTTTTTATTATCATGTTCGCTATCATGTTCGTGTTTTTTATTATATTCTTCTACCGCTTCTTTGGTATCCCTTAAAATTACTCCATCTCCTGACATTTCAACTAATCGTAACTTCTGTTCGCCATCTTCTTTATACCTAGTCCATATCATTAAATGAATGTATTGGTCTTCTTCGTTATTTACGATTAAGTTTTGTACAGGGTCAAGGTTTGGTAAAATTGCATCTGCCTTTTCTTCTCCATATTCTACTAAAGCTGAATATATAGACTTAGCTTTAGCCTCAATTATATATTGGGCTTCTTGTATATCATATACATCAGTAATTGCTGGGTCTATGAATAATTTATTAGGGTGTATTGGTTCGATATTAGGTAAGCCTTTGCCATTTAATTTATCGAAATTCCAAAGAACTCTAAAAATTCCAGTTCCAAAAAGTTCCCTTCTTCTTTCGTGAACTTCTATTTTTCTGTACATTTTATTACGGTCTTTTATATAGTCAGCTAGTGTCCTAGCCATTTCACAAAAAGGTCTGTCTCCAGGTTCTCTTGGGTCTACTTGTATAGCTATTGTTTGGTCACATAATAAAGCTGTCTTTCCTTCTACATTGGAATTAGTAATATTAGTATTAGGTGCTGGGTCTTCATCATCATCGTACTCGAATGCACCCTCCCAATATTTTTCTGTGTCTTGCCACTTTTCTATTAATCCTAATCTTTGTTTATCTTGATATGATCTTCTATACCACATTAAATATTGTTCAGCTAACTTTAATTGTTTTTCTGTCATTAAAGCTTCTCTTTTTACTTGTTTTTCTTTTTTTAATTCTTCATATTCTTTTTGTTCTTTCAAGGATTAGTCCTCCTTTTTTTCTATTCTTTTACCAGGTTTATGTGGTTTTAATATTGGTTCATATAGTCCTTTTTTGTTTTGATAATCTCTATATTCAGTTCTGTTATTAAATACGTTATTATAGTCATTAGTTTGTATATTATGACGGTTTCTTTTAGCAATAACCGATATATTTTGCTCTTGAACGTTATTTTTGTTTTCTAATTGCTCTAAAATTCTATATAGCATCATTAATATTGTAATTGGCAATATTATTAAATAAACTAATATTAATATATATATCATTTTATCGTCTCCTTCTGCTTATAGGTTTGCTTTTTATTGTTTTAGTATTAGTTTTATATCCCATATCTTCTAGCTCTGTTTTTGTAAAATATCCTTCTGATGCCTGTGGTTTAGAAATTTCTATTCTTTGTTGCCATCTAGTTTCTTGGGCTATCATATCGCTAAATAACAAGTCGTCATGTTTACCTGCCATTGCATCAGGTCTCATATTATCGTCATATATAAAAGTCAACATTTCATTTAATGTGTCTATATCCGTAAATAATTCTATATGGTCTTTTACAATGCTTTGTTCTCCTGATATTATCAAAGGTCTTGTATTTCTGTCTGTTTTCCATCCGAATTTTTGTTGCATTTTCTTAGATATGCTATCGTATTCTTCTCTTATATACAAATGTGGATACTTAAGTCTTTTTAGTTCTATTACTGGAAATGTATTAAAGTTAATTTCAGGACTTATTAATGCTTTGTTGTAATATATACCAAAACAATACATTTGCCATGTATAAGTATCTGCTTCTATTTTGGCATGTAGTGTAGCAACTCTTTTTCCAGTAGTGTTATCTATCATTGTACCTGTAAAAAAGTCGCTTCCATCTCCTGCTGTATCTCCACCGAGTACGTAGAAACCGTGTGGCTTTGGCTGTTCATAGAGCTTTATCATTCCCAATGGGCTTTCTACGAATTTTATAGTACTTGTTAGAATATAATCCTTAGTATCTTCGTCATGCCATTTATATGTAAAAAATCCCTGTTTGTATGGGTTCTTTTTATATAATTGCTGTAATTCAGCTATTCTTTGCGTTATTAGTTCAACATTAAATACACAATTTCCTGAGTTCAAAAATGCTTCTTTAGGTGTACAAGGATATTCTTGTTTTATTAAGTCTTTATTTAGATAATTATTATATTTATTAAAGTACCAATATAGTTGAGTGTCATCTAATAAAATTTTATATTTTAACCAATGTAACCTTTCGTATATCCAATCGTGGTTAGTGTCTATGTTATTTAAGAAGCGGATACGTATATCTTCACTTTCAAATTGGTCTCTATATTCTTTAGTTTGCCACCATTCATAAAAGCAATTTATCCATTCTCCACTATCCCATAAATCTTTAAACTCGTTGAAGCCATTTGCTGTACTTTCTAATATCTGAATACTATCTTTTGTTAATGCTTCTCCTATTGAACTTTGTGTAGAAGATATTAAGCATTTCCAAAAGGCTGCTTCAGAACCATGAAAGAAGTTAATTGTTCTTGAACGTCCTACCTGATCTGTAGCTACATTTATTCTCCAGGAACTATTTAAGTTTTCAAAAAACATTTCTGTTTTAGAATTGTATTTTTCTGTAGGTTTTAATACCTCTGGTAATTGATTATATATAAATTTTGCCTTATCTTGAAATATTGCTCTTACATTCTCAGCAGTATCTGCTAATGTAAATCCTGTAAAGTTCTTTTTGATTAGAGTATTAGCTAATTGGTATGCTGTTATAACTGATGTAAAACCTTGCTGACGCCCTTTTAATACAAGAAATCGTAAATGTAATAATTTACCTTGATTATGTAATTCTACTGATTTTTTTAATTTATTCAAGAAATCATGTTGTACATCATTTAAGAAAAATGGAATTGTATTTTTTGTTTTATCAACTATGGTAAATACCATTTCTATTAAATATTCAGGGTTATCTATAACTTCTTGTAATAATTCGCTATTTTCTAATAGTTCTTGTCCGACAGCTTCGGTATATTCAAAATCTTGATTTATATTGCCATGCTGTTCCCACATTGCCTGTCTCTTATCTATTATTTCTTTAGCTGTTATTTTCATTTAAAATATCCTCTAATTTTCTAATACTTACATCTACTTGTGTGTGGTTTCTCCATTTGCTAGGTCTTCTGTTTTGTAACCAAAACTGCTGAGCTTTTGTTTCAGCTTCTTTATGTTTGGTTACGGTTACTGTTACAGGATATGTTATTTCTTTTTGTCTTTTTCCTTGTTCATTGTATATTACTTCTTTTTTCATAACTACAACTTGTTCTTCATAATCATATCCATTAGCATTTTTATTTAAACTGTTTTCTACTTTAATATCTGCTATTTCTTTTGTTTCCTTTAAGGTATCGGAAAATTCAGTAAATTCATTTTTGTATTTATAGAAACTATCACTACTTATGTCTAATCTTTCTGCTATTTCTTTATCTGTTAGACCATCTCTACACCATGCCGCTACTTCTAATAGTCTTGGTTCTACATTAGTTTCATATTTACTTTTTCTTCCTCTATTACTTTTCTTTTCTGTCATTTATACCACCTTGCTTTTTATTTATTGGTACTTTCTACAAGAGTTGCACTTGTGTTGTTATCTCTTTCGAGATGACCGTTTTACTTCTTAAACTAAGAAAGCATATACAGGAATTGCATTATGCCAACTAGTATATAGAGGCTATTAGTTGCCTCTAGGCAATGCATTTCCAGAAACCTTTTCTACTCTTGGTAGATAGGTAAATTATTTCACAATCCTTTAACTATATATTACATAGTTAGTAATTGTTGAAAACTAATTTAATTCAATGTTTTCTATTTCTGCTCTTATTCTTAATGTTCTTATGTAATTTCCCATATGTTTCTTTTGCTCTTTTAATAATTCTAATGAACAACTTGGTGTAAAGTTTAGTGTTCCTGCTTCATACTTTACTGTCATAGCATCAAGTTTGTCATATCTTATTTTTGCTTGTAAATATTCTGCTTTAAATCTTTCTTTATAATCTTCACTATTCATTAATTCAATTGTATCTTTTAATTCCATTTAATTTTCCTCCTTCATTAAGTTACTCCATAATATCTAGGAATAACACTTTTAATATTTTCATTAGCCCTTCGTTCATTGTTGAATGTTTTTATTTCTTGTTGTAATTTTTCTTCTATCGTCCAGTTTCTACCATTCATTTTAAAATTAAACATCTTGCTTTATATATCCTTTCCTACTATTTATCATTAAATATATGACTTAACTAGAATTGTCATAAATTTAAAAATACTAAGCTTTATAATTTAATACTTTATTCTTTGTTCAAATTAGGGGACGCTATATGGACTTATTTTATATTTTAAAATAATGTCTAGTACATTATTACTTAGCTAGGAATTGTATATAGGTACAATTCCTATGTAAGAAAAAATAACAAAAAAGTTTTGCTATTTAATAATAATAGTGTATCATAAAAACATAGTTCAATTTTCCCCATTTTTTCTAAGTTTTTATTGGTTATTTATAAAAATAAGGCAGGAAAACTATCCTGCCTATGCTAATATGGAAAATAAAATAATATTTTTAGCTATAGGGGTTATTACTATAGCTATTACTATAGTAACATAAAAACATTGTTCAATTTTCCTCATTTTTTCTAAATATCTCCTTCTTCTTCTGCTAACATATAAATTGATTTGTTAAGAATACTGTAATATGTATTTTTATCTATATTCTTTGAAGTTAAACAAAATCTCCAATCCATATTATATTTAAAAATATATTTAAATACTGTTATTTCAAAATCTGAAAGTTTTGCAATAACTTTTTCTATGTTTTGTATTCTTCTTTCTAAAAAAATTATTCTTCTTGTATTTAGCTTTGTTGTCTCTATATTTTTAATAAGCTCTTTATTATTCCAATACTGTCTTAATTCTCTTTCATAATACTTTTTTATTTCTTTGGGTAACTTACTATATATTGACATTATTATTCTCCTATCTATATTGATATAACTAACTCATACATTAATTTCTTTACTTCACTTATTAATTCAGCTAATTTGTTTATACCTTTTATATTCAATTTTTCTTCAACATATCCAGGAGCAATATAGTGTGTGTCTACATTAAAACCAAATGCTCCAAAGCCTATTATAGAAACAAATAATTCATTTCCTTTTAGTCCTCTTTGTAAATAATTATAACTTCCTTTATATGTTTTATAAGAAAATAATATATCTAAGTGAGTTGAATTTTCATCTGTCCAACCAATAATTACAGATTGTCCTCGGTTTAATCTATTGGCTATTTCTGAATATGTACTTTTTCCATTTGTTACTTCATTAAAACCATCAACATTCATTGTGCATTTATCCCCTTTCTCTTACCAAATAATCGTATAATTTTTCGGGTGTTGTTAAATCTATGTATTTTCCTTCTCTTTCATTAAATAAATCGTTAGCACTTATGTTTCTTCCGATAATCGCCTTCATATAGCCACCAACTTATGACGTCTTTGTCATTAAACATATTTTGTAATAATTCTACTACTATTGTTTCATGTCCTACGCATATGCTTCCTGCATTCATAAAATCACTTTCTCTGCCTTCTATGCTATCCATGAATAAATTATTTATTTTCTCCTGTAAGTCATTATATTTTCTTAATCTATTTATTATTTCGCAAAATTGTTTCTTACTTATCATAACTTCTCCTTTCTTAAATATCTGTATATAATCGCTTCTACATGTGCTAAAGCCTCGTAATTTGTTAAAAACTTTCCATCTCGTCTATGTCTTACACTAGCTCTTATATTTCTTATTTGCATGTTATATTCTCTTTTATATATTTTTGCTAAGTTGTTTTTACTTAGTCCTTGTTTCCATTTTTGTATTATTTCTTTGTCTGTCAATACTAACACCTCTGTATTAGTATTGGCTTATTTTATGTTGTATATCCTTACTACTAATAATAATCTACTCTAATTACATAGCTATTAAGTTCTAGCTCATAATCTATTGTTAATCTTAAATTTTGCATTTTATCTATGCCCTGTCTTTCTATTCTCATTCCGCCTCTTAAGCTTCCTATATGATTTGTCAATGCAAATTTTACTATGTTTTCTAATTGCTTTATATATTGTTTATCTGCTTTTTGTTCTTCTAGTTCAATTTTTAGTCTATCATTCTTATTTTTTAATCTATTATTAGATAGTTTATATGTTTCTAGTTCTTCTTGTAATCTTTTAATTTCTTTATTACATCTTTTTACTTTGTTTTTTACACTCATCTTTTACACCTGTTCTCTCATTTTTCTTCGCTAACAATTTTTATTATTTTATCTTTGCTTAAATTTCCTTTTGTACTTTTTATCTTGCTACATAAGTTTTCTTTTAATTTATCTATTTCTGTTTTTACTCTCTTGTCTATTTCATTTTTTAAATTTTCTTCTCTTTTGTTGTACTCAATTTGTCTAATTTTATATGTATTAAGTTCTGAATTTATATTATTTATTTTTTCTTCCTTTTCTTTTACCTTATTCTCTAATCTTTTTATTTCACGTTTATTCTCGTCGTCTCTTTGCTTAAATTCTGCTAATGTTACTAATGTTCCTTCATAAAGTTGCTTGTTTTTCTTTTCTTCTTCTAATTGTTCTGTGAGTTCTATGTTTTTTTGTTTAACTTGTCTTATTTCTTCATAGCCATTTACTAAATATTGTTTTAAGTCAAGAACTTTAATTTCTTTTAAATTTTCTTGCTTTTTAGGAATTAATGCAAACATTTTATCTTTTATTTTTAACATTATTCTTTTCCTCCTAAACTTTATCAAAATTGCTCTATTTCTATACTTTTTTAACAAACTTATATTACTTTTTTATATAAAGTTTGCTACTTTTAGTCTAATTTGTAACAGTTTTGCATATATTGTTCTTTGGTTAATATTTCTCTTATTTCTAAATCTAATAATTTCCAACCAAATTTGTTGTTAATATCTCTATCTGTATTTATGACTATACATTTTCTGCTTTTTCCATTTACTTGCTCTCTTGGTATTTCTTCTGCTGTATGCAATACATAACAATGATTAACATAGTCTCCTACTTCTATTAAATCTATTATGTTTTTGCTATGTTTTTTTATTAAATTAAAATCTATTAATCCTTGTGCTTTTCTTTTTATTCCTTTTATTCTAGGATAAACCTGTGTTATTTTTGCAATTTCGCCATATATAGTTCTCACATACTCTCCTACTTTTATTTCTTCCACTGCTATTCCTCCTTTTCTTGAGTTTGTTCAAATTGTTGCATTAACCCTCTATCTCTTATAAATTTTCTGCATTTATATAATTCATTTTTAACAGTTTTATAACTTAAACCATCTAATGCTAAATTTAATATTTCTATTTCTTCTTCTTTTTTATTAACTGTTTTCATTTTTCCAGATTCTAAATAGTCCATTTTTTCTTTTTCTAGTTTGTCAATCTTATCTTGTATTTTTTCTAATATTGATTTACTCATCTTCTCTACTTCTTTTCTGCTTTACTTTTAAAATATCGCTATTAACCGTCATTTGTCGCTTTTCTTTCAAAATATTGTTTTGTACAATTAAGCATTTTCTCATGTGTACAATCTTCTTCAATATCTGTTTCACAATCACATTTTATTGCACATACTGTATCATCTACTATTGCACTACTTACTATATGTTCTGTCATTAAATCTATTATCTTATCTTTCTTTATATTTTCTTCAGAAAATTGTTCTGATTGAATTATTGTTGTTTCAAAATATCCTTGTGTTTCTTTTTCTAAGTTTCTTATTCTATTGTCTTTTTCTTCTATTTGTCTATATTTTTTTCTTATTATTAAATCTTGTTTTAATAACTCACAAGTATTTTTTCTATTATCTTCTAATTCTCTTTCAAATGCATTTTTCCAATGTTCACTTTCTTTTTTTAATTTTTCTATTTTTTTGTCTTTTTTCTTTATTTCATCTTTTAATCTCGTTTTTTCCTCATAAGAACCTCGTTCTAAGTTATTCCATTCTTCCCAAGCTTCATCAATTTCAATTTTTAAATTTGATATCTCTTTGTCTTTTTCTTTTAGCATAGATAAGACTGTTTCTATTGCTAATTCTAATTCCTCATTAATAACTACCTCTGCCTCTATATGTTTATTTTTGTTTTCGTTTATATAAAGATTTTTATGTTTTAATCTTTCTATTGCTTCTTTTTCATTCATTGTTTAGACCTCCTAACTTTCTCCCACACATTGGGCAGTAATTTATATCTATATAATCCAAAAAACTCGTTTCTTCACTTCCACAATATAAATCAATTCCTAATTTTGTTTTATTATTTGGAAATTTTGTCATTTTTAAAATCACTGAATGAGAATTGCTATGGTCATTATATAATTCACTATCTTTATAGCAGTATTCACATTTTTTCCTAAACAGGAAAGTAAAATAGCCATATTTACAACCTTTAAGATAAACAAAATCTCCATTTGGCTTTTCTACTTCATAAATCTTATCTTTTATTAATTCTGGGTGATTATCTGTATTAACACAAATTATTTTATCTCCTTTTTTAAATTCACACATTTTTATTTCTCCCTTCAAAATATTGTTTTATACAATTTGTTTTAAATTCCATATCATCATTTGCATAACAACCATTTCCTATACATCTATCACATTTTTCGCACATTTCATCTATATCAAAGTCACTTAAATAATAAGCCATTTCATTTATCATTCTGTCTTTCTTCTGCAACTCTATACTTAATTGTCTATTTGCTTCTTTTGTTTCTATAATAGTTACATCTTTCTTGTCTAATTCTGATTGTTGATTTTTTATTAAGTTTAATATTTCTTTATATTTAGTTCTTTCCTTTGCATATACTTTCTTATTTCCTATATAGCTACTAGCTTCTATTATGTGGTTGCAATCTTCTATTTTCTTTTTTAAATACTTTATTACTTCTTCTTCATTCATCGTTTAGTCCTCCTAACTCTTTTTTTATATTCTTTTCTATATCTTTTAGAGTATTTATATAGTATATCGTGCACAATTTCGCAATTAGCTTGTGCTGTGCATAAAGGATTTACTATGTAATAATCCTCGCCAAGTAGATAATTACATAAAAAATCTATTGCAAGTTGAGCATCTAAACAAGGTGGAAACATATTATCTTTTTCCCAATTTTCATCTAACCATTTTTGAAATTCCAACATTTCTATTTTCTCTTTTCTAATAATTCTTGTAAAACATATTGAACTAATTCTGCTATAGTATAATTTTTTCTATTCATTATATCTTCAAGTTCTTCTGTATCAGATACCTTTTTTAATTCTTCTATCTTGTCTTTTATTTTTTGAATTGGAATATAATTATTCTCTATATAATGTTTAAGAGCAATTCTTGAACCTTCTAGTGCAAAAATTGTATTATCTTTTCTCAGTTTTTCAATTGTCTTATCTTTTTCTTTTAATGTATTAAGAACTACTTCTATTGCTTTTGAATTTCTTGTTTTCAAATATTCCTTGTCTATTAATTTCTTATGCTCTTCTAAAGCATCTATGGCTTCTTGTTCTGTCATAAATTAATCCTCCTTATAATATAAAATATCATTTTCCATTTTATATTCTTTATCTGCGTGACTATCAACATAATATAAAATTTCATTTTTGTATTCATCTTTAACTGGTTTCATTGTAATTGTCCCATTTGTAGTCATACTCCAAGCAATGCTTATTACTGCAAATAGCACTCCTACAAAAACACCAGATAAAAATTCTCCTAATCCATCAATCCTAATTCCTCTACTTTCTTATTTATTGCTTGTAGTTCTTGCATTGTTATACAACCAAAGTCAAGTTCACACGACTTGCTTATTGTTTTATCATTCCAAAATTCTATCTCTAAACATTTTACTTCATCTCTATATAATATTAATTCTGTTACTCCGTCATTATCTGGCTGTTCATATTTGTGTTCACATTTTTTTATATATCCTAATTCTTCAAACATCTCGTCTGCTGTTTTTTCTTTTCTATTTGCTCCATTCAATTTTCTTGTTACTTTTAATTCTTCATAATCTAAATCACTCATATTATCCTCCTAAAATTTCTTTTCTTGTTTTTTCTATTTCCTTAGCAATAGACCACATATCTACAGTTACATGATCTTCTTTATTAAATTTCCTAGCCATGTCAATATCAGGCTTTTTATAGCAATAAAATTCTTTACAAATTAAAGGTCTAACTTCATAAATTAAACACTTCTTGCCGTCATAGTAAGGACATGCTAGTCTGTTTTGCATTACTAACATTTGCGTTTGTGGTTTGATATTATTTTTTATTACATACTTTTGAATTTTGTTTACTTCTTCCTGACTTACTGGTAATATGTTGGAACAGCATTCTCCACATTTGCTACATTGACCGCAGACTGAATTATCGGTAATTTGAATATTGCCTTCTAAAGTTGTTTTCAGGATTTCTTTTAATGTTGTTTTTACTAGCATATTTATTTCTCCTTGTTTTCTTTTTCGTTTTTGCTTTTTATTATAGTATCAAATTCTATTCCATTTTCCTTTAGTTCTGTTATACAATCCTCCAAACTTAAATGCCCTGTTCTAAATGCATCTACATTATTCCATATTCGCTCCATTACTAAAGGTAAACGTTTTTTTCCGAAACCACATACATATCTTAGTGTAAAAGCTACTGCAATACTGTATATATCTAAATATTCCATCATTCTTTCTTGAGTTTTTTCTTCACATTTCATCATCATTTCTTGATAAACTTCATCAACCCATTTTCTTAATTTTTTAGGATTATCAAATACTTTACTTAATTGTTTCTCTTGCCTTTTAGTTAAATTCACCTTTAATTCTCTCTCTTTCTAATTTAAATTCACTTTTTATCTTATCTACAAAAAATAAACCTTGTCTTCTTATTTTTTCTCGAATAATTTTTTCTGTTATTTTATCTGTTGCTTTGTCAAATTCGCATTTTAACTTTCTTAGCCCCCAAAGTAACAATATACTATATGTAATAAATATTAGTAAATTTGATGCAGAAACCAAAGAACTTCCATTTACGAATATATTAATTACTGTAAAGATATTAATTGCTATTGCAAAATATAAAAATATATTTACATGTATTTCTTTTGCCTCTAAATATAAATCTGACATGGAACGAATTACATTAGCTAATTCAAAAAAATTTTTGTCTATTTCTTTTTGTTTAGCTTTTTGGAAACTTCGGTTTAAAGCATACATATCTTCTATTGTATTATCTTTGCTATTTAATATAGCTTTATTATTATTTGAAAAATAAACATTTTCAGGTAAGTTTTTATAAAATACCGTCCATTGTTCTTTATTGTCTTTTGTTTCATATACTGTAGATACATGAAAATAGTTTTCATCAAGTATCTTTCTTATATTATCTTTTGTTGTTTTTGCTTTTCTTTTTTTATTCATTATTATTTCCCCCATATTTTAATTTACTTTTTTAACTTGTTTATTTTAGTTTCTATAAGTTTTTCCAAATTCATTTAAAAATTTTTCTTCACTATATTTTTTTATGAATTTTTCTCGTGCATAATCATGCAAATATTGTCTTTTATCTCTATCTAAATCAACTTTCGCATGGCATTCTCTACATAAGTAATATACCAGTTGCCACTTGATACTTTTCTGCCTATTTCTTCCTCCAAAAGCCTCATGTTTATCTAATTTTACTTTTTTATTACATATAAAACATTTCCCATTATCTTTTTGTAAGATACTTGTTCTATTCTTTTCTAGTTTGGCTAACTTTTTACTCTTTTGTTTTATATCCTTCTTTTTACTGTCTTGTTTTGCCTTCTTCTGTACAGGCTTTGGTACTGGATAAAATTCTTTCTTTAAATCTTTTACTATCATTGCTTTCCCCAACTTTCCAACAGGCTATCTATTACTTTTTGTGGCTTTGTTTCTATTCCATAAGGTATGCAATCTTGTACTACTCCATCTATTAATCTTGCCATTTGTTTAGAATTAAAGGAACTAGAACCATAATATGCATTTATAATTTTAAATTCTGTATCTTCTATATATGTTGTATCTGCTATTTCACAAAACCACGCTATGCCTTGGCTTGTCCACATTTTTTCAAATGTTTTTATATTTTCTGCTTCTATTTTAAATTGTCTAAATATTCCTAGTTCCTTTACTCTACGTTTATATTCTTTTACTGTATCTAATTCTACTAGTCCGCATAATTCTTGAAGTAGCTGCCAAAAATAAGAATTAGCATTTAAACTTCTTTTTTTTCTATATTTCTTTAAGCAAATATTCAGTTTTCCGTCATTTTTTATTTGTTCTAATATATCTAGTTGTTTTGTTTCTAAAAGTACACTTATTTTAGCTTTATTGCTTTTATAGTCTATTGATATATCTTCTATTGTTCCTGTTGTATCTAGTTTAGCCATTTAACCACCTACTTTTTGTCTGGCATTGTATTACATTTTTTTAATATTGCCATATATTGTTCTTTTGTTAAGTCTGTTGTATTTTTTATTCCATAATTTTTTTCTAATGCTTGTACTACGTCAAAACCTTTTCTGGTCATTAATGCATATATTGATTTTGATTCTATCTCGGAAATTTTATTATTGCTTGTTGTTGATTTAATTTTATAACCTGTTTCACTTGGCTTTTGGTCTGGGTCTTCTCCTGTTATTATCTTGTAAGATTTCATTAATGCATATTTATCCGCATATGTCATTGCTTTCCCTGACCCTTTATCTTGTGTGTCTATTCCCTCTGCAAATGTTATCGTTTCTATATATTCCTCTGGCTTATCAATATTTACAAATCTGTATGTTGTTTTTATTCTACTGAAGATATTATTCTTTTCTCCATATTCGTTTGTAGTAGTGTACATGGTACTTTCTATAACTTCTCTATTTACTGGATAACTATATACTTTATATTTAAATTCTAATTCCTTAACTGCTTTTAAAATATCGGCTTCTCCTACAGCTTTGTATGCACTCTTGCCTTGTCCCACTGTTAAGTTTTTATTTACACTTGACATTTCATTAGTAATATTGGACATTTTTTCAAATATATTCATTTCTTTAATTTCCATAATATTCTCCTTCTTTATTATCTTTCAAATCTAAATAATCCATTATTACACCTACTTTATTCTTAAACTTGTATTACTTGTAACTATGTTTGTTCCTTCTGGTATTTCTCCCGTTTCCTTAAAGTAATTTTTTATTTTTGTTTTATCTATTTGTGTTGTTATTACTTCTTTCTTAAATCCTGATGGTATTTCATCTTCATTTACGATTTCTACACTAATTGGACTTCTTGTAATAATTAATGTTCCTAAAGCTGTTTGTATTTTGGGTATGTTGTTTCTTTCCATACATTCTTTTACATATTGCTTAAATCTTTCAACTCTATTTTCTAATGTTTTTCTTTGTTCTGAGATTCGTTTTTCCTCGTTTTTCATTGCCTCAACAGTTAGTTCTATATTTCTAATATAACCAATCGTATTTTGACTTTTTTGTTGCAATAATACTGTTAATTCTTCTTCTATTTTTTGTTTGTCTTCTAATGTTATTTCCTCATTTTCCATTAACATTGGAAATGCGTTTGTTATTGTATATAAACTATATTCTTTCATTATTCTCCACTCAACCTTTCAAAATTTCATCTTCATATCTTCTGTCATCTTCCTCTAGTAAATGTTCTAAGTAATCGTCATAATTGTTTTTTAATATATAACTTGTTTTGCCGGCTATCATTCTGTTTTCTAACTGTTCCATTTTTACACCTTCTTCTTTTCTTTTACTCTGTTCAGTAGTATGTAAAGAAATTTTTTATTTGTCATTTCAATGTCTTTTCCTGAATTTAATATTTTTACTATTTTGGACTTTTTTCTTTGATGTATAAATCTTATGCATCTTTCGATGCTATTCCTAGATTGTTTATATTTTTTAGAAATTTCAAAATAAATACTTTCTAGTTTTATACCTTCAAAATCTTGTTTTCTTATTCCTCTATCTAAAATCATTATAGCTTCGACAATATAAACATAACCCAACAAATAAGGTGGAACTCCTAGTTTATCTAATTCTTCTTCAACTTCTTTGACAGTTATCATGCTTTTATTCTCCTTTCACATTAGCTTTATATTAATTTTTCAAGTTTTTATTTTAATCCCAAAGACGAAAATGTCGGAATATAAAAATTGCTTTTATGTTCTTGGTCTAATATTTCCCAGCCTTTGTAAGGAATAGCATTATTACATTCACAGGTTGCAACATATTGGTAAATAAGCATTTTATCGCCATTTTTTATTTTTTTTAAATACGTTCTATAACCTGTGCCTTTGCATTTATCGCAATATACTTTTTCACTATTTCGTGGCTCTTTTAGTTTGGGTAAATTCTTTTCTTCTTCCAAAAAATCCACAATTTTGGGCAGATATTTACACTTTCTAATAACTGCTGAACATACTTTTCTGTACCTAGCAATTTCTAAATGCTTCATCTCCTCATACATGATTTTCCTTTGGTTTACTGTATATTCCTTGTCGTAGTAATCTTCTACTTTCGTTGTCGCTTCAATGAATTCGTCAACCTCCACTTTTTATCGCCTCCCTCAAATCATTAGCCTTTCGTTTGTTTTTTTCTTCTTCAGTTTCCATGGTTTCACTAACAGACTTGTCCTTTTTGTTTTTAAAGTGCAAGTCATCAGCTTCAGCTTCTTTTAAGCTTTTAAAACCTTTGTCTATATAGCTTTCTAAAATCGACATAGCATAATTCCAATTTGGTCGTTCTATCCTTGAAGTCTTTTTTAGTGCATGCTCAATAAGCTCCAAAGGGAGTTTGTCTAAATAGTCTATGCATTCTTTTATCGAGTTCAAATTTGTAGTTCCTAGAGTTTCAATTATTGTTTCATGCAATTTTTTTGCATCAGCAGTATTATAAATATTATTATTACTACTACTGCTAATATTCTTTTTCTTTTCCTTATCCTTCTCCTTATCCTTTTCCTTCTCCGCCTTTTTTGTGGGTTCGTTTTGGGTTTCTTTTGGGTTTTCATTGGGTTTTTGTTGGGTTATTTTCGGGTTTTCGTTTGGTTTTTCTTCGGTTTTATTTTGTTTTGTTTCTTCTTCCTCTTTAACACTGTTTCTAGGTCTTCCACCTTTTTTGCCATTTTCTTGATTAGCACTATACTTTTTAATAGAACTATCAATATTAGGTTTTATTAATATAAACATTGCTTTTGATATTGAAGATAAGTTTTCAGGTTCTTTTCCTTCAAAATAATATTCAAAAATTGCATTATATAATTCTAATTGATAATCTTCTGGTATTTCTTTTATTGCATCATAATAACTCTTAAAAAATGTAAAACTACTTTTCTCCATTGTTTTCTTCCTTCCCTTGTAAAAAACAGACATACTCTATATCAATTTAGTTTTTATGTATTGATTTTCTGTTATTTATCTGATAAAATATTAAAAATGGTTATACTAGACCACTATACGTAAAGCTCCTTCCAAAAGTGATACGTATAGTTTTTTTATTTTATCAATGTATTTACAGAAACTTTTAATACCTTGGCTAAACCTGTTAATGTTTTTAATCTTGGGTTATCAATTTCTCCTGTTTCAATTCTTTGTATAGTTCCAGGTGTAACTCCAACTAATTCTCCTAACTGTCTTCTTGTATATCTTTGCTCTAATCTTATTCTTTTTAAGTTCTCTGCTAACATTTTTTCCTCCTTTTAACCACAAAAAAATACGAATATTTTTATTCGTATTTTTTCTTTTTATATTTTAATATTTGTTTTTAATATTTTACATAAAACACAAAGTAATCAATCTTTTGTGCAAAAAGGAGTAGAAGTAAAATATAAAGTACCTGTTTCAAGTACCTCTATCTTAAAATTTGCTATTCCTTGCTATAAGCCTATTACAGCTTATTATTCTGATAATAAACTTATATTACTTTATTATTAAAACCTCTTAAAATTGATTCTAAAGCTTCATTATTTTATATTATTCCTGGTTGGATTTTTTTGCATTATTGTAACCT
>CAUWGA010000020.1:0-22754 GCA_963558245.1 uncultured Clostridia bacterium
CAACTTCTACTATAGCATCTGTTTCACGTATATGTGATAGGAATTTATTACCAAGCCCTTCCCCTTTGCTTGCACCTTTTACTAAACCTGCAATATCTACAAATTCTATAACTGCATGTGTAGTTTTTTGCGGATTATACATTTTTGTTAATGTATCTAACCTTTCATCTGGTACTGGTACAACTCCAACATTTGGCTCGATTGTGCAGAATGGATAGTTTGCACATTCTGCACCTGCTTTTGTTATACTATTAAATAATGTACTTTTACCTACATTAGGAAGTCCAACAATTCCAAGTTTCATTTATATTACCTACTTTCATATTTTTTAAAAATTTTATCATATTTTTTTGTGTAATTCAAGTAAAAATAATTATACAAAAATAAGAAACGGAAAACTTTTTAGGTTTTCCATCTCTTATTTTGGCGAAAAGAAAATATTAACTATTTTCTTTTCTTTTCAAAATAGGCTACTATTGTTACCGGAAAATAAAAAATATATATAGTATACCATTTGAAATATTTTATGTCAATTTTCTACTGTCATTTTCTTCTATCACCCTATCAATAAATGCTTTCTTTGACATTGAACCTTCATCTCCACTTTTTCTTGAACGAACTGATACGGTTCCTTCTTCAACTTCTTTTGTTCCTATAACTATCATGTATGGAACTTTTTCTAATTGAGCTTCACGAATTTTATAGCCTGTTTTTTCGTTTCTATCATCTACTTCGACTCTAATTCCTTTTTTCATAAATTCTTCTTCTAATTTATGTGCATATTCATGTTGATTGTCTGTAATAGGTAATATCTTAACTTGTGTTGGAGCAAGCCATAATGGAAACGCTCCTTTTGTTTCTTCAATTAGGAAACACATAAATCTATCAGATGTTCCTAAAATAGCTCTATGTATAACTACTGGTCTGTGTTCTTTTCCATCTTCTCCTACATATTCTAGTTTAAATCTTTCTGGCAATAAGAAATCTAATTGACATGTAGATACTGTAACATCATGTCCTATTGAAGATTTTAATTGAACATCTAACTTAGGTCCATAAAATGCTGCTTCTCCTTCTGCTTCATAAAAGTTTATGTTTAATTCTTTTAATATTTCTCTTAATTGACTTTCTGCTTTTTCCCACATTTCGTCATCATCAAAATATTTGTGTTTATCATTTTTGTCTCTTAAAGAAAGTCTAAATTCATAATCTTTAAATCCGAAATCTTCATAAACAGATAGTATTAATTGAACTACCTTTCCTACTTCTTCCTTAATTTGGTCAGGTCTTACAAAAAGATGCGCATCATTTTGGCACATTTCACGAACTCTTTCAAGTCCTACTACGCTTCCACTTGATTCATAACGGAAATCATGCGCTAATTCTCCAATACGAATTGGTAAATCTCTATATGAATGCATTTTATTTTTATATACTAACATATGATGTGGGCAATTCATTGGTCTTAGAACCATTTCTTCATTGTCCATTTTCATAACAGGGAACATATCTTCTTTATAATGATCCCAATGTCCACTTGTTTTATATAAGTCTACATTTGCAAGAGATGGTGTATATACATGTTGATATCCCATTGCAAGTTCTTTATCTTGAATATATCTTTCTAAAATTCTTCTTATTGTTGCTCCTTTTGGTAAATACATTGGAAGTCCTGCACCAACTAATTTGTGTGTCATAAATAGTTCTTGCTCTTTACCAATTTTTCTATGGTCTCTTTGTCTCATTTCTTCTAAATAGTTCATATATTCTTCTAACATACTAGCTTTTGGAAAAGAAATTGCATAAATTCTTTGTAGCATTTTATTATGCTCATCTCCTCTCCAATATGCTCCTGAAGATGATAATATTTTTACTATTTTAACTTTTCCTGTACTCTCTAAGTGTGGACCTGCACATAAATCTGTAAAATCGCCTTGTTTATAAAAACTAATTTCTTCTCCTTCTGGCAATTCATTAATTAATTCTTGTTTATATGGTTGATCTTTCATTAATTCTAAAGCTTCTTTTTTAGGTAGAGAAAATCTCTCTATTTCTATATTTTCTTTTATGATTTTTTTCATTTCATCTTCTATTTTTGCTTTATCTTCATCTGTAAAAGGCTTTTCAACGTCAAAATCATAATAAAAACCATTTTCTATAGAAGGTCCTATTGCAAATTTAGCATCAGGAAATAATCTTCTAACAGCTTGAGCCATAATATGAGAAGTTGTATGCCAATAAGCCTTTTTACCTTCTAAATCTTCATCTTTAAAAGTATGTATAACTAAATCACAATCATCATTTATCATATATCTTAAATCTTCTACTTTTCCATTTACACTACCACATGTAGCATTTCTTGCTAATCCCTCGCTAATTTTCTTTGCAACTTCTAAAATAGTACTACCTTGTTCTACCTCTAATATAGAACTATCCATTAATTTTACTTTAACCATAATATAACCTCCTTTTATATTCTTCATCTGTCCTAATGGGGACGTTTCTAAAGTGGACATTTTGTAAAAAATACCAAAATGTCCACTTTAGAAACGTCCCCATTAGGACATCGCCAATTTAGACATTAAATCTAAAACAAAAGCACTCCCATAAATATTATATAATATTTACAGGAGTGCTTAATCACACGGTTCCATCCTTTATTTCACTTAATTCATAGATTATAACGTATCTAAAACGTCTAGCTTATTCACTAGAAATTACAAGAGTTAGTTTTCAAATAGTTTTTCTTTAATTGGCTTCCAGCCTTTGACCAATTTTCTCTCTAAAAGTAAGTTCTATTTTACTTTTCTCTCACTATTTTTATCTTATGTTAATAGTTTAATACCTTTTTGAAAAAAAGTCAATAGAAATTATTTACTTTTTGGTTTTATTATTGTATAATTTTTTTAGCTACAATGTCCACTTTAGAAACGTCCCCCAATTGGACATTTTGTAAAAATTTAACAAGCTCTCATAGCTCAGTAGGTAGAGCGCCACCTTGGTAAGGTGGAGGTCACGGGTTCAATTCCCGTTGTGAGCCCCACTTTTTTTAAAAAAAGATCCCAAAACAATACTGTCTTGGGATTTTTAGATTATATAGCCATTTCTTTTAGTAAGTCTTCAATGAAGCCTTCGGTTAAAATATTATTGGAATCTATTTCATAGTATTCCATTCTTTCTTTTTTTAGATATTCAATTGTTTCCTCTGTTTTTGAATGATACTCTATTAAACGTTTTTTAATTTCTGCATCATCTTTTCTTATAACCAGTTCTGAATTACATTTATCACAAAATCCATCTCTAATTGGCCTTAATTCCTTTGTTAGCAAATTATAGGTTGCATTACAATTTGGACAAATCCGTCTATTCAAAACTCTTTGAATAATATCTTCTTCATTTGCTTCTAATTTCAAGATTTTGAATTCAAACCAATTGAGTCTTTGTAACCACATGCCTTGCATAATTGTTCTTGGAAAACCATCTAAAATAATGTTATCCAACATAATATTTTCTTTAGCTGTTTGCAAAGGACCATGTAATGCACGAATCACATCTTCGTCTTTGACAAGATCTCCTCTTGCCATAATTTCCTGAAATTTCGTATCTTTCTTTAAAATTGCACTTGTTTCAAGATTAGAAAATGTTTTTCCTTCTTTCTCCCATATTTGCATAATTTTTTGTTTAATTGTTCCTTTGCCTGCTCCTGGCGCTCCTGCTAATATTAATACTTTTTTTCTCATTGTCTTTTTTCCTCCTAATGTGTATGTATTATTATTGCTAGTGTACTATTAATTCTGACTATATTCTCCTTTCTTTTTACTTAATGCATTTAGCATTATATGTTAACCATTATAACATTAATTTTATTTCTTGCCAAGAGGGGGGAATTTTTTCTGACAGTTTGTTTTGTTTATTTATTAATTTCATAAATAAAAACTACCAAGAATTACTATAACTCTTGGCAACTTGTTTATTTATTTTCATCAAACATATTTTTAATAGCTTTCTTACGAATTCTTTGAATTGCATTGTCTATTGATTTTACGGGAGTATCAAGTTTTTCTGCAATTTTCACATAACTTTCTCCATTTAAAAATCTATTTAGCACTTGTTTTTCAAACTTACTTAAACTTTTGTTTACTGCATTTTCTACTTCTATATATTGTTCCTGTTTCATAATTGTTTCTAATGGATCTTCGATTGTGTTACTGTTAAATGTATCCATTAATTCTACACTATCATCTTCGTTGTTGTCATATGCTGATATATTTAACGAAAGATATGAATTAAGTGGCATATGTTTTTGCCTGTTAGATGTTTTTATTGCTGTTATTAATTGTCTTTCTATACATATATTTGCAAATGATTTAAAAGAACTTTGTTTTTCAGAATTGAAACTTTTTATTGCTTTAAATAAACCTATCATTCCCTCCTGAATAGTATCATCTTTTTCTGCTCCTATAATAAAGTATTTACTTACTTTTGTGTTTACTAAATCTTTATATTTTTCTAATATATAAGCTAGAGCTTCTTCATCATTGTTATTTATTTGTTTTATTATTTCTTCGTCTGATAAATTTTGATATTTACTTGTAGTAAAGAAAACATCCTTGTTTTTCATCTGTCAAATACCTCCAAATGTGCTTTTTTA
This sequence comes from uncultured Clostridia bacterium, assembly GCA_963558245.1. Classification (GTDB taxonomy): domain Bacteria; phylum Bacillota; class Clostridia; order TANB77; family CAG-508; genus CAG-269. The sequence continues at coordinate 4,652 of CAUWGA010000020.1, forward strand.
GTATTATATACGTCATTTTTCGCATTGTCAAGGTGTTTTGCTTGTATATGTGCTTATTATTAAGCTGTGAATTGTAACACTATATTTAAGTTTTATAAAAACCAGTTATTTAAAATTACTTTTTAACTTTAAACATCTGGTTTTTAATTATATATATTAATTATTTATTCAATTCTGTATCTATCATTTGCCATACATCGTCTGATGCCATATCTACTTCCCAAGAAGCAACTCCAGCTAGGTTATTGTCTTTTATTAAAGATATTTTTGCTTTTAATGATTCTAAATCTTCTATCCAGATTTCTTTTTTATTATTTCCACTAGTATATTCTACATAGTTTTGTTTTAATTCGTCATTCCATTGTTTGCTTTCTCCATCTGGTATAGTTTTATTAATATCTTTCATGCTTATTGTAGTATTTCCAACAACTTTACCATCTTGATTTGTTGTCCATATTCTTGTATAAAATGGAACTGCTAGTATTAACTTATCTGGGTCAATTTCCTCTGTTTGTAAGAATTTTACTAGGTTTAATTTTATCCAATTATATCCTGCTGTTGTTCCTGGTTTCTTACTTGAAACACCATTTTGATCATATGCCATAAAAATTGTATAATCTGCTACATCCCCTATAACATGTCTATCAAAACACATTGACCATGTTTCTCCTCCATCTGGTGCTGTAACATCAACTGAAAGTACCATACCAATTTCTTTTAAACGGGGTTCTAATTCAATTATAAATCTTGAATACATATCTTTATCTTCTGCTTTCATATTTTCAAAATCTAAATTTATTCCATCTAGTTCATATTCTACACATTTTGAAATGATGCTTTCTATTAATTTTTTACGAGCTTCATAACTATTCATAATATTAGAAGTTATATTCAAGCTTTCTTTTGCTGCAAAAGCATTTGATACCATTGGCCATACTTTATATCCATTTTCTTTTGCCCATTGTACATATGTTTTTCCTTCTTTTCCTACATTTTCTTTTAGCTTACCATCTGTTCCTAAATAGAAAAATGCTGGTGATACTATATTTATTCCTTCAATTTTTGTTCCCACTTTGTTTGGAGCTGAAGCATATTCTGAATAATAATCCCAAGTTAAATTAACTTTTCCATTTATTTGTTTTTCTTCTTCCATGTCTTCTCTAATAGTAAATTCATTTTCTAATTTGTTTGTTTTTATTATTCCTACTTTTCCATTTCCTGTTCTAATTTTACTATATCCTTTGTTTGAAGACACTACTATTACCGCATCACCTTTTTTTATTCTGTCTACTGTTCTTGAAATAAAATTACTTGAAGATTTAACAGAAACATTACTATTTACAATAGCTCTTTTTTGAGCTTTTTCTAATGAATCAATTGTTACTATATTAGTTTCTGGTATATTTGCCATTTCAATATTATATACATCTGCCATTTCTGATATAGGCAAATATGTTTGTCCATCTTTTTCAATTGCATGTGCATATATTTCTTTATCTGAACCATTTATATTTATAGTATTGTCATCAAATCCTATTTCAGCAATTTTCTTTTCATATGTAGTGACTATTTTATTTGTTTTTTCATCTTTATATATATGTTTATCAAAGAAATTAGCTATGTCTTGTTTAGACAAATATATTATATTATCTTTTATTAAAATCTCATTTTTTAGACTAGATGTCATATTTTTATTGTTTATTATTAAATTTGTTGATTTATTATTATCTAGTATTATATAGTTATTTGCTATCATTGCTACTGCAAATATAATTAACAAAGCTACTATTGTAAAAAATGTTCTTTTTATTAATTTTTTCTTATTTTCCATTTCTTCTGGTGTCATTCTTCTTTTTTTACTTTTTGCTTTTACTGCTACTCTCTTTCCTTTTTCCATATTTTATCTCCCTTTCTTTAGTTTGATTTTTTAAATGATATAAATTTTTAATTTAAATTACATTTTTTATTGAACTAAATATATCATATAACATAAAAAAAGTCTAATGTTTTTTTATTATGTTTTACTTTTTCATTTTCTTTAAAATATCTTTTTGCTCTTTTGTAATTCTATAACTTTCAATAGCCTTTTGAATTGCTTTATTATAAGTAAATTTGTCTAAATTGGCTGTTTTTATATATTCTATTGTTTTCTCATAATATTTTATAAAACATATCGATATTGCCCATGCTACAGCCATTTGCACATAATATTTATCACTTTTTATGTTATTAAATATTTTAAAATCCGCTTCTATATATTCTTCTTCTATGTAATAATCTAAAATCATAACCACAGCAAATCTAATATAAAATTCTTGGTCTGATGTTACATATTTATTAATTAAATTCCACATTTCTTCTTTGTACTTTTTAGTTATCTTTAGTCCTGCACAAAAAGTATCACATATTGCCCAATTATTAATTTTAGGGATAAAGTTTTCGATGTATGGTTTTATTTCATTAAAATCTTTTTTTACTAATCCTATTAACATTCCTTGTAGCATAATTTCTTCGTAATATTCGTCATCAATATTATTTATTAATGTTTTAAAATCTTTTTCTTTTAATAATGTCTTGGCATATTCTCTAAGCACTGGTATTCGTATTCCTATGATGTTATTTGTACCTGGACATAATTTAGAATGGAATTCTTTATATTTTTTATCTTGCAAACTTTTTAGTTCTTCTTTTATTTTTTGTTTCATAATATTTTCATTCCTTTTTTCTCATAATAATTTTATATATAAATTTTGATTATTCTTTTTCTCTTTTCTACTCAAGCTTAATTTATAATAAATTTTCTATTTGTTTTTTTGTAATTGTACCTTCTCTTAATATTTCTATTTCTCCATTTTTAACCTTTATAACGGTTGATGGAATACTTGTTTTGTTATATTTTCCCTCAAGATAGTAATCTACTTTATTAACAAATGTCTTTTTTATATTCTCTATGTCTATTCCGCTTCTTTCTCCTGATATATTTGCGCTAGAAGTTGCTACTGGTTTACCTACATATTCTATTAACTTAAGTGCAGTTTGATTATCTGGCATTCTTACTCCTATTGTTGCTTCGCCTCCAGTTAAAATATTAGAAATGCTTTCCTTTTTAGTTAATACAATAGTTAGTGGTCCTGGAAAAAAGTTTTTAATAATTTTCCATTCTATATCAGATATTTCTTTAGCTACTTTTGTTATCATTTCAAAATTACTAACAAGTACACTAATTGGCTTTTTATGTGGTCTTTTCTTTATATTATATAGCTTTTCTATTGCACTATTGTTTAAAGCATCTGTACCTATACCATATACTGTTTCTGTTGGGAATACTACTATTCCGCCATCCTTTATTATATTTGACGCCTTTAATATTTCTACTTCACAAGCCATAATAAACTACCTCCACTTATTATATATTACAAAAACAGTTGTTCTTTTGTCAACTATTTAGTGATATTTTTAAAAATTTAATTTTATTTTGCTAGACTGTATAGTTTCATCAAGTGGACATTTTGCAAAAAATCTCCAAACGTCCACTTCAGAAACGTCCCCAATTGGACTATTTATCACAACCACAGTTATTGTTTGTTGGTTTACATGGTTTTAAATCATTCATATAAAATTTCTTTTCAGCTAGTTTATCTTGTACTCCACGAAGTGCTTCTCCAAATCTTTGGAAATGAACTATTTCTCTTTCTCTTAAATATCTTAGTGGGTCTAATACTTCTGGATTATCCCTACACAAATCTATAAGTTTTTCATACGTTGCTCTTGCTTTTTGTTCTGCTGCTAAATCTTCTTGTAAGTTTGCAATTGGATCTCCTTTGGCTGCAATATATGCTGCTGTAAATGGTACTCCTGATGCAGAAGCTGGATATACATCTACACCATGGTCTGTATAATATGGTGCTAATCCTGCTTTTTCTATTTCTTCTATAGATGCATTTTTGGTTAATTGATGAACTATTGCGCCTACCATTTCAAGATGAGCAAGTTCTTCAGTTCCGATATCATTTAAAATTGCTTTAGCTTTTTGATCAGGCATACCAAATCTTTGAGAAAGATATCTTAAAGAAGCGGCTAATTCTCCATCAGGTCCTCCATATTGAGAAATAATCACTTTAGCAAGTTTTGGATCTGTGCATTTTATATTAATTGGATATTGTAACATTTTATTATAAGTCCACATATTATCTTCCTCCTTCCCATGGCCAAGGTTCTTCAAGCCATCTCCATTTGTTACATGGATAATTTATTGTTAATGGTCCATAAACTCTTTGATACATATCTTTCATTGGCTTTAGTTCGTTGCAATATTTTCTATGCAAGCATAAAGCTCTTTGATCTTCTGGGTGTGTATCTAAATACAATGCTAATTCGTTTATAGCAAATTCATGACATTGTATTTCAGATAATAATTCTTCTTTTCTATTACAGTCTATTTTTCTTTCTTGAACTGTTGTTACTTCATCTTGCATATTGCATTCACAATTTCTATTTTCACTTAACATTGTTTATTACACCCCTTTCCTATCTTATTTGTTTGTCTTATATAATTTATTTCTTCCATAGATTGGCAAGGTACATATGGGCTAACTAATTCAGGAAATATTGTTCCCATCTTTAATCCGACATTTGGTTTGAATGTTCTATCCATATATTGTATTGGCACATAACTTTGAGCTAACATAGGGTTTTCTGGAAAAACATTATAGCCTTCATCAAATCCACAGTTACAGTCATCTGAATAGTTTGTATAAGAAGTAACTTGACTGCATTTATCTTCTATTATTTCATTTTGTAGTTGACATGAGTCTTCTTTATAATTGTTATTCATACAATAACATTTTTTGTTTCTGAACATATTTTTTCTTCCTCCTTTTAATGTTATTATATGATTCTTTTCGACAAGTGACACAAAAATAACCCTCCTTGTTAATTTTTTAACACAGAAAGGTTATTTTTCTCTTTTACACACATATTCTTCTTAATAAAACTATTAGTCATCTAAATAGTTGTCTATTTTTCTTATAAATATAACATTTTCAACTATATTTACTATTCCATAAATTAACATTATAATTCCACCTGTTTGTAATAATGCTCCAGGATTTACTAATATATAAATCCCTACTGCTACTGTAGCAATTGCAAGTAATAAACTTATTATCCATAATTTTGATTTATAATCTTTCCATACTATTGTTGTTTGTAAGTTCATTATTCCACTATAAAGAATCCATATTGCAATCAATACTCTAACAGCTGTTGATATAAATTCTGAACAAAACATAAGTACAATTCCTATTAATGCCATTACAATTGCTATTGCCAATAAATAATTGTCTTTTCTGTTGTTAGAAAAATAATCAATTGCTTTTAAAATTCCTATTGCAATAAATACTAATCCAACAATTAGCGATATTCCTGACATTACAAATTCTGGTCTTGCTATTAGCATTATTCCAAATAATATAAAAATTAAAGAAATAACAATATCAGTCCACCCTGATTTTTTTAAAAATTTTTTCCACATATATATCTACCTCTTTTCTATTTATTTTCTTTTGATTTATTACATTTTCGTATTTATTTTAAAGTATTTTTCCATTTTGTCCACTTTGGACCTGGACCCCGTCCCAGTTGGACATTACTTTTTCATTCCTCTTTTTAAAATTTCTAATTCTTTTGTAAGTATTTCTCTGCCTTTGTCGACTTCTATTTTATTAGATAATACTTCGATTGCTACATTTCTTGTTATTACATTTAGTATTTTTAAAAAATATGATAAATCTTCTTCTTTTTCTAAATTTAATTCGTTTTTGTTTATTAGTTTTGCAATGGTTTTTCTATTGTATATTTTTTCTGTATTATCTTCAAAAATGTTTATGTTATTTTTTCTTAGTTCTTGAAGTATATTTTTAAATAAGTTTAAATTTTTATTTTTACTCATTATATCCAAAAGATGATTATATAAATCAATTGATGTTTGGAAAATGTCCCCTTTATTGATTATTAAGCTATTATATATTTTTTCTTTTCCTTGTTTTATAAATTTGTCTATCACATATGAAACTGCATCTTCTTTGTCTTCAAAGTATTGGTAAAAACTACCTCGTGGAATTTTAGCTTCCATAATAATGTTACTAATCGAGGCTTTTTCAAAACTTGCTTGGCTAAATTCCTTTATTAGAGCTTGTTCAATTTTTTCTCGTTTGTCATCTTTTAAATTATAAAAAGTTTGTTTTGGCATATTATCACTTCCTTTTATGACGTTATGTCATATGATGATTTTATAATAAGTTGTCATATATGTCAACAACGCTTTCTAGATTTTGTAGAAATTTCATTATTATTTTGACTAATAATTGCTTACATATTAAAATTAACCGTATTTATTAAAAGATTTAAATTAGATTGTAAAGTAACAATTGACATTGAGCCGACTTTCTAAAACAGTAAAAAAACGCCTGTATTAAATACAAACGTTTTTATGTCTTACGCATTTTCTGTTTCTTTTTTAGCTATTATTTCTTTTCCATCATAATATCCACAGTTTTTGCAAACTCTGTGTGGTAATACTGGTTCATGACAACGTGGGCAAGCTGAAAATGTTGGTGCTTCTTTTTTCCATGTTGACCTTTTTGAATGTGTTCTTGCTTTTGACCATCTTCTTTTTGGTTGTGCCATTATAATCCCTCCTTGTTTAGACGATATATGTATATATCTTTTTCAATTTTATCAATTTAATAAATGTGACTTGCTTTCAGTCACTATAAAATTATACAAGTATTTTTAATTTTTGTCAATACTTATAATTGCTTTTATTTACAAATTCCCGCAATATTTTTTGTAAGCCTCTTTGAAATTATTTTCTGTTGGTGAAAACTTAGAAAAGTCATGAAAAAAACCTCTCCAAGGTTCTCCTATTTTGCAACATAATTTAAAAACATACCACTTATGTGTACATACTTTTTTTAAATGTAATAATATATTTTTTGCTTCCATTATTTCCTCCCACACTTATAGTTTACTATAACTTTTTTAGTAAATCAATAAATTTTATATACTTTTTTGCATACAATGATTATTAGATAAAGTAAAAAGAATAATTAAGGAGGAACATATTTATGAGTGGTTTTGTTGGTTTTATAAACTTTAACAAAGATATTTCAAAAGATAAAAGTATTTTGGAAAAAATGAATAGTGTTATTTTCCCTAAAAGTACAAATGAATGTAAATATTATATAGATAAACATATTGCTTTTGCACATAAAGATATTAATTTAGCTAAAATTTCAGAAAGTCAACCTTTAGTGCAAAAATATTCTTTTGGTACCTATGTTATTATGCTTAATGGTAATATATACAATAAAAAAGATTTGCAAGAAACATTATTATCCAATAACTTTATTTTCGATTCTTCTTCAGATGTTGAAATACTATTAAAAAGCTACATTCATTATGGAAAAGATGTTGTTTATCACTTAAATGGTGTATATTCATTTATTATATGGGATTCCCAAAAAAACGAAGTATTTCTTGCTCGTGACCATTTTGGAGTAAAATCATTGTTTTATACAATTTTAGATGATTGTTTTATTTTTTCTTCTGAAATAAAAGGATTGTTGGCATATCCAAGAGTTGAAAGAGTTTTAGATAAACAAGGTATATCCGAATTATTTGGAATAGGTCCTGCACATACACCTGGTTTAACTGTTTTTAAAAATATATATGAATTAAAACCTGCAAACTTTGCAATATATAATACTTCCGGTTTACATACCAAACAATATTGGAAATTAATTTCAAAAGAACACACAGATAGTTTGGGTAAAACCTGTGAAAAAATTCAGTTTCTATTAGAAGATTCTATAAATAATCAACTTTCTTCTAATGGCTCTGTTTGTACGTTTTTATCTGGCGGGTTAGATTCTAGCATTATTTCTAAAATTGCTTCTGATTATAATAATTCTAACCATCTACCTATTTTAGATACTTTTAGTGTAGATTATGTTGATAATGATAAAAACTTTGTTAAAAGTGATTTTCAACCTAATTCTGATAATTTTTATATTGACATTATGAAAAAATATTTAAACACTAATCATCATAAAATTATTATTGATACACCTGAATTAGCAAATGCTTTAAAAGATGCTATGATAGCTCGAGATGTCCCTGGTATGGCTGATATAGATTCTTCACTATTATTGTTTTGCAAAAATGTAAAAAAGGACGCTTCAATTGCTTTAACTGGTGAATGTGCTGATGAAATTTTTGGAGGATATCCTTGGTTCTTTAGAGATGATGCATTGAAAAGTCAAACATTTCCTTGGTCAATTTCTTTGAATGAAAGACAACATTTATTAAATCCATCTTTTAGTCATAAAATAAATTTAAGAGAATATGTAGATTATAGATACAACCAAAGTTTGGATAATGTTGATATTCTTTCATCTGATTCTTTCGAAACAGCTGAAAAAAGAAAAATATCTTATTTAACTTTAAATTGGTTTATGCAAACATTATTGGAACGTTCTGATAAGATGGCAATGTATAATAATTTTGAGATTAGAGTTCCTTTTTGTGATTACAGAATAGCTGAATATGTATGGAATATTCCTTGGGAATGGAAAGCCTTAAAAGGTCGAGAAAAAGGATTGCTTAGATATGCATGTAAAGATTTATTGCCTTCTGAAATTATAGATAGAAAAAAATCACCATATCCAAAAACTCAAAATCCTAATTATCTAGCTAAAGTTAAGAAAATGCTTTCTTCTATTATGGCTGATACTAATTCACCTATTAATGATTTGTTAAACAGAAAATATATTTTAGAAATCTTAGAAACTGATGGAAAAACATTTAAAAGACCTTGGTTTGGTCAACTTATGGTTGGTCCTCAATTAATTGCTTATCTTTGCCAAGTAAATATGTGGCTTGAGATGTATCAACCTAAAATAGAATTATAAAAGCCAAACGGAACATTATTACACTGTTCCGTTTTAGAAGGTTATGCTTTTTCTTTTGCTCTGATCTGCTCTACGATATTGGATATTTTTGTGTTTTCATCTTCAGCATACAGATTTTCAAGTCTTTCGATTTCTGAATCAAGCTCTTCATCAATTTTTTCCATTTTAATTTCTTTGAATTTTTTCCTAGCTTTCAGCTGTAATATTCTGAATACAACACTTTCTTCTTGAAAATATTCTTTTTGGTATTCATCCAACTGTTTACAGATGTTCTCTGCTTTTTCTGCATCTGCTATTGATCCCAAAATCTTTTCTTCAATAAAAGCTTTTAAGTATTTTGAATCCACATGTTGTCGTGTTTTTAGATGTTGTTCCATCCGTTCTTTTGATAGTTCAATAAAAATTCTTTCTGCCATACTTTTTTACCTCCTAGTTGCTTGTTTTTTGTTACATTATTTATATTAACATAAATTCCTTAGTTTGTAAACATTTTATAAATTATATCTAAATAAAATCCATTAAATCTGTATCTCATTAGACTTTTATCTATCATAATCCTTTAATTTTTTTTTATTTTCTACTGCTTCATTAAAGATTCCTAGTATATGTTTGGTTATTTCTTCTTGTGCATAATGTTCTTTTGTGTAATTTACTATATATTCATTGTCAAATTGCATTTCTCCACTTAGTACATCGCATACAGCTTCACTTAATGATTGACTATTGTCCATTGGTACTAATACTCCTACAGGTGTTTTATATATTTTAGATTTATCACTAATATCTTGTTTATTAGTATTTAAAATTCCTGGAATTCCACCTGCATTTGTACCTATTACAGGGTGGCCACAAGCCATACCTTCTATTACAACTAACCCAAAAGGTTCATTTCTTGACGGTATTAATGAAACATCTGCTAAGCTTTGTATTTTTCTTACTTCATCACTATTTTTTCTTCCTACAAAATGTGTATTTTGTAAGTTTAATTCTTTAGCTTGTTTTTTTAATGAATCTTCCAATTGACCTGAACCTACAATTATTGTTGCGACTTTTTGACCTTGTTCTTGAATTTTTTCTTCATAAATTTTTGCTGAATCTAATAGTACATCAATTCCTTTAAAGTCTGCAAATTTACCAACAAACACTACTAATTTATCATAATCTAACGGTATTTTCCCATCTTCTGTATTTTGTGATTCTAATGCTCCTATTACTTCTTCTTTGTTTGCTGTTTTATCTACATAAAATTTGCTTGTGTCATATCCATTTTCTACTAATTCTACTTTGGATGATGCTAACGGAAATAATTTGTCAAATGCTTCTTTTTGTGCTTCTGATATTACTATTATTTTTTCAGCACTCATAGCTGCTCTATTAGCATATTCTATATATATATTATATTTAGTTTCTTCATCTTGTAATCTTTTTATTTCTTCAGGGTCTGTTGTTTCTTTTAACTCTTTTCTTATATTAGCTAATTCTTTTTTACTTCTTTCAAATCCCATTAAATCTGTCCCATGTATTGTTATAACTGTAGGAATTCCTGTTTCTGTGGCAATTTCTGTGGATATCCAATTATGTTGTCCATGTATAACATCTGGCTTAAATTCTTTTACTTCTTCATTAATTGCTTTTCTAAATGCATTTTCATATTCTTTTATTTGTTCTAAATTAGCATCCCAAAAATTTGCTGTACTTTCAGTATGTGTTGTAAACATTAAATAGTTAAAACCGCATTGTCCAGGTATTTTTTCTGGATTTTCTTCCTCAGCTGTAAATGGCACTACATGATATTTTACTCCCGGTATTTTGTCAAATTCTGTCCTGTTATTTCCAGTTATAATAACAACGTTTTTATTTTCTTTTTGATATGATTTTGCTAATGCTGTAACTTGTACACCACTACCAGCACCATAAGTCGGAAATGCTGTTACCATTAATATATTTTTTACATTTTCATCTTTTGTTTCATTAGGTATGTTTGAATTTGAATTCATATAAAATTCCTCCTATTTCATTTTTTCTTTTATTCTAACTAAAGTATTTAAAGCATCTATTGGCGTTAGTTCATTTAAGTTTATTTTGTCTACTTCATGTGCAATTTCTGCTAATTTATAATTATACATATCAAATTGACCTTCAACTTGCTTTTTATCTTGTTTTTCTTGTTTTTTATTTATTAATATATTTTTTCTTTCTAATGAACGTAAAATTTCATTTGCTTTTGTAGTTACAACTTTTGGGACACCTGCTAATTTTGCTACATGTATTCCATAACTTTCGTCTGTTCCACCTTCTATTATTTTTCTTAAGAATATTATGTCTTCTCCTTTTTCTTTTACAGCTATTGAATAATTTTTTATTCCTTCTAGTCTATTTTCTAATTCTGTTAATTCATGATAGTGTGTTGCAAATAAAGTTTTAGCTCCACATTTTTCTTTGTCTGCTATATATTCTGCCACCGCCCACGCTATAGATAATCCGTCATATGTTGAAGTTCCTCTCCCTATTTCATCTAAGATTACTAGGCTGTTTTGCGTTGCTTCTTTTAAAATTGTTGCAACTTCCATCATCTCTACCATAAATGTACTTTGTCCCATACTTAAGTCATCTGAAGCTCCAACTCTTGTAAATATTTTATCTACTACTCCTATATTAGCACTTTCTGCTGGCACAAAGCTACCTACTTGTGCCATTAAAGTTATTAATGCTACTTGACGCATATAAGTTGATTTACCCGCCATATTAGGACCTGTAATTATTGCTAACCTATTATCGTTTTTATCTAAATAAGTATCATTTTCAACAAAAGTACCTACTCCCATTATTTTTTCTATTACTGGATGTCTTCCATTTTTTATATCAATGATTCCTTTATCATCGACTATAGGCATACAATAATTCATGTCTTCGGCAACTTGTGCAAATGATGCTAAAACGTCTACTATAGATATTACTTCACTTGTAGTTTGTAACCTTCTTACATTTTTAGCTATTTCTTCTCTGATTTCAGTAAATGCATTATATTCTAAGTTTACTACCCTTTCTTCTGCACCTAAAATTTGATTTTCTAGATTTTTTAATTCTTCTGTTATGTATCTTTCAGCATTTGTTAATGTTTGTTTTCTTATATATCTTTCAGGTACTTGATTTAAATATGATTTTGTAACTTCTAGATAGTATCCAAACACCTTATTAAAACCAACTTTTAGATTTTTAATGCCTGTTTTTTCTTTTTCATCAGCTTCTAATTGTATTAGCCAATTTTTCCCTTCTGTTTGTGCAGTTTTTAGTTTGTCTATTTCTTCATCATATCCAAGTTTTATTATTCCACCATCTTTTATTGTCATAGGTGGGTCTTCTACTATAGCATTATCAATTAAAGTGTATATATCTTGTAATTCATCTAATTTACCACATAGTTCCATAAGCATTGGAGATTTGCATTCTTGTAATATTTTTTTTACTTCTGGCAGCTTATATAAAGAGTTTTTTAATGTTATCATATCTCTTGCATTAGCATTTCCAAATGCCATTTTACCAGCAAGCCTTTCTATATCATATACTTTTTTTAGATTTTCAATTATATCTCCTCTTAACATGATGTCCTCTTTTAATTCTTTTACTGCATTTAGTCTTTTATTTATTTCTTGAATATCAATTAATGGGTCATTTAGCCATCTTCTAAGCAAACGACCTCCCATAGATGTGGCAGTTTTATCCAAAACCCAAAGTAAGGTACCTTTTTTTGACTTATCCCTCATTTTTTCAGTGATTTCTAGATTTCTTCTTGCATTAATGTCTAAAGCCATATATTTAGATACTTGGTATATTTTAATTTTATTAATATGGTCTAATGTTGTTTTTTGAGTTTCTTCTATGTATTCTATTAATGCATTGATTGAACTTATTGCTAATGTTTTTGATGAGATATCTTCTATAGTTTGCCCATTATTATCTACAATATTAAATCTTAAATTAATATTATTTAAATCACTTATAAAAAATTTGTCATTAAAATTAGTTATATAAACATTTTCAAATCTTTCTTTTATTTTGCTGATTTCCTCTTTACAATTTGCCATCATAGAATTTATTAGTAATTCCGAAGGAGCATATCTTGCAATTTCATCTAATAACATTGGAAAATTGTAGTTATCTTTTATCTCTGCTGAATAAAATTCTCCTGTTGATATATCACAAACACTAATTCCATAATAAATTCCACTTTTGAATATTGACATTATAAAATTATTTTTTCTTTCTTCTAACATGTTGCTTTCAACAACTGTACCAGGAGTTACCACTCTAATTACTCCTCTTTTTACAATGCCTTTAGCTTTTTTAGGATCTTCTAATTGTTCACAAATAGCAACTTTGTAGCCTTTAGCTATTAGTTTAGATATGTAAATTTCTGCAGCATGATGTGGTATTCCACACATAGGTGCTCTTTCTTCTTGTCCACAGTCTTTTCCTGTTAATGTTAGTTCAAGTTCTCGTGATGCGGTTATTGCATCATCAAAAAACATTTCGTAAAAATCTCCTAAACGATAAAATAATATACACTCTTTGTATTCTTCTTTTGTTTCAAGATATCTTTGCATCATTGGTGAAAATTCTGCCATTTTATCTATCTTCTCCTTCTTTTTCTTGTAATATTTTCTTCATTTCTTGTTTTTTCTCGTATTCGTCTATTTTTCTTTTAGCTCTTCTTAATGTACTTACGCCAACTCCTAAACTTTTTGCTATTTCTTCTTTTGTTCCTTTTATTGTGCTAGCTTTTTCCAATAATTCTTTTGCTCTATTATATTCTCTTTCTTCTTTTGAAATAGAATTATTTACTATTACTGGCCCTTCATCCAAAGCATCTAAATTCGCTTGCATTAAAAATCTTTCATAATCGGAAAATCCTTGTCTTTTCATCATTCTATCAGACATTACTTTTGCCATTGCATATAATGTTTCGTATCCTTTTTCGTTTTTTAATTTTTCTAATTCTCTACTAACTGTACGTGCTGGTATCCCATACCTTTTGGCTAATTCGCTTTGAGATACTTCTTCATTTACCATTTCTATAAACAAAGCTTTAAAGTTTATAAAGGAATAATCAGGATTTCTTTCTTCTTGATATGTAATATATTTTCTTTTTAATTCCATATCATCAGTTCCATTTATATATTCTACTAATTTTTCATGAAATGTTTGCTTATACATTCCCAATTGCATTGATGCTTCTACAATTCCTAATTTTCCATCTAAAATCAATCTACATTTTTGCTCAATTAATTTTTCTATTGCTTTTTCATTATTATCCATTACCTTCATCCTTTAAATAATTTTGTGCTTTCAAATACCACATATGCTCTGAAACAATTTTCAAGTCAATTACAGTATTTATTAAATCTTTATTTCCTTTAAAAATAACTACTTTGTTGCTGTCTGTTCTTCCTGTTAGCATTTCTTTATTATTTTTACTTTCTCCTTCTACTAACACTTTTTGAATTGTTCCAATATATTTTTTGTTATTTTCTTCTATTTGGCTTTCTACTAGTGCTTTTAATTTGTCAAATCTTTTATGTTTAATTTCTTCTGGAACTTGATTTTCCATTTTATCTCCTGGCGTTCCTACTCTCCTTGAATATATAAACATATACACTTGTTCAAATTTAACTTTTTCTACAACATCTAGAGTATCTTCAAATTGTTCATCTGTTTCTCCTGCAAATCCAACAATAATATCTGTTGATAATGTTAAATTTGGTATTTTAGCTTTCATTTTTTCTACTAGATTTAAATATTGTTCCTTAGTGTATTTTCTATTCATAGTTTTTAATACTTCTGTATTTCCTGATTGAAGCGGTAAATGGATAAGTTTGCAAACTTTTTCGCAATCTGCTATTGCATCTATTACGTCATCTGTAAAATCTTTTGGATGTGGCGAAACAAATCTAATTCTTTCAATTCCTTCTATTTTATTTATTTCTCTTAATAATTTTGCGAAAGAGTCGACTCCATTATATTTTTCAAATGGTATATTTTTTTCTCTTTCTACTCTCAAATACGAATTTACATTTTGACCAAGTAAAGTTATTTCTTTATATCCATCTTTTGCTAACTCTTTCACTTCGTCTATAATGTCTTTTGGACTTCTACTTCTTTCTCTTCCTCGTACATATGGAACTATACAATATGTACAGAAATTATTACATCCATTCATAATCGTAACAGAAGCTTTTATCTTACTATCTCTTTTAATTGGTAATCCTTCATGGATTTCTCCATCTATGTCTATTACATCTTCAATTTTTCTTTTTTCTTGAATTGAATTATATAAGTCTTGTGGAAATCTATATAATGTATGTGTTCCAAATATAATGTCAACAAAAGGATAGCTTTCTTTGATTTTATCTGTTATATGTTTTTCTTGCATCATGCATCCACCAATTGCTACAATTAGACCTTTTTCTGCCTTTAGCTTTTTTAGTTCTCCTAATTTACCAAACAGCTTATCTTCTGCGTTTTCTCTTACGCAACAAGTATTAAATAATGCAATATCAGCTTCTTGTGTATTTTCAGTTCTTGTATATCCCATTTTTTCTAACATACCACATAATTTTTCTGAGTCATTTTCATTTAATTGGCATCCCATTGTTAGTATATTATACTTAAGATTTTTATTTAGATTTATATCTTTGATTTTTTCTATATACTTTTCTTGTTCTTTAACATTTTCTGTAATATTCATTTAGTATCAACCCTTCCTATTTTATCCCACTTATTGTATTATATTTCGGCATATTTTGCAATAGATTTATTCGATAATGTCTTATTGGGGACAGGTCCAAAGTGGACATTTTGGAAATCTATTCGATAATGTCCACTTTGGACCTGTCCCCAATAAGACATAAAAAAAGAAAGTAGATTTTTTCTACCTTCTTTTCTATCTTTTTTATTAGATTATGCAAGACCATATTTTTTCTTAAATCTGTCTGCTCTACCTCCGGCTGTTTCTTGTCTTAAATTTCCTGTCCAGAATGGATGACATTTTGAACATATGTCTACTTTTATGTCTTTTTTTGTTGAACCAACTTCTAAAACATTTCCACAAGCACATGTGATAGTTGTTTGATTGTATTCTGGTTGTATATCTTTTTTCATCTATGTTCACCTCTTTCTCGCTTTAATAACATGACTGTTTTTTATAATATCATATTTTTTTTATTTTTTCAAGCTTTTTAATTAATTTGTTTTATTTGTTTTACTTTTTTGTTCTTCGCTGTTATTATCTTGTTGTTCTTGCATATACATTGCTGAATATAGCATTTCTTTATTTAATGATAATTTATGAACAAGTTTACTCATTATATTAAAAACACATGCTATTATTAATATCAGCATGCCAATTCTTTTCCAATATTTTGCAAGCATGACATCTTTCTCCTTTTAAATACTACATATTAATTATACTTTTATTTTTTTTAAAAGTCAAGAAAAAACATATTATTTCATTTATAGTTATTTTTGTATATATTCCATACTATCTTGTAATCTTTTTATCAAATTTTTGGAATTTGCAAATTCAGCATATCCTTTCCAAAAATAAAAACTTTGCCTCCAATAACTGAAATTATATTCATGTTTTTCCCATTGTTTATTCCATTTTTTATTCTTTTCTTAATTCTATTTATATTATTTCTTTTTAGTAACTTATGATTTAAATATATTCTATAGCCACAAAATAAGCAACCTTGTTTTACTGGAAAGTAGCAACTCTTTTTATTTAATTTTAAATTTAATTCATTATTTACAAAATTTTCTATTTTTTCTAGCATATCTTTTGCAATTTTCTTATTTTCTACTATTAGTAATCGCACCGTCCATATATCTTACATAAAATTTTATTCTTAGTGTTTCTTTTATGTATTTGTCCAATTCATTCATATATATATTTGCAAAATATTGACTTGTATAATTTCCAATAGGAATACCTTTTTCTTGTGTATTATTATCTGAAAATTCTATAAATTTTCTACGTAGGTTTAAAAATTTTTATCTTTGTAATGTTTTTTTTAAATTTTATATAGAATTTCTTTATCTATACTATAAAAAAATTTTGAAATATCGTATTTTACGAAATATGGTTTATCCCATTTTTTTACTGATTCTTTCATATATTTTTGTACTGTTGAAATACATTGTCTTGTTCCTCTTCCTGGTATGCATGCGAAAGATGTTGATATGAACTTTTTTATCATATATGGCATTATATATTCATAAACATATAATTGTTGTACTACTCTATCATAAAATGGTAAACAATGAATTATTCTCTCCTTTGGTTCATAGACTGTAAATTTTTTATACTTTCCTAATTTGTATGTTTCATTTTTTAGCTCTCTATATATTTTTATTACATTATCTTCTAATTTTAATTCAAATTCTATGACATCTTTTGTTTTTCTTTTTCTTTTAGAAGTTCTATGATATGCATTCTTTATTTTATTAAAAGTTAAGGCTTTGTCATATATGTTATTTATTCTTTTGGGCATGACTTAATCCATCCTCCTAACATCCTTCCTATTTCTTCTATTTTTAGGCTCCACGTTTTATAGTTGTTAGGTGATATATATTGTTTATTATATGAAAATCTTATAGAAAACCTTTGATATAATAATTCTGCATCAATTTTATTTAAATATTCAATTTTATGGTTTATTCCTACTTTTTGAGCATACATTATATTTCTAAGTGTTTCGTTCATTGAATTTTTTATGTCAGAAGCTAGACCAAATCTTTCTTTTTTAGGATATTTTTCTAAAAGATTATATGCATAATAATATAAATCTGAATATTTTTTATATATTAGTAATTCATTTGCCATATTTACGAATACCTCATATTTTTCTTAATTTTATATGATAAAAACTAAGAACTTTAGATTTTACAATATGTCTAAAGTTCTTAGTTCAATAATTTTTGCGTTTTCATTTTTTTATTACTAAACAAAAATTATTTTTAGATATGTTTTTGCCTAAGGCAATGGATATAAATTTCTTTAACACTTAGCAACTAATAATGATAGTGTATTATATAGTGTGTAAATTATTTAAAGCTAAAAATAATTTATGCAC
>CAUWGA010000021.1:0-21659 GCA_963558245.1 uncultured Clostridia bacterium
TTCTGTAAAAATAGTATTAAAAAATTTACACACTGATCTTGACAAGATCCTAATAATAAATCCTTAAATTTATTATACCTTGTGCCTCTTAAATAAGAATAGTGTTAAAGTGCAAAAAACCGAAGCCGCACCAGACGTGTTGTTGTTGCCTGCGTTGAAGCC
Organism: uncultured Clostridia bacterium; assembly: GCA_963558245.1. Classification (GTDB taxonomy): domain Bacteria; phylum Bacillota; class Clostridia; order TANB77; family CAG-508; genus CAG-269. Next base: position 163 of record CAUWGA010000021.1, read on the forward strand.
GAACAGACCAGAACTCAAGAGACAGACAGAGACTCAAAGAAACAATTTATACCCAATATTATTAACTTACTATAATTTTTTCCAGTACTACAGAGCTCAAAATTCAGTTCTACTGCAATTTATATTTTGTGCTAATTATAATATTACCGGCCTAAACGTAACACTCGTCGAAGCCGCACCAGACGTGTGGAAGCCGCCGTTGCTGTCGCTGTAGGTGGTGCCCGCGTTGAAGCCGAACAGACCAGAACGTATCGAATACGGATATCTTAATTCATTACTTAAATAATTCCATGAATTATACCATCCATTTTTTCCTATAGAAACTGGAGGTGTACTGCTTGATAATATATCTATTTTACTATCTGTTCCTGCGTTATCTACAAGGCTTTTTCCATTAGTATATGCAACCGAACTTTTATCCATATTAGTATAATTACTAATTAAACCTGATGTAAATGTAATTGTTTTTCCCCAGTCCATAACTCCTGTTACATTTCCATTTGTAGATAGATAATTTGTTCCATCTATATTAATTTCAATTCCCTTATTTTGTCCTGTTGTTGCTGTACCATATGCACTATTTGAAAAATAACTCACTGTAGCCCATTCTTTGTTTGTTGCCATGTGAACATCTACATTTGTACTTTCAAGGCCTTGACCTACATTTTTCATTTCTTTACTTAAGTTATAACAATCTGAGATAGAACGATTTGTAAATGTTTTTCCTCCTTTTATTATAGCTACTGCTCCATACGATTTTATTGTTGATAATATTACAAAAATTACACTAAGCGTTAACGCTCCTATTATTTTAGACTTTTTCATATTTTCCTCCTTAATTATTTTTCTGTTGGTTCATATTTTGATACCCACATTCCTTTTTTATCATTACCTATAAATGGATCGGCAATAGAATATGATGCTGGAATATCTTCGCCGTTTAATGTTTTATTATCAGTTGTAACTAAAAGAATATCTGTGGTATTGCTTCCATTATTATGTGCATATCTTGGAATCCATACCCACCAAGTTTCTACTCCATTTTCTACTACTTTTATATTTGCCCATATTTTATTTTTGTAATCAAACCACAAGTTCTCTTTTGCAAATTTTTCTAAATCCTTTATAGTAGATAATTGAACTTCTTTTTCAAATTTTCCTGTTTCTTTATTGTATATTTCTATGAATGTTTTCTCTCTGTCAAATCCTTCTAAGTTTGGTATTGGCGCATTCTCTGTTAAGTTTTGAGAAATTGTTGAAGGTTCATATTTACTTATCCATATTCCTTTTTTATTATTTCCTTCAAATGCTCCTGCCACCTCATATGCTGATAATTCGCTTCCATCTAGTGGTTTATTATTTATATCTATAAATTTTATTTCTGTATTGTTTGAACCACTACTATGTGCATATCTTGGTATCCATACCCACCAAGTTTCTATACCATTTTCTACTATTTTTATATTTGCCCAAATTTTATTATCATAGTCAAACCATAAATTATTTTGTGAAAATACTGCTAAATTTTCTACTTCTGAAGCTTTTACTTCTCTTTCAAATTTTCCTGTTTCTTTATTGTATATTTCGATATAAGTATTTTCTTTATTCAAGTTTGATAAATCTGGTATGTAGTAACTATAATATGTTGGATCTGTTTGAACTTTATATGTTGGTTCATATTTGCTTATCCATATTCCCTTTTTTTCATTTCCTTCAAATGCTGGTGCTAGTTGGTAATTTGTTTCAGGTGAATCCGTTGTCTGCAAAAATTTAACTTCATTAGTGGTATTTGATATACCATTTGTAAATGAATATCTTGGTATCCATGTCCAGTTGGTTTCTACACTTCCACTTTTTATTCTAATATTTGCCCAAATTTGATTTTCATAGTCATATAAAATATATTCGTTATTATTCTCAACAATTTTGCTTGGTTTTCCCTTATTTATCCATGTTTCAAAAGGCATACTATATTCTGATGTTAAATTTCCATTTTCTGATTTATAAAAAATCAAATTTGTTACTTCTTGTCCTAGTCCATTTAAATCTGGCTCATAACAACTTATATTTCCTACTTGTTTAAATTCTACATCATAAGATATTTTTGTATAATTCTTATTTTGATCTTTACTTCTTACACCGCCGTTCATTAAAAAGTCTAATTCTTCTACACTATGTACTGTATGGCGTCCTACACCTGTTCTCTTTAGCTTATATACAATGTCTGTTTCAGAATTATAAATATACTTTTCTTTTCCTTTTTTACTATCTAAATCATTGCTTTCTATATAGTATATATATCCTATATCTCCACTTTCGTTTAGAACTATTTTATCAAACATCTCTTCAATATAATAATCTGTTGGTTTATTTATTTCTATATCATAATTACCCCAGTATATTATTTCTTTTTTTAATGTTAACTCCCATTTTTTAGCTTTTTCTATTGGTACTTCATTCATTTTTATTGATGTTTCAGTTACATTCATTTCTTTTTCCAACAAATGCATATCTACCATTTCTCTTATTTGAGCCATTTCTGTTCTAAAGGTTGCTTCTTGGGCTTTTGTTATTATTCCATTATCTCCTGTTAACATTGCTATACTTACACTTGCAAGTATTAATAATACTACTATCGTTATTACTAAAGCTATTAATGTTATTCCTTTTTTATTTTTTAAATTTCCTTCCATTTTCTATCTCCTATTTAAATTTTAGTAAAAAACATAAAAAGACAGCAACAAAAACCTATTTCTAGGCTTTTATTGCTATCTTTCTATTTATATATATTATTTGATTTTTATTTATTACTTTATTTAATAAACATAGTGTGTGTGTGTGTGTGTGTGTGTACAGCAGCAAGGCTTTCAGCTGTTATTTCCATTTTCATTGTTTTTTCTCCTCTTTTGTTTTCTTATATATAATTATATATCACTAATTGTTTATTTTTGTCAATACCTTTTATTTTTTTATAATAAAAAAATTGTTAATAAAATTTTGTTTTTTTGGTTATATTAAATATAGTGATTAGTTTTAAAAAAACAAAAATCTTTTATTGTTATGTGTAGCTCTAGCAAAGCAAGAAAGGAATGAAATTTATCATGAAAAGTAAAAAATGGATTATAGCAATTATTGCTTTATTAATTTTAATTGGCATAGGAGTTTATTTTTCTATAAAAAATACCTCTTCTAACAACAATTCAGAGTATGAAGCAAATAAAACTTCCTCTACTAATACTTCTTTAGATGAAAATACTGAAAATAGCCATGAACAAAATAATGAAAGTTCTAACAATAATTTTAATAGTTCTAATTCAGATAATTCTTCTAATGAAAAAAGACAAGGAACTACTGAGTCTAAAGATGCTGTTTCAGCTGAAGAAACTGTTTCTACCTTTTCTACTAAAATTTATTCTTCTGATAAAGCTAGACAAAATAATATACAAATAACTTGTAAATCTTTAGATGGAACTATCGTAAAAAAAGGTGAAACTTTTTCCTTTTGTAATACTGTAGGCAAAGCAACTTCTGCAAAAGGATATCAGGAAGCAGATATTTTTGACCATGATGGTAATAAGAAAAAAGGTATAGGTGGCGGAAATTGTCAAGTAAGTAGTACATTATACAATGCTTTGCTTAATGCTCCTAGCTTAAAAATTACTGAAAGACATGAACACAGTAATAAAGTTCCTTATGTTGCTAAAGGTAAAGATGCTGCTGTAGCTTATGGTAGTTACGATTTAAAATTTATCAACAATTCTAATAACGATATAAAAATTACTGCCTCTACAAATGGAGCCTCTGTTACAATTAGTTTAATTTCTATTAAAAACTCATAAAATTATAATCTCTCTTTTTGAATATTTATAAATATTACGAATATATTTTAATATCAATTGGAGGGATTTTTTATGAATTTTTCAAAATTAATTATAAGTCTATTTTGTATATTTTCATTGACTTTTAATATCGTCTTACCTTGTTTTGCAAATGATAATGTTTATGTGTGGTCTTTTGGTCAAGAACCAACAGAAGAAACCACTGCCCCATTAACTGAAGATAATAATTTAAATTTAGAATCACCATCTGCTATTTTAATTGAACAAAGCACAGGTCAAGTATTATATTCTCATAACATTCACGAACAATTACGCCCTGCTTCTGTAACTAAAGTTATGAGTATTTTGCTAATTATGGAGGCTTTAGATTCTGGTAAAATAGCTTTAACTGACCAAGTTCCTTGTAGTGAAAATGCTTCTAGTATGGGTGGTTCACAAATTTGGTTAGATCCTAGAGAAACTTTAAGTGTTGATGATATGCTAAAAGCAATTTGTGTAAATTCTGCCAATGACTGTGTTGTTGCTATGGCTGAATTTATTGCAGGTTCAGAAGACGCTTTTGTTCAAATGATGAATGATAAGGCAAAAGAACTTGGTATGTCTGATACTACATTTAAAAATTGTCATGGATTAGATGAAGATGGTCATGTTACTTCTAGTTATGACATTGCATTAATGTCAAGAGAACTTTTATTAAAACATCCTAATGTTACAAAATATACTACTATATGGATGGATGAATTACGTGGTCGGAAAATCACAACTTTCCAATACTAATAAATTAATAAAATACTATAAAGGTGCAACTGGATTAAAAACTGGCTCAACTGGCTTAGCTTTATATAATCTATCAGCAAGTGCTACTAGAGATAATTTATCATTAATTGCTGTTGTTATGAAAGCACCTTCAACAAAGGTTCGTTTTGCTGAATCCCAAAAGCTTTTGGATTATGGGTTTAATAACTTTTCTTTTAATGAATTCGGAAAAAAAGACGACGTTGTAAAAGCTATTAGAGTAGACAAAGGAACTGCTAATGAAGTAGAAGCTATATTAAAAGACAATGCTGGCACATTACTAAAAAAAGGGCAAGATAAAAATGTAGAACAAAATATTTCTATACCAGATAACATCTCTGCTCCGGTAAAAGCTCGGTCAGACATTAGGAAAAGTAACATTCTCTTTAGATGGTGAAACATTATCTACTGTTGAAATTATAGCCAAAAATGATATTGAAAAAATCAATCTATTTAATATCGCAAAAAAAGTCTATTACTCTTGGGTTGATTTATTAAGAGAATAATGTCCAATTGGGGACGTTTCTAAAATGGACATTTTTATGTAAATACAATTAAAACTTCTCGTAAATCTTATAAAAAACAATTACATAATTTTCCAAAATATCCATTTTAGAAACGTCCCCAATTGGACATCTCATTTATTCGTCTTCTAGGGTTTCGTCATATTCAAACTCGTATGTTTCATCACTTTTTATGGGTTCTTCTTTTATTTTTGTTTGTTTTGTTTTTTCTATGGTCTTTTCTATTTTATTTTCAGTGTCTTGTTTTTTATCTAAATTTTGTTGCTTTTTTTGCATTTCTTTTAAAATTTTTTGTGTTTGTTCTTTTTTATTTTGCATGCAACGATTCATCATATTGTTTGCTTTTTCCATTAAGTCTGGCATATAATCTAATAGTTTGTCTAATGAAGATGTATGATTTACAGGCATTAGTTTAACATTGTTTGGTTGTATTACTAAAAATGCTATTGGGTTTATAGTAACTCCTGCTCCTGATCCTCCTCCAAATGGTAATCGATATTGAATTGCTTCTTCTTTATCTTTTTTAGTATATTCGTCTATTGTTTCACCTTTAAATTCACTGCCTCCTGCTGCAAATCCAAATGACACTTTTGATATTGGTATTATAACAATATTGTTAGAAGTTTCAATTGGCTCACCTATAATTGTATTTACATCTATCATGTCTTGAATGCTATTCATAGCTGTAACCATAAGTCCTTCTATTGGATGTTCGCTCATATTCTTTCACTCCTTCTTTTTTTCTTAAGATATATATTATATTTATAATATGTATCATTTTTATTTCAAATATACCTGAAAATAGTATATTTAATAAATTTTGGTTGTAATATATTGGTTGAATTTTAAATTTGTTTTCTTCGCTTTTTATAACATTGTTTTTAATACTATTTTTTAAAATATATGTTAATAATGTTGCGACAACTGGTATTATAAAAGATGTTAATACAGCATTTTCCGTTCCTATTTCGATGTTTAAATTAATTTTATCTATATCAATTTTTAGTTTTTTAATAATCTCTAATATTTTTTTCTTGATTTCTTTATCTTTCTCTATCTCTGTAAAATCAAATGTTTCGAATTTATTTTTTATTTTTCGTTTTATTTTTTCTATCTTAATTATATTATTTTTGTTAAATTTTATTTCAAGTATTGGAAATTTCTTTAATATTATAAGTTGAATTATTATGTTATAATCTGTTTTTCTATTTTTTGGATTTATAGATAAATAATTAAATTTATTTACATTAATTTTAATCTTTGAAAATAATAATATTATTGTTATTAATATTATAAATGCAAAAACAAAAAGAAAAACCAATATATCCACCTCCATTAGTAGATTTATATTAGTTTTTCCATTTTTTATATTTTTAAACATTTTATGTATTTTTTATGCTATTAGCATTATCGTAAATAACGTTGCTACAAATATTTGTGCTTTTGTCATTTCTTTTGGGATAAGCTCTAGTTCTCCGCCTTCTTTTTCATTTACTATTGAAATATCATAAGATGTTACATCTTGTTTTTCAAAATATAGGCTAAAATCTTGAGTTTTGTTCACATCAGTTGTTTCTATTGGTACATATTTTTTTCCAACTTCATTATCTCTTTTTGAGTATAATGTGATTTTTACATATTTACCTGTTAAATTATCTTTTCTATCATCAACTATTGTTCCTTTGATTTTTCCGTTTACTAATGTTGCTTGTGCTTGTGATATTGTGACTTGTGATGTGTTGTCTTTTCTTTTTATGTCTTTATATGATGATTGTAAACTCGCTGAAATTAATAATTCTGATAATATTGCAAACACTATAATTAGTAATGCATATTTTAAAAATGATTTTATTGTACTCATATTTTTTCTCCATTTTCTAATTAAGATACAATTATTATATCAGAAAAATAGCTATTTTTCAAGCTTTTTGTTTTTCATAATAAAATACATACCTCTCTTTTTTTATAAGTACATATAGTTGTTAAAAATAATTTCATCCAAACTACATATCTTTTAGTATTTTGTTAATATTAATTTTTATAATTATATTTACACTTCTATTTCTTTTCCTAAATATACAGAATAGATATATTTTTTATCTACCTTTTTCCCAAAACTTTCTTCTAATGCTTTAGAATACAGTTCTAATTGATTTCTATATTTATCTATTAATTGATTTTCATTATTATTTTCTACATAATCTGTTTTGTAATCTACAAGTTTTAATTTGTCAAATTTGTCAATGTAGTACAAGTCTATTATACCTTGAACTAATATATTTTCTTCGGTTTCTTCTTTGTAAAGTTCTTTTGCTGGTATATTTATATAAAATGGCTTTTCTTTTTGTATTTCCTTTGCTTCTTTTAGTTCTTTCCATATATTTGATTTTGTAAATTGAAGTATTTTGTTAGGATTTATATTTTCCGCTTCTTTGCTAGTTATTATTTTTTTCATTTCTAATTCTTGTATTAGTTCATTTATCTTATTAATGTCATATTCTACCTTTTCATTTAACCTTTGCAAACACATATGTATTAATGTACCTTTTTTTGCTGATGTTATTTTTTCTTCTTTTGTATCAATTAAAAATTTTGGTTTTGCAAATTCGGTTACTTCTTCTATATTTTTAATAGCTATATCACCGACTTCATTATATCCTTTTTTGATATTTTCTTTATTTTCCTTATTTGATTTACTGTTTTTGCTTTTGCTATCATTAGAATTGACTTTTTCATTTTGTAATTGTTTTATAGCTGTTACAGATGTTTTGGTTGGTATAATTGTGTCTATTAAATTTGGATATTTGTAATTTAATATAGTTTCAATTTTTTCTAAGCTTTCTTTTTCCATTTTTGTATTTTCTAATTTTTCTATTATATTACTATCTTCTTTTTCTTTTTTAGTTAAATTTTCTAATATCTCTTGTTTCTTATGTACGTTCAATTCTACATAATCTTGAATATTTTCTTTTTCATATTGATACACTAATAAAATCCAGTCTAAATATTTTTTATACCTTTTTACTAAAATAGGATTTATTTTTTCGTCTATTTTGTTATATCTTTGAACTTGTTCAAATATTTTTTGTGCATTTTCTTCATAATTTTTATTTAATCCTGTTATAAATAATTTTTCTTTTGCTCTTGTCAATGCTACATATAAAATTCTCATTTCTTCAGAAAGTGTTTCTATATATATTTTATTTCTTATTGCTAATTTACTTAATGTATCATATTGTACTTGTTTATCGTAGTCTATGTATTTTGCTCCTATTCCAATTTCTTGATGTAGTAATACATTTTGATTCAAGTCATTTAAGTTTATTTGTTTGTTAGTACTTGATAAAAATACAACTGGAAATTCTAATCCTTTACTTTTGTGGATACTCATAATTCTAACTACATCATCATTTTCTCCAATTATTTTAGCTGAGCCCATATCTCCACTTGACATTTTTAGTTTGTCTATAAAATTTATAAAATTATATAATCCTTTGAAATTGCTACTTTCATATTGTTTTGCTTTTTGGAAAAGCATTTTTAAATTAGCTTGTCTTAATATACCATTAGGCATTAGTCCTACATAATTATAAAAACCTGTATCACTATATATTTTCCAGATAAGCTCATCTAATGATAAATACTCTTTTTCTTTACGCCATTTATTTAAATTATTAAAAAATGTTTGAATTTTATTTTTTAGCTTGTCATCTACATCTACTACTGCTTTTTCCATACATATATAAAAATTATCGTTCTTATCTGATAATCTAATTTGTATTAAATCATTATCTGTAAACTTTCCTATATACGAACGCAAAACTGTTACTAATGGTATGTCTTGTATTGGATTATCAATTATTTTTAACAATGACATTATAGTTTGAATTTCTATGCTTTCTAAATATTCTTGTGAACTATCTGAAAATGTTGGTATTTCTAAATTTATAAGTTCTTGTTCATATATTGGTGCTAGATTAGATGTTGACCTTAGTAAAATTACAATATCTTTATATTTGATGTCTCTATATTTTTCTTGCTTTCTATCCCAAACTTGAAATTTATTTTCAATTAACTCTTTTATTTTATTTGCAACAAATTTAGCTTCTAATTCAGAATCTTCTATTCTCTCATCGTTGTCATCAATAGACTCATCATTTTCTTCGTTTTCTTGAAATTCAATTGTTTTTTCTTCATTTTGAGCCGTATCAATTATATGTATTTCGGCATTCAAGTTTTGTTTTATAGAATTATCATAATCTGCTCCTAAGTTTAAATATTCAGAAATGTTGTAGTCTATATCTCCCAATGTTTCACTCATAATATTTTGAAATATCAAGTTTGTAAATTTTAGTATATTTTCTCTACTTCTAAAATTTTTGAATAATTGTATTTTTAAATCTTCATCTTTTTGTTCTTCTTTAATTTTATAAGTATTATACTTTTCAATAAATAATTCTGGCATTGCTTGTCTAAATTTATATATACTTTGTTTTACATCTCCTACCATAAATACATTATTTCCATTTGATACTGAATTTAGAATATATTCTTGCACTAAATTACTATCTTGATATTCATCAATTGCTATTTCTGAAAATTTCTCTTTATATTTTTTTGCAATGTCGGTTGGCTCTATTTCCCCGTCTTTTTCTTGTAATAATATTTTTAATGCAAAATGCTCAACATCGTTAAAATCCACTATGTTTTTGTCTCTTTTTCTTTTAGAAAATTCTTTTTCAAATTCTAATATTAAATTTTTAAGTTTTACAAGCGTTGGATACATATCGTATATATCTTCATTTGCTTGTTTAGAATTACATATTAAAATTTTGTCTAATACTTTTTTTGTTTTCTTTTTAACTTCATCTCTTATATTTTTTGCTTCTTCTTTTAGTGGTAAATGTGAGGCTTGTCTTGGCCATGTTTCAAATTTAAATAATTGATTTATTTCATAAGCTTTATCCCAATTGTCTAAATTGTTTTTTATTCCTTGTAATTTATCTATATCATCTCTTATTGTTAGCCAGAATTTATCTAATTCTGGTTCTAGGGATAATTTCTGACTTATACTTTCTAGTGAATAAATTGAATCTGTTAATTCTTCGTCTATTTCTTTTATTAGCTCTTGTCCCCAAACTGTATTAGAAAAGTTTTCTTCTATTTTGTCTTTTACATTAAACATTTCAACTTTTTGCGCAATCCATTTGTCTGGAAATGGATTACTTTGAATATATGAATATATTTTTATTACTAAATCTTTTAATGGTGTATCATCTCTATAGCTTGTATATGTATGAATTAATTTATAAAAGTCACTATTTTCTTCTTCATATTTTTTCTCAAAAATATCTTCAATAACTTCTTGTTTTAATAGTTCAATTTCAGTTGTATCAGCTATTCTAAAATTTGGTGATAAATTTTCTAACATATAAAAATTGTTTCTTACTATGTCTAAACAAAAAGAGTCTATAGTACATATATTTGCTTTGTTTAAAAGTGTTATTTGTTTTAATAGTGTTTCGTTTTCTGGTTCTTCATCGAGCTTTTTATAAATGGCATCTAATACTCTTTCCCTCATTTCTGAAGCAGCAGCATTCGTAAAAGTAACCACTAATAACTTGTCTATATCTATTTTTTCTTTAAGAACTTTTTGTATTATTCTTTCGACTAAAACAGCTGTTTTCCCACTTCCGTGCAGCAGCAGCTACTAATATATTTGAACCTTTTTCATATATAGCTTGTTCTTGTTCTTTCGTCCAATTAACTTTACCCATATTGTGTTTTACTCCTTTTTAATTTTTAGGTTAATTTACTTTTTAATTAGTGTTTTATCTTTATTTTTTTGCGCTTTATGTTTATTTTTTTATTTTATTTAAATTTATTTATATTTGCATTTTATCATTTAGAATTTATTTTTTCAACTTTAGTTATATTTTTATTGATTTTAACTAAATATATTTATATAATTACTGTATTAACTTTTATGTTTTATAGATTTTTCTTTAAAAATCTAAATCTTATATAAAGGAGTTTGTAGATGGAAAACGAAGTAAGTTCTCAAAACAAATTATTAGGTAAAACTTTTTTGTGGATGTTTTTAGGATTACTAGGTTCGGGAATTATTGCTTGGTACACTTATTCTTCTGGATTATTTATTAATATAATAATGGATGGTTCTTATACAATGCTTTTAATAATCGAACTCGTTGCTGTTTTGCTATTTAGCTTTTTATTCAGGAAGCTTCCACCCGTTGTAGTTGGTATTTTATATTTTGTGTACTCTATGATTAATGGTATTACTTTAGCTGTAGTATTTGTTTCTTTTGAATTGTATTCAGTTATTTACTTGTTTGCAATTTCAGCTTTAATCTTTGGTGTTTTATCTCTTATTGGTTACAAAACTAGCAAAGATTTAACATCTTGGGGACCTTATATTACAGTATTTTTAATAGCCGGCATACTTCTTAGTTTGCTTAACATTTTTATTTTTAAAAATTCTATGTTTGATTTGGCTATAGACTGGTTTGTTTTAATTTTATTTTGTGGTGTTACTATATATGATATCAACAAAGTTAAACTATTACAAAGTGAACCTAATATTAATCAAGAAAAAATTCATATCTATTGTGCTATGCAATTATATTTAGATTTTATTAATATTTTTTTACGAATATTATCTATATTTGGAAAAAGAAAAGACTAAAAGAAAAAAGCTATAAACAACATCTATTTGTTATTTATAGCTTTTAGCTTATTATTTTTTAATTTATTATCGTTTCTTTCTCAAATTTGTATTTTATTTCTAATTTTGTTCTTTAATTGCTATCATTAAATTATTGATTTCTACTATTTTACTTTTGCCTCCATAATTATATCTTGCACCTGTAAAAAATACTTGATATCCTAAATTTTCTAGTCTAGTTTTGCATAATCTTAAAAATTCTTGTGTTTCTTCTTCTGATAAATTCATTTTTACTCTTACTTCAAAGAATGTAACTTCTATTATATTTTCATTTTTTTCTATTTTATTATCTAAATATTCTGTTATTTCTTGCATTGACATTTTTACTCTCTCCTTTATGCTGTATATTCTATCATATAAAATAATAAAAAGAAATATAATTTATAAATTTTTGTTATTTATTCGAATGTTTTATATTACTCTTCCTCTTCTTCAAATTGTGAATTATATAAATCACTATAAAATCCACCTTTAGCAAGTAATTCCTCATGAGTACCTTGTTCTACTATATCTCCATGATTCATTACCAAAATAAGGTCAGCATTTTTTATTGTTGATAATCTATGTGCAATTATAAAGCTTGTTCTACCTTTCATAAGGTTATCCATTGCATTTTGAATTTGTATTTCTGTTCTTGTATCTATTGAACTTGTTGCCTCATCTAAAATTAATATTTTAGGATCTGTTAAAATTACTCTTGCAATTGTTAATAATTGCTTTTGACCTGCTGATACATTGCTTGATTCTTCATTTAAAATTGAATTGTATCCATTTGGCAATGTTTTTATAAAATGATGTACATGTGCAGCTTTTGCCGCTCTTATTACATCATCTTCTGTAGCATCTTCTTTTCCATATTTTATATTATCTTTTACACTTCCTCCAAATAACCATGTATCTTGTAAAACCATACCAAATAATTTTCTTAATTCTCCACGATCAAAGTCTTTTATATTTATTCCATCAATAAAAATCTTTCCATCAGTTACATCGTAAAATCTCATTAGCAATTTAACCATTGTTGTTTTTCCAGCTCCTGTCGGTCCAACAATTGCTATTTTTTGACCATCGTGTACCTTACAGTTGAAATCATTTATAATTGTTTTTTCTGGATCATATCCAAATTTAACATGGTCGAATTCTACATTTCCATTTATTTTTTCTATATCAATATTTCCATTTGGAATATTTTCTTCTTCATCTTCTTCTAAAAATTCAAATACTCTTTCTGCTGATGCAATCATAGCTTGTAACATGCTTGATATTTGTGCTATTTGATTTATTGGTTGTGTAAATTGTTTGTTATATTGTATAAAGCTTTGTATATTTCCAACTGTAATTGTTCCTTTTATAGCTAAATATCCTCCAGCTACTGCTACTCCAACATATCCAACATTTGAAATGAAGTTCATAACTGGAAACATTAAACCAGACAAGAACTGTGATTTCCATGCTGAATGATATAATTCATCGTTTGCCTTTTCAAAATCTTTTGATACTTTTTCTTCTGCATTAAATACTTTTACTATATTTAATCCACTATATATTTCTTCTACTTGACCATTTACATGTCCAAGATAGTCTTGTTGTGATTTAAAATATTTTTGTGACTTTCCTACTATTTTCTTTACTAATGTTGCTGAAATTGGTAATATAACAAGTGATATTAAAGTCATTTGCCAACTTATTGAAAACATCATAATCAATATTCCAATAATTGTGCAAATTGCTGTAATTATTTGTGTTATACTTTGATTTAAATTTGCACTTAATGTGTCTACGTCATTGGTTACAATAGACAATACTTCTCCATGAGTTCTTTTATCAAAATATTTCATTGGCAATTTGTTTATCTTTTCTGCAATATCTTGTCTTAATCTATATGTTATTTTTTGTGCAACACCTGTCATTGTAAATCCTTGTATGAAAGAGAATAAAGCACTTAGAACATATAGAGATACTAAAGTTATTAATATAGTTCCTATTTTTCCAAAGTCAATTCCTGAACCGCCTGATATTTTGTTCATTATTCCATTAAATATCTCTGTAGTTGCATTTCCTAATATTTTTGGTCCTACTATTGTAAATATAGTACTTCCTATAGCAAATATTAGTACTATTATTAGTGCTATTTTATATCCAGATAAATAATCTTTTATTAGCTTTTTTGTAGTTCCTTTAAAATCTTTTGCTTTTACATTATGTCCTACATTTTTTCCATGTCCTCCCATTGGTCCTGGCATATTATTCTCCTCCTTTCTTGTTTAGTTCTTCCTCTGACAATTGTGATAATGCTATTTGCCTATAAGTTTCATTATTTTTCATTAATTCTTCATGTGTGCCTATTCCTACTACTTTTCCTTCTTCAAGAACTATAATTTGGTCCGCATTTAAAATTGTACTAATTCTTTGTGCTACTATTATCACTGTTTTATTTTCTGTCTTTTCTGCCAAAGCTTCTCTTAATGCTGCATCTGTTTTTAAATCTAATGCTGAAAAACTATCATCAAAAACAAAGATTTCTGGGTCTTTTGCTAAAGCTCTTGCAATTGATAAACGCTGTTTTTGTCCTCCTGATACATTGCTTCCACCTTGAGCTATTTCTTCTTTATATTTCTTTTCTTTGTTTTCAATAAATTCTGTAGCTTGAGCTATCTCAGCTGCTTTTATCATTCTTTCATCAGGCATGTTTTCGTCTGAATATTTTATATTAGATTCTATTGTACCAGAGAATAATACTCCCTTTTGAGGGACAAACCCTATTATATCTCTTAAATCTTTTTGTGAAACATCTTTTACATTTACACCATCTATGCATAATTCTCCACCTGTTACATCATAAAATCTTGGCAACAAGTTAACTACTGTTGATTTTCCACTTCCTGTACTTCCTATAATAGCTGTTGTTTCTCCTGGTCTTGCTGTAAAATTAATATCTTCTAATATTTCTGTATCTGCATCTGGATATCTAAATGATACATTTTTAAATTCTACTAATCCTTTTTTGTTAGTATCGAATTTTCTAGTTTGTTTTTTGTCTTTTATAGAAGGTACTGTTTCTGTTACCTCATTTATACGATTAGCTGAAACAGATGCCCTTGGTAGCATGATTGATATCATAGATATCATTAAAAATGCCATAACAATTTGCATTGTATATTGGATAAATGCCATCATATCTCCTACTTGTGTAACACCTTGTTCTACATTATGACCTCCTACCCAAACTATTAATACAGCAATTACATTCATTACTAGCATTAAAAGTGGCATCATCATTGACATTGCACGGTTAACAAATACATTTGTTTTCATTAAATCTTTGTTTGCACCTTCAAATCTCTTTTCTTCTTTCTTTTCAGTGTTAAAAGCTCTAATTACTGGTAATCCTGTTAAAATCTCTCTTGATACAAGGTTTAATTTGTCTGTTAAATCTTGTAACTTTTTAAATTTAGGCATTGCTATAATGAATAATGTAGCAACTATAAATAGTATAGCAAGTATTGCTACTCCAATTATCCATGCCATTGAGTTATCACTATTTGTTAATACTTTTATAAATCCTCCTATACCTATGATTGGAGCATATACTATTACTCTAAATAGCATTGTAATTAATTGTTGAATTTGTTGAATATCATTTGTGCTACGAGTAATTAATGATGCTGTTGAAAATTTATTAAGCTCTTCATTTGAAAAACTTAATACTTTTGTAAATACTTTTTCTCTTAAAGTTTTACCTAATTTTGCAGCAACTCTTGCAGATAATAACATAATTGTAATTGCTGATGTCATACTAATTAATGCAATTCCTAACATTTGCATTCCTGCCATAAAAATATAATCATTTTGAATTTTATCTGTATCTATATTTGCATTTTTATAAATTTGTTTTACTGATGCAACTGCCGCTTGTTCTTTTATAGAATCTGACATTTCATTAATTTTAGTAGTAAATTGACCTAAAATTTCTTTTCTTTGATTATCTGGCATTACCTGTAAAATTTCTTCTAAACTTTTACTTTGCATATATGCTTTTTGTTGTTCTGAAACTTTTGCTAGCATTGTTTCTTTAATTTTATTTGCTGTTTCTTCATTGCTAATTGTAGTATATTCTAGTAATGGTGTTGTCATTGTTTTAGATAAACTTTCTTGTTGTTCCTTTTCGATGTCTTTTAAAATATACATACTGTTTGAAGAAATTTCTTTATCTTTTCCTATATATTTTTTTACGACTTTTTCTTCATGTTCTGTTAAGTTTTCTCCTACTAATGTATAATTATTTAGAATTTCTTCTTTGTTATCAGAAAACATTAACATATTTTCCATATTTTCTTTACTAATTATTTGTGGTATAGCGTTTTCTATACCTCCTGCTTGAATACCAACATTAACTATTTTTGAAGTATAATCTGGCAATTTTAAGTCAGCTTGAGCTTGTACACATAGTAAAATTACTATTGCCACTACTGACCAAAATGATTTTTCTAAATTTTTTAATACTTTTAGCATTTTATCCTCCTTGTATAATATATTTTTCTAATAAAATAACACCATATCATTATATGTGACATGGTGTCATTTTGTCAATGAGATTAATGTAAATTTTGTGTGAATTACATTTTTCTAAATACTCCAGCAACTTTTCCTAATATTTCACAAGTTGGCACTATTATCGGATCCATTGTGCTATTTTCTGGTTGTAGTCTAATATGGTCTGTTTCTTTGTAAAAAGTTTTAACAGTTGCTTCATCTCCAATTAGAGCTACTACGATTTCCCCATTATTTGCTGTATTTTGTTTTTTTACTAATATGTAATCTCCATCTAAAATTCCAGCTTCTATCATACTTTCCCCTCTAACTGTTAGCATAAAACTTTCTGAGTTTCCTACAAAATCAATAGGAATTGGGAAAGTATCTGTTACATTTTCTACTGCTAAAATTGGTTCTCCTGCTGTTATTCTACCTATAATTGGTACTTCTACTAATTCTTTTTGTGTGTAAAAGTCTTTGCTTGATGTATTTTTTGGCTCTCCTGAACCACCTTTTAATAATCGTAATGTTCTTCCTTTTTTGTCTTGTTTTTTTATGTACCCTTTTTCTTCTAGTTTAGCTAAATATCCATGAACTGTAGCTGTTGAACTTAGTCCTACTGCTTTTCCTATTTCTCTAACAGATGGTGGATATCCTTTTGTCATTATTTGTTTTTCAATAAATTTTAAAATTGATTTTTCTCTTTTATTTAATTCTGGCTTTTTTCTAGGCATACAACTCACTCCCATTTTTTCATTTGACCTCATAATATCATACAAACAAAAAAATGTCAAACATATTTTTGTAGTTTATTTTAATTAAATAGGAAAATTGACTTTTCTCATATTCAATAAAAATGAAGAAACAAAATTATAATATTCCGCTTCTTCATTTTTACTATTTTCAATTATTTTAAATATATATTAGGGTCAACTTGTACATTATCTTTTAAAATTTCAAAATGTAAATGTGGTTCATCTGCCACTTCAAATGCAGCTGTGTTTCCTACTGTTCCTACACTTTGACCTTTTTCTACTTTTTCTCCCTCTACTACAAATTCAGAACTTAAAAGATTTGAATATACTGTTTGATATCCATTGTCATGTTCTATTACAATAGTTAACCCATATCTAGGATCATTTTTTATTGATTTTATAGTTCCCTTTTCTGCTGACTTTACTACTGTAGTTTTTTCAGCTTTAATATCAATTCCTAGATGTGTTGTCCATTCTTGTAATGTATTTGAATAAATTAGATTATCTTTTGCATATTCTTTTACTATATCCCCTTCTACTGGTTTTGCAAAACTTAATTCTTTTTTATTTTCAGTTTTTTTCTCTGTTCCTTCTGTTTTTTTAGTTGTATTATTTGTTTTCTCATTTTTTGTTGTATTGACTGTTGCTTTATTTGTATTTTCTTTAGTTTGATTATTTGGTTTTACATTTTCTTCTTTAGTAGTATTTGAAGATATATTTAATGTATTATTGTTTGTTTCGTTTTTCATTTCTTCTACTGTTTTTCCAATTTCACTACTAGCACTCTCACTAGTTGTGTTTTGGATATTTTGTTCATTTGCTTTTGCCATTTCTTCTATATTAATAGTTCCTTTTTCTACTTTATCACTTAAAGATTTGCTATACATTAATAAGCCTACCAATACGATTACTAATAAAGCAACTCCTATTATGGAATACATAAGTATTTTGTTTTGCTTATTACTGTTATTATTGTTTTTTATTCTGTTGTTTCTTCTCATATAATCCTCCTTAAAAATTTTATTAATACAAGTATTTCCTGTTTTGAAGAGATTATACATATATGGATATAAATTTTATAAAGAATTTACATCTTTTATTTCTACGCCTTTATAAAAATGATTTATTATATCTTGATAGTTTTTTCCTTGTTTAGCCATAGCATCTGCACCTGTTTGACTCATTCCTACGCCATGTCCATATCCTTTAACTGTAAATTTTATTTTGTCATTTTCTTTTGTTATTTCAAAATTTGTTGACTTCAATCCTAATAAAGTTCTAGCTTCTACACCTGATATTTCATGATTTCCAAATTTGATTGTTTTTACTCTACCACTGTCTGTATATTCAATTATTTTTATATCTTCTTGATTATTAATATCTATTACAATGTCACTATATTTGCTTTTTAATTTTTCTACTAATTCTGTTTGTGAAAAAGCTACTTCGGAAGCATATTGGGTATATCCCTCTTCTCCTGCTGTTTCTACCACTTGTAAATATGGTAATCCAGTACCTCCCCAAACATTGACAGGTATTTCTGTTTTTCCTCCACTATTTGCATGGAAGAATGCATTTATTGGCTTATTGTTATATGTAATAATTTTTCCTTGAGTTTCATTTACACTTTTTTGAATTTTATTCCAATTTTCTTCTCTTTTGTTTTCATCCCATCTAGCAAATCTTGTATCTTTATCTACCCATGCTTGACAACAAGTTGAATCATCACATATATCTGCATTATCGTGCTTTTTATTGTTTATTTTATAAATAGTATATGTTCTTGCAACTACTGCTTGTGCTTTTAGTGCTTCTATTTCATAATCTGCTGGCATTTCTGCAGAAACAACATGATATAAATAATTATCTAATGCAACCTCTTCTATTTCGTTTGTTTTTTTATGTAATAATTTTATGGTTCCATATTTTTTATAATTATATGTATTTTTTATTGATGCATCTTTTTCGTTATTAGTTTCTTCTTTTTGCTTTTCAGTTAAGTGCGAATTTGAAATTGTACTTGATACCTTTATTTCTTTTTTAGTTAAAAGTGCTGGCAGAAAAAAGAATATTAATAAAAATATTAGAAAATATATAATTATTTTTTTCATTTATATTTCATCTTCTTTCTATATTATGATATTAGTTTCATTTTCATATTATTTAAAATCTTTCTTTCTATTCTTGAAACTTGTACTTGTGTAATTCCTAGTATTTTTGCTACTTGTGATTGTGTTTTTTCTTTATAAAATCTTAGTAAAATTACTTCTTGTTCTCTTTTTTCTAATTTTTTTATTAGCTCATTTATTACGATTTTATTAGTTATCATTTCTTCTTCATCTATTTTGCTAGTAAGTTTATCTTTTAAGCTTACACTATTTCCATCTTTGTTATTAGTGTAAACAGCACTTTCTATAGATTCAATATTTTTGGTAGCTTCTATTGCAAGTGTAATATCTTCTTTGCATACTTTTAGTTCCTCTTCTATTTTTTCTAAAGTTATCTCCTCTCCTTTTTTATTTAAATACTCTTTTTGTAATTCTTTTATTTTTATTCCTAGTTCTTTAATGCTCCTACTGACTTTTATCGGTCCATCATCTCTTATATATCTTTTTATTTCTCCTATCATATATGGTACTGCATATGTTGAAAGCTTAACTTCAAAATTAGTGTCAAATCTTTTTATTGATTTTATAAATCCGATACATCCTATTTGATATAAGTCCTCTAAATCATATCCTCTGCCTTGAAATCTTTTAACAATACTCCAAATTAGTCCGATTATTGTATTTTATTAAGTTTTCAAGTTCTAATTTATCTCCTTGTTGTGCTTTTATTATGCTCTCTTTATCATTTTCGTACATCATATTATAATTTAAAAATACAAATTGTATCTTTTACTCCTTTCAGCATGTTATTTTTCTGTTGACAACATAAGAAAATCATCTTCCTCTTTTTCTTCTTTAGGTTTTATTGTTTTAGACATCGTTATTTTAGTGCCTAACCCAACAACTGAGTTTACTTCCATAGTATCCATAAAGCTTTCAATAATAGTAAATCCCATTCCTGATCTTTCTAAATTAGGTTTTGTAGTATATAAAGGTTCTTTGGCTTGTTCTATATTTTCAATTCCTTTTCCCTTGTCTGAAATTTCTATAATAATTTTATTTTCTATAATCCATGCTGAAATTTTTACAATTCCTGTCTTTTTCTCATATCCATGTATAATTGCATTAGTAACAGCCTCTGAAACAGCAGTTTTTATGTCAGCTAATTCCTCAATAGTCGGATCTAACTGCGCTGCAAAAGCAGCAACAGTCAGCCTTGCAAAAGCTTCATTTGTTGACTTACTAACAAACTCTAATTTCATTTCATTATCAATATCTTTAATATTCATTTTATTTTCCCTCCATTTTGTCTTATTAGGGACAGGTCCAAAGTGGACAAGTCCAAAATGTCCAATTTGGACCTGTCCCTAATAAGACATTTAATATAAATCTACTGTTGGAATTAATTTTAATATTCCACTCATATCAAATATTCTTCTTACACTTTTAGTTAAATTACTAAGTTCAAGTTTTGCTCCTATAATATTTGCAAATTTATATCTGCCTATTATTAAGCCGATTCCGGCACTATCCATAAAAGTAACACTATTAAAATCAAATACAACTCTTTTAGGCATGTATCTTTCCATTTCATAATCTGCTTTCCTCCTTATATTTTGTACATTATGGTCATCTATTTCGTCTGTTATTTTTAGGACTAACAGCTTGTCCTTTTCATAAAATTTGGATTCCATAACACTACTCCTTATCATATGTATTTAGTTTTTAGTTTGGTCATTTTTAACTATAAACTTTTTTCTTTTTGTATTATAGTCTTAATTCCATTATTTTCCAAGAGTAAAAAATAAGAAGTTTTGTCGTTTTGTTGGAAATTTTCGACAAAATATGTTATAATATTTTATGTAACTTGATGTTTTGTTTCCGAAAGGAGTGCTATATGAAAATTGATCTTAATTGTAATTTCAAATGTTGGGAATGTTCACGGGAAGATTGTAATCTGAAACAACTGTATTTATTACCTGAAAATATGTTTTATTCAATAATTTTGGATAGTCTAAAATCCAGAGCTGGTATAATGCTTGTTTCCGGCTATTCTAAAGAATTTGTTGACAATAACTTAAAGGAAACAGCTGTTACAATTAAAATTTCCAGAGAACTTTACCTAAATAAGCATTCTAAAAAAGGTTCTATAATATTAGTTGGGGTGGATAAAACTCCAACTATTTTTATGCAAAAAA
>CAUWGA010000022.1:0-20650 GCA_963558245.1 uncultured Clostridia bacterium
CCTAAATGTGCCGAAAATACTTGCGGGTTACCCTGCTGGAAAGATAGGTTGTTGCCAGATTTATATATATTCCTCGTTAGCTCAGTTGGTAGAGCGCTCGGCTGTGAAGCAAATCTTCCAAAGATTAAAGTTAGCAGCTCTATAGGAAAACTTATAGATGAGAAGGTGGCTAATTCGGTGGAACTCGTAACAAGTTAAGTTGACGACAATACCGAGCAAGGCGAAAGCTATGTGTAGAGACTTTACACCACCTACCTAAGTCATAAGATATGGTAAAGATAAAGTCCAGACTACAAATTATATATCATATATAATGCTAGTGAAAATTAGTGTAGTGCAGTAACCGATAGGTCGTTGGTTCGAGCCCAACACGAGGAGCCATAATAACAGATAAGAAATTATCTGTTATTTTTTTTGTTTTATAATAAATACAGTTATTATAAAACTTTGTTATTACTAGATTTTTTATATAAAATAATGTATAATATAAAAAATATCATTAATGGAAAGATTTTTAATGATAAAAACTAAATTATAGAATTAAAAATTAAATTTATTGCTATATAAATAAATTTCAAGATTTCAAAATTAGGATGTGAAATAATGATAAAAATATGTGAAATTTGCAATGAAAAGTTTGATACAAATAGCCATAGTAGAATATATTGTTATAAATGTAGTGGACAATCTTCTAGAAAAGAAAATATAACAAGAAAACATCAAAAAACGATATTAAGAAGAAGTATGAAAATACAAGCAATAAAATTATTAGGAGGAAAGTGTTCAATATGTGGGTATGATAGATGTATTGATGCTTTGGAATTTCACCATAAGAATCCTAGAGAAAAAGATTTTAAGTTAGGCTCAGGAAATACAATGTCCTGGAAAGAGTATAAAAGCGAAGCATTAAAATGCATATTAGTATGTTCTAATTGCCATAAAGAAATTCATGCTGAAATAGGATATAGTAATATCAATAACTAAAAAAGTAATATATCTAAATTCTCAACAATTTAGATATATTATTTTTGTTTATAAATTCTTTATAAAAACTTAAGAAAAAATAAATATACTTTATAAAATTTATATGATAAAATAACCAAAAGAAAATAAAGGAGGAAAAGCATGGAAAAACCAATACTAAAATGTGAAAATCTATATAAAAATTTTGGCAAAAAGCAAATTCTAAAAAATGTATCTTTTGAATTATATAGTGGAGATATTTTAGGATTTATAGGACCTAATGGAGCAGGAAAAACAACAACTATTAAGCTTATTTTAGGACTTCAAGGAATAACAGAAGGAAAAGTAACAATAAATGGATACAACATAGAAAGACAATTTGAAAAAGCAATAGAAAAAGTAGGAGCTATAGTAGAAAATCCAGACTTATATATGTATTTGACAGGATATGAAAACTTAAAATTAATTTCAAACTTATATGATAACATAGACAAAAATAGAATTGATGAAGTAGTAAAATTAGTTAAATTAGAAAAAAGAATAAATGACAAAGTTTCAAAATATTCATTAGGAATGAGACAAAGATTAGGAATAGCACAAGCTATTTTACATAAGCCTAATCTGTTAATATTAGATGAACCAACAAATGGACTTGACCCTGAAGGAATAAAAGAAATGCGTGAATTACTAATTAATCTAGCTAAAAAAGAAAAAATGGCAATATTAATATCTAGTCATAACTTAGCTGAACTAGATAACTTGTCTACAAAAGTTTGTATTATCAAAAACGGAGAAATAATTGAAACAAGTGATATAGAATCAATAAAGAAAGAGTCAAAAGAAGACTACCAAGTTTTTGAAGTTGACAATACAGAAAAAATAAAAAGCATATTGAAATCAGCAATTATACTAGATGAGAGGCATTTTAAAATAGACATACAAAAAGGTGAAATACCAGAAATAGTAAAATTATTAGTAAAAGAAAATATTTCATTATATAAAATTCAAAAAGAAGAAATTTCATTAGAAAAAGCGTTCTTTGAAAAGACAGGGGGGAATGTAATTGAGTAAGTTAATAAAAAATGAGATTACAAAAATCTTTAAAAAGAAATCACTATATATTACACTATTGGTAATTTTAGCATTTGTAATATTAATAAATGTTACATATAAATATTTTTTTAACAATGGAAGTTATTCATATTATAGCGAAGGATATATTGCATATGTAAAATCTGATTTAGAAAAATTAGATCCAAACAAACCGAGTGATACAAAAATGTATATAGAATTTAAAACAATATTAGATACTTATGATTTATATCAAAAATATGGTGAAAATTCATGGCAAGCACAAATTATAAATTCTAATGTAGCATCTTATTTAAGTGAGAGAAATACATACTTATATGGCGAAAGTAAAGACGAACAAAAAGTAAAAGAGATAAATGCTAAAATTGATGAAATTATAAATAAATTAAATAATGATGATTGGAAATATTTCGCTAACTTAGAATTAGAAAAAGCAAAAACTACAGTAGAAGAATTAGAAAAGGCATATAACAATACAGAAGATAAACAAGAAAAACAAACATATAAAACTGAATTAGAAGCAGAAAGAGTAAACTTAGAAGTGGCACAATATAGAATAGATAAAAATATAAAATATGGTACAGATTTTATGAACACAGCCTTATCTGAATATGCAACTCATAGTAAAAATATTATTTATATGGATAATAGCAACCAAGAACTAAAATATGCAGAAAAACAAGAAAGACAAAACTATATAGAGCAAAGAGAGATAAATAAATATATAATAGAAAATAATATAGATATAAACAAAGCTAATGACTTAAGTAGTATATTTAAAGAATTTTTCAACCAATATGGACTATTTATAATAGTAATGGTAATAATGATAGCAGGAACAATTGTAAGTGAAGAATTTAACAAAGGAACAGTAAAATTATTATTAGTTAAGCCATATAGCAGAAATAAAATCTTATTATCAAAATTCATAACAGTATTATTTATGATTGTATTTTGTATACTAGCAGTTATTGTAATGCAATTAATTGTAGGTGGAATAATTTTTGGATTTGATAGTTTATCGATCCCTGTTTTAAAATATAATTTCCATACCAATACATTACAACAAATGAATATATTCCAATACTTAGGAATAAGTATAGTATGCAAACTACCTATCATAGTGTTACTTGCAACATTAGCATTTGCATTTAGTACATTATTTACAAATTCAGCTGTAGCAATAGCATTGCCATTATTAGGATATATGGGGTCAGAAGTAATAAATCTTCTTGCAGTACAATATAAAGTGACATTCCTAAAATTCTTTGTAACTCCAAACTGGGATTTTACAAATTATATTTTTGGAAAATTACCAATAATGGAAGGGTTAACAGCAGGATTTTCTGCAATAATATGTATAGCATATTTTATAATTATGATGATACCTACATTTATGGTATTTAAAAGAAAAAATATTAAGAATATTTAGCAGTAATATAAAATAATAAAATGACATAGTTGAAATAATAAGATTTCAACTATGTCATTTTATTATTTTATTAGACAAAGTCTGATTTTTGTAGTTGACAAGAATATATTTTTTATATAATATGAAATAACAAAACTACAAAAAAGGAGAATAGGATGTTACATACAATAGAAACATATTTACTATTATTTTTAACGTATGCTTTTTTAGGATGGTGTATGGAAGTAATATGTAAATTAATTCAATATAAACGATTTATAAATAGAGGATTTTTAATTGGACCGTATTGTCCAATATATGGATGGGGAGCATTAGCGATAACAATATTGCTAAAAAGATATACAGATGATATTGTGGCTCTATTTGTAATGGCAGTAGTAATATGTTCTTTTATAGAATATTTTACAAGTTATTTTATGGAAAAGAAATACCATGCAAGATGGTGGGACTATAGTGATAAAAAATTTAATATTAATGGACGTATATGCTTAGAAACAATGATTCCTTTTGGAATATTAGGTGTAGTAATAATGTATGTTACAAATCCATTTTTTATAAAAATATATAATTCTATACCAGAGACAATATTACATATAATTTCTGTAATATTATTTGTAGGGTTTGTAATAGATAATATTATTTCTTCAAAAGTTATTTCTAGTATTCATTTAGAAGAAGAAAAAATAGCAGATAACACAGAAGAAATAACAACTGAAATATCCAACAAACTAAAACAATTAATAAAAGAAAAATCATATTTACATAAGAGATTAGTTAATGCATATCCTAATTTTAAACTAGAGCAGTTGGAAAAAATAAAAGCACGTTTACAAAAAAGAAGAAAAAGAAATAAGACATAGTTATAAATCCAAATATGGATAAGAAAATATAAAAATTGATATAGTATAAAAAATATAAAGAAGCGGATATTATAATATAAAAATATTAATATCCGCAATTTTATTAAATATTTATCTATTCGAGACTTTTATGATATAGAAAGAATCCAAAGATATTTATTAAAATTATAAATATTTTTTCAATTGTTCTATATTATTTTGTTGAAAAGAAATAAATTCATTCAAAATGTTTTTTACAGGTTGGTCCAAATCAGGATACTGATTTTTAAGTTTTATTCCTTCAATAATTCCCATATTAGTACCTTGTAGCATCATTTCAGCAATTTTAGAATTACTTTTATCAGCCATAGTATTCATTTCTACACTCATCCACCCCATAGCTTTTTGCATTGGATTTAATTCTTTAGGAAAATCATCATAATTAGATAACTCATTATTAACATTATTTAATATTTTATTATATTCATCATATTGATATTTCAAATCTTTTTTTAATTGAGTATCTTGTACTTTTTCAGATACATTAGAGATAGAATCCATTCCCATTTTTATACCCTTATTAATTTCATTTAAAACATAATTTTCATTATTCATCTTCAAAACCTCCTAAATTTATTATAACCAGATTTTAAAATTTTAAAAAATATGTTAAAATAGATTTGTATAAATTCATTTTGAAGGAGAAAAAAAGTGAAAAACAATCAACCAATAGGTATTTTTGACTCTGGAATAGGAGGAGTTACTGTATTAAAAGAAATACTTAATATATTACCAAACGAAAAATATATATATTATAGTGATAGTAAAAATAATCCTTATGGAGATAAAACAAAAGAAGAAATAATTAGTATTTGTGACAAAATAGTAAAATTATTATTGCAAAAAAATTGTAAAGCTATAGTAATTGCATGTAATACTGCAAGTGCAAAAACAGTTCAATATTTACGTGATAAATATAAGGAAATTCCAATTATTGCAATAGAACCAGCATACAAAATGGTATATGATTATGCATATGATAAACAAACATTAGTAATGGCAACTAAAGGAACAATAGAAAGTGAAAAATTTAATCTTTTATTAAGTAAATATGATAATCACAAAACTATTTTATGTTCATGTGTTGGACTAGCTGATATTATTGAAGATGGAAATATAGATAATATAAAAAAATATTTAAAAGAACACATAGAAAAATATAAAGGAAAAGTAGAAAACGTAGTATTAGGTTGCACACATTATCCATTAATTCAAAATGAGATAAATGAAGTTCTAGGAGGAAAAATAGAATTCTTTAATGGTGCAAAAAGCCTTGCTATTCACTTAAAAGATATACTAGAAAAAGAAAATTTAATAAATGAAGATATAAAACAGCATCAAATAGAATTTATAGACTCACAAAAATTGCAATGCAAAGAAGATAGATTTTTTGAAATGATTAACAAATTAGTATAGTAAAGATATAAATAAAATGAGATAAAAATATTAAGTAAAAGGTTAGTGCAAAGTTTTCTAATAAGTCTTATGTATTCACAAAAAATTCACAAAAAAATTAGCAGAAAGTATTGACAAGTGCTAAAAACGGGTATAATATATAACAAGATTAGCAAACATAACAAATGAGTGCTAACAAACTAACAATTTATAATAAAGAGGTGAAAAAATTGTTAGACAACAGAAAAAAGAAGGTATTACAAGCAATTGTTGAGCAGTATGTAAATACAGCAGAGCCAGTAAGTTCAAATGCATTAACTAAAAATTATGGATTAGATTGTAGTAGTGCAACAATTAGAAATGAAATGGCAGAATTAGAAAAAAGTGGATACTTAGATAAAACACATACTTCAAGTGGAAGAGTACCTTCAGAAAAAGGATATAGATACTATGTAGATGAATTACTAAACGAAAATGATATTAGTATAGAAGAAGTAAAATACATAAGTGATAAACTAGAAACAAAAGTAAATGAAATAGAAGATTTAACTAAAATAACGGCTAATACAATTTCAGAAGTTACACATTATACAACAGTATCAATAGGTCCAAAAGCGACAAATCAAATAATAGAAGAAATAAAATTCGTTCTACTTGGTTCAAGAATGATGATGGCAGTAATATTAACAGACACAGGAATGATAAAAGAAACAATTATAAAATTTGATGAAGATATAAATCAAAAACAAGTAGAAACAATGAACTACATGTTTAACAATAAATTAAAAGGTCAGCCAGTAGACACAATAGATAGACCATTAGAAGAATATTTATATGATGAAATGACATACAGTGTAAATGTTATAAAACCTGTAATTGAACAACTAAAAAAGGTAATTGCAGAAGATGACAAGATATATTTAGAAGGTACTAATAAAGCTTTTGAATTACCAGAATTTAATAGTCTAGAAGTTGCAAAAAACTTTGTCAATGTGCTAGATACAAAAGAACTAGTTGCAGATATGCTAAATACAGGATTTGCAGATGACATAAAAGTATATATAGGAGAAGAAAGCGAAAAAGAACAACTAAAAGATTTTAGTGTAGTAACATTTAAACACAAAGTTAATGGAAAAGATTTAGGAACAATTGGAATAATAGGGCCTAAAAGAATGGATTATTCAAAAGTAATTTCTGTAATGAAATATATAAATAAAAAACTAAATGGTAAAGATTAAAAAGAAAGAAGTGATTACATGGAAAATAATAAAAAAGATGAAAACGAAGAAAAAATAAAAAACATGCAAGAAGATACAGAAAAAGAAACAAAAGAAAATAAAAAAGAAAGTAAAGAGAATAAAGAAATGATAACTAAAGAAGAATATGAAGAATTAAATGACCACTATAAGAGAATCTTAGCAGAATTTGATAACTTTAAAAAAAGAAGTCAAAAAGAGAAAGAAAGCTTATATAACTCAATATTATCAGATGTAATTGAAGTAATCCTTCCAGTAGTTGATAACTTAGAAAATGCATTAAAAGCAGAAACAACAGATGAAAACTATAAACAAGGAATAGAGTTAGTATTAAAGCAATTTAAAGATGTTTTGAAATCAAAAGGTGTTGAAGAAATACCAGCATTAGGAGAAGCATTTGACCCAGAATTACATGAAGCAGTAAGCATGATACAAGATGAAAATTTTGGCGAAAAAATAATAGCACAAGAATATAGAAAAGGTTATAAAATTGGAAATAAAGTTATAAGACATTCTATGGTTGTTGTAGCAAATTAGAAATTAATTTTTAGTGATAATTTTATGGACAGATGAAAGGAATGCAAATATGAATAAAGAAATTGAAAGAAAATATGCTGTAAAGTATATTCCAAAAGATTTTAAAATAGAAAAAATAATATATATAAAGCAAGCTTTTATGTATAGAGATAAATTAACAATTATAAGAATAAGAGACATTAAAGAAAAATTTCCTACAAATAACAAAAAATATATTTACACATTAAAAACAAAAGGTGAAATAGAACATAACAAAGATTATAAAATTGCAGAAAATTATGAAATAGAAAATGAAATTTCAGAAGAAGAATTTGAAAAGCTGATAAAAAATAAAATTAGCAATATAACAGAAAAAACTAGAATTATAGTACCAATAGAAAACAATTTAAAAGTAGAAATAGATGTATATCATGATTATTTAGAAGGATTACTTACAGCAGAAATAGAATTTCAAAATGAAGAATTAGCTACAAATTTCAACAAGCCAGATTGGTTAGGAGAAGAATTAGGATTTAAAAAATTATCTAATAGAAAATTAGCAGAAATGACAAAAGAAGAATGGAAAAAAGAAGTTACAAAAGAATTCATAGAAAATAATAATATTATAATTAATCAATTAAAAAATAATTATAATATATAAAGTAATTAAGTTTAAAATTTATATAAATAATTTAGGAGGAATTTAAAATGGGAAAAATTATAGGAATTGACTTAGGAACAACAAACTCATGTGTAGCAGTTATGGAAGGAGGAGAACCAGTAGTTATACCAAATGCAGAAGGAAATAGAACAACACCATCAGTTGTAGCATTTTCTAAAAATGGTGAAAGATTAGTAGGACAAATTGCAAAACGTCAAGCAGTTACAAACCCTGACAATACTGTTATATCAATAAAAAGAAAAATGGGAACAAATGAAAAAGTTGACATTGATGGAGAAAAATTCTCTCCACAAGAAATTTCTGCAATGGTTTTACAAAAATTAAAAACAGATGCAGAAAATTATTTAGGACAAAAAGTAACTCAAGCAGTTATTACAGTACCTGCATATTTTAGTGATAGCCAAAGACAAGCAACAAAAGATGCTGGTAAAATTGCGGGATTAGAAGTTTTAAGAATTATAAATGAACCAACAGCAGCAGCTCTTGCTTATGGTATGGATAAAGAGCAAGACCAAAAAATCATGATATATGACTTAGGTGGAGGAACATTTGATGTTTCTATATTAGACATTGGTGATGGTGTATTTGAAGTTTTATCTACAAATGGTAACACACATTTAGGTGGAGATGACTTTGACGAAGCTATTATAAATTATTTAGTTGATGAATTCAAAAAATCAAATGGAATTGATTTAAAAACAGATAAAATGGCTATGCAAAGATTAAAAGAAGCTGCAGAAAAAGCTAAAATAGAATTATCAGGTGTTCAACAAACACAAATTAATTTACCATTTATAACAGCAGACAGCACAGGACCAAAACACTTAGATATAACATTAACAAGACCTAAATTTGAAGAATTAATACATGATTTAGTAGAAGCAACAGCAGGACCAGTAAATCAAGCTTTAAAAGATGCTGGACTATCAGCAAGTGATATTCATAAAGTATTATTAGTAGGTGGATCTACAAGAGTTCCAGCTGTTCAAGATGCTGTTAAGAAAATAACAGGAAAAGAAGCAGACAAAGGAATTAACCCAGACGAATGTGTTGCTATAGGTGCAGCTATTCAAGGTGGTGTTCTTTCAGGAGATGTTAAAGACTTAGTATTATTAGACGTAACACCATTGTCATTAGGTATTGAAACATATGGTGGAGTATTTACAAAATTAATTGAAAGAAATACAACAATACCAACAAAAAAATCACAAGTATTCTCAACAGCAGCAGATGGTCAAACATCAGTAGAAATCCATGTTCTACAAGGTGAAAGAGAAATGGCAGCATATAACAAAACATTAGGAAGATTCCAATTAACAGGAATTCCAGCAGCACCAAGAGGAGTACCACAAATAGAAGTTACATTTGATATTGATGCTAATGGTATAGTACATGTATCTGCAAAAGACATGGCAACAGGAAATAGCCAAAATGTAGCAATTACAGCTTCTACAAACTTATCTGATGAAGATATTGACAAAGCTGTAAAAGATGCACAAGCACATGCAGAAGAAGATAAAAAGAAAAAAGAAGAAATTGAAGTTAAAAATAATGCAGAAAGCTTAATCTATAACAGTGAAAAGACTTTAAAAGACTTAGGAGATAAAATAAGCGGAGAAGAAAAAGCTAAAGTTGAAACTGAAATAGATAATACTAAGAAAGCATTAGAAACAAACGATACAGCAAAAATCAAAGAAGCTACAGAAAAACTAACAAAAGTATTCTACGATATGTCAGAACAATTATACAAAAATGCAAATCCAAACGGAGCACAAGCTGGAGCAGAAGGAGCTACACAAGATGGACCAAAAACAGACGAAAACGGAAATGTATATGATGCAGACTATAAAGTAGAAGATGACAATAAAGATGAAAATAAATAATCACTAATTTATAAAAATAAGGGATTAAAGGTGTATTCCTTTAATCCTTTTGCACAGTTATAGGAAGGGAAGAAAACAATGGCTGAAAAAAGAGATTATTATGAAGTATTAGGAGTAAATAAAAATGC
The DNA here is from genome assembly GCA_963558245.1 of uncultured Clostridia bacterium. Taxonomy (GTDB): domain Bacteria; phylum Bacillota; class Clostridia; order TANB77; family CAG-508; genus CAG-269. The sequence continues at coordinate 10,247 of CAUWGA010000022.1, forward strand.
AACAGATGACGAACTAAAAAAAGCATATCGTAAACTTGCTAAAAAATATCATCCTGATGCTAATCTAAATAATAAAGAAGAAGCGGAAGCTAAATTTAAAGAAGTAAATGAAGCGTATGAAAATTTATCAGACCCTCAAAAAAGAAAAATGTATGACCAATTTGGTCATGCTGGTCCACAAGGATTTGGTGGAGCTGGAGGACCATTTGGAGGTCAAGGGGGATATTATTCATATAATGGCTCAGGATTCGATGGATTTGGTGACTTCGGAGATTTAGGAGATATATTTTCTTCAATATTCGGAGGTGGATTTGGAGGTGGACGTAGTTCATCAGCTAAAAAGCAAGGACCTAGAAAAGGTGCAGATTTAAATGTACGACTAGATATATCTTTTGAACAAGCTTTTTCAGGAGTAGAGAAAGAAATAGTAGTTACAAGGGACGAAGAATGTAACCTATGCCATGGAACAGGTGCAAAACCAGGAAGTTCACCAATAAAATGTCCAACATGCCACGGAACAGGTCAAGTTACCCAAGTACAAAACACGATTTTAGGACAAATGCAAACAACTAGAACATGTAATACATGTCATGGAACAGGAGAAGTTATAAATGAACCATGTGAACACTGTCATGGAAAAGGAACAATAAGAAAACAACCAAAAATAAAAGTAAAAATACCAGCTGGAATTGATGATAACCAAACTGTAGTATTAAGGGGAGAAGGAGAACCAGGTAAAAAAGGTGGACCTAAAGGAGACTTATACATAACAGTAAGAATTAAAAATCATAGTTTATACACAAGAAAAGGAAACAATGTATTTTGTGAAATTCCAATAACAATAACACAAGCTACATTAGGAGCTGAATTAGAAATTCCAATGGTAGATGGGACTAAAGAAAAATATAAAATACCAGATGGAACTCAAACTGGAACAAAATTTACTATAAGAAATAGAGGATTTAAAACTATAAATTCTAATGCTATAGGAGATTTTATATTTACAGTTGTAGTTCAAACACCAAAAAGATTAACAAAAGAACAAAGAGAACTATTAGTGCAATTAGCTAAAACAATGAATGAACAACCTCCTATCAAAAAACGCGGGTTATTCGGATAAAAGAATTCTATAAAACAAGCGGGGATAGAAAACTTTAAAAGCTTTCTATCTCAGCTTGTTTTTTGGGGTTAAAAAATTGAGGGACTTTGGATGCAAAACATCTTAAAATCATATGGTCGGAACTTGAGTTTTAAGGCACTATATGATAAAATATAGAAAATTTAAATAAAAATTAAACTTAAACTAAAAAATATAAGGGAAATTTAAATATAAATAAAATATAAAAAATCAGAGACAAAATAGAAACAAATAAGAGGAATAATATGGGGAGAAAAATAATTTATTCAATTCTATTTTTTATAATAACTGTGTTGATAATTATATTATTAATATATGGATATTTTAAAATTATAGGACTAGAAAGTAGAGTACCAGAGAAAAAAGAAAATTTATACAGTATAAGAACAGAAAAGTATTTAGATAGAAATGTATTTATAGTAACTCCAAATGAAGGAAAAACAAGTGATGAAGTAATATTGTACTTACATGGAGGAGCGTATGTTGGTGAAATAGAAATGGAACATTGGGAATTTATAGGACAACTAATTACAGATATAGGAGCAACAGTAATTTTACCAGACTATCCATTAGCACCAAAATACAGATATACAGACACATTTAAAATGGTAGAACCATTATACAAAGAAATAGTAGATAAAGTTGGAGCAGAAAAACTTACTGTTATGGGAGACTCAGCAGGTGGTGGAATGAGCCTAGCATTAGTAGAAAAAATTTCAACAGAAACAAATTACAAAATTCCATCAAAAACAATACTAATTTCACCATGGCTAGATGTAAGATTAACAAACAGTGAAATAGAAGAAGTTGAAAAATATGACAAACAATTAAATAAAGAAACTTTAAAATTAGCAGGGCTTGCATATGCAGGAGAAGATGGAATAAATAATTACTTAGTAAATCCAATTGATGGAGATATTAGCAAATTAAAAAATGTAACTATATTTACAGGGACATATGATATTCTGAATCCAGATGTACATAAACTATTAGAAAAATCAAAGAAAATAGGAATAGAAATAAATGTAAAAGAATACGAAAAAGCAGGTCATATTTGGATGATAAATAAAAATGGGGATAAAGAATTAGTTGATAAAGCATATAATGATTTATTAAATGTATTAAAATATAAATAAAGAAGGTATTTATATGAAAACGAAAAAAGAAGAACATAAATTATATTGGAGAAGACTTGATAATTCAGCAAAAATATTTCCAATTTCAGCAGGAAAAAAATATAGTACAGTTTTTAGATTTTCTGCTGTAATGAAAGAAAAAGTACATCCGAAAATGTTGGAAAAAGCTGTAGAAAAAGCCTTAGAAGATTACAAGTTTTTTAAAGTAAGAATGAAGTCAGGATTTTTTTGGAATTACTTAGAATATAATCCTAAAAAGCCAATAATAGAAAAAGAAAAGGAATATCCTTGTAAATATATTAATCCACATACAAATAATAACTATTTATTTAAAGTAACATATTTTGAAAATAAAATAAATATAGATATTTTTCACTCATTAACAGATGGAAATAGTGGTAATATGTTTTTTAGACAAATAATTTACAACTATTTAGAGATATTACATCCAGATGTATTTGTAGAAGAAAGAACATTAAGGAAAATTGATGTAGATACAGAAGATAGCTACATGAAAAATTATAACAAAAAAGCAAAATCAAATGCTTCGCAACAAAAAGCATATGAATTAAAAGGAAAAAAAATAGGCTTAGGAGCAACATCAGCAATACATGAAATTATTGATTTAGAAGAATTAAAGCAAGAAACAAAAAAATACAATTCAACAATAACTCAATATTTAACAGCTGTTTTAATTTACTCTATATATGAAGAAAACTATAAAAAGCATAAAGGAAAAAAGCCAATTAAAGTATGCATACCAGTAAATTTGAAAAAATATTTTCAGTCAAAAACTATATCTAACTTCTTTTCTTATATAACATTAGTAGCTCAAATGGAAAAATTAGATACTTTTGACAAAATTATAGAATTTGTGAAGCAAGATTTTAAAGATAAATTAACAGAAGAAGAAATAATAAAAACAATGTCTGCAAATGTAAAATTAGGAACAAACTTTGCAGTAAAAATTATTCCTTTAATATTAAAGAAAATTTTAGTAAGATTAAGCTATATAGAAATTAGAAAATACACAACAATAACATATTCAAACATAGGTAGAGTAGGAATTATAGGAAAATATAAAGATTATATAGATTATTTTATAATGCTAATTGCACCAGAACCTGTAGAAAAAATAAAATGTTCAAGCTGTACATTTGAAAATAAAATGGTGTTTACATTTACATCAATATTAAAAGATAATAGAATTGAAAAAAGATTTTACCAATTTTTAAAAGACAGAGGAATCAAAGTAAAAATAGAAAGTAACGGTGTTTTAGATGATATATCCTAAAAAATTAAATAGTAAAAAAAGTGATTTAATACTAAAAAGTTGTATGTTAATGTCAATTTTTATAGCCATAGTATTAACAATAATAAATAAAGTTGCAACTCCAAAAGTACCATGGGCTGCACTTGCAAATGGTGGAATTGTATATATATGGATAACTGTTATATATGCGATGAATAGAAATATAAATATAGCAGGGCATGTATTATTACAAACAATTGCAATATCACTTCTTACAGTATATATAGACTATAACTTAGTATTTAAAGGATGGTCAATAAATATAGCAATACCAATATTAATCATAATAGCAAATATAACAATGTTTGTATTAACAATTGTAAGTCACAAAAAATATATAAAATATGCAATATATCAGCTTATGATAGTAATAATTAGCTTAATACCAGTAATATTTATGTATGAAAATCTAATAACTAACAAAATTCTTAGCATAACTGCAATTGGAATATCAATTTTAAATTTAATACTTACACTAATATTATGTGCTAAAGACATGAAAGAAGCGATTATAAGAAAATTTCATATGTAATGATTTTGAGGTCGAAGGAAAAAATCAGAAAGGATAGCAAAATGAAGAATATAAAAGATTATAATTTACCAGAATTAAAAAAAGAACTAGAAGCTATGGGAGAAAAGCCATTTAGAGCAGAGCAAATATTTAAATGGATTTTTCAAGAAAAGATAAAATCTTTTGATGAAATGACAAATATTTCTTTAGAACTAAGAGAAAAACTAAAAGAAAATTATACAATTTGTAATTTTGAAATATTACGAAAGCAAGAATCAAAAGATGGAACAATAAAATATTTATTTGATGTATTAGATGGAAATGCTATAGAAACCGTTCTTATGAGCTATCATCATGGATATAGTATATGTGTATCTTCTCAAATTGGATGCAAGATGGGATGTAAATTCTGTGCTTCAACAGGTATAAATTTCATAAGAAATCTAACATCAGGAGAAATTGCAGAACAAATATTAGCAGTAGAACAAGACGCAAATGTAAGAATATCAAATGTAGTATTTATGGGAATAGGAGAACCTTTAGACAACTATGAAAATGTAATAAATGCAATTCATATTATTAATAATCCAAAAGGATTAAACATAGGAGCAAGACACATAAGTATTTCAACAAGTGGATTAGTACCTAAAATATATCAATTAGCTAAGGAAAAAATACCATGTACACTTTCAATATCATTACATGCAACTAACAACGAAAAAAGAAGTAGCATGATGCCTGTAAATAATGCATATCCAATAGAAGAATTAATACAAGCATGTAAAGATTACATAAAAGAAACCAACCGTAGAATTTCATTTGAATATGCTCTGGCAAAAGACAACAATGATAATTTAAATGATGCTAAAGAATTAGTTAAGTTACTAAAAGGAATGCTTTGCCATGTAAATTTAATTCCAATAAATAAAATTGAAAATGGAACATTTACAAAAAGTTCTAATGAAAATATAATGAAATTTAGAGATTTTCTAAATGACCATGGAATAGTTGCAACAATAAGGAGAGAACTAGGATCAGATATAGATGCAGCATGTGGACAATTAAGAAGAAAAAATCTAAAAAAAGAGGAGTAAAAGATGTTATTAGATGATATAAAAGAAAAGTTACCATTTATGAAAAAAATAAAAGTATATGCTTTTGTAGGACCATCAGGAACAGGAAAAAGTTATAGAGCTCAAATGGTAGCAGGAGAAAAAAATACACATTTTATTATAGATGATGGGTTACTAATAAAAGATAATGAAGTAATAGCAGGAGAATCAGCAAAAAAAGCAGAAACAAAAGTAGCAACTGTTAAACATGCATTATTTTATGATGATAAAGAAAAAGAAGAAATTACAAAAGCATTAAGAAAATATAAACCAGAAAGTATATTAATATTAGGAACTTCAGATGGTATGGTTCAAAAAATTGCAGCAAATTTAGGATTACCACAAATATCAGACACAGTATATATAACTGATGTTGCAACAGAAAAAGAAATGCAAACAGCAAGAAGAATAAGAGTAACAGAAGGAAAACACGTAATACCTGTGCCAACATTTGAAATAAAAAAAGATTTTTCACGGATATTTACTAGACCCATTACAAATATTTAAATCAAATGGAAAAGGACAAAAACCATATATATCAGAAAAATCAATAATAAGACCAACATTTAGTTACATGGGAAAATTTACTATATCTGACATGGTATTTAGACAAATCTTAGAATATTTAGCAGTTCAATCGCCAGCAATACATAAAATATTAAGAACAAGAGTAGACAATTTTGGTGATGGCGCAAAAATATATATGGAAGTTAGCATTGTATATGGATACAATGTAATAGAAGGCCTTACAGAATTTAAGCAAAAAGCAAGAAAAGAAATAGAAAAACTAACAGCAATGAATGTTGTAGAATTAGAAGTAGTTGCCAAAAATATATATGTAGAACCAAAAGAGGAGGAAAATTAAAATGTCTTTTATAGTTGCAATAGATGGACCAGCTGGAAGCGGAAAAGGAACAATTACAGAAATAATAAGTAAAAAATTGAATTTAATAAATATAAGTTCAGGAGGAGCTTATAGATGTGTTGCATTATTGACAATTCAAAATAATATAGAAATAAATGAAAAAGAAAAAATATTAGAAATAATGGATAAATCTAAAATAGAGTTCAAAAATGAAAATGGAAAAGACTTAATTTATCTAAATGGAGAAAATGTAACAGATAGAATTAGAGAAAAAGATGTTGCAAAAATAGTATCACAAATATCATCGATAAAAGAAGTTAGATTTAAATTAAATGACATATTTAGAAAATGTGCAGAAGGAAAAAAAGTAGTTATGGAAGGGAGAGATATTGGAACATATGTATTTCCAAATGCAGATGTAAAATTATATTTAGATGCAAGCGAAGAAGTAAGAGCAAAAAGAAGATTAAAGCAAAATGAAGAAATGGGAATAAATATGTCTTATGAAGAGGTGCTAGAAAACATTAAAATTCGAGACAAAAATGATAAAGAAAAAGAAGTAGGAGCATTAATACAAGCAGAAGATGCCATTTATATAAATTCAGATGAAATGACTATAGAAGAAGAAGCACAAAAAGCCATAGAAGTTATAGAAAGTAGATTAAAATAACATTAGAATATAAAAATGATAAAAAAGTTATTGAATACAAATAATAAAAGAAGAACTTTTTACAATAAAAAATAATTTTAAAAAGTATGAATTAAGAAGGGAAAGTGAATATTACAAATGGAAAAAATTAAACAAGGCTTTAAATCAGCAATAAAATGGATTGTTAGAGGAGCATTATATTTATGGTTTAAAATTGTATATAGAGTGGAAATAAAAGGACTAGAAAATATACCAAAAGATGGAGCTTTAATATTTTGTGGAAACCATAGAAGTTATTTAGACCCACCTTTAATGGTATCAACAGCTAAAAGAGATATGAAATTTTTAGCAAAAGAGGAATTATATAACAATAAATTCTTAGCATTCTTAGGATGGGTATTTGAAGCTATACCAGTAAAAAGGGACGAGAAAGATGTTGCAGCAATAAAAACATCATTAAAAGACTTAAAAGAAGGAAAATGTATAGCATTATTCCCAGAAGGAACTAGAAATGGATTAGAAAAAGGTGAAAAAGTAAAAGACGGAGTAGCATTTTTTGCAGTAAGAAGTGGAGCTAAAGTAATTCCATGCGGTATAAAAGGTGGAACAAAAGAACAAAGAAAAATGACAATTACTTATGGTAAACCATTAGATTACCATGAATACAAAGCACAAGCTAAAGATAAAGAAATATTGGAAAAAGTTACAAATGAAATTATGGAAAATATATTAGAATTAGCAAAATAGATATAATGCAGGTGATAAAATGCTAGAAAAAATAAAATCGGAAAAAGATGTAAAAAAATTATCAAGTGAAGAAAAAAAACAATTAGCAGAAGAAATAAGAAAATACATATTAGAAACAGTATCTGAAAATGGAGGACATTTAGCATCTAATTTAGGTGTAGTAGAACTAACAATAGCAATTCATAGTGTTTTTAATATGCCAGAAGACAAAGTTATTTGGGATGTAGGACATCAAACATATACACATAAAATATTAACTGGAAGAAAAGAAGAATTAAAAACACTAAGAAAGCTAGATGGAATAGCAGGTTTTCCAAAAACAAACGAAAATGAAAAAGACTGCTTTAATACAGGACATAGTAGTACATCAATTTCAGCTGCTTTAGGTATGGCAAGAGCAAGAGATATTCAAGGAAAAAATAACTCTGTAGTAGCAGTAATAGGAGATGGAGCATTAACAGGAGGAATGGCATTAGAAGCTCTAAATGATGCAGGATATAGCAAAACAGGTCTAACTGTTATTTTAAATGATAATGAAATGAGCATTTCAAAAAATACAGGTGGTTTAAGTATGATGCTTAGTAAAATAAGAACTAAAAAAAGCTATACTAAACCAAGTATTTCTGCTAAAAAATTTATACTAAAAATTCCAGTGATAGGTAGACCTATTGTAAGAATAGTACAAAAAGTAAAAGGAAGTATAAAGCAACTTGTAATACCAAAAATGTTTTTAGAAGATATTGGATTTAGATATTTAGGACCTATTGATGGGCACAACGAAGAAGAATTAGAAAGAATGCTTAAAATTAGTAAAGAATTAGAAGGACCAGTATTATTGCATGTTATAACAAAAAAAGGTAAAGGATATAAAATAGCAGAAGAAAACCCAGATAAATTTCATGCAACAGGACCTTTTGATATTGCAACAGGAAAAAGCAAAAAAGAAAAAAAGAATGATTATTCAAAAATATTTGGAAATAAACTTGTAGACTTAGCAAAAAAAGATGAAACGATTATAGCAATTACAGCAGCGATGAAAGACGGAACAGGTCTAACGCAATTTGCAAAAGAATTTCCAAAACGTTTCTTTGATGTAGGAATTGCAGAACAACATGCATTATGTATGGCAGCAGGAATGGCAAAAGCTGGTATGAAACCAGTTGTTCCAATATATTCATCATTTTATCAAAGAGCATATGACCAAGTAATTCATGATATAGCAATTCAAAATTTACCAGTTATTATGTGCGTAGATAGAGCAGGAGCTGTAGGTGCAGATGGAGAAACGCACCAAGGATTACTAGATATGTCATTTTTTAGATTAGTTCCAAATTTAGTTATACTTGCACCAAAAGACTTTAAAGAATTAGAAGATATGTTAGAATTTGCAATTAATTTAAATAAACCAGTAGTCATAAGATACCCAAGAGGTGGAGAAAGTAATTATAAATTTGAAGAACATAGTAATATACAACTAGGAAAAGCAGAAAAGATAAAAGAAGGAAAAGACTTAAGTATTATTGCAATAGGAAAAACAGTTTCAAAAGCTATAGAAATAGCTGAAAATTTAGAAAATGAACTTAAAAAAGAGAATAAAAATTATAAAATTTCAAGAAATAAAGAAGAAATGCAAAATAATTGTGAAGAAAAGCAAGACTTTTCAGTTGAAGTTATAAACGCAAGATTTTTAAAACCATTAGACAAAAAAACAATAAAAGAATCAATAGAAAAAACAAAAAATGTAATAACTATTGAAGATGGAACTATAATAAATGGATTAGGAACAGCAATAAAAGAATTAATAGTAGAATCAAAATTAGAAAATATAAATGTAAAAAGTTTTGCATATCCAGATAAATTTATAGAACATGGAAGTGTAGAAGAATTAGAAAAAAGATATAATATTGATAAAGAGTCAATAATAAATAACATATTAGAAGGGATAAATACAAATAATGAATAAACAAGACTTGCTAAAAGATTATAAAAAACAAGAGGACAAAATGTGTTTAGCACAGGTTCTTGACAAAATAGAAATATCTAAAGCAAAAGGAAGAATTGACAGTACAGACTTTTTAGATATGTACCAAGTATCATTAGTAGAAAGTTTTTTAAAGAAGAATAAAATTGAACAATACAAATTATTTGGAGGATATGAAGATAGTGAAAGAAAAATACTTATAACATATCCAGAAAGCTATACTGAAGAAATGGTACAAAAAAACTATGAGAAATTTCTAAAAGTGGTAAGAATAGAATTACCAGAAGAAGAACACGGAAAATATGCACATAGAAATTACTTAGGAGGAATAGTAAAACTAGGTCTAAAAAGGGAAAAGGTTGGAGATATATTAGTTGCAAATGAAGGTGCAGATATAGTTGTAGTAAGCGATTTTGCAGAGGTACTAGAAAAAGAATTGCCATCACTTACAAGATTTGAAAATAGTAAAATATCGATAACAGAAATAAGTAATTTAAAAAAGAAAGAAATAAAAATAGAAAATATAGAAATAATTGTACCATCTTTAAGGTTAGATAATATAGTTTCTGACTTAGCTAGAACATCAAGAAGTAAAGCATCACAAATAATTGCACAAGAAAGAGTTTTTATAAATGGTAAAAATGAAACTAAAGTATCGAAGCAAGTAAAGCTAGGTGATATTATTACAATTAGAGGTAAAGGTAGATTTATAATAAAAGATTTTAAAGGAACAACTAGAAGCGGAAGAACAGTAGTATTAATAGAAAAATATGTGTAATAAAATAAAAAGAGTCTGCAAACATAAATACAAATTTAGAAATTCATGTATTAACAAAAATGCGATATGTGAGAAATATAAAAATTAAGAAATTTTATATTACTTTCATATCGCATTTTATTTATATATTAGGAAAGTCATGCTGACTTTCTAATATATAAAAACCTATTGTACA
>CAUWGA010000023.1:0-19431 GCA_963558245.1 uncultured Clostridia bacterium
TACTTCCTATTTATTTTTTATATCTTAGTGTGACATATCTATTGTAAACCTATATTTTGGGAATTTAATCAAAAATGTATATTGAAAATGATTTATCCTTATATATTATATGCTAAATATTAAAAAATATTACAATAATAAATATATAACAAAAAAATAACTAGCAAAAAAAGAAATTAAGTGATATAATGCGAAAAAAAGGAGGAATAAATTATGAATAATGAATTAATAATAAAAAAATGTAGCACATGTGGAGCTATAGTAAAAGTATTAGAGGGAAAGGAATTTAGAATTACATGTTGTGGAGAAGAAATGAAAGAAGTATCTCCAAACTCTGTGGATGCAGCAATTGAAAAACATGTTCCAACATATGAAAAAGTAGGAGAAGAACTACAAGTAAAAGTAAATCATGTAATGGAAGAAGAACACTATATAGAATGGATTAGTTTAGTTTCAGAAAATAAAGAATATACTGTAAAATTCAAAGCAGGAGAAACAGCAGAAACAACATTACCATACATTGAAGGAGCAACATTATATGCATATTGCAATAAACATGGTTTATGGAGTGCAGAGGTAAAATAAAAAAAGGCGGAAATATATCACAGACAGTATATAAAATGTTAAAAAATAGAATTAATGCAATAAAAAAATGTATATAATATATACAAAGAGAAAAGGAGGAATAAAATGGAAGTTTTAAAAATAACAAGTGAAAACTTTAAAAAAGAGGTATTAGAAAGTCAAGAACCAGTATTAGTAGATTTTTACGCTGATTGGTGTGGACCATGTAAAATGCTTTCACCAGTAGTTGACGAAGTAGCTCAAGAAAACGAAGATGTAAAAGTTGTAAAAATTAATGTTGATGAAGCCCAAGACCTTGCAATGGAATATAAAGTAATGTCTATACCAACATTAGTTGTAATAAAAAATAGTAGAGAAGTAGCTCGTTCAGTTGGTGTTGTTGACAAATCTGAAATAGTAGAAATGCTAAAAAGATAGAAAAACAAAACGAACCCAAATAGACAAACTATAAAAATATCAAAATATAAAATTAAAATGCACCTCATTTAGTAAAAAAATGCACATTGTAGCATACTAAAGAAAGGTGTATTTTATTTTTAAAATTCATATACAAAATAAAAAAATATGATATAATATCGATATGAAAAATTATCAATATAAAATAAGAAAAAATAATTTAATAGAAAAAATAAGAAACACAATAAAAAGAAACCCAGAAAAGCTTATACAAATAATTGCTGGAATTATAGTTTTAGTAGCAATTATAGCTGGAATATTTATGCTAATAAAAGAAAACCAAAAACAAAAATGGGTCGCTTATAATGGAAAAAATATCAATGAAGTTCGATATCCAGGGTATAAAGAATTGTTAGATAATTTAAAAGAAAAGCATCCCAATTGGACCTTTACATTATTTTACACAAAGTTAAATTGGGAAGAAGTAATTGCAAATGAAGGTCACAAAGATAATGTTAAATATCCTTCAAATTTAATTCCAGATTCTTCAGAATATCCAGAAGACTGGAAATGTGAAATAGATAAAGATAAGAAATTTGATAATGGTACATGGTTATGTGCCTCTGATAAGGCTATAAAATGCCAAATGGATCCACGAAATATTTTAACAGAAGAAAATATATTTCAATTTACAGAATTAAAATATGTAGAAGAAGCTCAAACAGTAGAAGGATTAGAAACTATAACTAAAAACAGTTTTTTAGAAGGTGAAAATATTGCAAAAGCATTAATAGAAGCAGGAAAAAAAGCTAATTTAGACCCATATTTTATAGCGTCAAGATTAATACAAGAACAAGGAAGAAAAGGAACAACGCTATCAAAAGGATATCAATATAACGAAGAAAATGTTGTGTATAATCCATTTAATATAGGAGCTGTAGGAAATTCTAGAAATGAAATATTACAAAATGCATCACAATATGCGTATGAGCAAGGATGGGATAGTTTGGAAGAAGCAATAATAGGTGGAGTGGAATATGTAAAAGAAGACTATATAAATAAAGGACAAAATACATTATATTTACAAAAATTTGACATAGTTGATAAAGATGGTGTATTGTATAAGAATCAGTATATGCAAAATTTATTAGCACCACAATCAGAAGCAAAAAATATGTTAAAAACATATCAAATGTCAAATACAGTGAATGCTAAATTAAATTTTATTATCCCATTATATGAAAAAATGCCAGAAGAAATATCAAAAAAATAATTAGGAGGTTTATTTATGAAATTAGAAAACAAAGTAGCAATAGTAACAGGTGGAGCTATGGGAAATGGCTTAGGAATTGTAAAAGTATTTTTAAAACATGGAGCAAAAGTAATTATATTTGATTATTCAGATAAGTTAATACAAACAGTTGACGAATTGCGCAAAGAAAACAATGAAGTTGATGGATATTTAGTAGATATAAGAAACAAAAATAAAATAAAAGAATGTGTAGAAAAAGTAATACAAAGATATGGAAAAATAGATATATTAGTAAACAACGCAGGTGTTGCTAAATTAACACCATTTGCAGAGACAACAGACGAAATAAGAGATTTTCATTTTGACATTAATATTAAAGGGGCTTGGAATATGTCTCAAGAAGTATTACCATATATGCCAGCAGATGGAGCAATAGTAAACTTATCATCTGTAACAGGAACAATGGTAGCAGATACTGGAGAAGTAGCATACGCAACAACGAAAGCAGCATTATTAGGATTTACAAAAGGCCTTGCAGCAGAAGTTGTAAATAAAGGAATAAGAGTTAATGCAATATTACCAGGATATATCATGACACCTATGGTAGAAGGAATTGCTAAAGATTCAGATAGTAACAACCCAAGTTCAGTTGTTAATGGTATAGCAAAAGGAATTCCAATGGGAAGGCTAGGAACAATAGAAGAACTAGGAGAATTAGCAGCATTTTTAGCAAGTAACGAAGCATCATATATTACAGGGCAAAGCTTTGTAATAGACGGTGGTTCAACATTACCAGAAACTATGAGTGTAGGCGTTTAAGGAGTGAATTAAATGGGAAATTTATTTATAGAATATCCGAAATGCACAACATGCCAAAAAGCTAAAAAATGGCTAGAAACAAATAAAATAGAATTTGACGATAGGCATATTGTAGAAGAAACACCAACTGTTGAAGAACTAACAGAATGGATAAACAGAAGTGGAAAAGATATTAAAAAATTCTTTAACACAAGTGGATTAAAATATAAAGAATTAAATTTAAAAGAAAAATTACCTGATATGAGTGAAGAAGAAAAAATTAAATTATTAGCAAGTAATGGAATGTTAATAAAAAGACCGTTATTTATATCTGAACAATTTATATTAACAGGTTTCAGAGAAAAAGAATGGCAAGAAAATCTAATAAAATAATTATTAAATAAAAAAGATAAAGTTTTTATAGACTTTATCTTTTAATATAATTTATAAATGTTTCATAAATATAGAAATTTTCTTAATTAATTCAATACTTTCAATAATTTGCTCATCAGTGTAATTGTCTAATAATTTTTTAGTGTTTTCAATCAAAGTATCATCTAAGCCAAACAAAATATAGTCAGCTGAATGACCGCTAATTTTCACAAGTTTCTTTAAATTTGGATAAACAAGATTACCCCTACCATCTTCAACTAAACCAAGAAATTGACCAGAAACACCAATTAGTTTACCTAACTGAGTTTTGTTCATATGTAGTTCATTTTCTCTAATATTTTTAATACGTTTACCTCTTTCGACTTTTTCTAACATTTCATTACTAGTATTCATTGTTCCAATTATCACCCCATACACCTTTTTGTTCATTTTACAAAACAAAAAATAAAGAAACATGGTATAAAGTGATAAACAAATGTAGTATTATGTAGAATTTTATGATATATTATCTGATAGAAGGAGGTTATAAGCATGAGACCAAATCCTATGACAATATTAATTATTGAAGATGATGTAGAAGAATGTAACAATTTTATAAAATGTGAACAAGAAAGGGACGACATAAAAATAGTTGCAATTACAGATTCAGATGTTGAAGGATTAAAATATGTAAAAACTAAGAAACCAGAAGGTATTATTTTAGATTTAGAATTAAATAACAGCAAAACAGGAAATGGAAATTCATTAGGATTTATGGAAGATTTGAAAAAGCTTAATTTAGACTATAGACCAATTGTAATAGTTACCACTCATGTTAAAGCAGAGAGAACTTATGAAATATTGCATAGAAGTGAAGTAGATTTAATAATGTATAAAGAACAACCAAGCTATTCTAGTAATAAAGTATTTAATACAGTTTTAAGGTACAGAAACATCGATGTACCACAAATACAACCTTTAATAAAAGAAGAAAACTTAGAAGAAAAAATATCAAAATGTATAAATCATGAACTAGACTTAATCGGAATAACCAAAAAACTAAAAGGTAGAAAATATATTCATGATGCAGTATTATTTTTAATACAAAACGAAAATAGTAACATAAATGTAAATAGATATTTAGCAAAGAAATATCAAAAGGCTGAAACAACAATTACTAATGGAATGAGAACAGCTATTTCAAGTGCATGGAGTAAATCATCACTTGACGACTTAATGGAACATTACACTATAATAGTAAATTACCAAACAGGAGAACCAACACCAATGGAATTAATATATTATTATGTAGATAAAATCAAAAAGCAAATCTAGTGTTTATAAAACACTAGATTTATTTTGTTTTTACCACTTTTTTCTATCAAAAGATATCAATTGTTTTTAAGAAATAATTGATATCTTTTTATTGTAAACAAAAATAAAAATACAAAAGAAAAAGGTGGTGAAAAGTATGAGTTGGGAAGACTACTGGGAATGGATTAGCAAATGGATAGGATTTTAATATTTGAAGAGGGATATACTTGAATATCCTTCTTTTTTTGTGTATAATCTAAAACAGGAGTGAGGATATTGGGAAATAATTCAGATGTGATACTTTCTGTAATTAAAATGTTTTTTACATTTATGGTTGTATTCTATACTAATAATAAGATATTAGGAATAAAAGAAGATAGAAAGATAAAAAAGTTGACCTTAGTTGTAATAAGCTTAATTATTTCATTATTGTATTACTATATAGATAAATTTAATATAATTGAAATAAGTAATTTTATGTACACAATAATTGTAATACCATTAATATATTCAATAATAAATAGATTCAATTTACCATATATTGCAATAATAAGTTCGATATCATTAGCCATAAACAAAATTCTTATATATGTAGCATCAACATTGATTTATTTTCCATCAAGATTTATGAATCTTTCAAATGAATATGTAATTTTTACACTCATTATGATTATCAATATTATTTTTTTAGTAATGTTATGGAAAACAAAAAGAATTAAGAACGGAATAGTATTTCTTAAGAATAGACAAAATGATGAATATCTTAATCTATTGTTATTAATTATAAGTAGCATAATATTATTTTTAGTTGTAATAATACAAAATTATCAAAAGGGAGTTACATCTAAATTTGGTATGGTATTAATAATATTTTCAATTTTAATGTTTATAACAATACAAAAATCATTACAACTATACTACAAACATAAAATGTTAGTCAAAGCACTAGAAGAAACTCAAAAAGAGCTAAACGAAAAGAAAGAAGAAGTTAAAAAATTAGAAAAAGAAAATTTAAATTTTAGCCAAACAAGTCATTCTATATCTCATAGACAAAAATCTATAGAACATAAATTAAATATATTATTAGCAAACAATGGAAATATAAATTCAAAAGACATTGAGAACGAAATTAAGAATATAAGAAAAGAATTAGAAATAGAAACTAAAGTGGAATTGAAGAAAACAGGGATTGCAGTAATAGACGATATGTTAAGTTATATGCAAGCAGAATGTATAAAAAATAATATTAATTTCCAATTACAAATTAGTGGTAACATGTATCATATGGTAAATAATTATATAGATAAATCCGATTTAGAAATATTACTAGCTGACCATATAAAAGATGCAATCATTGCAGTAAATCATGTTGAAACGAATAATAAAAGTATATTAGTAAGAATTGGAGAAATAGATGGAAAATATGGGGTTTATTTTTATGATAGTGGAGTTGAATTTACAATAGGAACATTAATAAAATTAGGAAAAGTCCCAGTTACAACATATAAAGAAGAAGGTGGAAGTGGAATGGGATTTATGAATAGTTTTAATACATTAAATAAATATAAAGCAACATTAATAATAGAAGAACTAAATCAACCGACAAATGATAATTTTACAAAAGTATTAAAGTTTATATTTAACGAAGAAGAAAAATTTAAAATACTATCATATAGAAACCAAGAGATTGCTAATAAAAATAATAACAAAGAATTAATAATAGAAAAATTACAAAAATAAATATTAATTAGTAATAATTCCAAGTTGTATTTACATACAAATAAAATAAGTAAATACAAGGAGGATTTTTTTATGGAAAAAATAGAAAACTATTTAAAAAGCATAAAACAAAGTAAATTGATAAAAGTAGAAATTATATCAGTTATATTTAGCATAATATTAGGAACAATATTACATTTTGTATATCAATTATCAGGAGAAAATTCAATAATTGCATGGTTAGTACCAGTAAATGAAAGTGTTTGGGAACATTTGAAACTAATATTTTACCCTATGATAATAGCATCGGTAATTCAATATTTTTGTATAAACAAAATTGCTAATAATTATATAGAAGCTAGAGTAATAGGAATATTTACAGCAATAAGTTTTGTTGTTGTAGCGTTTTTTACTTACACAGGAATTATAGGAACAAATTTTTTTATAATAGATGTATTAATTTTTATAACAAGCATTATTTTAGGAGAATATGCATCATATAAATTGATAAAAAGAAAAAATGAAAGTGATACAAAAACTAAAATTTTAGCAATTGGAATAAGTATATTTTTATTAATTTGTTTCATAGTTTGCACATATTATACACCAGAAGTTAATTTGTTTAGAGATTTTCAAACAGGGGCATATGGTATTAATGGATAGATTTTATATTGTTTATTAGAAAAGATAGTAAAATAATCTGTTTTATGATATATAAATAAAGACAAATAATAAAACGGAGGAAAAATGGTAGACTTTACTAATGCAATAGAAGAATTAAATAATTATAAAGGCTCTGAAAAAAAGAAAACTCTAATATATAAAAATAAAAAATATTTAGTTAAATTTCCAAATCCGATAATAGAAAAGGCAAAAATTTTATATATAAATAATGCTTTTTCGGAATATGTGGGAAGCAATATATTTAAGCTATGTAATATGGAAACACAAAACACAATATTAGGTACATATAGATATTGTGGTAAAGAAAAAATAGTTTGTGCATGTGAAGATTTTACAAATGAAGAAAATTCATTATATGAATTTGAAAGCCTAGCTTTAAGCACAAATCCTGATAAAAGAATAGAAACAGAGCTTAAAGACATAATGGAAGTTATAGAAGAAAGTAAAATGATTAATACCGAAGAGACAAAAGAAAAATTTTGGGAAATGTTTATAATAGATGCCCTAATAGGAAATACTGATAGGCATAATGGAAATTGGGGATTTATAGTAGATAACAAAAGCAAAAAAATAAATTTTGCTCCAATATATGATTGTGGTTCATGTTTAAATCCGATGATTGAAGATGAAGAAATTGAAAAAATTACTAATACAGAAATTAAAAACTTAGTAATTAATTGTTATTCATGTTTAAAAGAAAATGGGAAAAAAATTAATTATTTATCATATATAAAAGGAATGAAAAATAACGAATGTAATAGTGCTATAAAAAATATTTTTACTAAAATAAATATAGACGAAATAATTGATTTTATTAATAACATAAACTGCATGAGTTATACAAGAAAAGAATTTTACAAAGAAATTATAAAAGGAAGATATAAAATAATTAAAACTGTATATGAAAAATTATAAAAATAAACCACTTAGAATATTGATATTTTAGGTGGTTTATTTTCAAGTTAAAGAATAGATATAAAATACTATAATACATTGACTTAATACAAGTGGAAATATATAATAGTACTAGCGTAATAAATATATATGCTAAAAGTATACAGAATAAAAAACTTAAAAAAGTAAAAACTAAAGAAAAAGGAGAAAAAATGAAGAAAACTTTAAAAAAGATAACCAAAAAAGATAGTAATTTAATAAATAAAGACAAACAAAATGGTATAACTCTAATAGCCTTAGTAATAACAATAATAGTTTTATTAATCCTCGCAAGTGTGAGCATAGCAATGATAACAGGAGACAATGGAATATTAAACCAATCAAAGTATGCTCTTGAGCAAAATCAAATAGGAGAAGAAAAAGAACAAATTTCATTAGCAATGACATATACAAATGCAAATTATGAAAATAAAGATAATTTTAAGCTAAGAAAGGAAACATTTCAAAACTATTTAAATAATAATGTAGGAAAAGGAAAAACAAAAGCATATATCAATGGAAATGGATTTACAGTTCATTTCTTAGAAACAGACAATTTATATACTATAGATGGAAATAAAATAATAGAAGAGCCAAAAAACATATTAGAAGTGGATAATACCACTGGGAAGCTAGAAGGGAGTGGAACAGCAGAAGATAATTATGTTATTGAAAGTATAGAAGATTTATTAGAATGGTCAAAAAATTTTGAAATATATAGTTCAAAATATATTAAACTAGGAAAAACATTAGATTTTCATTCAGAATTATCATATTGTGATTATACTACAAATTTATATAATGAGATGCTTCAAATTAATGATAATAATGTTACTTTATTTGAAGCCTTAACGGATAAAAAATATAATGGATTTAAACCAATAGAACTTTTTCAAGGGGAATTTAATGGAAATGAAAATAGTTTAAAAAACATTTATATCAAGTCAAATGGAAGTACAGGAGGAATAATAAGAGAATTAAATAAAGGAAAAATAGTAAATTTATCGATTGAAGGTAATATTGAAGGAAATGGTTATGTAGGAGGTATCGCTTCACTATTAACAGGAGATAAAGCAATAATAGAAAACTGTATTTTTTCAGGCAATATTCAAAACATTTCACAAGAAGAAACATATCAAGGAACTGGACGGAATAGTTGGAGGCATGAATGGAACTACTGGAACCCAATTAATAAAAGAATGTATTTCTAATGGCTACATTTTTGCAAATAGAATTGCAGGAGGAATTATAGGATATAATATTTCAGGAAAATCTTGCAAAATTGATAAATGTGTTAATAAATCAAATGTAATTGCGAAATCTGTTGTGGGAGGAATAATTGGTAGACGGATTAGACAATACTATAATTATAAATTCAATTAATAAAGGAGAAATAAAGGGAAATACAGAGACTGGAGGAATAGTTGGATACAATTGTGGAAGTATCACTAATTGTGCTAATTTAGGAAAAATTAAAGCAACTTCAGGAGTAGGAGGAATAGCAGGTCAATATTATTTTACAACTAGCATTATTGAAAATTCATATAATGCAGGAATTATAGAAGATTCTGATAATAATAAAGGAGCTGTTATTGGAATGATTTTTCCGGTATCAACGAAAGTAACATTAAATAATATATTTTGGTATGAAAAAACAGCAAATAATGCAATTGCTTCAGGAGAAAATTATAAAGAAGGAGAAACTATACGTATAACTAAAGATCAACTTATTTCAACTTCAGAAGAAGGATTATTAAAAAAATTAAATACTTATGTGGAAAATTATAATAGTCAAAATGAAGAAAAAATAGAAAACTGGAAAATAGATGTGGAAACAGGGTATCCAATTCCTAATATATAAAATTTTAGTAATGAAATAATAAAAAATCTTATATATGAATAGAAATTAAAAGTGTATTAAACTGATATTACAATAATAATGAAAATGGACATAGAGTTCTAAAGAAAAAGGAGAAAAAATGAAGAAAACTTTAAAAAAGATAACCAAAAAAGATAATAATTTAATAAGTAAAGACAAACAAAATGGTATAACTCTAATTGCATTAGTAATAACAATAATAGTTTTATTAATCCTCGCAAGTGTGAGCATAGCAATGCTAACAGGAGATAATGGAATATTAACAATGGCAAGTAAAGCAAAGGAACAAACTGAAATAGTAGAAGAAAAGGAACAAGTACAATTAGCAGTAACAGAAGCAAGAGGATTTAGTAAAAATGGATTAAACCAAACAAATTTACAAAATATATTAAATAAAAATTTAGGAGAAGGAAAAGCAATAGTAACCTATGATGAAGAAGAAGATATGTTATATGTAAAATTTATAAATAGTGAAAGAGTTTATAAAATAAATAAAAATGGAGAAATAACATATATAGGAAAAGAAAGTGAATTAATACTAGAAGCAACAATAAAGGCAACGCCAGAAAGTAATACAACGGCAGAACTATTTCAATTAGTGGAAGTAACAGCAGAAATACCAATGAAAGTAGAAGATTCAAAATATAGTTTATTATATGCATGGAGTACAAATAAAGATAAGATGCCGGAAGATGAAGAATTTATAGATAGTAATGCAACAGGAACAGGAAGAATAAAAAAAGCAACAATAACTAGCCAAGATACAGCAGGGGGGAATTATTACTTATGGATAAGAATATTAGTAGGAGATAAAAACAAAACAGAATATTTTGGACCCTATACAATAAAAGACCATACAACATTAGTTACAGCAACACTAGAAAATGAATCAACATCAGGCTTTTTAGGAAATGAAGAAGTACCAAGAGGAAAGATAAAAAGTATAAATATAGTAACATCATTAGAGGGACATACCAAGGGAGATATTAATACATGGGATGTATCTCAAAGTAAAGATGGAAAATATCTAGCATGGTATGAAAAAGATGATAAAGAATATTATAATGTAAAAATAGGAGGAAATGACGGAGTAGTAGCAAATAGCAATTCAGCAAGTCTATTTAGAAATATAGGAAGTGAAGTAGAAAACGAAAAAGTTACAATAGAAGGATTAGAAAATTTAGATACAGGACTTGTAATAAATATGAGAGATATGTTCTTTGGTGCAAAAATGGAAAGTTTAGATTTAAATAGTTTTAATACTAGTAATGTAACATCACTTTTTGGAACATTTCAAGATTGTACAAATTTAAAAGAGTTAAAAGTTGATAATTGGAATACAAGCAAAGTAACTGAAATGGGAGAACAACTAGGATACTATAGTTATGGAGGAACATTTCAAAATTGTTCTAGTTTAGTTGAACTAAATATAAGTACTTGGGATACATCAAATGTAATAGGAATGGGCAGAATGTTTGATAGATGCGTAAATCTAGACCAATTAGATGTAAGTAATTTTAACACAAGTAATGTAAAGAGTTTTTATAGTATGTTTTATTACTGTAAAAATTTAAGAGAAATAAATACTGAAAAATTTAATACAAGCAATGCAATTTATATAAATGATATGTTTAATAGTTGTTCAAATTTAACGCAATTAGATGTTAGTAATTTTGATACAAGTAATGTAACAGATATGAGCAAAATATTTTATGGATGTTCAAATTTAACAAAATTAGATGTAAGCAATTTTAATACAAGCAATGTAATGAATATGGCCTATATGTTTAATAGCTGTTCAAATATAGCACAATTAAATGTAAGCAATTTTAATACAAGTAATGTAACTGATATGACAATGATGTTTGCTTATAATTCGAATTTAGCACAATTAGATTTAAGTAACTTTGATACAAGCAACGTAACAAAAATGCCGTATATGTTTACAAGTTGTTCAAATTTAAAACAATTAGATTTAAGTAATTTTAACACAAATAATGTAATAAGTATGGCATATATGTTTCGAGGCTGTTCAAATTTAAAACAATTGGATTTAAGTAACTTTGATACAAGAAATGTAATAGAAATGCAGTATATGTTTAAAGAATGTTTAAATCTAACACAATTAGATTTAAGTAACTTTGATACAAGAAATGTGAAATATATAGAAAACATGTTCGGTGACTGCTTGCAGTTAACACAATTAAACATAATCAACTTTAATATAAATAGTGTAATTGATTTTTATTATATTTTTAATAATATACCAACAACATTAAAAATAATAACAAACCAAAATACAGCAAATTGGATAAAAACAAATTTTCCGACATATAAAAATATAACAATAGTTGGTTAAAGTTATTAAAAATGAAGTTTAAATATAAATAAGATTTAAATGTATTAAAAAATAAAAACTGTGCTAATTTTTTATATAGTGCAGTTTTTTCAAATACATCTAAAAGTTTTCATAAAAACTTTCAATAATTTTAAAAAATCTATTGACAAAATAAAAAAACGAGAGTATGATATAAAAAATTCAAATCAAAATTTATTTAATCTTTCGAATTTTAAATCGAAAAAAATTCAATGAAAATCCAACAAAAATAAAATTATATATGTTTAGATTTCTGAGGTCATTATAAAGACCCCTATTATTAGAAATTATATATTTAGTTTTTCAAGAGAACTTTTAGAAGATACTATTCCCCATTTTTAATCAGATAAAAATTCCCATTTTACATATTACTTTATAATGGCCTCAGAAATCTAAACATATAAGAAAGGATATGTATGTTAGCAGTTGTAAAAAGTATGGCACTAGATGGATTAACAGGATATTTGGTGTCAATACAAGTAGATATTTCAGATGGATTACCATGTTTTGAAATTGTAGGCTTACCTGATGCAAGCATAAGAGAATCTAAACAGAGAGTAAAAACAGCTATTAAAAATACTAAAATGAATGTTAATAGTAAAAAAATTATAATAAATTTAGCCCCTGCTAATACAAAAAAAGAAGGATCAAAGTTTGACTTCCCAATAGCTATAGGTATTTTAATAGCAAATGGAAATATAAAAAATAGAAATATAAAACAACTTTTATTAGAATCTATATTTATAGGCGAATTGTCATTAAATGGAAAATTGGAAAAAGTTAATGGAGTTTTAGCTATAACAATAGAAGCTAAAAAACTTGGAATAAAAAGAATATTTTTACCTTCAGAAAATTCCAAAGAAGCATCAGTGATAAATGGAATAGACATACTTCCAGTAAATAATTTATATGAAATTATAGAATATTTAAATGGAAATATTGAAATATCAACATTTCCAATACAAGAAATAAAGCTATTAAATAATTATAATTATGAATTTGATTTTGAAGAAGTAAAAGGACAAGAACTTGCAAAAAGAGCATTAGAAATATCGGCAGCAGGAGGACATAACTGTATTTTAATAGGAAGTCCAGGAAGCGGAAAAACAATGCTTGCCAAAAGATTTTGTAGTATATTACCAGATATGAATTTAGAAGAAGCATTAGAAGTTACTAAAATCTATAGTTTAGAAGGATTAATACCAAAAAATAATCCATTGATGACTACTAGACCATATAGAACTCCACATTATACTGTAACTAAAACTGCTTTAATAGGTGGAGGAAAAATCCCTAAACCACGGAGAAATTAGTTTAGCACATAACGGAGTATTATTTTTAGATGAATTGACAGAATTTAATAAAAATGTATTAGAAACATTAAGAGGACCATTAGAAGATAGAGAAATAACAATAAGTAGGATAGACACATCTGTAACATATCCATGTAATTTTATATTTATTGCAAGCATGAATCCATGTCCTTGTGGATATTATGGTTCTAGCGAAAAAGAATGTAAATGTCATCCAGAACAAATAAAAAAATATATAAATAAAATTAGTGGACCATTATTAGATAGAATAGATTTACATATAGAAACTTCGAAAACAGAATATACAAAATTAGAAAGTAACACTAAGGAAGAATCATCAAAAGAAATACAAAGACGAGTAAATAAAGCGAGAAATATTCAAAACGAAAGATATTTACACGATAAAATTTTTTGCAATGCACAAATGGATTCAAAATTAATACAAAAGTATTGTAAATTAGACTCAAAAAGCAAAATAATATTGGAAAAAGCTTTTAATAATTTAGGTTTAAGTGCAAGAGCATATACAAGGATATTAAAAGTTGCAAGGACAATTGCAGATTTAGAAGGAGAAAAAAATATAAAACTGAACCATATATCAGAAGCAATTCAATATAGAACTTTAGATAGAAAGTATTGGAAATGAAAAGTGAAAAATAAGATAAAAGTAAAAAACAAAAAATAAAGTATAAAAAAATAAAACACAGATAAAAAGCTTTATTTGCAACAATTTAGAAATGAAGTGATAATCTTATGATAAAAATAACGATAGAAAATAATATATATCCACAAAAATTAAAAGAAATAACTAATCCACCTAAACAACTATATTTAGAAGGCAATGTACAACTTTTAAATGAAAATTCAATTGCAATTATAGGATCTAGAAATTGTTCACTAAATGGAAAACAATTAACAAGAAAATTTGCTTATGAACTATCTAAACAAGGTTTAATTATAATTAGTGGCATGGCTAAAGGAATAGACACCATAGCACATGAAGAAACTATTAATGCAAAAGGTAAAACAATAGCTGTTTTAGGAAGTGGGTTTAATAACATATTTCCAAAGGAGAATAGTAAACTATATAAAAAGATATTAGAAAATGAGGGGTTAATAATTAGTGAATATGCACCAGAAGTACAAGTACAATCAAAACAATTTTTAGAAAGAAATAGAATAGTCAGTGGACTTTCTATAGGAGTATTAGTAATAGAAGCTGGATATAGAAGTGGAACAAGCGTAACAGCTAGAATTGCTAAAAAGCAAAACAGAAAAATATTTGTATTACCACATGAGATAAATGATAAATATGGAATAGGTACAAATAAATTAATTCAAAAAGGAGCAATGCTAGTTACATCAACAAAAGATATAATAGAAAATTTTAAGTTTTTAAAATATAAAGAAATTTTAAATCACAATAAAATAGAAAAAAATAATATGAATTCAAATAATAAATTAAAAAATAATTTAAACATTAAATCTGATATTAAATCCAATATTCAATCCAGTGTTAAAACTAATATTAAATTCAATAATAAAGAAGAAAAAGAAATATATAATTTAGTAAAAAATAATATTAATAATATTAACGAAATTTTTAAAGCCAGTAAAATTCCAGTAAATAAAATAAATGAAACATTATTAATTTTAGAATTAGAAAATTACATAGAAAAAAGCAAAGGAGGATACATTTGTACATAAATCAAAAAGTTGGAAAGTATGGAGAAAATATAGCTACAAACTATTTAGAAAAACAAAAATATAAAATAATAGAAAGAAATTTCAGATGCAAAAGTGGAGAAATAGATATAATTGTATATGATGAAAGTACGGAAGAGATTGTTTTTGTAGAAGTAAAGGCAAGAACATCTATAAAATATGGTACACCGAAAGAAGCAGTAGAAAAAATAAAGCAAAAACATATTAAATTAGTAGCAGCATATTACAATTATGTATATGGAATAGGTGACATAGCTAGCAGATTTGATGTTATAGAAATATTTATATACAATAATGCATATAAAATAAATCATATTAAATCTGCATTTATATAGAAAAACAAATGAATATACATAAATATTGTATATTCATTTGTTTGGCAGTGCAGGTTTAGATTTATATATTTTGAATTTTAAATTATTGTAGGCTGAAAACTAAAATCTTATTATTTCATTATAAAGCTCTATAGCAAAATTATCTGTCATACCTGAAATATATGATAAAATGGCATTATAATAACTATTTGCTTCTGAAATATTAAAAATAATTTTGTTATTTAATTTTAATTCATGTCTATCTGAAAAATCACAGTAGTTTTGTAAAAAATGATAAAAACCATTTGCAAGTTTTGGATAAGAAAGCGCTAATGCTTTTAAATTATCCAAAGTATTTTCAAAGCTAAAACAACTTTTCAATTTATCATAAATTAAAGTAAGGACTAATTCAAAATAAGAAACAGAATTTTGAATTTTATCGCTAAAATAAATATGCTTATAATTAAACTCTTTTATTTTATTCATCAAAGTAAAAGCATTATTTGAAAAACATAAACCATTTTCAGGAGAAGAATGTGTGCATAAATCATATACTAAATAATTAATAATAGTACTATTATTTAAAGTGTCAGAAGAATTATAATTTAACATTTTTTGTAGTTCTTCTAAGTGACTATCTAAAATTCCTAAAGAAATAGCATCTTCGATATCTCTACCTATATAAGAAATTTTATCTGCAATTTTTACTACACAAGCTTCCCATGTATATGGTGCATACTGGTTAGGCTTAGTATAATCATTTAAATTGATAAATTCGTCCCTTGGAAACAAAGCATTTTCATCAATTTCTCCACAGTGAGAAATCATTCCATCACGTATTCCATAACATAGATTTAAATTTTCTTTATAACCATTATGTTTTTCTAAAAGTTCAATATTATCTACAAAATGTAAACCGTTTTTTTCATGCCAAAATTTAGTAGATAAATCCTGAGTCGAAATTTTAGATAATATTTTTTCACCTTCATGACCAAAAGGACTATGACCTAAATCATGTGCAACAGCTATTGCTTTGGTCAATTCAGTATTTAAACCTAAATAACTAGCAATCGTATAGCTAATTGATTCAACATGAGTTACATGTTCACTTCTTGTACAAATGTGGTCATTTTCAGGAGAAAAAAATACTTGAGTTTTGTGTTTTAATCTCCTATAAGCATTTGAATGAATAATACGAGTATAATCACGGTCAAATTCTGTTCTCAAATCAGTTTTTCTTTTTTCTATAGGAACAATTCTAGAAATTACATTATTCCATTTATCATTATTTTCATTCATTGCAACATCTTTAAAAGAATTTTTCATAATAAATCGCCTCTTATAAAATATTTTTAATAAAATTTATATTTAAAAATCACATTAAATAAACAATTTAAAAAGAAAATTTAATGTAATTTAGTAAATAAAGTGTATAACAAAAATAAAAAAATGTCTACTTATAAAAATAAAAAATTGACTTGACTATGAACACAAAAATAGTATAATAAGTTTAGCAAGGAGGAAACGAAATGTTTAATTTAGTAAAAGATGACTTTGACGAAAATTCAGATGATATATTAAATTCAATAAATAAAATGCTAGAAAAAAATAAGAATGTAGATACAAAAAGTGAAGAAAAAAATCAAGAAAAGATGCAATAAAAAGAACTTTGAAAATATTGAATTTATTACAAAAAAACAATATTTTATAAAAAGAATTAAAAAAGAAAGGAAGCCTAAATATGGGAAAATTATTTGTAATAGATGGTACTGATGGAAGTGGAAAACAAACACAATTTCAAAAATTGCAAGAAAGACTGAAAGAAGATGGAGTTGATTATAAAGTTGTAAGCTTTCCGAATTATGACAGCCCAAGCTCATCATTAGTAAAAATGTATTTATCTGGAGAATTTGGAGAAAATGCTAAAGATGTAAGTCCATACATTGCATCAACATTTTATGCAGCAGATAGATATGCAACATTTAAAACGGGTTACCAAAAATACTATGATGAAGGTGGTATAATTTTAGCAGATAGATACACAACAGCTAATATGGTACATCAAGCTGGAAAAATAAAAGATGAAAAAGAAAGAGAAAAATTTTTAAATTGGCTTTGGGATTTTGAATTTAATTTATATGGCATACCTAAACCAAGTGAAGTATTTTTCATAAATATGCCAGTAGAAAAATCATTAGAACTAATGGCAAATAGAGAGAATAAATTTACACATGAAGACAAAAAAGACATACACGAAAGAGATAAAAACCATTTAATAGATGCATATGAAGCAGCATGTGATGTTTCTAAAAAATATAACTGGTACGAAATTAAATGTGTAAAAGATAATGAAATTAGAACAATAGAAGATATACATGAAGAAATCTACAACGAAATAAAAAAACATATCTAAAATGTCCAATTAGGGTCAGGTCCAAATAGGACACTTGAAAACATTATATTATTATCGAAGAACTCGAGTATATCTTATAAAAAATACTGCGTAAGCGATCAAACTAGATGTTAGAGTGAGTGCAATTGAAGTAACCAACAAAAATTTAAATTAATGTGGTTGCGACACACAAAGTATTTTTTATAAGATATACTCGAGTTTTTTTATTGTAATTATTATCTTTTTTAAATACTAATTTATATAATACATAATTTAAAAATGTCTACTTTGGACCTGACCTTAATTGGACATTTTAAACAATTTATGTATAAGACTTGAATTCCTACTAAAATAGTAGTATAATATAAACGCTTTAAAAATAAGCAAAAGAAGGGATGAGACTTATGAAAATATCAACTAAAGGAAGATATGCATTAAGAGTAATGATAGATTTAGCCGAAAACAATGATGGAAATTATATTTCATTAAAAGATATATCCTCAAGGCAAGGTATTTCTAATAAATATTTAGAACAAATTGTTGCATTATTAAATAAAGCAGGATGTTTACAAACTGCAAGAGGAAATAATGGAGGATATAAACTAGCTAGAAAGCCAGAAGAATACAAAGTTGGAGAAATTTTAAGAGCTTCAGAAGGGGATTTAGCACCAATTACATGTTTAGCAGAAGATGGAGAATGTAGTCAAAAAGGTGGGTGTAAGACATTGTTTTTCTGGGAAGGATTGGATAAAGCAATTAACAAATATATAGACAGCGTAACTTTAGCAGATTTTTTGAAATAAAGATTAATTTTATATAAAAAGGAGAGCATAAATGAATAACTTATTAGAAATAAAAGATTTATATGTCAATGCAGGAGAAAAAGAAATATTAAAAGGATTAAATTTAGAAATAAAAAAAGGTGAAACACACGTAATTATGGGACCAAATGGTGCAGGAAAATC
This sequence comes from uncultured Clostridia bacterium, assembly GCA_963558245.1. Lineage (GTDB taxonomy): Bacteria > Bacillota > Clostridia > TANB77 > CAG-508 > CAG-269. The sequence goes on from CAUWGA010000023.1 coordinate 19,019, forward strand.
AACACTTGCAAATGTTATATTAAACAATCCTGAATATAAAAAAATAAGTGGAAATGTAACATTTGAAGGTGATAATATAAATGACTTACCAACACACGAAATAGCACAAAAAGGAATATTTATGTCATTCCAAACACCTGAAGAAATTCCTGGAATATCTACAATGAACTTTTTAAAATATGCTAAAAATAAAATAACAGGAAAACCTGTAAAAATATTTGAATTAAAAAAAGAAGTTGAAAAAGATGTAGAGGAATTAAATATGAATCCAAATTTAATTCAAAGAAATTTAAATGTTGGATTTTCTGGTGGAGAAAAGAAGAAAAATGAAATATTACAAATGCTTGTATTAAAACCAAAACTTGCAATATTAGACGAAACAGATTCAGGCCTTGATGTTGATGCGATAAAAA
>CAUWGA010000024.1:0-18772 GCA_963558245.1 uncultured Clostridia bacterium
TTATAGCTTTATGCATATCACCAAATTGGCTTCTATGACATTCATCTATAATAAACACAACTTTTTCATCTCTATATTTTTCCATTAATTCTGAATATCTTGGACTATTTATAGCATTAGCCATTTTTTGAATAGTAGTTATGATTAATGGCTTTGTTGAATCTTGTATATTTTTAACTAATTTATATGTACTATTTGTAAAGTCTACTGAACCTGGCTCAAATTTATTGAATTCATCAAATGTCTGTGTATCTAAATCCTTTCTATCCACTAAGAAAAAGACTTGCTTAATATTGGGTTCATTTGCTAAAATTTGACTTGCTTTAAATGATGTTAACGTTTTTCCTGAACCAGTGGTATGCCATATATATCCATTATTATTTGTCTCTAATGCTTGTTTTACTAATGCTTCAACCGCATATACTTGATATGGTCTCATTACCATCAACTGTTTGTCTGTTTCATTAATAACCATATATCTAGCAATCATTTTAGAAACAAAACATTTTTCTAAGAAGTACATTGAAAATTCGCTCAGATTACTAATTCTGTTGTTTTCTTCATCCGTCCAAAAGAATGTATATCCATAATTTATTTCTCCATCTGTATTTGCAAAGTATTTTGTATTTACTCCATTACTTACAACATAAATCTGAATAAATTTATATAATTCTTTATATGAAATTCTTCTATACCTTTCAATCTGATTTACTGCTTCTTTTAATGTTTTTCCACGTGCTTTTAATTCTATTTGAATTAGTGGTAATCCGTTAATGAAGAGAGTCACATCATATCTTGTTTCTCTTTCTCCCGTAATGCTGGTTATTTGATTGGAAACTTGGTATATGTTTTTGCACCATTGCCTAGTATTAAATAATTCTATGTATATTTTTTCTCCATTATCTCTTTCTAGACATTGTTTTTCTCTTAAAATTTTGCTACTAGCATAAACACCTTTTCCTGTAATCATTGTATATAGTCTATCAAATTCTCTATCTGATAATTCTTTTCCATTTAATTCATCTATATTATGCTTATTTACTTGTTTTCTAAAATTCTCTTTTACATCATCTAGATTTTTTAAATTAATCCTAGTATAACCTAGCAATTCTAAATGTTTTATCAATTTTTCTTCAAGCATTGCTTCGCTTTCATATTCTTTAGACATATATTAGCCCCCAAACTTATATACTTTCTCAATATATTTATATCACAAAGTAATAAAAATAACAATATAATGTGTCTGATTTTGGTATGTTTTGTAAATAATTGTTAATTACATTTAATTTTAAATAATACTTGATATTTCATAACATTTAAGCTTAAATATACAACCAACTGGAGGTGAAAACATGAATGCTAAAACAATAAAATCTCTATATAATGGAGATTACACTTGTATCGAAAAGCCAATTGTTGAAAATTCTAAATACTCGAAAGCATTATCAAAATGCACATCACTTCAAGAAGAACTAACACATTTGGTTGATACAGAAACTTTTTCTCTAATTGATAATGTATTAGATTGTATGAATGAATTGTCTGATATCGAAGCTGAAAAGGCTTTTATTGACGGTTTTTCTTTGGCTGTATCTTTACTGTTAGAAGCTCTTTCAAAAAAATAATTTCCCCCTCCCCTATGTATTTCCCGAAATTTTTCACATGACTCCCCTCGCCGTTCCTCCTTTTCATCTTGTAGAGATTAAAGGCGGGGGTGTTTTTATATTTTCCGGTATATGTTTTTTATTTATATTTCAATATTTTTCTTAAATTTATACCGATTATCACATAAAAAAATAGTAACTACTTAAGTAATTACTATTTCTATAATTATATTATTATCCCATTTGTATGGTCAATCTCATGTTGTATTATCTCGGCAACAAATTCTGTATATTTTCCATGTTGTTTATTAAAATTTATGTCCAAATAATCAACCTCAATTTCTTTATATCTTTTACATTTTCTTTCTCCAATTAAAGACAAACAACCTTCTTCTGTTTCATACTCTCCGCTTCTACTCGTAATAACAGGATTTATCATTACAAAATCATACAATCCACCTGATACACAAATTATTGCTTTGTTGTATCCTATCATATTTGCAGCAAGTCCTACACATCTATCTTTATTAGCCTTTAGTGTATCTAATAAGTCATTTGCTATATATTTATCTTTCTTTGTTGCTTTTTCGGCTTTTTGTAATAAAAACATTACATCTTTTACTATTTCTTTTACCATACTAATCTCGTATAATCAATTATATAGAAATATTAATCTATGTAATTGATTAATCCCTTTCTTTTAAATTTTTGATATATTATACTTCGCGATGTATAATATACATAATACATTGTGGATTTGTTCCTATTTTTTTACAGCCATTTTATGGACTGGTTAGAGGAGACCCAAACCACAGATTTCTATTTTAATTGTTAATTAGTTAGTTAACACGTTAGCCTTTGTTAATGATGTTTTATTAGATTACGAGATTACATGAATAGCAATTCTTGTGGCAAACTTATCAGTGTATAAAAACTAATTTTAGGAGGTGATATATTTTGATATATTATGTTGGAATCGATATATCTAAATATAAACACGATTTCTGCATTATCTCCTCTCATTTTCCCCAATTATACCACTACCTGTGCATAATTCAACATATTTATTGTTAAAACTTGTCTAACCCAGTCAACTCTCCCCCTAATTGTGACCAAAGTGTGACATTTTCACTTGAAAACGCAAGAAAAAAGCACCTGCTAAAATCTAGCAAATGCTTCATTTTATTGTGGTTGCGAGGGTAAGACTCGAACTATTGACCTTCGGGTTATGAGATAATTATTAAAATTTCCAGTAACTTTCATCTTATAACTTCCTTCATTTCGTGATATAAAAATTCATTTTAAATATCTCATTTATCTCAAAATCTTATGCAATTCTTAATTCTAAGCGTAATTTATCAGCTATCATCGCTATAAATTCACTATTAGTTGGTTTTCCTTTTGCTGCTGAAATGGTATAACCAAATATCTTTTCAACAATAGCTTGGTCTCCTCTTCCCCATGCTACTTCTATGGCATGACGAATTGCTCTTTCTACACGAGATGGTGTTGTACTATATTTAGAAGCAATTTGTGGATATAAGCTTTTTGTTATTTGATTTATCACATCTATATCTTTTACAACCATTATTATTGCTTCTCTTAAGTATTGGTATCCTTTAATATGTGCTGGAACTCCGACTTCGTGTATAAGATTTGTTACTAATGCTTCTAAGTTTCTGTCTGTTCCTACCTTTGAAACATCTACATCTATGTACATTTTTTTACTGTCTCTTGTTATAAATGTATTGTTTTTTTGCTCAGGCTTAAAAAATTTAATTTCCCTTATTCTTTTTATTAATAGTTCTATATCAAAAGGCTTTACTACATAATATTCTGCTCCTAATATAATAGCTTTTTGTGTTATTTTGTCTTGTCCTACTGCTGATAACATTATAAATATTGGCTTTTGGCAATTCATTGTACTTATTTTTTCTAATACTCCTAGTCCATCTAAATGTGGCATTATTACGTCTAACAATACGATATCTGGATTTATAGTTGGTATTAAGTTTATTGCTTCATTACCATCTTTTGCAATTCCTATTACCTCCATATCATCTTGTGTATTTATGTAGCTTGATAATGTACGTGTAAATTCTTGATTGTCATCTGCTACTAATATTGAAATTTTTTCTTTCATTTTTTACCTCCTAATATAATTCGCTGTAAATATTTTACAGTAGCCATTATATTACTATTGCTGATATTTTTCAATCTTTTTTGGAAATTTTTTCCATTAATTTTATGAAAGTGGCAAAATCATATACATTTCGTTATATATTTTTTATATAATTCGTTTATTTCTATTATTTTTATCTTTTTTGTTTCATAATCTTTCAATATTTTTTGCTTTTTATTATATTCTATTTCAATTTTACACATGATTTTTTCATAATATTGTGTTTCCACTATATTTATTTTATTATTTTTGCAATAATATTTAAAATTTTCTAATTCATTATATTCTAATTTTACTTCAAGAATTTCTCCCATACATTTTTTAATTTTTTCACTTTTTTCTATTGCTTGAATTAAACTATTTGAATATGCTCTAACTAAGCCACCTGTTCCTAATAATATTCCTCCAAAATATCTAGTTACGACTATTAATACATTTACATATCCATTTTTTTGTAATATATTTAGCATAGGTGCTCCTGCTGTTCCTGATGGTTCTCCGTCATCACTAAATCTTTCTACTATTTTGTTATCTTCTACTGTCCTATATGCTATGCAATTATGACGTGCATCAAAATATTTTTTCTTCGTTTCTTTTATCATTTTTTCAGCTTGTTCACTATTTTCTATATAAAATAAGTTTGCTATAAATTTAGATTTTTTTTCTACTATTTCCGTTTCTACATTATTTTTTATAGTTATAAATTCATTTACTCCACTCTTATTCAATTTTATTTTTCCTTTTCCATTTATTTTTAAAAGGAATGATTTTAAATCACTCCTTTTGCATTTAATCATTTCTTATTCACTTTTTTCTTTTGAATTATCTTTTTAGTTTATTTTTCCTTAATTTTTAAATTTCTCTTGCTTCTTTTCCTGCCACATATCCAGTTGAATATGCTATTTGCAAGTTAAATCCTCCTGTGTAACTGTCTACGTCTATTATTTCTCCTGCAAAATATAAATTTTTGATTATCTTTGATTCCATTGTTTTTGGATTTATTTCATTTATTTTTATTCCTCCACTTGTGATAATTGCTTCGTCTATTGGTCTAAATTGTTTGATATATAACGTAAATCCTTTTAATATTTTTATCAAATTTTTTCTTTCTTCTTTTGTTATTTCATTTACTTTTTTGTTAGGATTTATCTTACTTCTTTCAATTATTACAGGTATTAATTTTTGTGGTAATAATTTATCTAAACTATTTTTAAATTGTTTGTTTTTTAATTCTTCAAAATCACGTAATATTCTATTTTCTAATTTTTGTTCTGATAATGCTGGCTTAAAATCAATTACTAATTTTATTTTTTTATTTAAAAATTTTTGTTCAATTTCTTTATATCTTACTAAATGTGCTGAGCTACTTAATATTGTTGGGCCTGATATTCCAAAATGCGTAAATATCATTTCTCCAAAATCATCATATATTATTTTATTTTTTTCTTCGTCTACTAATTTTATTGAGATATTTTTTAAACTTAGTCCTTGTAATTCTTTACATATATTCTTTTCATATGTTTCTAATGGTACTAATGATGGCTTTATATTAGTTATTGAATGTCCTAACTCTTGTACTAAAACATACCCATCTCCCGTTGAACCTGTTAATGGATAACTTTTTCCTCCTGTTGCAAGTATTACCTTATCTGCTATTATTTTTTCATTTTCTGTTTGTATTCCTATTGCTTTTTTTTGTGCTTCATCAATTATTATTTTAGTTACTTTTGTATTATACATTATTTTGACGTTATTTTCTTTTAATTTTTTTGTAAAGCATTTTAAAACATCTTGAGAATGGTCTGTTATTGGAAATATTCTATTTCCACGTTCTTCTTTTACTTCTAATCCTTGTTTCTTTAAAAATTCTACTATGTCTTTATTGGTATATTGCATATAACAACTATACAAAAATTTTCCATTTCCTGGCGTATTTTTTATAAATTCTTCTATAGGTAAGGAAGATGTTATATTACATCTTCCTTTTCCTGTTATTAGTAATTTTCGACCTAGTGACTGCATTTTTTCTATTAATATAACTTGATTTTTATGATTTTGACTAGCTGTTATTGCAGACATCATTCCAGCTGGTCCTCCACCTATTACTACTACTTTCATTTATTTGCCTTTCTTTTTAGGTTTTCTTATACATTTATCTTTTTATATTTGATTTTCTTCTTCTCCGTTGTTCATACTTTTTGTTTGAATTTTTTTATTTTTTATTATTTTTGACATATTTTAACTTATAATATTTTACTTATTTTCAACCTCTTTTTTAGATGTAGTCTTTTTTGCTGATGTTTTTTTATTAGTTGTCTTTTTTGTCGTAGCATTTTTACTTGTTGTTTTCTTTGTTGTTGATTTTTTCTCTGTATCTTGTGGTTCTTTTTTGCTTTTAGTTGTGGATCTCTTTGTTGTTGAAGATGATTTTGTAGAATTAGTTTTTTCAGTTGTTTTTTTAGGTGTTTTAGATTCTGACTTTTTGGTTGTTGTTTTCTTTGTTGATTTTACTTCTTGTTTTTCTTCTTCAACTTTTTTCATGTTTTCCATTATACTTTTTTCTAATTCTTCATTAATTTCATCTGGATCATCATCATTTAAATATCCTGTATGTTGTGTTTGTGCTTCTTGCTCATATTTATTTAATTCATCTATAGGACTTTTTTCTGACATTTCTGGCATTAGCCATTCTATTCCATCATCTTCTATCTCATCTTTATTATCTGATTTTGTATCTTTAGCTGTTGTAATTCTTTCTTGTTCTTTATCTGATTTTTCCGCTTCCATTTCTGCATTATTTAATATATCTTCTTCATATTGGTCCGAATTTATATCCATCATATTATCTTTACTTTCTATATCTTCATTTGTATTTAATAAATTTTGTTCAAAATCTATATCATTATTTTCTTCTATTGCTAAAGATAAATCAATATCATTTTCTGCTTCTTCTTTGTGTTCTTCTACTAATTGAAATAAATCAACATATTCTGAATTTGATTTCTTAATTTCTGCCTTTTTATCTTGAATTTCTTTTTTAGCTCTTTTTTGTGCTTCTTTAACTTCTTTTTCTCTTATTTTTTCTTGTTTCCTTGATGAACTTCCTCCAAATATTAAAATTCCTGTTATTAAAACAATTAATACTAATAAAATTATTACTATTCCCATCTTTCTCCTCCTAATTTTCCATAAATTCTATCGCTTTTAGAATTCCCATCTTTCCATATTCATATGTAAGTCCTCCTTGCATATACGCTATATATGGAGATCTAATTGGTCCATCACAACTTAATTCTATTGTTGAGCCTTGTGTAAATGTTCCTGCTGCCATTATTACTTTATCTTCATATCCTCCCATTTCTCCTGGATATGGTAAAACATTTGAGTCTATTGGTGATCCTTTTTGAATTCCTTGACAGAATTTTATTAATTTTTCTTCTGAATTTAAAATTAATGTTTGAACTATATCTGCTCTTTTACTATTTGATTTTGGTTCTACATTATAACCTAGTTTTTCTAGCATTCTACTTGCAAATATAGCTGTTTTCACACTTCCTTTTACTACTGTTGGTGCAAAGAATAATCCTTTTAATAATAATGCATTTTGATTTAATGATGGTCCTATTTCTTTTCCTATTCCTGGTGATGTTAATCTTTCTGCACATAAGTTTATTAAATCTTTTCTTCCTACTATATATGCTCCAGATGTTGCAATTCCTGCTCCCAAGTTTTTCATTAAAGAGCCTACAGCAATATCAGCACCTGCTTCTATTGGTTCTTTTTCTTCTACAAATTCTCCATAGCAGTTGTCTACCATAATTATTACATCTTTATTTACTTCTCTAATTGCTTTTATAATATTTTCTATTTTGTTAATATTTATACTTTCTCTTGTTGAATATCCTCTTGATTTTTGAATTTCTACAAGTTTTACATCTTTTTTAGATAATCTTTCTTTAATTTTTTCTTTGTCAAATTCATTATTTATTAAATCAATTTGTTCATATTTTATGCCAAAAGACTTTAAAGAACTATTACTTTTCTCTGCACTTGTTCCTATTACTGTTTGTAAAGTATCATACGGTTCACCTGATATACTAATCATTGTATCTCCTGGTCTTAATATTCCAAATAAAGTCACTGTTAATGCGTGTGTTCCAGAAATTAATTGAGTTCTAACTAATGCATCTTCTGCTTTAAATACTTTTGCATAAATTTCTTCAATTTTATTTCTACCTGGCTCATCTATTCCATATCCTGTTGAAGAATTTAAATGCGATTCTTGTAAATCACATTCTTGGAATGCATTTAAAACTTTTCGACTATTTTTTTCACAAAGTTTGTCTAACTCTTTAAATTGTGGCTCTAATTCTTTTTCTACTTCCTCTGCTAATTTTAGTAAATTTTCTTGCATTTATATCATTCCTTCCATAAACAATTATATTTTACTACAAGATTAAAAATTTATCAACTTTAATTTCAGAACAAATCGGAAAGAAATTAAATTAGCATAATTTTAATCTTTCTCTTAGGCTTTCCGTTAATTTGTTCGTGTGCCAATTTTATGTTAGTAAAATTGTGTACAATATGGTTTTATATATTAGAAAGTCAGCATGACTTTCCTAATATATAAAAATAAGACAAGGGGTTTATGGCCCGCATTGTCTTATTATTTATTATAAGATGTATTTTTTAATTAAGAATATTCCGCCTGCTAATGTTACTAATACAATTCCTCCTAGTGTGAAATATGTTTTAGCTGTACCTGTACTAATTGATAACATAACTGGTGCATCATCTATGTCGTCTTCTCCTGGTTTTTTGTTATCTGGTGTTGAATCTATATCTGGCACATCATAGTCATTATAATCTTTGGATATTTCTGCTGTATTTACTTTTAATCCCATATTGTCTTCACTATTTATCCATGTTAATACAACTTCTACTTCTGCATATTCTCCTGGTTGTAATAGTTTATCTGCTAATAATGTTGTTGAAATCACATTGTTTCCTTCATCTGTCCATCCTGGATTATCTTTTGCTAAGAATTTTAATCCTTCTGGAATATAGTCTGTTACTTCTTTTGCATATCCTGCAATTTCTCCTTCATTTGTTACACGAATTGAATATCTAAATTTAACTGTTACATCTTTAATATTTTTCCTATGTAAGTCTACTTTTACTATTTCTTCTGGGTCATCATATGGTTGATGTCCTGTTTCTGTAATTACTGTACCATTTTTATCTGTTACTATTGCTTGTGTTACCCATTTTCTTAAGCTTAAGTCGAATATTTTTACAATCACTTTTTCAAAGTCATCATCATCTTGTTGACCTGGAACATATTCTCCTTTTTCGTCATCTTTGTATGTTGGTAACTTATCATCTGATGGTAATTTAACATTGTTTGACTGTGAATCTCTATCTGTAGCAATGTTTTTGTTTTCATCTTTGTATTCTGTTATATCTGCTATATTAGTAATATTTTCACTTGTTTTTGCCTTTTCAGATACTCTGCACATGATTGGAACTTCTACATATGATAATACATATTTTCCATCTTTATCTTTTTCTGCTTTTTTTACTAGACTATCTGCTAAATATTTGGTTGTTACTGTTCTACCATCTTCTGATACTTCCCATCCATATTTTTTGTTATATTCATTGTCTACAAATTCTAAGTATGGAGGTAAGTGGTCTTTTATTTCTGATGCATATCCGTTTACATCACCTTCGTTGTAAACTCTTAGCATATATACTACCATATCATTTTGTTTTACTAATACAGGTTCTTTAGTATGATTATATATAGCTGTTGTTATTAATTTACCTGATTCATCAGTTGTATTTAATTTAGATGTATCTACAACTGGTCCTCTTTTATATGAACCATCTGCATTTTTTAAATATTCATCATTTGCTATTTCCTCATCACTACTTACTGCTATTATAAATTTTCTTAAAGCTAAGTCAAATGATTGTAATATTATATTATCATAATCCTCATCATCTTCATATTTAACCCATTTATCAGGATCTGAATCTCTATCTGTTACATCTTTTCCTTCTTCATCAGTATCTGCTGATATACATGCTTCATTTCTTATTACCGTGCCTATATTTTCTGAAGTTACTTTAAATTTTACTGAAATTTCTTTATAATGGATGTCATCTTCGGTTTTATTTCCGTCATTGCTTCCAAATGCTGGTATTAAATTTCCTCCTGGTGTTGTTTCATTTTCTTTTGATAAGTAATTTGAAGAAATTTGTATTATCTTATCTTTACTATCATTATATTTAAATTTACTCCACAAATATTTTTGATTGAATTCAATTGCTTCTTTTTCTTCTTTTGTTAATGTTGTATCTGACTGAAGTTCTTCTCCTTCTTTTTCAGACCAAATAAATTCTAATCCATCTGGAACATCTTCTGTTATTTCTGAAGCGTATCCATCTATTGTACCTTCGTTATAAATTCTAAATGTATATGTTACTATATCACCTTTTTTTACTCCAACAGGTTCTTTGTTTAATGTATATTCACCTGTTGTAATTAAGTTTCCTTTTTCGTCTAAAGTGTTTAATTTACTAACATCTACTTTTTCAATTCTTTCTGGTACATTTTGATTATTTACTGCAACAATTCTTTTAATTAATTTTAAGTCAAATGATTCTGGCATTAAAATTAGTTTTTCAAAGTCATCATCATCTTGTTGTCCTTTATAATAGTAATCTTTATCTGCCAAGTCTTCTTTGTTACCATTTCCTGTGTAATTTGACATATTGTCTTTGTCTACAGCTGGTTTTGTTGATGGTTCTGAATCTCTATCAGCCCCTTTTTGATTTGTTATTGTTACATTAGTTTCTCCATTTATTTCTTCTGAAATCCATGCAACATTAGTTAGTATTTTACTATTAGTTGTATCTGGTTTTGCTTCAACTGTACACTCAATTTCTATAGTTTCTGACGCTAAGTTTCCTGTTATATATCCAGCTAGGTTATCTGTGTTTCCAGATTTTCTTCTTAAATTTAATGTATTTGTATTTTCATCATATGTATCTAGTTCAAAGTTTCCACTTACTACTTTACTGAATTTTAGTCCTGTTGGTAATTGGTCTATAATTTTTGTAGCACGACCATCAGCACTTCCTTCATTATATATTGTAAGTTTATATGTCACTGTATCTCCTGTTTTTACCATTACAGGGTCTTTTTTGTGTTTATATGTAGCTGTTGTTCCTGTAGCTAATGTTGATTCCTCTATGTTTGGAACTCTTACATTTGCACCAGTTAATTCTTTTCCATTTAATTTTGTTATATATTTTCTTAATGCTAAATCAAATGGTTTTTCATCTGGTTTTACTGTTAATTTAATTTCTTCTGATTCTGGTGATTTTTCTGGTATCATAACTGGTTGTTCTTGGTTATTAGTTGTTGACGCCCATAATGTAAGTTTTGTATTATCATAATTTATTTTTATTGAAACAGAAATTTCTTTTATTCCATCTTTTGGTACTGAAATATAAAAATCTTGTCCAACAAGGTCTTTTACTGTTGTACCTTGTGAAACTTCTTCTTTATTGTTATTTAATAATTTATAATTATTTATAGCTGTTTCTCCATTTTTTACAGCAAAGTCAATTGTATATGGATTTGAATTACCTTCTGTTTTCTCCATTTTTATTGGTCCAACTATATAATTTTCTCCTGATTCCTCATAGTTTAGTGTTTTGGTTGTTACTTTTACTGGTGCTCCTGTTGATGTTGTTGAATTTGAATAATTATTTGCATTTGCTTTAGATGTTCTTATTAAATAATTATATAATACTTCAGCTTGTTCTTGTCTTTGTCTTCCTTCTTGTGTTCCTAAATTGTAATCACCTAAGCTTGTATATCTTATTCCATCTGTTGTATAGTTCAACCATCCTGTGTTTCCAGTTTTATCGTATTTATTATTTTCTTCACCATAATTTGTAAAATACCAAATTGCAGCTTGTTGAACAGCAGCAATATCATCTCTTGTTAATAGATAATCATATGCTTCTTCCATAATTCCTGCATTTTTTAGATATTCTACTTTTACTGAGTTATCATTTTTATCATCAATTAAATATAACATATCTGCTAACGCAAGTAATGCATCATATTTACTTACTGATGTTCCACCATCTACATCTACTTTTCCATCTACAATGCTTCTTAATGTTTCATTTTGTGCTTTTATTTGTTCTCTTTCTGTTTTCATATCAAAAAATACATTGTACGTTGCACGTTTATGTGTATCGCTAAAGCCTACACCTGCTTTAACACAATAAATATTTTTACTTCCATTTGCTTTTTCTTGTGCATCTTCTCCAGCACCTGTATATTCAATAATATTCCACAGCTTAGCTGCATTTCCAGTTACTCCATTGGTGTTTGGATCTCCTATAGCATATCCAAAATTAGGAGTGTCGTTTTTTCTAAGCTCTGTTATTCCTAAATATAAAGGTGTTGTAGCAGTCGTTGCATATGCATTAATAGGAGCTATTATATTCATAAAAAACATAGCTACTATAACAACTGCTAAAAATAAGATTCCTTTCTGTTTCATTTTATTCTCTCCTTTACATATTAAATATAATCTTACTGTCTATATTTTACTATATTTTTTCTATTAGTCAATAGATTAATTTTTCCTTGTTTTTCCTTTATTTTATAGCGTTTTTATCTCCCTACGGAAATATGCTTTAAAGGTTTAAGTAAAAAAATCAATCCTACATTACAATTATATTACATTTTAGGCACAAAATCAATATTTTATGTGAATTTAGAGCTACTTTTTAGTTTTCCCTAAGCGTTTATTTATCTTTCATATTTTATATCATTTTTTCATATATTTTAAATGGTGATAATATGTTAATAAAACTTTTTTGCAGAAAAACTTTTTGTATTGTCTTTTCTTTTATATTAGTCTTTTCATATTGTAATAATTCAGTATATGCTAATACCAAAAAGCTTGACATTAATGCTCGTTCTTATGTTGTGTTAGATAGAAAAAGTAAAAAAATTTTAATTGGTAAAAACGAATATAATAAAGTAAAAATGGCTTCTACTACAAAAATAATGACAGCAACTGTAGTTTTAGAAAATTGTAATTTAAATGATATTGTAACCGTCTCAAAAAAAGCAGGTGGTACAGGAGGTTCACGTTTAGGATTAAAAGCAAATGACAAAATTAGTGTACACGATTTATTGTACGGATTACTTCTTTGTTCTGGAAATGATGCTGCTGTTGCCTTAGCAGAACATGTTAGTGGTAGTATTTTAGATTTTTGCGAACTAATGAATATCAAAGCTAAAGAATTAGGAATGTCAAATACTCACTTTGAAACTCCCCATGGTCTTGATTCCGATGGGCATTATACTACTGCCTATGAACTAGCTCTAATTACCGATTATGCTCTACAAAATCATACTTTTAGAAAAATCGTTGAAACTAAAAACTATACCATAAATATAAATGGATATCCAAAAACTTTATTAAATACAAATGAATTATTAGGAGTTGTAAATGGTATATATGGAGTAAAAACAGGTTTTACAAATGGAGCTAATCGCTGTCTAGTTACTGGTTGTAAAAGGGGTGAAATGGATATTATATGTGTTGTATTAGGATGTGACACAAAAAAGTTTCGTGGTCAAGACAGTATAAAACTTATTAATCATTGTTTTGACACTTTTGAATATTTTGATATAGAAAATTTTATAAATACTAAAATTATAAATTGGAAGAATACTAATTCAGATTATTTTAATATTTATAAAGGATTAAACAATAATTTAGATATTACATATTCTAAAATAGACAGTTCGATTATTCCCATTGAAAAAAGTAAATTAAACTCTTTAGAGATAAAATTTGATATAAATAAAAACTTATCTGCTCCAATTTCTAATAATGATATAATTGGTAATTATGAAATATATTCTGGCGAAGATTTAATTTATAACGGAAATATCATTTCTAATGGTAATATATATAAAAAGAATATAAATCATTATTTTTCTAATTTTTTTAAGAATTACTCTTATATTTTAAATAAAGTAAGTATTTTTTAATATTTAGGAATATTTAAGTTATAAGAAATATAATTTTTAACTTTAAAAAGACTTACGAAATTTTAAATTTCATAAGTCTTTTTTATTGCATAAGAAAAATTTTTTATTATTTTACATTTTCTTTTATGTAGTCAACAACGTCTCCTACTGTTACAACTTTTTCTGCATCACTGTCAGGAATTTCTATATCAAATTCTTCTTCTAACGCCATAACTAATTCAACAATATCTAATGAATCAGCTCCTAAATCATCTATGAAAGATGCGTCCATATTAACAGCACTTTCTGAAACTCCTAATTGTTCAACAATTATTCCTTTTACTTTTTCTAAAACTTCTTCTGAACTCATAACCTTTGAGTTCACCTCCTCTCAAGTTTACAAATGATATATTTGATATCACATTTATATTATATGTTTTTACTTTTGTCAAGTCAAATTAATATTTTTTTATAAATTTATACTGCCAAGTCAGAATTTTAAAGCTACTTTAAATTACACATTTTTTTGTTCTTCTGCTAATTTCCTTTGTTTTTCAAATTCTTCTTTCATTTTATCTACTGCTTTATTTTCCACAAATTTTTCAGCTTGTATTATTGTATATTCAAATAGTAATGCATCACTACTTCCATGTGCTTTTACAACTGGTTTTTTTACACCTAAGAATAATGCTCCTCCGTATGATTTGTAATCCATAACTTTAGTAAATCTTTTTAATGCTGGAAGTGCTGGTATAGCTAGAATTTTAGCTATTATATTTTTTGTAAAACTCTCTGTTAATGATTTTTTAACAAATTTTCCTAATCCTTCTGTTGTTTTTAAAAACACATTTCCTGTAAATCCATCTGTAACAATTGCATGAATTTTTCCAGAAAAGGCATCTCTTCCTTCTACATTACCTACAAAATTTATTCCTAATTCTTCTGATTTTTCTTTTAATAAATGATAACTTTCTCTAACTAATTCATTTCCTTTGGTTTCTTCTGTTCCTATATTTAATAATCCTATTGCTGGATTTTCTATTCCATATGTATTTTTTAAATAGATACTAGACATTTGCGCAAATTGTAATAAATTAATCGGCTTACAATTAGTGTTTGATCCTGCATCTATTAATAGTAATTGACTTTTATATGCTGGAAGTATTCCTGCTAATGCTGGTCTATCTATTCCTTTAATTCTTCCTACTATTAGTGTTGCTCCCGTTAGTAAAGCTCCTGAATTTCCTGCTGAAATAAATACATCTCCTTCATCTTCTTTTAACATCTTAAATCCAACAACCATTGATGAATCTTTTTTATGTTTTATTGCTACAGTTGGTGTATCTTCCATTTCTATTGTTTCTGTTGCATTTTTTATTTTTAATCTGTCTGAGATTTCTTCAATTTCTTTCCCATAAAATTCTTTTACTTTACTTCTTATTACGTCTTCTTTTCCTACTAATACAACTTCTGCTTTTACTTTATTTATTGCATTTACTGCTCCTTTTATATTAGCATCTGGTGCATTATCTCCACCCATTGCATCTAGTATTATTTTCATTTTGTTTCCTCCATTTTTATTGGTCTTATTTCATTTTATTTATAACATATCTATTTTATTATTTTTTTTACTAAAATACAAGAGATTTACTAAAATAAGTTACTTTTTAGACTAAAATTTGTTACAATTCACAGTTTAATAAAAAATTATTGTTGAAATACTGCGTAAGCGACTAAACGAACGATAGTAAGTACGATTGGAGCAATCTACCTTTAACCTTTATTTTTCATAGATTGCGACACACAAAGTATGAAACAATAATTTTTTATTAAACTATAAATTGTAACTAAAATTTATCAAAACAATTTTTTCATAAAAAAGAAACACTAATATTAGTGTTTCTTTTCAAATTAAGATTATTCTATAATATCAGCTACAACTCCTGAACCTACTGTTCTACCACCTTCACGAATAGCGAATCTTAATCCTTTTTCGATAGCGATAGGTGTAATTAATTCGATTGTCATAGATACGTTATCTCCAGGCATAACCATTTCTGTTCCTGCTGGTAATTCGATAACTCCTGTAACGTCTGTTGTTCTGAAATAGAATTGTGGTCTGTATCCATTAAAGAATGGTGTATGTCTTCCACCTTCTTCTTTAGTTAATACATAAACTTCTGAAGTAAATTTTGTATGTGGATGAATTGATCCTGGTTTACAAAGAACTTGACCTCTTTCGATTTCTTTTCTATCAACACCACGTAATAAAACTCCGATGTTATCTCCTGCTTCTGCTCTGTCTAGTAATTTTCTAAACATTTCTACACCTGTAACAACAGTTTTCTTTCTTTCTGATGTTAAACCAATGATTTCGATTTCGTCTTGTAATTTAACTTCTCCTCTTTCTACTCTACCTGTTGCAACTGTACCACGACCTGTAATTGTGAATACGTCTTCAACTGGCATTAAGAATGGTTGATCAATTGGTCTTTCTGGTGTTGGGATATATTTATCAACTTCTGCCATTAATTCTTTAATTGGTGCATATGTTGCATCTTCTGGATCTGTTGATTCACATTCTAGAACTTTTAAAGAAGATCCTTTTACTACTGGAATTTCATCTCCTGGGAATCCATATTCAGATAATAAATCTCTAACTTCCATTTCTACTAATTCTAATAATTCTGGATCATCAACCATATCACATTTATTTAAATATACAACGATATATTTAACACCAACTTGTCTAGCAAGTAAGATATGTTCTCTTGTTTGTGGCATTGGTCCATCAGCTGCTGAAACAACTAATATAGCTCCATCCATTTGAGCAGCACCTGTAATCATGTTTTTAACATAGTCAGCGTGTCCTGGACAGTCAACGTGTGCATAGTGTCTGTTGTCTGTTTCATATTCAACGTGAGCTGTATTAATTGTAATACCTCTAGCTTTTTCTTCTGGAGCACCGTCGATTTGATCGTATGCTTCAAATTTAGCTTTTCCTAATAATGATAAATATTTTGTAATAGCAGCTGTTGTTGTTGTTTTACCGTGGTCAACATGACCAATTGTTCCGATATTAACGTGTGGCTTTGTTCTTTCAAATTTTGCTTTTGCCATTTTATAATTCCTCCTTTTTTTATTAGCCATTAAATCTTTGTTTAATTAGCTATTTATATTAATTAAATTTAATAACTTTGTTGCATAAGCATTTTATAACATATTTGTAAAAAATGCAAGCTTTTACAGTGAAAATCCTGTAAATAAGATATTAGTCTTTTTTAGCTTTTGAAGCAACAATTGCTTCAAATACTGATTTTGGAACTTCATCATAATGAGAAGGTTCCATAGAATATGTTCCTCTACCTTGTGTTCTAGAACGAAGTTCAGTTGCATAACCAAACATTTCTGAAAGTGGAATAAATGAGTGGATTTCTTGTGTTCCATCTATATTATCCATACCTTCTAATCTACCACGTCTAGAGTTTACATCTCCTATAACGTCTCCCATATATTCTTCTGGAACAACGATTTCAACTTTCATAATTGGTTCTAATATAACTGCTTTACCTTGTTTCATACCTTCTTTGAAAGCCATAGCTGCAGCTATTTTGAACGCCATTTCTGAAGAGTCAACTTCGTGATATGAACCGTCAACTAATGAAACTTTGAAGTCTGTAACTGGGTAACCAGCTAAGATACCTGTTTCAGCAGCTTCTCTCATACCTTGTTCAATTGGTTTAACATATTCTTTAGGAACAGCTCCTCCAACAATTTTGCTTTCGAATTCAATTCCTTTACCTGGTTCTAATGGTTCCATTTCAAACCAAACATCACCATATTGTCCTTTACCACCAGATTGACGAATGAATTTTCCTTGAACTTTTACTTTATTTCTAATTGTTTCTTTGTAAGCAACTTGTGGTTTACCTACATTACATTCAACTTTAAATTCTCTTTTTAAACGGTCAACAATTATATCTAAGTGTAATTCACCCATACCTGCTATAATTGTTTGTCCTGTTTCATGATTTGTGTGAACTTTAAATGTTGGATCTTCTTCAGCTAATTTGCTTAATGCGATTCCCATTTTTTCTTGAGCTACTTTGTCTTTTGGCTCAATAGCTATATCTATAACTGGATCTGGGAATTCCATTTGTTCTAATACAACCGGGTGATCCATATCACATAAAGTATCTCCTGTTGTAACATTTTTTATACCAACAGCTGCAGCAATATCTCCTGCATATACTTTATCTATATCTTGTCTGTGATTTGAATGCATTTGAAGAATTCTACCAATTCTTTCTTTTTTGTCTTTATTAGAGTTTAATACAGTTGATCCTGTTTCTAATGATCCTGAATATACTCTAAAGAAACATAATTTTCCAACAAATGGGTCTGTTGCAATTTTAAATGCTAAAGCTGCAAATGGTTCTTTGTCAGAAGTTTTAACTTCTACTTCGTTTCCATCTAAGTCAGTACCTTTAATGTGAGGTATGTCTATTGGTGATGGCATAAAGTCAACGATTGCATCTAATAATTCTTGAACACCTTTGTTTTTGTAAGAAGAACCACATGTTACAGGTACTATTGTGTTAGCAATTGTTCCTTTACGTAATCCTTTTTTGATTTCTTCCTCTGTTAATTCTTCTCCTTCAAGATATTTCATCATTAATTCTTCATCTTGTTCAGCAACAGATTCAATCATTTGTGTTCTGAATTTTTCTGCTTCTTCTCTCATATCTTCTGGAATATCACATTCTTCAACTTCTTTTCCTAAATCATCTTTATGAATAAAAGCTTTCATTTTGATTAAGTCAACAATTCCTTGGAAATTGTCTTCAGCTCCTATTGGTAATTGAATAGGAATAGCATTTGCATGAAGTCTATTCTTTAATTGGT
>CAUWGA010000025.1:0-17506 GCA_963558245.1 uncultured Clostridia bacterium
ATTGTGTACAATATGGTTTTATATATTAGAAAGTCAGCATGACTTTCCTAATATAGAACAAAAGTGACATTATGAAAATATTTCCCTTTTTTAGATTACTTGTATGTCTCATTTTTGTTTATGTACCAATGTCATTTTTAAGTTATATAAAATGTAATTTCATGTAACTAAAAAAATAGTGGATTAATTTAATAATCCACTACATCTTTATTCTATAAAGTTTTAAAATATTCATCTAATTTATTTATTAATTCTTCTTTAATTTCTATCTTGTTTATTGAATTTCTAAATTCGCTTGAATTTTTTAAGTTTTTTGTGTACCAAGCTATGTGTTTTCTAAGCTCTTTAACTGCTATTTCTCCTTTTTCTTCTACTGATAGTTCTATTTGTTTTTTCATGGTCCTTAATCTTTCCTCATTAGTTGGCATTGATAATTTTTCTCCTGTATTCAAATAATGAATAATATTTTTAAATATCCATGGATTCCCAAAACTTGCCCTGCCTATCATAATTCCATCTACACCTGTTGTTTCAAACATTTGTAAAGCGGTTTCTTCATCAACAACATCTCCATTTCCGATAACTGGAATTTTGACACTTTCTTTTACTTTTTTTATTATTTCCCAATCAGCTTTTCCTGTATAAAATTCACTTCGAGTTCTACCATGTATTGTTATTGCTGAAGCACCTGCTTCTTCTGCAATTTTTGCAATTTCTGTTGCTACAATGCTATTTTTATCCCAACCTTTTCTAAATTTTACTGTTACAGGTACACTCGAATTTTTTACTACAGTTTTAATTAAAGTTTGTGCTTTATTTAAATCTAATAATAATTTACTTCCGTCACCATTTTTTACTACTTTTGGTGCAGGGCATCCCATATTTATATCAATTATATCAGCAAACTCACTCATATATCTCGCTGAATATGCCAAACTTTCTTCATCACTTCCAAAAACTTGAAAACTTATTGGTCTTTTTTCTCCTTTAGTATTAAAAAGCTTTTTTGTTTTTTCATCATTATGCAGCATTGCTCTAGCACTTGCCATTTCTGTGCATACCATACCTGCTCCATTTTCTTTGCAAACAACTCTAAATGCCAAATTAGTAACGCCAGCCATTGGAGCTAATATTAAATTATTTTCTAGTTCTACATTTCCAATTTTTAGTTTTTTTAAATACATATTACTTTATAAGATATATTTAGTTGTTAAAATATACCCCTGTCTCCTTGTAAAATATATTTAGGTTTTTAAACGGTTACCTATAAACCTTTATATATTTATAAAAATCATATAATTTATATCATTAGTAAAATCGAGGATAAATTTATTTTCATTTAATTAATGAAAAACAAAATAAACTTTTCCTCGATTTAAATTTATTTTACAAATATAGTTTTTTGTCTTTTACTACTTATATTTAACAATAATCCTATACATAAGAAATTAGTAATTAGTGAACTTCCTCCATAACTTATAAATGGAAGTGGTACACCTGTAATTGGCAATAACCCCATTACCATACCAATATTTTCTAACATATGAAATAAAAATACACCTGTTATTCCTGTTGCAATTAATGAACCTACTTCATCTTTAGCAGTTTTTGCTACATATAAGCATTTAGTTATTAATACCACATATAATATAATAATGGCACCAGCTACAACAAACCCCATTTCTTCTCCTATTACTGCATAAATGAAATCTGTTGTTTTAGGATATAAAAATCCTAATTGAGTTTGATTTCCTTTCAACAACCCCATACCTGTTAAGCCACCTGCACCAATTGCTAGCTTAGATTGTATTATATTATATCCTGCACCTCTTGGATCTGATTCTGGATGTAAAAATATATCTATTCTGTTTTTAGCATGTTGCGGTAACACGAATTGATACATTAGTGGTAATGCAATACACACTAATATAATAGTTCCTATTATATATTTTTTATCTAATCCTGCTGTTATCATCATTAAGCCTGCTGCTACAATAAATGCCATTGCTGTACCATAATCTGGTTGTTTTATTATTAATAAAATTGGCACTCCCAGTACAGCCATTAATATTAATAATCTAGTTGGTCTATTAATTTCTGATTTTCCTCTTTTTTGAATTTTAGTAATTGCCATTGCAAAAAATAAAATTACAAATACTTTTGCAAATTCTCCTGGTTGAAATGAAAAGAAACCAATGTCAAACCAACTTGTAGCACCATTTATTTCTGGTGTAAATAAAACACCAATTAATAATACAATAAACAGTCCATAAAATATTGGTGACATTTTTATAATTGTTTCATAATCAATTAACATTACGCCTATCATAATTACTAAACTAACTGCTAACCATATGCATTGTTTATAAAATTCATCATGCTCTGTACTTTGCGTTGCTGAAAATAATGCAACTAATCCTATTACACTTAATACAAGTGCAATTATCAAAATACTCCACTCTATATTTTTTAACTCTCTTTTTCTCATTAAACCACTCTTTTTCCTAATTATTTTCTGATTTAATTTCTTCTTTTACTTTTGTTTCTTTATTTTTTCCTGTATCCGCTTTTTCTTTGTCTTCTTTATTGTTTTTCTTGCTATCAGAACTCTCTTTAGCATCTTTAACTTGTTTCTCAGTTTTATCTTTATTGTTTTTTTCTTCTAATTTTTTATCTACTTTTTCATCTTCGATATTTTTTTCTTTTTTTACTTTTTTATCATTTTCTTCTTCAATTTTTTTTGTTTTTTCTTTTTCTAATGACTCAACTTTTCGTGCTTCATTTTTAATATTTAAAATAGGTATGTTAGCATATAATGCTGGTGCTCCATTTGTTCCATCACCATTTTCTTTATTTGTAAGTCTAACATCAATTGCACTTTCATCTACGTCTATGTATTTCTTTATTACTTCTATTATCTCTTGTTTCATTAGCTCTAAAAAGTCTGCTGAAACATTTGCTCTATCTTGCATTAAAACTAAATGCAATCTTTCTTTAGCTGCATTTTTAGAGTTTATCACGTTTTTTTCTCCTTTTTTATTCCAGTTTTTAAAAAAATTCACTATGTTTTCAAACATTATTATTTTCTACTCCTTACATTGTTTTATTGTTTGCCAAATAGTCTTTTTAGTTTCGCAAAAAATCCTTTTTCCCTTCCTGGAATAGTTACTTCTATTTTCTCTCCTAATACTCTTTTTGCTATTTCTATATAAGCTTTTCCTGATGGTGCTTTTTTATTTTGAATAACCGGCTCTCCTTTATTTGTTTGTGTAATAATATATTCATCATCTGGTACTACACCAATTAGGTCAATAGATAATAAATCAACAATATCGTCAACATCCATCATTTCACCTTTTTTTACCATATTAGGCCTAATTCTATTTATAACTAATTCTGGATTTTTAATCTCTGATGATTCTAAAAGTCCTATAATTCTATCTGCATCTCTAATAGCTGATATTTCTGCTGTTGTAACAACAATTGCTCTATCAGCTCCTGCAATAGCATTTTTAAATCCTTGTTCGATTCCTGCTGGACAGTCAATTAATATATAATCAAACTCTTCTTTAAGCTTTTCTACTAACTTTCTCATTTGTTCTTCATTAACTGCACTTTTATCTCTTGTTTGAGCTGCTGGTAATAGGTATAGTTCTTTAAATCTTTTGTCTTTTATTAATGCTTGTCTTAATTTACATTTTTCTTCTACAACGTCTACTATATCATAAACAATTCTATTTTCTAGCCCCATTACAACATCTAGGTTACGTAATCCTATATCAGTATCTATTAATACTACTTTTTTGCCTTCTAAAGCTAAACTTGAACCTAAATTTGCTGTTGTTGTTGTTTTTCCTACTCCACCTTTACCTGATGTAATAACAATTACTTCTCCCATAATTTTCCTCCTTAGGATTTTAAAAACACATTTTTAATAGCTATATAATATAACGAAAACGTTAAAAAGTCAATTAATTTTGAGCTAAAATAACAAAAATATTTCTAAATTGTTACAAAATGTTTACAAGATTAGTTTATATCAAAAAATATAGGGAAAATACTTTTCCCTATATTTTAATTTACATATAGTGTTAATCTTGTAGTTACATTTCCATATTGTCTTACTGGTTCAAAATAATCTCTATTTGATGGAGAAAGAGCCTCTCTGCTTCCTGCTCCACCACCTCTCCATATTCTAGCATTATAATTTTTAGCTTCTATTGTCCACTCATAATTACTACCATATAAGTCATATATATTATTTAACATATCTACACTTGTTTTTCCTGTTATTTGCTCTTTGTTATATTTATCAACATTTTTATTCCCTATATCTTTTTTTTGCTTTACCATCCAATTCATTATTGCATCATATTGACATCCCCATATCATATTGCTAGTAACATTATTAGATAAATACTTTTTGCAAGCTCCGTATAATCCATACCATGAATTTGTTTGTGATGATAATGCTGTCGCTGTTGTAATGTTTGAATTTTTCCATGCATTTTTACTAACTATATTTGAACCTTCAATTCCTAATTCATATCTGGCCACATAAAATCCTTTATACTTTTTTACACTATTAATCATATTATTATATTGATTTTGCATTTCATTACCAAAGTCTCTTGCTGTTGGCATTCCTAATATCTTATTATAATAGTTTGCATTTGCATCAAAATTTGTTCCAACAATTTGATTTAAAATTGCTGTAGTATCTTGAGAATTTCCTGTTACTAGACTAGGTTCTCTATTGTTCGTTGTTCCACACTTCCATTCTTCCTGAGCTATTGGAATATTTGAATCAAACGTATATAGTATACTTTGATAGTGCACTGTTGAATCCCTTTGCAATTCTGCCATAGGTGTATAACCATTTTTTCCTAATTCACCTTTTTTTATGTCTTTTATTACATCTGGAACAGGTACCCACACAAATTCACTTCCATCTGGTGCTTGTACAACTAATCCTGTTTGAATTGTATTTTCATTGGCTTTTCTACTTACTTTAAATCCTTTTGGTATTGTAGCAACATCTTCATTTCGATCTGTATATGTTGTGGTTTTGTCATATGTAGACGACCAATTATCTCTTGGTATTACATAAAGAACAAATCTAAATCCTATATTTGAATCTGCTGAGCTAGTTGTTGTTTGTCTAGTAGATGCTGGATTATTGTCATTATAATATCCTCCTCTAACCACACAATTGTCATTTTTAGTTTCAGCTACTCTTTCTAGAAGATTTCCTTCTAAATCATATATATTTTTTGACATATCTAGTAAATTAGTTCCTGTAGTTGTTAAACTTCTTGTATGTCTTTCTTGAAGACTTTGGGTTACATTAAATTCACTAGTATTTGCAAATTGCATTGCCTTATCCCATTGAATACCTGAACATAAAGCACTTTTTGCTGAATTATTATTGATAAAACTTTTAGCTTTTGTTTTACTATCTGCTTGAGATATATTATTCCATACAGATACACCTTTTTTACTTACTAATCTTCCATCTTCATTTCCAGCTTCAAATCTAGATATGAAAAATCCATGTGCTGCCAATACTGCTTGTTTTTCTGCTTCTTCATTCCTTCCAAATGAATCTTCTATGTCAGCTATTCCATCTGGTAAATATTCTATCTCAGCTTTTGCATTTGCTGAAATTTCTTGATTGTTGTAGGTTATATTTCTTGTATAGTCGGATTCTTTTTCTACTGGAATCCAAACAAATTGGTTTCCTCTTTTAGAATTTTCTAAGTCATCTCCTTTTACATCTGAAATAACCAAGCCAGTATCCTTTGTTCCTCCTACATAGTAAAATCCATCTGGAATTTCTACATTGTCGTAATATCTTAAATTAACTATTGCCTTGTCAACATATTCAGCTGTATAATTTGTATAAAAGACTTCATTATCAATTTTTATTCCCTCAACATAAAATATATTATGACTTGTTTCATTTATAATATATATATTTAAAAGTTGATTTACTTGTTCTTGAGTAGATGCCTCACCATTTCTTATTTTTTCATAATCTTGCCCATAGTTTAATGTTATGTTCTCCATAGCTGCCAAATCTATAACATAAAATTTTCCAGTATCAGTTGCCGAACTAATAACTCCTGCATTTCTTATGTTATTTATATTTATATATTCTATGTTGGTATTTACAGGAAGCTTTCCATATTGAGCATAATAGCTAGATATTTTATCTGTCAAATTTTCTATGTCTGTTTGCATTCCTTTTAATTTTGAAATTTTAATATTTCCTTTTGCATTATATAATGTAATACTTGTTAATATTAAAATAATTATAATTGCAACGGACAGAGAAATCAAATTTACACCATTTTGATTTTTCAAAATTTTTTTCATCTTTAGTCTCATTCCCTCCTAAATATACTAATATTTTCTAGTAATTTATTTTTTAAACTCTAATAACACAACTTTATTATTTATATTCTATGTATTTTGCACATTTATTAAAATTAAAATAATGTTTAGCTGTAATAAATTTAAAGTTATTTTTAATATTAGTACCTTTGTTCATTATCATTAGTATTAGTTTACTATTAATCCCTTTCATTTTCAATAGTTTTCTCTATTAAATTATAAATTTTAATTTTCTTTCTATATATAATATCCTCTTTTATAAAAATAATCCATAAAAATATTATGATTACAAATATTGCTACATTTTCCATGTAAAAGGTTGCTATACTTCCCAAAAAAGTTATAACAATTAATATAACCAAAGAAATATTATTAGTATAAACTTCCGCTTTCTTTTTTCCAAATAAGATGTATATAATTCCCTTTAAAATTCGTCCACCATCTAAAGGATATATAGGAATGAAATTAAATATTATCAATAATAAATTTGAATATATTATGTTTATACTTGTAAACACATTTAAGTTTAAATTTATAATTATCAAAATAATTATAAAATTGGTTAATGGACCTGCAAGTGCTACAAAAATCTTTTTAACTTCAAGAATATTGCCTTTATTAATCTTATTGTTATAATCTTGTGGTAATATATCAAACGATACACTAACCCCATAAGGTTTTAATTTTAACCTGTTAGGTCTCATTCCAACAATAATACCTGCCGTTAAATGACCTATTTCGTGAATAAACGCAAATAACAATATTAATGCATATGATTGAAGTTGACCAGTAAAATAGAATAATAAAAAAAATAAAAATATTTTTAAATCTATCTTAAATTGCACCTTTCTCATTTCTCCTTTCTTAAATCTATTAAATTATCTTTTATGTTTCTTCTATGTTTTATTTTTATTAATTATTTTATTTTTATTATATTTTTGCTATCTACTCTATTTGTATATTCCTTTTCATTTTTTAGTTCATTCTATGTAAAATTATGTTTTATATTTCTAATATGTTTTGAGGATTTACTACTCTTTCCTTATATCTAATTTCAAAATGCAAATGTGGACCTGTTGAATTACCAGTTGACCCCACTTCTGCAATTTTTTGTCCCTGTACCACTTTATCTCCTTGTTTTACATATAAACTATTACAATGAGCATAAATAACACTTACTTCACCTATTTGTATTTTTAGATGTTTTCCATAATCCCCTTCTTCAGAAGACAAAACAACTTCTCCATCTGTTGCAGATTTTATTTTCGTTCCTGTATTTGCTGCAATATCAATACCAGTATGATTTTTAGGAACTCTGCCTGTTGCAGTATCTCTTTGTCCAAATTTTGAAGTTATTGTACCTTCTATCGGTTTAATAAAACTAGATGTATTTTTGGTATCTATGATATCTTGTTCTGTTTGTGGCAATGCATCCTTTTGAAAATTTGAAGTTTCTGCTATTATTGCACCTCCAATAGCTACTTCTTTACTTTGTTCTGTATTTTCAGATTGATTCTCTGTATTATCTATTTTTTCCTCGTTATTTTTATTATTTTCTTGCTTTAGTTCTTCATTTGCTTGACCATTTTGATTATTTTTATCATTTTCTTTATTGTTTAAGAATTGTAAAGTACTAAAAGCTTCTTGTGATTTATTTTTTAGATGATTATATACACTACTAAAATTAGTGTCATAAGATAAAATATTATTCACTTTATCTGTAAAGTCTTTAGAAAAAACATATTGATTACTATGGATTGTATAAACAACTAAGTATATAGATGCACATATTAGAATTTGAATAATCATTTTTTTTAAAAGTTTTATATCTTTTTTATTTGTTTCTTTACTTTCTTCTAATGGTGCTTCCACATTTTGTATACGCTTTTGATAAATTTGTTCTGCTCTTTTAATTTTTTCTTCTACCGTCATAACTCTTTCCATAAAAAATACACCTCTTCCTTAGTTTTCTTTTAAACTATATGTTAGGATTTGGTGTTTTATACATTATCTAATCATCATTTATTTATTATCAAAAAAATTGTTTCCATTGTTATTACTATGCTTGTAACAATAGAATATATCTTTAGTTTTTTAATTTTTTTATTTATATTTTTTTGTGTTAAATTTTTATTTTTTCTCTTTTCTTCCATTTTAGTCATATAATCATTTATTACAAGTTCTGCTTCTTTTATTGCATACGAATTGTTTTTTCTGATTTTTTTGTTTTTATTGCCTCTATTATCTTTTTCTATTTTTTCTATTTCTTTAACTGTCTTTTTATTTTTAAAAACAATTACCGCTTCTTCTATAATATTTGATGGTAAATCTTTTAATACAATTGTATTTTTTAAATTTGTTTGTTCCATACTTAATATCACTCCTTTTCTTGAAGCTTTTATATAAAATTTAAAATTCTAATTGCTTCAATCTTTCATTTCTTAATTTTATCTAATTACTAATATTTTTTCCAAAAATTACAAGGTTATTCAGTTGTATAACAAAAAAATCTAAGTTTTGAAACTTAGACTTTTTTGTTGGAGAGTTTTATAGAATTTTTTATATTCGTAAATTCTATTTTCTCAAATTAATAAATTGGATTGTAATTATCTTTTGAGGATATTGGTCTCTCCAGTTTTAATATACTTTTTATATATTTTTTGCACTTTTTTAATAACATATTTAATTTGTATTTGCAAATTAATTTGATAAGTTGTTTAGATTTTTGCTATTATTTTTATATTCATAGATTTAATTGTGCTTTTTATATTTAAAGCAATGTAATATGTTGATTTTTGTTTTATTGATTTTGATTGTAATTTAGGGTTGTATAGGGAAAATTTTGTTGTTTTAAGGAATCCTTGTGTGCCTTCGGGTTATAAGTCCGTAAGTGTTGATATTGTTAAGTTTTGTGGATTTGTTTTCAACCTTGTTAGAGTAGGTTATTCAGTGATATTGGTGACTTTTTATTTGTGTTAAATTGTGTTTAAATTTGGGTATTTTTGTGGTGAGTGTGACCAAGGTGTGACAAAGAAACCAAAAAAAGAACTATGTACATAGCGCTCTTTTAAATAACATATATTGGTGATTCAGTTGATTTTATTCTATCATATTTTTCTTTATCATAATATCCAAAAACTTTACATGATGGACATTCATAATGCCCATTTTCATCAATTTGCGCTTGAATTAACTGCTGTTTGCTATCCCAACAATTTGAACAAAATATTAATTTTTGTTCATCATCTTTTAGTGTTATATACGCATCTTTATGTCTTTCTATTTTATTTGAAATTTCTTGTTTCTTTAATAATTTTTGATTTTCTTCCTTTAATTTTTGATTTTCTTGTACTAAATCTAATATTTGTTTTTGAGCTTCAATTAATTCTGACACTAATGGAATATTATCTGCTTTTTGAGCAACAACTATACCATCTTTTATAGCTTCATACCACCCCATGCATTTTCCTCCTATTTTCTGTTCTTTATTGCATCTTCTATCCATTCTTCTATATTTTCTGCAATGTAATTGTAATTAGCCTTACTATCCGAACCATATGGTGGATTATATACTTTTACTCTACTTGATAATTTTTCTCCATTTTTTAGTTCAAACTGTTCAAAAGGATTTTTCCCTTTATTACTTGTCTCTCCATATTGATTCTTTAAATTATGAATATAGATTCCTAATACTCCTTTTCCATCATTCCAACTTTTTTCTATTTCATATTTTACCCACTTTCTTTCAGAAGTTTGTTGACCTATTAAGACAATTGTGCAACTTCTGTTTTTTAATTGTTCATTTATCCATTTTTTTATATTGTCATCTCCTTTTTTCTTCACTTCCTCCCAATCGTTCTCTGAAACAGTTTTATTACCTTCAATGTTTCCTATATTACGAACCTGCCCTGTTCTCCAACAATCATTTTTAAAATGAAAACTATAAAATACTTGTCTTTTCATAAATATACCTCCTAAATAATTTTTATAATATAACATACTACACCTAATGTTATGTAATATGTCCAAACTGAAAACGATGTCATCGACTTTATCATCTTTATAGGAAATTCACAATAACAAATTCCTTTTATATTTTTTATTATATATATGTCTTTTATTTTTAATTTTCTTCTATTTATTTTATACACAAAATCATTATATTCTTCTCTAAAATTTCTCTCATAAGTTAAATAATATGCGTCTGAAATTAATCCATATACAATAATTATAATTGTTATCCACCAATAATTATTGTAATTATTAAATCCCAATAGTACTGTTATAACAATTGTCAATATAGTAGCTACTAATATTTTACAATTTGAACTATTTCCTGCCATTCTATTTATAATACCTTGTATGAATGTTAAATGAGTCACAACAGATTGACTATTCTTTAAATCTAATATATCTTTATTTTTCATATATTCTCCTTTCAATGTTTATTTTATATTTTAACATTTTTTGATTTGAATTTACATATCAAAAATGCAACAAACTAGCACTTTATTGTACTATTTTGTCGCATTTTGTGTCATTTTGTAATTTTCATATAATTCGTCTATATTCTCGCTTTTTAAATTTTCCTCCATCATTTTTATAATTTTAGTTTTTTCTTTTAAAGAAATAGCTTTATTTTTAAAAAATCTATATGAAATTTCTATATATTCCTTTTCCTTTATTGGTTTTATACTTAATAGATTATCTAAACTTATTTCATAATAGTCTGCCAAATTAACTGCATCTGTTATTGTCATATCTCTTTTGTTAGTTTCCCAACTTGAAACTTTAGAACGGCTAATATCTAATATTTCTGCTAATTCTTCTTGTGTTATCTTTTTCTCTCTTCTTAATTCTTTTAATTTTTCTGCAATTAAACAGTCCATATCTTTTCTCCATACTTTTTTATTATATATACCACTTATTTTTTGAAAAGTTTGTCGAAATTTGTATTTTCTGAAATATTTTATATATAATAAAAGGAAACCCGAAAGTTTCCTTGGTGTAGGCCTAGGATTTGAACCTAGCACTCTATATCTATTATATTTTAATATTTAATCGTATTTTGCATTTATTGGCAAATCTTAACCTACATATAACTAGAGTGTACACCATTTGTCTTTTTTTTCATTGACTTCATCTCCTCTACAATTATCATTAAGTAGCAACTTAACATTGCTTCAAAAGTACTTATTGCTAGTGTAGGGAAAAGAATTATCAGTATAATGCAAATTACATATATTAAAATGATTAATAGCTTATTTAATAAATTTATATTGTGTATTTTTTATCTTTTCTATAATTCCCCATTTTTTCATATTATTTATAATTTCTGAAGCTCTACTCTTGCTAACATTAAATTGTTCACATACATTTTCTCTATTAAAAGTATATTTATATCCATATTTCTTAAATAACTGAATAATATTTATTTTTGTTTTTTGAGTTACTTTTTTATCCCATTTTTCTACTACTTTTATTGAAAACTCTTCTACTTGTATATCCGTACTTTCTCCCGGATAATCCGAACTTTTTTTATATAAAACCGGATTTTCTTCCGGATAATCCGGACTTTCTTCATTTAGATCCGTACTTTTATTAGGTAATACAACTAAAAATTGAGTTGAATCAGAGAAAAATATTGGCTTTTTTTCAAAATTTTCATATGTTCTAAGAATTCTTGTTATTCCACTACCTCTCCTCTCCATTAAGTGTAATCTACTAAACAAATCTGATATCACATTATTTCTTCTAATTGATGGAATTTTCATTAAATCTAAATCTTGTACTTTACTTCCAGTTATCATCCCACCTGGTGAAGAAATTTCTAATCTATCATCATACATATCAACATGTATTTCAGATCCAATTATTTGATAATCTCTGTGTATGATTGCATTGACTAATGCTTCACGTACTGCTTCTCTTGGATAATCAGTTTTTTCTTCTCTCATCATTCCTTTAATCGTCCATTGGTTTTTAGAATTATTTTTTATAAATGTTTCTGCATTATCTAATAATGCAATTATACTTCCTGTATATTCTTTATCATCTAAAGCATCTCCATCTATACTACCTTTTTCATTTCCTTTCCACCTTGTGCAAAATATTCTTGATTGTCTTAACATTCCCTGATCACTAAATAATACTCCTGCATAAGTTACATTTTTATTTATATCTAATAACCCTATTGAAATTAAATCAGCTTCTCTTTTTAGTGTCATACCTATCTCTTTTTTTAATGTTGCCTCTAATAATGTAAAACTTAAATCTTCCATTTTAAAAGGACTTGGTAATGCATCAAATGTATTATTTTGCCCTTTTAATATTAATGCATTTAAAACATGTGGTGCTGCTTCAACAGATTCATCTCCTGTTCTAACATAAGCTATTTTATTTCCGTCAGACACATAATAATATGGTACAGATGGACCATCAGCAACTTTTAATTCTATAAATTGTTTATCATTCTCTCTTATTGGATTCACCTCATATCTTGGAGCAGGTTGAATTTTTGCATTTATAAATTCAGATATTTTGCTTGATATTTCACTAGCATTTTCTATTCCTATAAGTTCTTTATCCGAATTTCTTATTCCAAAAAGTATTGTACCTCCTTTTGTATTTGCGAAAGCAGACACTGTTTTTAGCCAACTTTTAGGTCTTCTCTCTTCTAAATTTTCTTTATATTCTATCATTGTGCTCTCAATTAAATTATACTCCGAAATCTTCATTTTTATCCTCCAATAATTAATATTTTATTAATATAACTGTTCTATCTATATAATACGATATTATATACTTTTTATATAATAATATTTCTTACTTTTTTTAAAATTTTCATCTAGTTTATAACAATATATTTCATCAAAATTGAACTTTTTTAGATTTTCTCTTTCTTTTATTAAATTTTCAAATGCTTCTTGTTGATTTTCACCATTTGATATACCAATTAATTGTGCATTCTCACAATCTGGTTCTATGCTATTTGAATTTGGTTGATATGTATAACCTTCATTTGTTAAAAATATATAACTACTCATCTTAACCTCGCTTTTACATATTATATCAACAAAAGTCAAATATGTCTATTAGTTCTTTTTTTTTGCTTAAATATGTGTAAAAAAGTCAAAAAATTACACATATTTTTAAAACATGTGTAATCTTAATTATAATTTTCTTTTAGTGGTGTTTTTCATTTTTGTATACTTCTTTTTATATTTTTTATACTTGCATATTGTATCAAATAAAAATTATATAGTTATATATTTTTTATTTTAAGAAATCCACTAAAATTTTCTGAAATTGTCTATATATTTGTATTCTATACTCAGTGGATTTTCTATTTTATTAGTGATTTATCAAAAATATATGTATCATATCCATTATATACACCTTTTTGCACTAACCCTGTTGATTCCACTTCTTCATAAAATTTATTTCTACCTTTGTGTATATATCCAGAATCTTTACAATAATTGATATAATCTACAAATACTTCGCTTCTTTTTCTAACTCTTCCACTTCTTAGTAAACTTCTCATCCTGTCTTTATCATATATATATCCAATTACTGTATTACTATCCATTTTATATGATTCTATAATGTTTTGACTTTCCTCTACATTAGAAAATCTATTTTTTCTTATTGCTTTTATATATTCTTTTAATGATATTGCTGCCAAATATTCTAATGCTTGTTGCGTTACCAATTCATTAAAGTTGAAATTACTTTTTTCTGTTTCAGTAAATATAGCCTCAAATGGAATTATAAAAAGTCTTCTGAAATATCCATTACTGGTATCTGCAACTTTTGGCAATTCATTTGCCGTAAAAATGTGTTTAGCATATGGCTTTATTGTATATCTATCTTTAAACTTTTCTTCAACAGTTATAATATCTCCGGTAACAATTTGCTTGAAAACACTACTATCTTTTAAAAATTCTTTTGTCATTTCAGATACTATATTAACCAATTTTCCCTTTATTTCGGAAACACTAAATCTATTACTAACAAAATCTTGTAATGTTATATGACTTATATTTTCTCTTCCAATTAACTTTTCAATAATTTCTAAGAGAGTAGACTTTCCATTTCCTGCTGTTTTACCATATAACACAAATGCTTTTTGCATCTTTACACTACTAGTCATAGAATATCCTATCATCTTCAGTATTGCATTCTTTCTTTCGTTATTGCCACAAGTTATTCTATCTAAAAAATTATCTACTGCACTAATTTTTATTGGATCAATATTTAAATTTATATTTATTTGATTCACTGTAAAATATTGGGGTAAATGCTGTATTATCTGATTTGTTCTTAAATCAAATAATCCGTTTTTAAAGTTAATAAAATTATCATATTGTAGTTCTGCCTCTAGAGCAATTGTTAATAAATATGATATAACTTCTTTTTGCATTCTAATTGTCGATTTAGGATATATTTCTATAATTTTTCTATGGATGCTCTTTTCATTCTTTTTATATACTCCATTTTCATATATGTATAGTGTATTTTCATACACTCGGATTTCATTTTCCTCTAATAGTTGATTAGCAATAACATTATGAGACATCTTTTCTGCTTCACTTATATCTTGGTATTCTATTTGTTCAATTTCTAATTCCTTTTTTGAAATTTTATAATAGTTGTCAGAAGTGTATACAATTTCTTGCCCTCCAAAAAACATATCTGATAAATTCTGTTTTGATGTATCTGGATAATAGTCTTTAAAAATTTCTAATAGTTTTTGTGGTATCTGAAATGCTAACAAATATTCAGTAATTGGTTCTTCAAATACATATGCTAGTCTAAATTTTGTTTGTTTCTCCGAATTACTAAATGTTGTATATATAAATGTTGGTTCAAAGTTTATACTTTTGCAATAGTTTAGTATCTTTTCAATACTTATATGTCTTGGATTATCCTTATATAGCTTTTCTCCCTTATATGTGTTATCAAAATCCACTAAAAATATTTGTTGCTTTTTCCAATTCTCTTGTGCATTTCCTTTTATTCCACTTGGTATTATTGTCATACCATTTATTATATTATTTTCTATTTCTTCTAATCTATATTCCTGCATTCTTAGTTTTGAAATTCTATTTTTGATATATCCTATTTGTTCTTTTGCTGGTTTTGAATTATATTTTTGTGAATCAAACATGCAAATTATATTATTAGTTTTAGTTCCTTTTTCAAAGTATAATTCGTTAATTTTCTTTTTGCTTTTCTTCTCTTTTACATTTTTCATAATCTCTGGAATTGTTATATTTAGTCCCAAGTCTTCTACTATTATTTTTGCTGCTTCATGTGGATATTGACACCCTTTTAATTGTTTTACAAATTGAATCATATCTCCACAATGTTCTTTATCTCCAAAGTCTATAAAACCTTTATCATTAACTGCAAAAGATGGATTTTTATCTTTTCTAAAAGGTGAGGAATATAATAAATAGTTTGCAGATTTTCTAACTGGTTGTCCTAAATAATGAATTGCTACCTCTTTGTTTGTTACACTATTTTTTATTTGCTCATAAATATTCAATTTTCTTACCTCTTTTCGTTAAATCATTGAATATTTCAGGCTAATCGTATATAATATATTTAGAGATTGTTTATATAGGTTAGCCTTTATATTCAATTATATTGTTCTTTCAAGTACCAATTGAAAGGACAATTTTTTATTTTATACAATGTGAAAATCCCTTCTTTCATTTAAAATACTATTTTCTTCTTGAGATTTTATAAAATCATCTACTGATTTTTTAGTAAAAAATATTCTTCTCCCAATCCTTACAAATTTTATTTTTCTTTCTCTAATTAATTTTGAAAGAGACCACTCTGTAAACATTGGTTTATATTTTTCTATGACCTGTTGTTTTGTTAAAAATTCTTCTTCATCCATTTTATTTTGTATTCACCTCCTGCTTCTTTAACCAAATTAAAAATTCTTTTTTAGGTATTAATTTTCTATTCCCTATTTTTACTAATGGAATTTGTCCAGAATTTATTAAGTTATATACTCCTGCTTTTGAAATTCTCATTTTTTCTTGAATTTCTTTAACAGTTAATAGCTCTGGAATATCTGTTTTTTCTTGCATAATCTCACCTCCTTGGAATTATTTGAAGTAATTGACAGATTGTTCTTGACTTTTAATATGTCTATATGTTACAATGGATTCAAATTTAAATCAAGACATTTTTGAAATTTATTTTAAAATGTCTAAAAAGGAGATAGTTATGAAACAAGACTCTAAGCAAATTCATCTATATATAAATAATGATACATGTTATCTTATAGATATTGAAAAAAAGGCTGTTACTAAAGAATTTAATTTAGGTAATTTTGTAATTGAATTATTTGAAAAAACTAATGCAACTGAAAAATATTTAATTGAATTTTTGTTAAATAATCATGCAGATTCATTATATAAAGCTTTAGGTAATGAATTGTCAAAAATGGGATCATTCAAATGTAGAATTTTTAGTGGAATTAAAATAGAGAATGATTTACAAATGCCATTAGAAATTTATACTTTTAAATCTTATCATAATTTTATTTTATTCATTTTATATAGAGCCGCTGCTTTAAATATTCAATTTAATAAATGTAAAAATTGTGGCAAATATTTTGTTCCTACAACTAAGAGTAATGAAATATATTGCACTCGTGTTTTTAGAAATGGTAAGACTTGTAGAGATATAGGTTATGAACTTTCTGTACAATCTGATGAAGTAACAAAGTTATATAGAAATGCATATAAAACTCAAAATGCTAAGAAGCAAAGAAATAAGGATATTGCTAATATAGATAAACTATTTGCCAATTGGGCTTCTAAAGCTAAAGAGATGTATAAACTTTGTAAAGATAATAAAATTAAAATTGATGAACTTTCAAAATGGCTAAAAGACAATCAAGATTGGATTAATAAGTAGGAGGTAATATATTTGGCAGGAAATATTCTTTATATGGGAAATGAAAAATATAGACTTCGTGTTAGTAATGGTTTCGATTCAAATGGCAAAAGAAAATATTTCAATAAAACTGTGTAGGTTTGTCAAACATATGTCACACTTTTTTGAAATTAATACTGTTTGAAGT
>CAUWGA010000026.1:0-15202 GCA_963558245.1 uncultured Clostridia bacterium
CTAAAAAGGACAAACGAATAATAATATTGAAATAAATAAACAATTCAAGGAGGAAAAAATGAAAAACAAAAAAATAATTATAATATTTTCAATATTATTAATCATTCTAATTGTAGGAGGATACTTTTTAATAAAACATTTAAAACAAAATAAAGAAAATTCTAATCAAATAGAACAAGAATATACACCACAAGAAGAAATATCAGAAGAACAACAAAGACAAACCATAGTTACATTATATTTTCAAAATAAAGAAACAAAAGAACTAATGCCAGAAGCAAGGATGATAGATATAAAAGAAATGCTAAATAAACCTTACGAAAAGTTAATAAATTTATTAATAGAAGGACCTAAAAATGATAAACAGGAAAAAGTTATTCCAGAAAATACAAAGCTTTTAAAAACAGCAGTTGAAGGAGATTGTATAACAATAGATTTTTCATCAGAATTCTTAAATTATGACAAGAACAATAAACAAGTTAAAGAAAATCTAGTTAATAGTATTGTAAATACACTAACAGAATTAACAGAAATAAACAAAGTAAAGATTTTAATTGATGGAAAAGAAAATGCGGAATTTAAAGAAGAACATACAAGAAAAACTACTTAAATAATTTTAATAATCTAATATACCAATTTGCACGTTTTATATTACATAGAAAACATTCCACTTCAGATAATGACTTAATTGTATTATCTTTACAACATTTAAAATCTATATTTTTCTTAGGAGGTAGAGATGGTCTACCTCTATTATTATTTTCCATAAAACCACCCTTTATTTATTTGTTTATTTATTATATAATATGATAGAAAGTTATGAAATGATACCTAAGGGAGGACTGGTGGAAAAAATGGAAGTAAAGCTAAAAGAGGACGAAAGAATAGATGATTTAGAATATAAAGGATTAAAAATAATTCAAAATAAAAATGGATTTTGCTTTGGAATGGATAGCATATTATTATCTGATTTTGCTAAAAATATAAAAAAGGGAAGTAAGGTATTAGATTTAGGAACAGGAACGGGAATTATTTCAACACTTTTATGTGGAAAAACAAATTTACAAAAAATTATAGGTGTTGAAGTGCAAGAGCAAGTTGCAGAAATGGCAAAAAGAAGTGTTAAATTAAACAATTTAGAAGAAAGATTTGAAATAGTAAATGCAAATATTTTAGAATTAAAAAACATATACAAAAACCAAAGTTTTGATGTAATTGTAACTAATCCACCATATAAAAAAGAAAATACAGGTATTGTAAATGAAAATGAAGCAAAATACATTTCAAGACATGAAATAACAGCAAATTTAGAGGATTTTATAAAAATATCAAAAGATTTATTGAAAGATAAAGGTGAATTTTATATGGTACATAGGCCAGAGCGTTTAGTAGATATTATTACAACTATGAGAAAATATAAAATTGAACCTAAAATATTACAATTTGTTTCTCCAAATGAAAACAAAGAACCAAATTTAATATTAATAAAAGGGATAAAAAATGCGAAACCATTTATTAAAGTAGAAAAAAATTTAATAGTATATGATCAAAATGGGAATTATACAGATGAAATATTGAAAATATATAATAAAATAAATTTATAGCATATAATTACTTATCAAATTTTTGTATTTATATTCTTTTACTATCCACATTTAAGAAAATGTAATTTCACGCTGTTCAAACATTTTCTAAAACGGTCCCCACAATTCGTGAAAAATTATAAATACAAAGATTTGATTATAAAAAACTTGAAAGGAAAAATAATATGGAAAAAGAATACGGAAAATTATATATTGTAGCAACTCCAATTGGAAATTTAGAAGATATAACATTAAGAGCAATTAATACATTAAAATCAGTAGATTTAATAATTGCAGAAGACACAAGACATTCATTAAAATTATTAAATCATTTAGAAATTTCAAAACCTATGATAAGTTATCATAGACATAATGAAGAAGTTAAATATGAAAAAATATTAGAAAAAATAAAAGAAGGACAAGATGTAGCTTTAATTTCAGATGCAGGAACTCCAATAATTTCAGACCCAGGAGAGATAATTGTTAAAGAAGTTATAAAAGAAAACATAGAAGTGATACCAGTTCCGGGTGCGTGTGCAGCGATTACAGCTCTTATGGCAGGAGGAGTTGATACTAAGAAATTTATTTTTTATGGATTTTTATCATTAAATAAAAAACTAAGAAAAAAAGAATTAGAAGAAATCCAAAATGAAAGTAGAACTATGATTTTATATGAAGCACCACATAAATTAAAAAATACATTAGAAGATTTTAAAAAATATATTCCTGAAAGAAATATTGTTGTCGCAAGAGAATTAACAAAGATACATGAAGAATTTATAAGAGGTACAGTAGATGAAATTTTAGATAAAATTCAAGAGCCTAAAGGAGAATATATAATTATAATAAATGCTAATGATAATCAAGTAGAAGAAGAAAGTAGTTTAAATAGCTTAGCATTAGAAGAACACTATAAATTTTATGAGTTACAAGGATTAGACAAAAAAGAGATAATTAAAAAAATTGCAAAAGATAGAAATGTAAGTAAAAATGAAATTTATATGCATTTTATTTAGGGAAAAACTGTTGCAAAGATTAATACTTTATGTTATATTGTTTTAGTAGTAGAGTGTAATTTTATGATACACTCTATTTTATTTTGAAGATAATATATTTTAATATATTTATTGGAGGTAATTTTATTGGAAAAATTAGTAGTCACAGGACCAACACCTTTAAAAGGAGAAGTAGTAATAAGTGGAGCAAAAAATGCAGCTGTTGCAATATTGCCAGCAACACTTTTAATAGATGGAGTATGTACAATTGAAAATTTACCTAATATTAGTGATATAAAAATATCTTGTGAGATATTAGAAAAATTAGGAGCAAAAATAACATGGAAAGATGAACACACAATTACAATAGATACATCAAACATAACAACAACAAAAGCACCATTAGATTTAACAAGTAAATTTAGAGCATCTTACTATATAATAGGAGCAATGCTAAGTAGAAAAGGTGCTGTTGAAGTAGGTATGCCAGGTGGATGCAAATTAGGAGCAAGACCTATAGACCAACATATTAAAGGTTTTGAAGCCTTAGGAGCAAATGTAGTTGTAGAAAAAGGAACTATTAATGCAAAAGTTAAAAAACAATTAAAAGGTGCACCAATTTATATGGATATAGTTTCTGTTGGTGCAACTATAAATGTTATGCTTGCGGCGGTTTTAGCAAAAGGAACAACTATAATAGATAATGCTGCAAAAGAACCACATATAGTTGATGTAGCAAACTTTTTAAATACTATGGGAGCTGACATTCGTGGAGCAGGAACAGATGTTATAAAAATAAATGGTGTAGAAAAATTAAAAGGTGGAGCAACATATTCAGTAGTTCCTGACCAAATAGAGGCAGGAACATTTATGCTTGCAGCTGTAGCAACAAGAGGAGATGTAACATTAAAAAACTGTATAACAAAGCACTTAGAATCTATAACAGCAAAAATTATAGAAGTTGGTGGAAATGTTGAAGATAATGGAGACAGTATAAGAGTATGGTGTAATAAAAGACCAAATAAAGCGAACATTAAAACTTTGCCATATCCAGGATTTCCAACAGATTTACAACCTCAAATGGGAGTTGTATTATCACTTGCAAACGGTACAAGTGTTATAAACGAAAGTATCTGGGAATCAAGATTTCAATATACAGATGAGTTAAACAAAATGGGAGCAAAAATAACAGCGCAAGGAAAAACAGCATTCTTTGAAGGTGTAAAAAAATTGTCAGGAGCTCCAGTATATTCTACAGACTTAAGAGCAGGAGCTGCTTTAGTAATTGCAGGAACAGCAGCAGAAGGGAAAACAGAAATATACAATTTACAACATATTGATAGAGGATACGAAAATATAGAAGAAAAATTTAGAAAAATTGGTGCAAAAATAGAAAGAGTAACAGAAGAGTAGAGGAATAAAAAATGTTTAATTTTTGTAGCTTATATAGTGGAAGCAGTGGAAATAGTTTATTTGTAGAATCTAAAAATACGAAAATATTAATTGATGCAGGAGTAAGTTGTAAAAGAATTGAAACTGCATTACAAGATATAAATGTAGACCCAAAAACATTGGATGGAATATTAGTAACACATGAACATAGAGACCATGTTCAGGCATTAGGAACAATATCTAAAAAATTTGACTTACCTGTATTTGTAAATCAAGAAACTTTAGATGCAATGCCAACACAAAAAGATAAAATTGAAGAAAAAAACATTAAACTATTTAAAGTAGATGATAAATTTGAAATAGGAGATTTAACAATAAAACCATTTGCAATTCCACATGATGCAGCAAACCCTTGTGGATTTAGTGTTAGTAAAGAACAATCAAAAATAAGTATAGCAACAGACATAGGACATATGACAAATAGTATATTGAAAAATTTAGAAGAAAGTTTATTTGTGTTATTAGAAGCAAATTATGACCCAAAAGTACTACAATGTTCATCATATCCATTTGTATTAAAGTCAAGAATAGCAGGCCCAACAGGGCATTTACCAAATGAAATGGCAGGCAAAACAATATCATATTTGCTAAAATCAGGATTAAAAAAAGCAATGCTTGGACATTTAAGTAAAGAAAGTAATTTTCCAGAATTAGCCTATCAAACAGTATTAGATGAATTAATTGCAAATAATTATGATGCAAATAAATTAACATTAAGTGTAGCATCAAGGGATAAACATAGTAAGATAATAAAAATTTAATAGTAAAATACTTAGAGGATTAGATAATAGGAAAAAGACTAGGAAAAATTTTGAGAGACTGCCTAGTCTTTTTTGCATTTAACATTGAAATGGGTATAGCAGAAAAATAAAACATTTAAAATATTGGATATTTTACAAAAATATGTTAAAATCTGTATATATAAATAAGAAAAGAAGGAGAAAATATGTTAACCATAACAATAGTTTGTGTAGGGAAAGTAAAAGAAAAATACCTAAGAGACGCAATAGATGAATATAGTAAAAGGCTCTCAAAATACTGTAAATTAGATATTATAGAATTACCAGATGAAAAAGTGCCAGATAAATTAAATTCTAGTATAGAACAAGAAATAAAAGAAAAAGAAGCAGATAAAATTATGCAACATATACCAAAAAGTTCATATATAATGGCATTAGATTTAACAGGTAAACAATATACATCAGAAGAATTCTCTGAAAAAATAGAAGATATATCAATGGAAAGTAGTAATATAACTTTTATAATAGGTGGAACATTGGGTATGACAGAAAAATTATTAAGTAATTGCACATCAAAAATTTGTTTTTCTAAAATGACATTTCCACATCAATTAATAAGGGTATTTTTATTAGAACAGCTTTTTAGAGCTTTTAAAATCTCAAGAGGTGAAACATACCATAGATAATAATTTATGAAGTTCGTAGAGAAAATAACGAATAATGGTAAATCATTTGTAAAAATATTTTCTCTACAAATGTAAAATCATTTTTATATTCAATTAATTTTTTTCTAAATTATTTTTTAATATTTTTTGGGATATTTTTTTGACTATAAAGTGTCGAATTATAAAAAAAATTAGAATAAATAGTAAAATTTTAATCATAATACTTGTCCTTTTCGAAATAATATGTTATGTATATTATAGAGCGTAAGGAAAAAAATGTCAACAAAAAAATTACGACAAAAATCGACAAATTACTACACTTGCAA
Organism: uncultured Clostridia bacterium; assembly: GCA_963558245.1. Taxonomy (GTDB): domain Bacteria; phylum Bacillota; class Clostridia; order TANB77; family CAG-508; genus CAG-269. The sequence goes on from CAUWGA010000026.1 coordinate 5,762, forward strand.
GGATTCCAACAATATCAGCAGTAAGAGCTGCAACTAAAATGAATCTTGTTTTTTTAACTTTAATACAACTGGTATAAATTGCTATAGTATACAAAGTAGTTTCAGTTGAACCCATGATGGTAGAAGCAATATTTCCAATTAAACTATCTACTCCACAATTTTTCATAATATCTGTTGCAATAGCGATAGAGCCACTGCCAGAGATTGGTCTAAGTAAAGCCAGTGGCATAATTTCAGCTGGAAATTGAAATATATTTAAAAGAGGAGTAGCTAGATCGATAATAAGCTCTAATACACCAGAGCTACGTAAACTACTAATAGCAACAAAAAGCCCAATTAATGTTGGTAATATATTAAAAGTGGTTTCAATACCTTCTTTGCAACCTGTTAAAAATGTATCAAAAACATTATTCTTTTCACTTAAACCATAAAGAATAATAAAAAGTATTACCATAGGCATTGCTAAATTAGAAATAAAGTTTATAAAATTCATAATTATCTCCTTAATGTGTGAGCTTAATTAAAAGTTTTGTTACAAGAATGCCACATAAACCAGCAATTATAGTAGCAACCCATGTAGGAAAAACAATGGAAGTAGGATTTTGTGAACCAAGCGAATTTCTAATTGCAATTACAGTTGTAGGAATTAATTGAATAGAAGCTGTGTTAATAACAATAAACATCATCATAGAATCAGTTAAAACGTTTTTTTTATTATTTTCCCTTTGCATAGATTGCATAGCTTTCAATCCTAATGGAGTAGCGGCATTACCTAATCCTAAAATATTAGCAATAATATTCATGGAAATTTCCTTCTTTATTTTAGGAGAGTTATGTAATTTCGGAAAAAGAAAATTTAATAAAGGATTTAATAATTTAGAAAGCTTTTCGACTAAAGTTGTATTACTTGCAATGTGCATTATACCACTCCACAAGCATAATGTTCCAAGCAAATTTATAGATAAGCTGATAGCATCATTTGTACCCTGAAAAATAGCATTATTTAAATTTTCTAAATTGCCTGAGAAAATTGCAAAAGAAAATGATATTATTATAAAAATTGGCCAAACTATATTTAACATATTATCACCAAAATAATTTTATTCAAAAAAATATTTTTTATGCTAAAGATAATTGACCAAAAACCAATTTTATGATATAGTATGTATATAATAAATTGGACTCATCAAATTTAACTTTTAAGGAGGAATTTTAATTTATGAAATCTACAGGAATTATAAGAAGAATGGATGAATTAGGAAGAGTAGTTATACCAATAGAAATAAGAAATCAATTTAATATAGCAGAAAAAGATCCAATAGAAATATATGTGGATGGTGCAACTATAGTATTAAAAAAATTTGAACAAAGCTGTATATTTTGCGGAAATACTAAAAATTTAGCTGAATATCAAGATAAATTAATTTGTAAAGAATGTTCTAAAAAAATCGGAGAATTAGAACCAGAAGAATAATTAGAAAAAAATGACACTGATAAAAATATCAGTGTCATTTTTAAAGAGAAGCTTTATTGCCACTACCTACTTTTTTGCAGTGGTAATATTACGGTTAGTAAAGAATTCTAATAGTTTAAATTTAAACTTTATTGTAGGAGTGCTTTTATCAGAAACGAGAGCAAATTCTTCTTCTGATAAGCTACTTTCTAATTGGTTTTTGGATTCTTCAGGAACAATACCTGAAGTTACATCAACAAAACATAAAGGCGGAAACATTACACACCACCAATTTTGACCTTTGGCTTCGCCTATTTCTACTCTTAAAGCATCATAAAATCCAGCAGGAAGAGAAATATCTCCATATTGCTTAGTAGGAAATTCAAAATTACCAATATTTATTTTTACATTGTAATCATATCCATTTTGTTTAATAGTCTGAATAGCGATATTTTTAAAATCATTTTCATGTTCTTTAGCAATATTTATAGCTTCTTCTTTAGTATTACAATTTTTACAAAGATTATTCATAAATTTAAGCAAGTTATCACGAACTTTATATTTTAAATTTTGGTCTTCTTTAGTATCACTATTTGCAATAACATGTAATCTAAATACACTATTTGCGATGTCAATTGAAACAGATTGTGCATAGGAAAAAGCACAAACTGATATATATATAAATAATAGAATAGATAAAATAATTATCATTTTCAATTTTTTGCTTTTAAATAAATTTTTCATATGTTACCTCCAATAAACTTTTTTAGTAAAAATTTCTTTAATTTAATTATTTCCAGTTATGAAAGTTTTATACATAAAAATATTGTCGATAACTTTTTTGAAATATATTTGAAATATTATTGACATATTTGAAAACAAATGGTAAAATTTACCAGCAACCAGAAATGGGGAAACTGAAGAATCCGTATAGGAAAGTAAAAGGAGAGAGTTTTAAATGAATAAGGAAACAAAAGAAAAGACATGTGCATTTTATGCAAGTGATTATCATTTTGAAATGATTAGTTTACCATTTATTGAAAGGAATTTAGCAGAAAATAAAGAAATAATAGTATTAACAGAAAACAATTTAGAAGACACAATAAAAATAATAATTGAAAAAGTAAATTTACAAGAAAAAAATAAAAGCAACATATTAAAAATAAATTGGAATAATAATGATTTAGAAAAATTTAAACAAATAAAAAATAATATTGAGAATAATAAAAATATAACTATATTTATAAAAGGAAAATCAAATTATATAAAAAATATAAATAATAATATAGAAAAATGGACTAAAAATAACAACAAGATAAAAATTATTGATTGTTATGATATAGAAGAGGTTGGAAGCAATTTAAATATAATAACAAGCAAATATAAAAATGTTTTAAGTACTGCAGGGGAAAGAAAAATAGAAAATTTATAGTATAAACCATTGATATTTTCTTCAAAATAGTATATATATAATATGAAACAATATATCTATACGAAGGAGACGCTTATGGAAAAGAAATTACAAGAAATTAAATCCATATTAAAAAAATATGGACAAGAGCATTTACTAAATAATTTTGAAAATTTAGATGATTCGAAAAAGAAATTGTTATTAGAGGAAATTGAGGGGATTAATTTTGAACTTATAAATAGTTTATACGAAAAAACTAAAAAAACCAAAAAATCAGGAAAAGATGAAATTACACCTATAGACTATTTAGATAAGTTCAAATTAGGAGAAAAATACAAATATTACAAAGAAATTGGAAAAAAGGCAATTGAGGAAGGACAACTAGCTGTTGTAACAATGGCTGGAGGACAAGGGACTAGATTAGGACATGATGGACCAAAAGGAACATATGACATAGGATTAGACTCACATAAATCATTATTTGAACTATTATGTGATTCAATAAAAGAAAAAGGACAAAAATATGGTGTTACAATTCCATGGTTTATTATGACAAGTAGAGAAAATAATAAACAAACTATTGAATTTTTTGAAAAACATAAATATTTTGGATATCAAAAGAACAAAAATATATTTTTCTTTATCCAAGGTGAACTACCAATGATGGATACAGAAGGAAAAATTCTAATAGGTGAAGATGGTCTAGTAAAATTAGCAGCAGATGGACATGGTGGAGTGTATGAGGCACTTGTAAAAGATGGAATGATACAAAAAATGAAAGAATTAGGAATAAAGTGGGTATTTGTAGGAGGAGTAGATAACTGCCTAGCAAAAATGGTTGACCCTGTGCTTATGGGAATAGCAATTGACAAAGGTGTTACAGTAGCATGTAAATCTGTTGTAAAAGCTAATCCACAAGAAAAAGTAGGAGTTTTTTGTAAAAGGAACGGTAGACCAGGAATTGTAGAATATACTGAAATTACAGAAGAAATGTCAGAAGCAAGAGATAATGAAGGAGAATTACTATATGGAGAAGCTAACATCTTAGCACATTTATTTAGTGTAGATGCGATAGAAAGAATGGGAGCAAATCCACTTCCTTATCATGTAGCTTATAAAAAAGCAACATACTTAGATAAAGATGGTAATTTAATAGTTCCAGAATCTCCAAATGCATATAAATTTGAAGCATTTTTATTTGACTCATTTAATGAAGTTGACGAAATGGCAATTATGAGAGTAAAAAGAGAAGAAGAATTTGCACCAGTAAAAAATGCAGATTCAGCAGGTGTAGATTGTCCAAAAACAGCAAGAAATCTATATGAAAAATTTTATAAATTAAAATAATGTCAAATTGGGGACGTTTCTTTTTCGGACATTTAAAAAATATAAGTCTGGAAAAAAAGCAGTCCCATTTATTTTAAAATAAAAAGATAATATACAAATGTAAAATATTAACAAAATGTCCAATTAGGAAACGTCCCCAATTGGACAAAGAAAAGAGGTAAAAAATGGATTATTTAAAAGAGTATAAAAGATGGTGTGAAAGCCCAGAATTTGATGAAGAAACAAGAAAAGAGCTAATTGCAATAAAAGAGGATGAAAAAGAAATTGAAGATAGATTTTATAAAGAATTAGAATTTGGAACAGCAGGATTAAGAGGTGTAATTGGTGCTGGAACAAATAGAATGAATAAATATACTGTTGGAAAGGCAACACAAGGATTAGCTAATTATATTTTAGAACAAGGAACTCAGGATAAAGGAGTAGCAATTAGTTATGATTCAAGAAGAATGTCAAAAGAATTTAGTTTGCAAACAGCATTAATTTTAAATGCAAATGGAATAAAAACATATTTATTTGAGAATTTAAGACCAGTTCCCGAATTATCTTTTGCTGTAAGAGAATTAAAATGTACAGCTGGAGTAATGATTACAGCTAGTCATAATCCACCTAAATATAATGGTTATAAAGTATATTGGGATGATGGTGCTCAAATAGTAGAACCACGAGACAAGGAAATAATTGAAAAAGTAAGAGCTGTTGAAAGTTTTTCAGAAATAAAAGAAATAACAAGAGAAGAAGCAGAAGAAAAGGGATTATTTAATATTGTAGGAACAGAGATGGATGATAAATATTTAAATATTCTAAAAGCTAAAGTTTTAAATCCAGAAATTGTTAAAGAACAAGGAAAAGAATTAAAAGTTGTATATACACCATTGCATGGAACGGGTAATACGATAGCAGAAAGACTTTTAAATGAAATTGGAATTGAAAATGTATATGTTGTACCAGAGCAAAAAGAACCAAATGGTGAATTTCCAACAGTTAGCTATCCTAATCCAGAAGATAGAAATGCTTTTAAATTAGCTTTAGATTTAGCTAATAAAGTAGATGCAGATGTTGTTTTAGCAACAGACCCAGATGCTGATAGACTAGGAATATTTGCAAAAGATTCTAAGACTGGAAAATACATGGAATATACAGGAAATATGTCAGCATTGCTAATTGCAGAATATAGAATAGAACAAATGAAAGAAAAAAATATATTACCTGAAAATGGTATGGTTATAACTACAGTGGTTTCTTCTAACTTAACAAAAGCTATTTCAAAATATTATGGATTAAATTGCATAGAAGTATTAACAGGATTTAAAAACATTGGAAGAATAATGAGACAAGAAGAAGAAAAAAATGGTAAAAAATATGTATTTGGATTTGAAGAAAGTTATGGATGCTTAATTGGAGACTATGCAAGAGATAAAGACGGAATTGCAGCTGTTATGGCACTTTGTGAAGCTGCTTGTTATTATAGAGAAAAAGGAAAAACATTATGGGATGCTATGGAGGATATTTATAAAAAATATGGATATTATAAAGAAACTCAAGTGTCAATAGTAATGGAGGGTTCAGAAGGTGCAGAAAAAATAAAAAATATGATGACAGAGATGAGAAATACACCTGTAGAAGAAATAGGAGAATATAAAGTTTTAACATTTAAAGATATTGAAAAAGACGTAGTTAAAAACATGATAACAGGAGAAGAAAAAACAACAGGATTACCTAAATCAAATGTATTATATTATGAATTAGAAGATGACAATTGGTGTTGTATACGCCCATCAGGAACAGAACCTAAAATAAAACTATATATGGGAGTAAAGGGAACATCAGAAAGTGATGCAAATGAAAGATTAGAAGCTTTAAAAAATGCGATGGTTTCATTAGTAAAATAAAAATAAAATTTAAAACTAAAAATTAAAAGTTGAAAAAGGAAACGAAATATAAGATATAAAATATAAAATGAAAAAAAGAATTAATAAAGTGATTTCAAATTTATTAATTCTTTTTTTAGTTATTAACATTTCATTTTACATTTGATTATAATTTAAAAGTTTAATGCTAATTAAGTTTAAACTTAATTTTTATCTTTAATTAAAATAAAAATATTAATTATAATCATAATTCTAATTTTAATTTTAATTCTGATTCTAATTCTAATTCTAATCTTAACCTTAGTTATTGTTTTTGTCTAATTTCCATTCTGGAATATGCCTTTGAATAGCACCAAATAAATTTGCACGAATCATAGGAATAGACTTAGTTAAAGAAAAAATAAGCTGTTTCATATCTTCTCTTTTAGAAGAACCATCCATAGGGCATACCTTGGGCATTACAGTTAAATTATTCTTTTTTATAAATCTTCTGTTTTCTTTTTCAGGAGTATATACTAAAGGTCTAATTAAAGTTATTTTTGACCTATCCATATAACTAACTGGAGCAAAAGTTCCTATATTACCAGTATATAATAGATTAAGTAAAAATGTTTCTAAAACATCATCTTGATTATGTCCTAATGCAATTTTATTACAACCTTCACGTATTGCAATTGAATTAATAGCCCCTCTACGTAAATTGGCACATAAAGAACAAGGATTTTTTTCTTTTCTAATATCAAAAACAATTTCCTTAGCACGAGTACTTTCAACAAATAAAGGAATATTAACAGTATCACATATTTTTTGTAAAAATTGTATATCAAAAAAATCAAAACCAGGATCTATACTAATAGCAATTAGTTCAAAATGTTTAGGATAAAATCTTTGTAAAGCTTTTAACGCATATAAAAGTGTTATTGAATCTTTACCTCCAGATAAGCAAACAGCTATTTTATCTCCTTCTTCTATCATATTGTATTCTTCTATTGCTTTTCTCATATAACTTAATATTTTTTGCATAAATAAAATCCTTCCAAATATTTTTTTTATAATTATATCATCGATGTCAATACCATGGAGAATAGAATAAATAGAATTAAATTCATATATTGTAAAGAGAATCTATTTGTATTATAATAGATGTAAGAACATGCAAAATGATTCTTAAAATAATTATTTTAAGGAGGACTTTTTATGAGTCAAAAAAATTACAGAAGTGGAAGTAAAGAAAGCCAAAAGCGGAGAAGAGAAGAAGTTGCATATTTATATTTAGACGGATGGAATTTAAAAGAAATATCAGAATATTCAGGATATTCTGTAAGGACAATTCAAAGAGATATAGAGTATATTAAGACTCATAAAGAAGAATTTTTTATCTAAGGAGGAAGCAAGATTAGAAATATTTCTAATCTTGCTTTTTAAAAACAAATATATTATAATATATTTGTAAAAATTGAATTTTTATGTGCCTATAGCTCAGCAGGATAGAGTAGTCGCCTCCTAAGCGACCGATGGGGGTTCGAGTCCCTCTGGGCACACCATTTAAACGAAAAAATTATGCTAAAACAAGATTAATATGCCAAAGGAAATAAATATGGAAGAAAAAAATAAATTTATGCAAGAAGCATTAAAAGAAGCTAAAAAAGCATATGATAAACTTGAAGTCCCTGTAGGGGCAGTTATTGTAAAAGATGGAAAAATAATTGCGAAAGCACATAACTTAAAAGAAACCAAAACAGATACAACAAAACATGCAGAAATTTTAGCAATACAAAAAGCCAGTAAAAAACTAAAAAGCTGGAGACTAACTGAATGTGAGATGTATGTAACATTAGAACCATGTTCAATGTGTGCAGGAGCAATAATAAATGCAAGAATAAATAAAATATATATAGGAGCATTAGATGAAAAAACAGGAGCAGTAGGTTCTGTTTTAAATTTGTTAGAAGATTATAAATTTAATCATAAAGTAGAAGTAGAAAAAGACATAATGAAGCCACAATGTGAAGAAATTCTGAAAAGATTCTTTAAAATGCTAAGAAAAATGAAAAAAGAAACAAAATAATGGAAGGAGCAAAATCCTAAAAAATGAAAGAAAAAATAAGACAATTAGTAAATACAAAATCATTTCATATTGTTATGATAATAGTAATAATAACAGTTATCTTATGTGCAGTAGGAATTATGCTATTACAATATCAGGTAGAAGGCGAAACAAATATGCCATTTAATATAGAAAAAATAACAATAATAAGTTCATCTGAAAGTACAGATAAAGATTCTGAAACAAATAGATGGGCATTTGATATTAATCAAAATAATGATATATATATTTATCTACAAAAAAATGAAAATTATAAAGAAAAAGAAGCAATTAAAAGTATAATAATAGAAAATTTAAAAGTAGAAAAAGCTAAAGAATTAGGCTTAACCAATTTCTACATACCTAATAAATCACCAGAAGGTGGAAATTTTGCTAATAAACAAGAAAATTTAGTACAAAAAATAGAATATAAAGGAGCAATGGAATCAGATATTAAAAATCTGAAAATAGCTAATCAAGGTGGAATCCTAGTTTTTAGATATGCAAATGATAAAGTTGCAGAATATGTTTCAAATGATGAAGTAATAAATCATAGTGAATTATTAAAGAAAGCCAATGTAAAAGAAGAAGACTTAAAAGCAAAATTAAGTTTCGATTTAACAATACAAACAGAGTCTGGAAAAGAATATAAAGCGAATATACCTTTAGATATGCCAATAACAGGAGTTGTTGAGAAAGGAATATCAGCAATAGAAATTACAAATTTAGATGACATCATTTTTAAAAGAACAAAAAATTAATTTTTTACTTGATTAATACTTAAATTCATTATATAATACCAATGGTATGTATTTAATCTTTGTATGGAGAGTGTACCAATAAAGACCTATGAATCTTGTCAGGTCCGGAAGGAAGCAGCAATAAGTAGTTTATCTTTATGTGGAGCACTTTCCATAGAGAGATTAGATACCTACCATTTTTTAAGATATAAAGGATGTGATAAATATGGGGTACACAGCTCTTTATAGAAAATTTAGACCGATAAAATTTGAAGAAATTGTTGGACAAGAACATATAACAAGAACCTTAAAAAATCAAATTATTGCTGGTAGAGTAGGACATGCATACTTATTTAATGGTGGAAGAGGTACAGGGAAAACTTCTGCTGCTAAAATTTTAGCAAGAGCAATAAATTGTTTAAATCCAAAAGATGGAGAACCTTGCAATGAATGTGAAATATGCAAAGGTGCAATAAATGGTTCTTTAACAGATATTGTGGAAATGGATGCTGCATCTAATAATAGTGTAGAAGATA
>CAUWGA010000027.1:0-14789 GCA_963558245.1 uncultured Clostridia bacterium
TTTTTGCATAAAAATAGTTGGAGTTTTATCCACCCCAACTAATATTATAGAACCGCTTTTATAACCAACCTATTACCATTAAAATTATTACAAGTAATCAAAGTAAGTTCATTATTATTTTCATTATAATCAAATATAGGAGATAAATCGGTTTCTTTAACTTCATAAGAATCAAATACAGAATAAGCAAATTTATTTTCATAATTATCAGTAATAAAAATCAAATCTTTAGCTGATAAAATTTTTAGGTTACTAAAAAATTTATTATTATCATAATTATGACCAGCAATGCAAATATTACCTTTTTTACCAAGTTCTGGTCCGAAAAATTTACAAGGAGAAGTTTTTAAATTTTCTTCATTCAAATCTGAAAAAATTGGATAAGAAATAGAAATTTTAGGAATTTCGATAGTGCCAAAGATTTTATTTTCAATTTCTAAACCATTTTTGGAAGTTGAAATATTTTGATATAACTTATATATATTATAATTACCAATTAATGTAGATGACATTTTTTCAGTTTTTTGAATTGAATATATAGAATAAATTATAATATATAAAAGAAAGCAAACCATTATAATTGAAAGGAAAAATTGAACTTTAAAAATTTTTTTATTTTTATATTTATTTTTATTTTTATCTTTAATATCTAATATTTGATTCATAATAATATTATTTTACTCAAAAATATACAAAATATAATCAAAAAACTTGTCAAAATTTTGTTAATTTGTTATGATGAATATATCAAAATAAGGAGAGAATAATGAAAAAAACAAAAGAACCTATAAGAAGACGAAAAAAGAAAAATGTCCGAATTTTTCCAATATATAAAACTGTTTCATGGGATTTACTATTTTATTTTCCAATTATTTTCTTATTTTTAACTCAGGTAAAAGGATTAACGCCTTCACAGGTACTGTTTGCAGATGCATTTTATACACTATCAAATACATTTTGGCAATTACCAGTAACAAGTGTTGTGGACAGAATAGGAAAAAAGAACTGTTTAATAGTAGGTAATATATTGTATTCGGTTAGCATATTAGCAATGATATTTATGCAAGACTTTTATGAATTATTATTAATCCAGTTTGTATATTCTCTAGGATTTTCTATAAAAGGGATATGCGAAAGTAATATATTATATGATTCACTTCCAGCAAGCAATAAAAGGGGAAAAGTTTTTGCTACAATAGATGGAAAATCATCTTCATATTTTTATATATTTGATGGAATATCTTCGATTATAGCTGGATTAACATTTGCAATAAATGGATATATTCCAATGGTGTTATGCTTTATATGTTGTGTTATTTCAACTATTATATCTTTCAAATTTAGACATACAGTAATTGTTGAAGAAAAAGTAAAACCAATAAGTTTAAAAAAATATTTTAAACAATTAAAAGATTCTTCAAAGTTTTTTATAAAATCTAGTAGAATACAACTATTAATATTATTAAATGCTGTTTTTATGGGACTAATATTTGGAATTGTAAATTTAAGAAGTAGTATGCTTAGTGAAATGCATGTTCCAGAAATATATTTTGGAGTTATATTTGCATTATTACAATTTTCTGCAGCAATTACTGCACGAAATAGCGAACGATTTCATAAAGCACTTAGAAATAAAGTGCTTGGATTTTTGACCATACCTGTTACAGTATCATGCATATTAATTGGATTTGTAGGTGGAGATACATTATCTAAATCTTCAATAATATTAATATTTTTATTATACTTAGTTCAATATGCATTCAAAGGGCCTTATAATGCACTTATGACACGATATTTAAATAATTTTACAAACAAGAGCATAAGACCTAAAATAACAGCTTTCAGTAAACTAACACTAAATTTATTTACAGCGGGAATATCATTATTATGTTCTTTACTATTACAATTAACTAATACAGCAAATACATTTATTATAATAGGATGTATGACAACAATAGTAGCAGTTTTATTATTAGATAGAATGAGAACTAGAGTAGGATTAAGACCAAGTCAATATACAAAAGAAGACTTAAAATATAGCCAATTTAAAAAATAAATGTCCAATTGGGGTCAGGTCCAAAGTGAATATTTACGAGAAGTTATTTAAAACAATTACATAATTTTTCAAAATTTCCATTTTGGACCTGTCCCCAATTGGACATTTGTGTATATATCAGGAGTAACTTCAAATCTAATTTCAAAACATTTAAAGTCAAACAATTCATTTTCTTCTAAACAATCTAAATATATATCAAGTTCTTCTAAATTCCTACAAGCTGATATTACAATAGGATTTAGTTTATAGTTAAACATTAATTCAAAAGCTAAATCTAAAGCTTTAAAAATAGACATTTTTTCTTTATGCAATACAAGATTAATAGTTTCTCTAAAACGTGAAAAAGGAGCATTTTTGAAATTACTTAAAGGTACAATATATAAGTCTCGAATAACATCTTGTATAGAAATATATTTACCATTAGATTCTTTGTAAATTTTTTCTACATCATCATATATGTATGGTAAATATGCTTTTTGTTCTTGTTCAGAAACAAGTAAAATATTACGATTCATAAAATCCTCCTTAATAAACTTTAAATTAATTATATATGTAAATATAGAATATGTAAACAAAAAGAAATGTAAAATAATATTACATTTTTATTACATAATTTTTGGTATATTGAAAAGAAATTTGTGATATGTTATATTGTAAATGTAGAATATTAAAGGAGATTTTTAAAATTGTATAAGATAAAAGATTTTAATAAATCTGGAGAAAACATACATAAGTTTATGCAAACAATAAGTATAATTTTAATGATAATCATTGTACCTATTATAATATATAACATTACACTTATGATAAAATCATTAACAAATCCAGAAGAAACACCTAGTTTTTTGGGAATAAAGACATTTGTTATAGTTTCAGAAAGTATGGAACCTAACATAAAATCAGGAGATGCTATAATAGTAAAAAACATCACTCAAAACCAATTGGAAGTAGGGAACATAATATCATTTAAAGATAGTAATTTTATAAATACACACAGAATAGTAGATATCGTTGAAGAAAATGGAATTCTAAAATATAGAACTAAGGGAGATAACAACAAAAGAAATGATAAAAAATTAGTTTCATATGATGATATAGAAGGAAAATATATCTTTAAAATAAAAGGACTAGGAGGATTTACTGAATTCATAAAAAATAAAATTACTTTAGTAATAATGTTAATATTATTAATTTTTATTTTAATCTATCAAGCAAGAATAAATAAAAGAAAGTTAGAAAGAAAAGAAAAAAGATATAACTATAATAAAAAAATGTTAGAAAAGAGAAGTAAAAGTGAGCAATAATAAGTTTATTAATAAAAAACATTAATTAAACTTTGTTATATATTGCTCACTTTAATATTTTTCTAAGTGTAACATAACTAACAATGAAATTAAAAATTTCACTAATATATATCGAAATAATGAAACCTAAAATTCCGATTTCAGGTAATAAAAAATACAATATGCAAATTGATAATATTAAATCAACAATATTGCAAAACATTACTTGAAATTGCTGATTTAGCCCTTTTAACATATTATCGATAATATTATCTAAATACATAAATAAAACAAGAGGAGAAAGCAATTTAATATAAATAGCACAGTCAATATTTTGAAATATAGCTAAACTTATATCATTTGCAAAAATTAATAAAAATATAGTTACAATTATCGAAAATAGGCTTGTAATTAAGAAAATTTTATGTGTAACCGTAATAATTCTCTTTTTATATCCTTTAGCCAATAAGCTGGAAAATTCAGGTACTATTAAACTACTAAATGAACTTATAAACACAATTGGAAACATTATAACGGGTAATGCCATACCTGTTATTTTTCCATATTCTGCAAGGGCAATACTATAAGGTAATCCAAATATTAATAATCTATTTGGTACTATAAACTGCTTAAAAGTAGAAAGGCCTGAACGTATATATGAAGTTATAGAAACAGGAAATGTAATTTTAAAAATAATTTTTTTGAAATTTTTAAGTGAAGTTTTTCGCTTTAAATAATTTCTTATGTCAAATTTATACAAAACAAACAAAAGCATTCCAGAAAATATTTCAGATATTACATCAGCCATAATTAGATATATACATATAATTTCAACATTTGAAATAGGATAGAATTTTAACAAAAAAATACTAATAACTATTTTTATTGTTAATTCAATTACTTGAGAAAATGCACTTTTATAAGCTTTTCTTACAGCTGAAAAATATCCATTTATTACAGATGAAAGTGCAATAAAAGGAAGTCCAATAGCAATAAAATAAAAGGGAATAGGGGAAACTTGATTATTTAGCCATTTACCAGAAATAATATTAGCTAATAAAACAAGGATTATACTACTAAGTAGACCTAATAGGATTCCAAATAAAATACAATTTCTTACAATTTTTACACCTTCACTATATTCATCTTGGGCAAATTTTTCAGATACTAAATATGTACATGCAAGGCTTAAGCCAGAAGTTGCAAATGTTACAAAAAATAAATATACAGACATAACTAATCCAAACACACCTACAGCTTCTGCTCCAATTTTGTTAGATACATATATATTAAAAGCCATTGATATTGCTCTCATTATAAAAGCAGTAATTGTTAATATACACCCATTAATAAGAAATTTTTTCACAACATCACCATTTAATTTTATTAGAATATATATGAGATTATTCTAACTAAAAGAAGTAAATTAAAATTAAAAAGTAATTGCAAACTTAACATAAATTCATATTATATATAAAGAAATAAGAAGAAAGGAGTTGAAGAAATTTGGAATTAAATAAAGTAAAAATAGGATTTGTATTAACAGGTTCATTTTGTACATTTAAAAAGATTATTCCAAAAATAAAAGAATTAAAAAATCAAGGAGCTGAAATAATACCAATAATGTCGTATAATGCATATAATTTAGATACTAAATTTGGAAAAGCTAAAGATTTTATAAAAGAAATCGAAGACATTGCTAAAAAACCTATAATTCATACTATTCAAGATGCTGAGCCTATTGGACCTAAAAAATTAACCGATATTATGGTAGTTGCACCTTGCTCTGGAAACACAATGGCTAAATTAGCATGTGATATAATTGACACACCAGGATTAATGGCAATTAAATCACATTTACGCAATAATAAGCCTTTAGTAATAGGCGTGTCTACAAACAATGGTCTAAGTGGAAATGCAGAAAACATAGGAAAATTATTAAACAGAAGAAATTACTATTTTGTTCCTTTTAAACAAGACAATCCGATTACAAAACCTAGATCTATAGTTTTTGATTTTGAATATTTAATCGAAACAATAAAGTTCGCACTAGATGGAGAACAAATAAGCCCTATATTGTTGTAAAAATATAGTGAAATAGTTACCTTCTATTGTAAATATAAAAGCTTTAGAAGGTATGCTTATAATTATTAAATAATTTATAAAAACCTATCTTTTATTTGATATTTAGATATTTTTATGATATTATTTTTTAGACTAAAACTATTTTATAAAATAATGATTTTATAAAGAAAGGAAAGATAAAAATTATGAATAAAAAATATAATTGGCATTTAGAAGAAATATTCAAAAATAAAGAAGAATTTAATGAAATGAAAAATTTATTTAAACAAGATTTAGAAGAAATTAAAAAGTTTGAAGGTATATTATGCAAAAGCTCCGATAATTTATATAATTGTCATCTAATATATGAAAAAGCTTTAGAAAAATTAGAAAAACTATATTCATATGGAATGTTATTTTATCATTTAGATATGGCAAAACAAGAAGGAATAAAATTGTTCAAAGAAGTAGAGGGATTAAGTGCTGAACTTCAAAAAGCAACAGCTTTTATAACTCCGGAAATAACATATGCAGATACTAATATTATAAAAGATTACCTAGAAAAAGATGTAAGATTAAATAGATATGAAAGAATAATAAACGAAATATTAGAAGACAAAAAACATATTTTAAGTAAAGAAGAAGAAAATTTACTTGCAAATTACACAGAAGTATTTTCAGCGCCTGAAAACACTTTCGATATTTTAACAAACGCAGAGTTCAAATTTGGAGACATCGTAAAAGAAGATGGACAAACTGAAGAAATGACAGATAGTACATATTCATTATATTTACATGATAAAAATGAAAATATAAGAAAACAAGCATTTAATTTAATGTATGATAAATATAAAGAATTTATCAATACAATAACAGAATTATATTTATCAAATGTAAAAACTACTAGTATCAATGCAAAACTTAGAAAATATAAATCAAGCTTAGAAAAAGCTGTAAAAAAAGATGATGCTAGCTTAAAAGTATATAATTCTTTAATTGAAACTATTAATAAAAATATACAAATAAACCATGATTTTATTGAAATTAAAAAGAAATTATTAGACAAATCAGATTTCCATATGTACGATTTATATGTAAATCCTTTTAATGAAAATAAAGACGAAATAGAGTTTGAAGAAGCACGAAAAGAAGTAGAACAAGCTCTAAAGGTAATGGGAAAAGAGTATTCAAATAAGATAAAAGAAGCTTTTGATAATGACTGGATAGATGTATATGCTAAACCAAATAAAAGAGGTGGGGCATACAGTATGGGAGTATATGGAGTACATCCATTTGTATTATTAAACTTTGTTAAAAATAAAAGAGATGTTAGTACAATTGCTCATGAATTGGGGCATAGTATGCATTCTTACTATTCAAACAGTAATCAAAATGTTATAGATTCAAATTATACAATAATGGTTGCAGAAGTTGCTTCAACAGTAAATGAAATTATATTAAGTGATTATCAAGTAAAAAAAGAAAAAGATAAAAAGAAAAAAGCAGAATTAATATATGAATTGTTAGAAATGATTAGAGCTACTTTATTTAGACAATCTATGTTTGCTGAATTTGAAAAAATTGTTCATGATAAAATAGAAAAACAAGAAAGCTTAGCCTCAGAAGATTTAAATAATATCTATTATCAATTAAATGAAAAATATTTTGGTTCAAATATGATAATAGATAAACAAATACAATACGAATGGGCAAGAATACCACATTTTTACACAGATTTTTATGTATATAAATATGCAACAGGAATTTCAGCTGCAATTAGTATTGCTTCTAATATATTAAGCAAGGGAGAATCATTTGTAGAAAAATATATAAATATGCTAAAACAAGGTTGCAGTAAAAAATCAATTGATTTATTAAAAATGGTTGATGTAGATTTAGAAGATACAGCTGTTTATCAAAATGCAATGGATTTTTATAAAAATAAAATTGAAGAACTTAAAGCACTTATTTAATTAATTGAAATAATATAAGGAGTTATAATATGGCAGATAATCAAAAAAGGAAATTTAACATTTTAGGAATAAGTATATGGAAATTATTTATATATTTTATTGTTTATAGTATAGCAGGATATATAATTGAAACATTATTTGCACTGGCAACAATGGGAGTTTTAGAATGCAGACAAAGCTTCTTATATGGACCTTTTTTAGGAATATATGGTGTAGGTGCAGTGTGTATTATACTGTTTTCACAATATTTTAAAAAGAATAATATAACATTATTTTTAGGAGGATATATAATTGGTTCTGTTACAGAATATATAGTAAGTTTTGCAACAGAAGTAGTATTAGGAATAAGATGGTGGGATTATTCTGGAAAAATATTAAATATAAATGGCAGAATATGTTTATTATATTCAATATTTTGGGGAATTTTAACAGTGTTTTTAGTAAAGAAAATTAATCCTAATATAGATAAAATATGTATAAAATTAAAAGACAAAATATCTAATAAAATATTAAAAACAATGATTGTAATAATAATGTTATTTTTAGCATTTGACTGTCTAGCAACAGTATATGCACAAGATATTTTTATTTCTAGAGTGGTTGTAGAAAATAATATCGAAATGGATAATATAGAAAGATATCGAACTTTATATGATAAAACTTGCAAAAATGAATTAATAAATAAATTGTGGAATAATGAAAAAATGGTAAAAACATTTCCTAACATGAAAATCAAAGATAAAAATGATAATATAATATATTTAAGGGATTTATTACCAGATATACAGCCATATTATTGGAAAAAATAATTTATAAAAATAGAGTATTTATTTTATATATGTAAAAATATAAAACAAGTACTCTATTTTTTATTCTAGTCAAGATTATTAAAATAAAATTTAAATTGTATAATTAATATAATAAAAGTAGTATTAATAATTGGCTAGTGGATTTTTTTCCAGAGCTTCTCTTGCTTGGTCACTACTAACATGTGTATAAATTTCAGTAGTAGAAATACTTTCATGTCCAAGAATTTCTTGCAAAGCACGAATATCCACTTGTCCGTATTGATACATCAAAGTAGCAGCAGTATGCCTTAATTTGTGAACAGAATATTTGCTAGAATCTAAGCCAGCCTTAGTTAGTTCTTGATTAATGATATATTGAACAGTTCGATTACTAATTCTAGTTTTTCTTTTACTTAAAAACAAAGCTTTTTCAGAATGTTTATTATCATGCTGAACTCCTTGAGTAGGTCGTACTTCTAAATAGTTTGATAAAGCCTTCATACAAGCTTTATTTAAATAAATTGTACGTTCTTTATTCCCTTTACCAACAACAGTAAGTTTACATTCACTGAAATCAATATCAGCAGTATTTATACCAACTAATTCTGAAAGACGCATACCACAATTTAAAAACAAAGTAGTAATAGCAAAATCTCTTTCACAATTTGGATTATCTTCATCTTCTGAAACTTCTAGTAGTTTCTTACTATCCTCTAAAGAAAGATATTTAGGTAATCTTTTTTCTTTTTTAGGAGTCTTTAAAGTTAGAGCAGGATTATGATTTAATCTAAACTCGCTACTGGCTTCTTGAGATAAATATTTAAAAAATATTCTAATTGTAGAAACCTTTCTAGCTCTAGTTGCAGGCTTACTTTTATATTCTGCTGTTAAATATCCTAAAAATGCGTGAATATCATCTATTTTTATATTACTAATCGTATTAATAGTTAAATCATTAATAGGTATATTCTTAAAATCAGTTTCTTTAGTCATATTAAAATGAATTTTTATAAACTTTAAAAACATAGCTAAATCATAATTATATTCCTTTATACTATTAGGTGATTTATTTAATATAATTGTAGAATAATCTAAAAAAGCATTTAAAAAATCAGGATTATCATTTCTATTAATCATCTGTAATTCACTCTCCTTAGTTATAAAAATTATATATTAAATATTAATTTTCTACAATAGAATTTCAAAAAGTTTTATGTCCGATTAGGGTCAGGTCCAAAGTGGACATTTTATAAATACATGTAATTTTAAAAAAACAACATATATATTATAAAAATACTTTATGTGTCGCAACCATACAATTTTAATCTTTGTAGGTTGCTCCAATCGCACTCGCTTTAGCTCGTTTGATCGCTTACGCAGTATTTTGATAATATATATGTTGTTTTTTAGATAATAGTTATTTAGAAACCATTCCTAAAATGTCCACTTTGGACCTGTCCCTAATTAGACAAATTGTTAGTTTATATGATATACTTATAATGCTTTATAAAGAAAGAAGTGATAATATGAGTAAAAGAAAAAGTAAGAATTCAGATGCTGACGAGCTACCTAAAGCTGTAAGAGCTATGAAGAATACAAAGAAAGATGAGCAGGTACAACCTAATAAATCCAAGAAAAGAAAAAGTAAAAATAAAAGAAAAAATTATAAAAAAATATTATTAATTATTGTAATTATAATTATCTTAATGATAGGAATTACATTTGGTATATCAGCTCATAAGTGGAAAACTTTAGCAAATGATATGGTAAAAAATGAGAGTTCTATTGTAATAGATAAAGAAGGAAATACAATTGCTAAATTAGGTGATGAGAAAAAACGAGAGAATTTATCAGTAGCTGAAATGCCAAAGAAATTAAAAGAAGCATATGTTGCTATAGAAGATGAAAGATTTTATAAACATCATGGTGTTGATATAAAAAGGACAGCTTCTGCTATTTTTTCATATATAATACATTTTGGTTCTTCATCTTTTGGTGGAAGTACTATAACCCAGCAATTAGTTAAAAATATAACAGGTGATTCTACAGATAGTGTTGTAAGGAAAGTAAATGAATGGTGGAAAGCATGGCTTTTAGAAACACAACTTTCTAAAGATGAAATTTTAACCAGCTATTTAAATATTATATATATAGGTCCAAGCATATACGGTGTAGAAAATGGTGCTAAATACTATTTTAATAAATCAGCTGGTGAATTATCATTATCTGAATGTGCATTTTTAGCAGGACTTAACCATTCACCAAATTCATATAATCCTTTTGGAAATAAAGATAATTCAGACAAAATAAAATCTAGAACAAAAATAGTTTTAGGAAAAATGAAAGAGTTAGAATATATTAATGAAAATGAATATACAAAAGCCGTTCAAGAAGTAGAAAAAGGACTAAAGTTTAAAAATGGAGATATTAAAGCAAAAAATGATGGAGTATATTCATATCATACAGATGCTCTAATTACCGAGATTACAACCGACATTGCAGATAAATACAATATATCAGAAACATTTGCAACAAATTATATCAATATGGCAGGACTAACTATACATAGTACACAAGATAGCAAAATTCAAAAAGAAACTGAAAAAGAATCTTCTAAAAAGAAATATATATTAAAATCACAAAATGGAAAAGATACCTCTCAAGCTGCAATGGTAGTTATGGACCATAAAACTGGACAGGTATTAGCTTGTACAGGTGGATTAGGAGAAAAAACAGAAGTAAGACCTTTTAACAGGGCAACTCAAAGTGTTAGACAAACAGGTTCAGCAATTAAACCATTAGCTGTATTAGTACCAGGAATTGATAAAAAACTATTTACGGCATCAACAATATACAACGATACAGAAAAAGATTTTGAAGATAATTATCATCCTGTAGATTATATCAGTAGTCTTGGAAATATAACGGTAAGAAGATCGGTAGAATCTTCTCAAAATATCCCATTTGTAGATATGATGGAAGAAATAAAACCATCTGTATCAATAAAATATATGAAAAAGATGGGAATAACAACATTAACTGAAAAAGACAAAAATTTACCATTAGCTTTAGGAGGATTAGAAAAAGGAATAAGTCCGTTACAAATGGCAGGTGCATATTCAGCTATTGCAAATGATGGTAAATATATAGAACCTACATTTTATACTGCAATAAATAGAGCATCTGGTACTAAAGTGATAGAAACTAGACAAAAAAAGAAAAAAGCATTTTCTAAAGAAGTAGCATATATTGTAAAAGAACTTCTAACAGAACCTGTAAAGGGTGTTAATGGAACAGCTACATATTGCAAAATTAATGGGGTAGATGTAGCAGCAAAAACAGGAACAACGGATGAAAATTACGATAGATGGCTATGTGGATTTACACCATATTATACAGCAGTTACTTGGTTTGGGTACGATCAAAATGAAACAGTCAATTTTAATCAAAGAAATCCGGCAGGATTAATCTGGGCAAATGTAATGTCTAAGATACATTCTGGATTAAAAACAGCAAAATTTGAAAAGCCTTCTGGCGTTATCGGAGTAACTATATGTGCTGAAACTGGAATGAAAGCTACAACAGGATGCCCTCATACATATACAGAATATTTCTTATGGTTTACAACCCCACAATTATGTAATAAACATAGTGGCCAAGAAATGAAAACTAATATAGATAATGATAGCAAAAATAATACAGAAACAGAAATAATAAAAGGAATAACAAATGAAATTGATGCAAAAGAACCAGACCGAATAACAGCTCCTACAAATTCAACTCAAACAAATACAAATTCTAATACAATAACAAACAATACTACGAATAATAATAAAAATCAAACAAATACACAATTGAATATAAATAAGCCATCCAATAATAATACATCTATAAATAATTCTACAAACAATAGTAGCAATACTAACACTTCAAACAATAAAAATGAAAGCACAAATACAAATTCGGCGACAAATGCAACAAATAAGAATAATACAACTAATACTACAAATAATACAATAAACTAAAAAATAATATTTTATAAAATTATAAAAAATTAAGGAGGAAAAAAATATGAAAATAGCAATAACTTATGAAGAAGGAAAGGTATTTCAACATTTTGGACATACAGAAAAGATAAAAATTTATGAAATAGACAATGAAAAAATTGTATCAGAAAATATAGTAGATACGTCAGCAAGTGGGCATGAAAAACTAGTGGAATTTTTAAAAAATAATAACATAGATACATTAATTTGTGGAGGTATAGGACAAGGAGCAAAAGATGCTCTTTCTAAAGCAAATATACAATTATTTGGTGGTGTTTCCGGTAACGCAGATGATGTAGTAAAAGAATATTTATTAGGAAAACTAAAGTATAACGAAAATGTAAATTGCGAACATCATCATATAGAAGGAGAACATCATTGTAAAAATCATAATAGATGTATAAAAAATGATTAACGAAATGTACAGGTAATAATGGTTTTAAGGAGAGAAAATAAATGAAGGTATTATTTGCAACAACAAATCCAGCAAAAATAAAAAAATATGTAGAAAAATTAAAAAAGAATAATATAGAAGTATTAACCATCAAAGATTTAGGAATAAATCTAAAACCAGAAGAAACAGGGAAGAATGCTATAGAAAATGCTTATATAAAAGCAAAAACATATTATGACAAAACAAAAATTACTACTATAGGGATGGATAATAATTTATATATAGAAAAACTGCCAGAAGAAAAACAACCAGGAACTCATGTAAGGAGAGTGAATGGGAAAGAATTGAATGATGAGGAAATGATTGAATATTATTGTAATTTGGTTAAAGAATATGGCGGAAAATTAACAGCTAAATGGATATATGGAATGGTAATATATGATGGAAAAGAAGCAAAAGAATATAGTTGGAGTAAAAGCCACTTCTATTTTGTAGACAAGCCTTGTGAAAAAAGAAATCCAGGTTATCCATTGGATTCAATATCAATTATGCCAGAATGTAACAAATATTTTGTTGATTTAACAGAAGAAGATAGGAATAGAAATAAAGAGAATTATAAAGAAGATGATGTTATTAATTTTATAGTAAATAATTGTAGTAATTAAAAGGAATGAGCAATGATAAGAAAATTTGAAAAAAACGATATAAATGCTGTAATGCAAATATGGAAAAATGAAAACATAAAAAAAATTTAAACTTTTAGAAATGATGAAGCAGTGGTATTAATTACCACTGTTTTTCTATTTCTATTATTTTTTATAGTTATTTTTCTTTAACATAATATGAACGTTTTTCTTATTTCTTAAAAAATTATTAATGTCACTTACTTGTCACTTTAAATGTCATATAATAAAAATGAAATAAAGAGAAGGGAGAATTTTATATGGAAATATTAAGAGTAGAAAACTTGTGCAAACAATATGGAAAAGGCGAAAACAAAGTAACGGCACTAGATAATGTTTCATTTAAAGTAGACAAAGGAGAATTTGTAGCAATAGTAGGAGCATCTGGAAGTGGAAAATCAACATTATTACATTTAATTGGTGGAGTTGATAGACCAACATCAGGAAAGGTCTTTATAGATGGAAAAGATATTTATAAATTCAATGATGATGAACTTGCAATATTCAGAAGAAGGCAAGTAGGTTTAATATATCAATTTTATAATTTAATACCAATATTAAATGTAGAAGAAAATATAACATTACCACTTGATTTAGACAATAGAAATGTGGATAAGAAAAAATTAAATGAAATTATTAAAGAATTAGGACTAGAAAATAGAAAAAAACATTTACCAAACGAATTATCTGGAGGGCAACAACAAAGAACATCAATAGGAAGAGCAATGATAACAAGTCCGGCAATTATTTTAGCAGATGAACCAACCGGAAACTTAGATTCTAAAGCAAGTGATGAAATAGTTGCATTATTAAAAAAATCAAATAAAGATTATAAACAAACTATTATAATGACAACTCACAATATGGAAATTGCAAAAGTAGCAGATAGAGTTATAAAAATAGAAGATGGAAAAATTGTTAAGGAGGTTTAAAATATGAATATTCTTAGCAAATTATCTACAAGTATTATAGAACGAAATGGAGGTAAAATATAAATGAATAAAGAAAGTAAAATTCCTAAATTTGTTACTGATTTAACAAATTATTTAATTGCTATAAAAAATTTGTCTAAAGTATATGTAAAAAATATGACCATAACATATGAGCTTGATATAAGAGATAATGCTGTAATACATTTATTTTTAAATAGTGGACTTCGTTTGTCAGAATTGAAAAATTTATCTATTGACGATTTAAACTTAGATAATGGTAAAAAACGACTAAAAGCAATAGGGAGTAAGGGAATAGGCTATATTTATTTCTCTTATTGAAAACTACATAAATAAATATAGTAAAAAAATTAAAACAAAAATAAATTAAAAAGAATTTTTTTATACTTTTAGAATAAATTTAAATAAAAATATTAAAAGTAGAAAATAAAATTATAAAAAAGTAAAATTAGAAATTTTCAAAATTTTTATAATTTTATTTTAAATAATTAAAACTTGAAAAATTTTGTGCAAAGTTAATTTCTAATTTGATTTTTTTAAAACGAACATTTG
>CAUWGA010000028.1:0-14402 GCA_963558245.1 uncultured Clostridia bacterium
AAGGAGATGTATAAAAATGAAAACAAAAGTAAAAGAAAATCAAAAAGGAATAACTCTAATAGCCTTAGTAATAACAATTATAGTATTATTAATACTTGCAAGTGTAAGTATATCCATGCTAACAGGAGATAATGGGATATTAAGTAATGCAGGAAAGGCAGAAGAAGAGACAAAAATATCAGAAGAAAAAGAAAAAGTAAAGATGTCACAAAGCAGTGACTTAATATCAAATGATGGTAAAAATAATACAAAACAGGGATTACAGCAAGAATTAGATAAAATAGAAGGAATAAATAAAACTAAAGTATTTAAGGATGGAAAAGATAGTTACATTATAACTTTTTTAGATACAAATAGAAATTACAAAATAAATTATGGAAAAGATGTAGAAGGTCCAGTAGAAATAGAAATAGTAGAAGATATTCAAGCAGGAGATATAACTAAAGGGAACACATTAGATGGAAGTAAAGAAAAGCCATATCAAATAAATTGTATAGAGGACTTAGTTGATTTTTCAAATAAATCTAAAACAGATAATTTTAATGGAAAAGAAATAATAATGACAAGAGATTTAGATTTTCAATCAGAATTATCTTATGAAGATTACCAAACAAATAAATATGGAGATATAAATAATGATGGAACAATAAGTGAATTAATGGAAGAATTAACAACAGGAACAGGATTTAAACCGATAAATATGTTTCAAGGAACTTTTGATGGAAAAGATAATAAATTAAATAATTTATATATAAATTCAACTGAGACGGATGCAGGATTATTTAGAGAAGTATGTAATTCAACAATTAAAAATTTAAAAGTAAATGGAGAGGTTAATGCCCGTTCAGTTATAGGAGGAATTGTAGCTAAAGGATATGGAAAAGTTTTATTATACAATTTAGAATATAGCGGAAGAATAGGAGGAGCTAAGAAATCTAGAAAAAATGCTATAGGAGGTATTGTTGGGTGGATAACATATAATGAAAGTGAACTAGAAATAAATAAAAGCAAAAATCAAGCAGATATAGTTGATTCTGCATATATAGGAGGAATTGTAGGAAGAAATGATGCAAAAAAATTAACAATTATAAATTGTTATAATACAGGAAATGTAAATGCAAAGACATTAAAGGATACAGGTATAGTAGAAAGTTATACGTCAATTGGAGGAATTATTGGAACAACTGTATCCAATATTCATATAGAAAATTGTTACAATATAGGAACGATAACAAATGAAATAGGAAATACTTATAATGGTGCTGGAGGTATTTTAGGTGCAGCTAATAGTGCAGGAAATATAAATATAACAAACTGTTATAATATAGGAAAAACAAGTGCAAAATATTCATATATAGCACTATTTTCAGGAGGAATTCAAGGAGGATTTTGGTACGGAAATTATAAAACAACTATAAATAATTGTTATTATGATGGCTCCAAAAGTGATAGAAGTGTAGGTGGAGCAAAAGAAGAATATGCAACTAAGTTAACAACAGAACAAATGCAAGGAAAAGAGAAAATAAATAATCAAGATGGAACAAGTAGTACATTAGTTGAATTATTAAATAAAGAAATAGATAATAATACTAATGGTATAGATACAACAGAATGGTTAAGATGGAAGCAAGGAGAAGATGGATATCCAACATTTGAATAAAAATAAATAGAAAGTCTCTAATTGGGGACGTTTCTTAATAAGTTATTTTGGAATAAATTACCAGAATGTACTGTTAAGAAACGTCCTCAATTATACTAAAATCACTAAAATCAGCTTGACAAAAGAAAACTGAATTGATAATATATATTTGAATTATTATACACGGAGGAAGATATGTTATTTTATCCTAAAAAATATATTAATAGAATAGAAGAAATAACAATAGAATTTTTACAAAAAAACAAAATAAAAGCCTTAATTTTAGATATGGACAATACTTTGATAAATTACAAAAAAGAGATGCCAGAAAGAATAGAAAAATGGGCTAAAGAAATACAAGGGCAAGGAACAAAATTATTTATAGTTTCCAATAGTAATGATAAAGAAAAAGTAAAAAAAATATCAGATAAATTAGGAAACATTCCATATGTATCTTTTGCAATGAAACCTTTAAAAAATGGATTGAAAAAGGCTCAAAAACAGTTGAATTTAGAAGCAGAAAATATAGCAGTAGTTGGAGACCAAATATTTACAGACGTTATAGGTGGAAATCGATGTAAAATGTTTACGATATTAGTTGATGCAATAGAAGAAAAAGATTTTTGGTACACCGCATGGAAAAGACCAATAGAAAATAAATTAAAAAGTAAATTTGAAAATTAATAAATCAACAAAGGAGAAAAAATAAAAATGTATATAAATGACGTACATATCATATATTATGTTATAGCAGCAATATTAGGACTAGCTATGGGAGAACTTGCAAGTTGGGCAAATAAAAGGTTGCCAGATTATAAACCAGTATTTTCAAAAGATTTTATAACAGAGAAAAAATTTAATTTTAAACCTAATTATATATTAATGTTACTTACATCAGCAATTTATGTAACATTGGTATATAGATTTGGAATAAAAGATACAATTATAGCTAATTTAGATTTAGTTAAATTTATGATATTAACACCAATGTTATTATCAGCTTTTGTAATAGATTATAGGCTACAAATAATACCTAATAGACTTAATCTTGCAATTTTTGAAGTAGGAATTGTTTTTGCATTTTTATATGGATTATCAGATGTATCAATAACTATAAAAATGTTAATAGGTATGTTAATAGGAGGAGGAATATTCTTACTAATAACTTTAGTTGGAGGAATCTTCTATGGAAAAGAAGCTATGGGCTTTGGAGATGTTAAATTAATGGGAGCATTAGGTTTATTCTTTGGACAATACAATATAATTGCAGTTACATTAGTATCATTTTTAATAGGTGCAATTCTTAGTGTTATTTTATTAGTGAGTAAAATAAAAAAATCAGATGAATATATACCGTTTGGACCATTTATAGTAATTGCAGCGTTTATAAGTATGTATGTACCATTTGAACAAATTAAACTAATATTATTAAAAATATTTACATTAGGATTGTATACAAATTAAAATTAACAGGAGTTGAAAGAAAAAATGAACCCTAAAGTACAATGGTTAAGAAATACAATGTCAAGTTTAAATTTACAAGGACTTATAATTTCTAATCCAATAAATATAAAATATTTAACAAATATAGATGCAGAAGGAACATTATTATTAACGAGAAAAGATAATATATTTATAACTGATGGAAGATATATAGAACATGTTCATAGTATTTTAACATTATATGATGAAATAATTGTCTATGACCTAAATGGACTATCAAAAGATGATTATGAAAACTTTTTCATGTTCTGTGAAAATGTAGGTTTTGAAGAAAACTATGTAACATATGCTCGGTTATAAAGAAATGATAAGAAAATATAAAATTAATAGTCTTGTCGAAACAGATAATATTATAGAAAGACAAAGAATGATAAAAGATAGAGAAGAAATATCAAATATACAAAAAGCATGTGAGATTACAGATAAGTGTTTTTCTTATATACAAACATATATAAAACCTGGAATGACAGAAAAAGAAATAGCAGAAGAAATAGAAAAATACTATAAAAAATATGCAGAAGGATTATCATTTGAAACAATAGTTGCTTCAGGAGAAAATTCTTCTAAGCCACATGCAGTGCCAACCGATAGAAAAATACAAGAACAAGATATTATAACAATAGATATGGGATGTAAAGTAAACGGATATTGTTCAGACATGACAAGAACAATATTTGTTGGAAGT
The DNA here is from genome assembly GCA_963558245.1 of uncultured Clostridia bacterium. Classification (GTDB taxonomy): domain Bacteria; phylum Bacillota; class Clostridia; order TANB77; family CAG-508; genus CAG-269. The sequence goes on from CAUWGA010000028.1 coordinate 3,828, forward strand.
GTACCAGAATATGTAAAGCCAGTTTATGATGTAGTTTTAAGAAAGCAACAAGAAGTTCTAGAACAAATGAAAGATGGAACAAGTACAAGACAACTAACAACTATGGTAGAGAACGACTTTAAACTAGAAGGATATAATTTGATACATGCTTTAGGACATGGTGTAGGTATGGAGATACATGAAGCACCATATATTAATTATCATTCAGATGCACAACTAAAGGAAAATATGGTAGTGACAAACGAACCTGGTATTTATATTCCAGGAAAATTTGGAGTTAGAATAGAAGACACTGTTCAAATAACAAAATTTGGTTGTATAAGTTTAACCAAATCTGAGAAAAATTATATTATAATATAGTTGTAAAAAAGTTATGTATATAAATAAAATTAACTATTTAAACAATAATTTATTATTAAACCGTGAATTGCAACAACTAAAACTTGATTATTTAACATAAATCTTGAAACACTTGATTTTTGCGAAGATTTGTAGTAAAATATAGAAAGCTTATTATTAGTAAAAAATGTAAATAGAGAGGAGAATTATTATGGCAGCAGTATATTCAGCAGGAGATTTTAGAAATGGAACAACATTTGAAATGGATGGAAATGTATATAGAGTAGTAGAATTCCAACACGTAAAACCAGGAAAGGGGTCAGCTTTTGTTAGAACAAAAATAAAAAATGTTATCACAGGGGCAACACTTGAAAAAACATTTAACCCATCTGATAAATATCCAGGAGCAGAAATAGAAAAGAAAACAATGCAATATTTATACAATGATGGAGGATTATATTATTTCATGGATAATGAAACATATGATCAAATGCCATTAAATGAAGAACAATTAGGAGATTGCCTAAAATATCTAAAAGAAAACATGGAAGTAACAATGCTTTCATATAAAGGAAAAACATTTGCAGTAGAACCACCAACATTTGTTGAACTAGAGGTTACATATACAGAACCTGGATTTAGTGGAAACACAACAACAACTTCAGGAAAACCTGCAAAATTAGAAACAGGATTAGAAATACAAGTTCCTTTATTTGTAAATATCGGAGATATATTAAAAATAGACACAAGAACTTGTGAATATATGGAAAGAGTTTAAGAAAGGTGATTATATAATGGGTACATTAAAAAGCGAATACAAAAGTTTTTTAGATGATATAGAAAAAAACATAAAGAATAAAGAAGACTTAGAATATATTAAAAAGAGATTTTCTAACTTTTTAGATATTATGTTAGACCAAATGGACTATATTTCAGAATATAAAAAAGAACAAATTGATGCTTTAGAAAAAAATCAAAAAGAGATGCAAGAAAAAATAAATAAAATGCAAGAAGTATTAGATAACATAGAAAAAGATATCTATTCAGAAGAAGGATTTGATTTTGAAATTACTTGCCCATACTGTAATTATGAATTTTTTATAGACATTGATGAAAACAAAACAGAAGTAGAATGTCCTGAATGTAAAAATTCAATAGAATTAGACTGGGGAGCAGAAAACGGAGAAGATGGTAACCACAGTTGCCATGGAGACTGTCATGGATGTCACGGATGTAGTGATGAAGATGACGATATGTAAGTTTTAAAAATAATTTAATGGATTTTGATATTTATTATCAATTCTAATTCCAAGATGTAGGTGGCAACCGTGTGGTTGCCCCATTTGTTTCTTTACCATTTAAATCATGATATTGATTTCCGAGGGACACCTGTAACATATTTAGGTCCAACGTGTCCGAATAACTTGTCCTTGTTTAACTCTATCACCAACTTTTACAATAAAATTAGGATCACAATGACAATAACTTACTTTAAAATTATTAAAAGATAGAGTTATGGTATAACCACCAGCACCTAAGAATTGTCTAAATGTAATTTCACCATCAGCAACAGCAATAAAGCGTGTTCCTTGTGGTGCAGGAATATCTATTCCAGAGTGTGATGAAGATGCACCAGACGTTGGTGAAGGACGTTTTCCAAAAAATGAGCTTATTCGGTTATATCCAGGAAGCGGCCACACAAAGCCACCGAGGATTAGTGTCTATAATTTCAAAATTACCATTTTCAATAATACCGACTAGAATTTCCAAGAACAGGAATAAAAAATAAGGAAATAAATAATATTAAAATTGTTAAAAAAATTATTATATTATAAATATGTTTTAGAATATAAAACACCTCAACTTTCTAAAAAATTGAATATTACAAATTGATAAAATAAGAAAAAAATATTGAAAAATTGTGAAAAATAAATATGCGTAAAATAGAAATATATACAAATTAATAAAGTATTTTGACCCCCAAATGCCCCCATTCAAAATTTGAGGAGTTTGAGTATAAAAAATAGAAACCTCCAATGCCTTTAGCAGTAGGGTTTCTACGTTGGCAGGGGTAGTAGGATTCGAACCCACACAGGCGGTTTTGGAGACCGATGTGCTACCATTGACACTATACCCCTATAAATATTAAACACATTTAATATATTAGCATATAATTTTAATTTTAGCAACATTTTTTTGAAAAAATTTGAAAATAAAAAATATTAATTTTATATAATTATTGAAAAGACATTAATGCTATAGTATAATAATTTTGAATAACAAAAGAAAGGAGAATATGTATGAAAAAGTCAATGAAAATTACAATAATAGTAATTGCAATTATAATAGTAATTGTAGCGATAATGTGGGCTATGTGGAGAAAGGAAACAAACGTACAAACAAATTTAAACATTAATAAAGTAGAAGATTTGACAGCATTAGTTGAACAAATATATTCTGGTGTTTCAATAGAGATGCCAAAAGTACAAACTCAACAAATTGAGGTAACAGATAAAGACATGTTAAAAAGCTTTACTGGTCTTGAAAATTCAGAAAATTTAGAATATGCAGTAGCATCAGAACCAATAATGTCATCACAAGCATATTCATTAGTACTTGTTAAAGTAAGAGATGGAGTTAATCCAAATGAAATTGCAAAGACAATGAACGAAAACATTGATGAGAGAAAATGGATATGTGTTTCAGCAGAAAAAGTATATTCAGCTGCAAGTGGAAATATAATTTGTTTAGTAATGTCTACAGACGAAATAGCAACAGCTGTTTCTGATAGTTTCAAAAAAATAGCAGGTAGCATTGGAGAAGAAAATATTAGAATAGAAGCTGAACCAGAATTACCAGAAATACCAGAAGATATGAATCCTATACAAGAATAATAGTAAAATGTGAACAAACAAATATAATATCGCCGTTTTATCGGCGATATTATTATATAAGGAGAAAAAATATGATATTTTCAAGTATAACATTTTTATTTTATTTTTTACCTATAGTATTAACAATTTATTATATAGTTCCAAATAAATTTAAGAATAGTATATTATTAATAGCATCTATGTTTTTTTATTTTTATGGAGAACCTAAATATTTAATAATAATGATATTTTCAATAATTTTTACATATTTATTTGGAATTTTAATAGCAAAATATCCTAAACATTCAAAAATTTTTATGATAATATCAATATGTACCAGTGTGGCAATATTGGTATATTTTAAATATATGAATTTTTTAATAGAAAATATTAATATGTGGTTAACAAAAAAAATAGACTTTATACATGTTATTTTACCAATAGGAATTTCTTTTTATACATTTCAGTTAATAAGTTACATAATTGATGTATATAGAGGAAAAGCAAAAGTTCAAAAAAATATTTTTAAACTTGCAATGTATGTATCATTATTTCCACAATTAATTGCAGGTCCTATCATAAGATATACAACAATTGAAAAACAATTAGAAAAAAGAGAATATAGCTTTGAAAAATTTGCAATAGGAGTTAGAAGATTTATAATAGGGCTAGGAAAAAAAGCATTAATAGCAAATGTTTTAGGAGAACTTATTTCAATATTTTTAGCAAGCAACGAAAAAAGTATTGTTTTTTATTGGATATATGCAATATCAAATATGATGCAAATATATTTTGATTTTTCAGGGTATTCAGATATGGCAATAGGTTTAGGGAAAATGTTTGGTTTTGACTTTTTAGAAAATTTTAATTATCCATATATAGCAACAAGTATAACAGATTTTTGGAGAAGATGGCATATATCATTAAGCTCATGGTTTAGAGATTATATATATATTCCTCTTGGAGGAAACAGAGTAAACAAATTGAAATGGATTAGAAACATCTTAATAGTATGGTTATTAACTGGCTTGTGGCATGGAGCAGCATGGAATTTTATATTATGGGGACTATATTTTGGAATTTTGCTAATTATTGAAAAAAATTTTTTAGGCAAATATTTAGAAAAATTACCTAAAATAATATCAAAAACATATGTGATATTAGTAGTAATGATTAGTTTTATAATATTTAGTGGAAATACAATATCTGAGATAAAACAAAATATAGGAGGGCTAATTGGAATAACTTGTACAAATTTAATATCTACAGAAAGCAAGTATTATTTAAAAAGTTATGCAATTGTGTTAATAATTAGTGTAATAGCCTCAACACCAATTTTTAAAAAAGCTTTTGAAAATCAAAACATAAAAAAATATGTAAATATATTAGAACCTATATATTTGATATTAATATTTATAATATCAACAAGTTATATTGTTGATGGTTCATTTAATCCATTTTTATATTTTAGATTTTAGGAGGTAAAAATGCAAGAAAATACAAAAAATAAAATAATAACAATAGGATTTTGTATAATTTTACTATTTACATTAATAGCAAATATAATCTTAAAAGACAAAAAGATATCAATAACAGAAAGAAGAAAACTTGCACAATTTCCTGAAATTACTATAAATAAAATTTTAAGCGGAAATGTAATGAATAGATGGGAAAAATATGTAGAAGATCAATTTGTACAAAGAGATTTATCAAGAAAGATAAAAACATTTTGGAGTTTAAATGTATTTAAAAATCAAGATAATAACAAATTGTTTGAAAAAGATGGTGCGATTTATAAAATGGAATATCCATTAAATGAGAGTAACATAAAAAAATCAGCAAAAAAAATACAAGAAGTTTATAAAAAATATATGAAAAATATGAAAGTATATTATTCAATAATACCAGAAAAAAATTATTACCTAAAAAACGATAATCATTTAAAAATAGATAATAATAAAGTTAAACAAATTATGAATGAAGAACTAAAAGAATTGGTATATATTGATATAGTAGAAGAATTAAGTTTAGATGATTATTATAAAACAGACATACATTGGAAACAAGAAAAATTAAACAACGTTGTCAATAAAATTAGAATAAATATGGGGAAAAATAAAGTGCAAGAAAACTACGAAATATCTAACAAAGGTAATTTTTATGGTTCATATTATGGACAACTAGGAATAAATGTAGAACCAGATAATCTGTTTATATTAGAAAATGAAACTACTAAAGAATCTGTAACTTATAATTTTGAAACAAATGAAATAGGAAAAATATATGATGAAAAAAAATCGATGGACAAATATGATATTTTTTTATCAGGGCCTACTCCATTAATAAGTATTGAAAATAAAAAAGCACAAACAGATAAAGAGCTATTATTATTTAGAGATTCTTTTGGCAGTAGTATTGCACCATTATTAATAGAAAATTATAGCAAAATAACATTAATAGATCTTAGATATATTGCTAATGAACAATTGGAAAAATACATTGATTTTAATAATCAAGATGTATTATTTTTATACAGTGTCCAAGTATTAAATCAAAATGTTTTAAAATAAATTTAAACAGCAGTATAATATGACAAATTGAAAAATTAAATTCAAATTATAAGATTAATGATAGCGGAATTTAATATAATTTTTTAAAAAAATATTGACTTTTTTTGAATAGCATAATACAATATATGAAATACTAAAAATACAGTTACGTTGAAAAAGAAAAAATGCTTGTAAAATTACTTATAGAGAGCAAGTTATTAGGTGGAAAACTTGTAGTAAAAAAGTATGGGGAGCTTTGGAGTAACAATAAATGAAGGTGCTTAAAACTTTTAGTTTTAGGAAATAGGGTGGAAACGCGGAAATATAACTTTCGTCCCTAGCATATGCTAGGTTGCGAAGGTTTTTTTGTTTTTATAATAAGGTAATAAAACATTAATACTACAATAATATATTATTAATAGAGAGTATAAAAACTAATTATAGAAATAAAAAACTAGCATCTAGTAATAAAAATTAAAAGGAGGAATTTTTATGTTAAAATCAATGGACACAATGGTGGCACTTTGCAAAAGTAGGGGATATATTTATCCAGGTTCAGAAATTTATGGAGGTTTAGCCAATACTTGGGATTATGGACCTTTAGGAAATGAACTAAAAAATAATATAAAAAATGCATGGAGAAAAAAATTCATACAAGAATGTAAATATAATGTAGGGCTAGATGCAGCAATATTAATGAATCCAACAACATGGGTTGCATCAGGACACGTAGGAGGATTTTCTGACCCATTAATAGATTGTAAAGAATGTAAAACAAGACATAGAGCAGATAAACTAATTGAAGAATGGGCTCACGAACAAGGAAAAGATATGATAGCAGATGGTATGTCTGATAAAGAATTAATAGACTTTATTAATGATAATAAAATACCATGTCCAAACTGTGGAAAAACAAACTTTACAGATATAAGAAAATTTAACTTAATGTTTAAAACTTTCCAAGGAGTAACAGAGGATAAAACTTCAGAAATATATTTAAGACCAGAAACAGCTCAAGGAATTTTTGTAAACTTTAAAAACGTTATGAGAACAACAAGAAAGAAAATTCCTATGGGAATTGCTCAAATAGGAAAAGCATTTAGAAATGAAATAACACCAGGAAACTTTACTTTTAGAACAAGAGAATTTGAACAAATGGAACTAGAATTTTTCTGCAAACCAGGAACAGATTTAGAATGGCACAAATATTGGAAAGAATTTTGTGAAAATTGGTTAATAAACTTAGGAATGAAAAAAGAAAATATAAGACTAAGAGACCATTCAAAAGAAGAATTGTCACATTATAGTAATGCAACAACAGACATAGAATTTGCATTTCCATTTGGATGGGGAGAATTATGGGGAATTGCAGATAGAACAGATTTCGATTTAAAAAGCCATATGAAAGTATCAAAAGAAGATTTTTCTTATACAGATCCAGAAACAGGAGAAAAATATGTACCATATTGTATAGAACCATCTTTAGGAGCAGATAGAGTTGCATTAGCATTTTTATGTAATAGCTATGAAGAGGAAGAAATTGCAGAAGGAGATGTAAGAACAGTGTTACATTTACATCCTGCATTAGCTCCATATAAATTAGCAGTATTACCTCTTTCTAAGAAATTATCAGAAAAAGCAAACGAAGTTTACGAAGAGCTATCTAAAACATTTATGTGTGACTATGATGAAGCAGGAAGTATTGGTAAACGTTATAGAAGACAAGACGAAATAGGAACACCATATTGTATAACAGTAGACTTTGATACATTAGAAGATGAAACTGTAACTATTCGTGATAGAGACACAATGGAGCAAATAAGAGTTAAAATTTCAGAATTAAAAAATTGGATTCAAGAAAAAATAGAATTTTAATATAAATTATACAATATGTGTTTTATAAATTAAAATGAAATGCATATATTGAAAGGAATTAAACGATTTTTGTTTAATTCCTTTTTTCGTATAAAAAATACAATTTTCATAAATGAAAATTGTACTTTCATAAAAAAATAACCCCAAAGGGTTAGAAAAGTGGTATACTAGAAATGTAAATAAATGGATATCCAAAACTAAAGATAAGGAGGTATTATACCATGCAAAAATTCGAAAATTTGCTTAAAGAAGATATGATCGGGAAAATATATAATAATAATATATTTTTTTCAGAATATACAATACAAAATAGTGATTATGAGAAATTAACTAAAAGTAATGTAGAAATATCGAAGTATATTATAGAAAATTCCAATAATGCTATTAAGAATTTCTTTTTACAATATATTGAGCAAGTAAGTGAAAAAGAAGCAATAGAGGCAGAAGAACAATTTAAGTTGGGATTTAAAACAGCAGTAAAATTAATAATCGAAGGATTGGAATAAATCCTTCGATTATTTAGATTTTTGTTGTTTATTTAATAAAGATATAAGTTCACAGACAATTTCCTTATTTTTTTCATTTAATTGATAAAATCCAATTAATGTAGAATCAATTTGCATATCATCAGAAACATGTAAAAAATCTTGTAGTACATATGTTGGGGTAATATTATAAATGTTACATAATTTTACCAAAGTATCAATGCTACCTTTTGTTTTATCACGTTCAATATCAGAAATATAACGAGGAGCAAGACCTAATCTTTCAGCTACGTATTCTTGTGTTAGTCCAAGGGAGTATCGAGTTTCTTTTAAACGTTTTCCAATTAAAATTTTATTTTTATCTAAATGCTTGTTCATTAAAATCCTCCATATATATAATGTATAAAATCAAACTTTTTATGCAAGATAATAAATTTTACATTAATACAATATCAAAAAAGAAAGTAAAAAAACACGAATATAAATCCACAAAAAAGTGGAAAAAATATTGAAAAGAAAAAACAGGTATGGTATACTTGAAATGTAAAATACAAAAAAAGACAAAAATGGCTAAAAAGTACCATTTAGCTAGAAAAGGAAGGGAGATTCAAATGAAAAAAGAAAAAGGAATAACATTAATAGCATTAGTAATAACAATAATAGTATTACTAATACTTGCAAGTGTTAGTATAGCAATGTTAACAGGAGATAATGGAATATTAACACAAGCAAAAAAAGCTAAAGAAGAAACAGAAAAGGCAGCTAAAGAGGAAAACGCAATATTAAACAATATAGAAGATTATATGACAACAGGAGGAAAGTACGATTCAGAAAAAGGAGTAAATGAACCACAAATAGTAAGTGGAATGAAGAAAATATCATTTACATTACCAGAAGGAACAAATAAAGGTACAGTTATAAAAGAAGGAGAACAAGGCTTTGATGATAAGAATTGGTACAACTATCAAGAAAGCAAATGGGCTAATGCACAAACAGAAGATGGAAGTATGTGGGTATGGATACCAAGATATGCATACAAAATGGATAAAAACCAAAAAACAATAGATGTTAAGTTTTTAATAGGAACATCAGATAATTATTATGATGAGAATGGAGAAAAGAAAACAGCAAAAAGAGCAATATCAGGAGCAGAAGAAGTAGATACAACAACAGATTATTATGTACATCCAGCATTTACAAATGAAAGTGGTATAAATTATGCAAATGGAGGATGGGACAGAGAACTAACAGGAATATGGGTATCAAAATTTGAAGCAGGATATGCAAGTGGAAATAATTCAGCACCAGTAAAGGCAAGTAGTGTAAATTACACACAAACAACAGCGTGGGTACCAGCAGTAGAAGCGGGAACATCATCAGAAAGTACACAGCCAGCAAGGAACTGGTTAGATGGAAAATATGGAGAAACAAAAACAGCAATAAAATATCCAACATTTCAACCAAAAACATATTCAATGAATTATATAAATATAAATGATGCATATAACATATCAAGAGCATTAACAGAAAGCGGAAACATATATGGATTAACTAGTTCAACAGATAGCCATTTAATGAAAAATAGTGAATGGGGAGCAGTAGCATATTTAAGTCATAGCAAATATGGAACAAATGGAGTAGAACCATATATAAATAACATAAACTTAAATAATTCAACTCAAAGTGTGTATGCAGTAACAGGAGTAACAACAGGAACAATAAATGCAGGAGCAAAAACAACAACAATAGAAAAAGTAAATGGAACAACAGGAAATACAGCAAATGATGGAATATGTACATGGGACCAAATAGAAGGGCAAAAAGCAAGTACAACAAGAAATATGTATGGAGTATATGACTTTAGTGGAGGAACATGGGAAAGAACAGCAGGATATATAGCAAATGGAAATGGGAACTTAAAAGCATATGGAGCAAGTGTAGCATATGATGGAGATAAATTAAAAACAGAAAGTACAAAATATACAACAGTATATCCACATGGACAAGAAGATAATGCAAATATTGATAATTCAAGTAAAATAAACTATCCAACTAATAAATACATATATGGAGATGGAATAAGAGAAACATCTACTGGCGGTACCGGCACAACATCATGGAATAGTGACTACTCTTACTTTCCAGCGTTGGGCAATCCGTTCGCTGGTCGTGGTGGCGGTTATTGGTATGGCAGTAGTGCAGGCTTGTTCTCTTTCCACCGCTACAGTGGCGTTAGCTATTACCACAATGGCTTCCGTCCGGTGCTCGTAGCACTTTAGAACATACCTTGGTCCTTGAGACCCTTTAATCGGCACAAATTTTATAATATAAAAAAGCGAAAATACGGGTAGAAAATTTATAAAAAATACAGAAAAACTATATAATTTTTATAAGAAGACTGATCTTGTCAAGATCAGTGTGTAAATTTTTTAATACTATTTTTACAGAAGTGAT
>CAUWGA010000029.1:0-13437 GCA_963558245.1 uncultured Clostridia bacterium
ATCACTTCTGTAAAAATAGTATTAAAAAATTTACACACTGATCTTGACAAGATCAAATAAAAAATGATTATTATGAAATGGGAGATGTAGTTAAAAGTCATATTCCATTTGTGGGTTTATTTTCAGAAGAATTGAAAAAGGCTCAAGCAACTGTTGAAAAGACTGACCCACTTGTTATAAGAATACCTAGTTTTTCTTATTCAGGTTCTGGGGGAATAGGTGTTGATACTGGTGTCAAAGAAATTAATTTAACACAATTTTACGAACCTTATAGAGCATACATACGTGGTTTTATATTTTTTGTTGTTGTTGCCTTAGCTTTTGTTTATATTGTTAAATATGTTTTAAATTATGGTGTTACTTCGGCTGGTCAAAATATTGATACTGGTGATAAAGGGGGTAATGAGTAATGATAATATATTTGCTTATTAAAGGTTTTGATGTTGTTTTATATGGTTTAGTTGCTTTGATACCTACTTTTGAAACTCCAGCTTGGTTTGCAACTCAACTTCCTGATGTTTTATATAGGGTTGCTAGTTTCAATTGGTATTTACCTGTTTATGAAACTGTTGCAGTAGTTTTGGGATTAATTGGATTTACACTTTCATATAAAATACTTAAAATTGTTCTTAATTTTGTACGAATTGATTTAAATTCTTAATTCGTTTTATGTCCGTCCGACTTTATGTCGGCGGACGGAAAGGAATAAAAATGATTAATATGATAATAATTATTATTTTTATTATATTTATTATCTTAGATTGTATAACTTTAGGATTTATTCATAATTTAATAATTAACTTTTTTAAGGCTTTGCCTTTGTTTATTATTGATATATATAAATCAGATAAACATGTATTTAACGGCTTTGGATTTTGGTCTTTTTGTGGATTAGGTGGTTCTGGTAAAACTTTATCAATAGTTAGATATTTATTAAATATAAAGAAAAAGTATCCTAATGTTAAAATTTATACTAATTTTGCATTTAAAGAACGTGATGGAGATATTACATCTTGGCATGATTTATTAAATGTTGAAAATATAAATGTATATGAAATTACACAAAAAGAATATGATAAACGTCGTAAATGGGGTCAGAAACATATTTTTATGTGTATTAATGATAATAATCAAATAGTTTATAAAAAACGTATAAATGATGGTGTTATATTCGGATTTGACGAAATACATTTAACTTTTGAAAGTACAAATTGGCAAGATGCACCATCTAATTTATTAGATTACGTTTCTCAACAAAGAAAATTACATAAACAAATATTAGGTAGTTCTCAAGTATTTACTAGAATTGATAAAAAATTAAGAGAACAGACTAATTATGTTATCGAATGTAAATCTATTTTTAAAGGTAGATTAGTTATAAATTCTTATTATAAGACTACAGAATATATAGCTAACGGTGATAAGATGGATAAAGGTAGTAAAAAGAGAAAAGTACATCGTAGAATTAGCTATGTAGCATATGATAATATAAGACAAGCATATAATACTGAACAAATAATGAAAGAATTAGGTAAATCTAGGAGTAGGGAAAGTGTACTTGTAGATTTAATAAAAGAAATAGGGGGTAAAAATAATGAGTAAAGATAGAATTATTCATTTATTAAGTGATGAAGAAATTAGTTATATATTAACAGGATTAAGGGTATTAGGTCAACAGTATATAAAGCAAGACTGTAATGAAGATTCTTCTTTTGTTAGTATGTTGTACGATAAGATAGATAATAGTATAGATGTGGGGGTAATAGGAAATGAACGTATTTAAAAAAAAGAAATTATTAGTTTTTTTAGAAAATTCAGAAAATAGACAATTAGTAGTTTGGTTTTTAACTTTAGTTAGTTATGTTGTATTATTCGTTCTTTTTAAAAATAGTTTTGTACTTTTATTTGGATATTTTGCATTTTTCTTTATATATGGCAGAGTATATAATTTTATATTAAAAAGATTACAAATATCTTTTAAAGAAAACCATGCTGACAAAGACTTTCTTTGATATGCGGGGGCAGAGATTAGAAAACGAAGTTTTCATCTCTGAAGGGGGATAGCCCCCTAAAAACAAGCCTAACAGTGTTTGAGAGGAAAGGTGGTAAATAATTATGGCAGAACATTTAATTTTTGTTATATTATCTTTTGTAATAACCGTTGTACCAGTTATTAATTTAGTACAAATTTATGAAATATTAAAAATAATTAAAGGCACGAAATCTGAAAAAAATTCAGATTAGGAATACCGCTATTCTAACAAGCGGTATAAAGTGTAAAATATGACATCTTTTTTAACTTTATTTTTTAAAAAATAGCACTCAATTACTTGCGGTGCAAGGGTTTAACATTGGTTTACATTTTATTTTTTAAAATGATAGTTTTTGACTTTGTTTGACCTTTAATAAATTAGAGCATATATAAAGTTTTTCTTCTTAGAGTATCAATGCTTTGCTCAGCTTTGAATTAAAATGGGGGAAAGACATGTAAAAATCTATAAGGTGGTTTTTATATGTATAATAATTTAAATATTTATTATAAAAAAATAGAGTTTAACAATATAATATATTCAGTTGATAAGATTAGATTAAAAACTTATATTACATATTCTGAATTTAGTGAAATAGAATTTTTAATTAATAATTCATATAAATCATATATAAAAAAGTTTTGGATAAGTGATAGGGTAATGTGTTTTCACTATAATTATGCATTAGAATTTGAAAATTATGGTTGCTATATTGGATTTATGCATAATAATGAAGGTGTTAATTATAATAGAGAAGATTTAAAATATAATTTTACAATAGAATTTAATCCTAATAAAGCTAAAGAACACAGTTTTATATTATTTATATTAAATCGTTTTGGAAATTGGCTTTTAAGGTCATTTGATTTAGCTGTAGATATTCCAGTTAATATATTAGATTTATTATTTGATATAGGGAAGAGAAGAAAGGTGCAAACTTTATCTTATGGTGGTGATAATGTTACATATAATTTCGGTAAAAATGATGGACGTATAAAAATATATAATAAGAAAATTGAAAGTAATTTACCTATAGTTGGACATTTAACTAGGGTAGAGATTTCAAGAGAGTTTGACGATTTTCCATTAGCTAAAATAAAATTATTCAGATTTGAAAAAGAATATTTTCCAATTTTATATTTAAATCAATATGTATTTAGTTTTAGTGATGTTACAAGTTCTGATAAAACGACAATGGCATTGTTATATGCTGTACAAAGTGGATATCCACTAAAAGATTTAACGAGAAGTTACAGAACAAAAATAAAAAGTCTTTTAGAAGGTGGGTCACTAATAAAGTTTGATATTAATTCAGCAACAAATTCATTTACACAATTAATATATTCATATTTTGTTAAACGAAATAGTAAACAAGTATTTTTTTAAGAGAGGGGAATAACCTTCTCTTATATTTTGTTATTGTTATAATTGCGCAAAATCAATCTTTTGTGCAATAAAGGGTAGGAATAAAATATATAAAACTTCTAAATTATATTTTCATAATCAGTCGTTCTATTATTAGTAATTTATTTAGTTGTATATCATTAAATTCCCTTTATTGCCCTTATATAGCAGTTTTGCTGACAACAAACTATATGCCTAAAAATATAAAACTGCTTAAAATCGATTCTCGTGCGTCACTTTTTTGCTTATTAAAACAATACTTATAAAATTATTTAAATACGAATAAATGTAATTATTATTTAACATATATTTATAATAATGTCAAGATGTATTATGAAACTTTTTTCAATTTTGATTTCAATTCTGATTTTAATTCATCAAAATTAATTCTAGGTTTAATTTGACAAGCAATTTGATTATAAGTATCTCTGATTAATGAAACCCTAATATTTTCTTCTAAGTTTTCTGACTTTCTGTGATACGGATAAATAAAATTGCATGTATGTGCATAAAATTCTAAACTGCGTAAAATTAAATCTACTTGACAATTTAATAATTCTAATTCTGTTTTTTCTATAGAATTTATATCAAAATCTAAATTCATATAACTTTATCCCCTCCTATTCCCTACTGTTCATTTTTACGCAACAAAATTTAATGGATTTTTATCAAATGCTTTTTTTAGTTCTGGATTATGAATATGAGTATATATTTGTGTAGAAGTAATATTGCTGTGTCCTAAGATATGTTTAACTAATAATATATCTTCAGTTTGTCTATAAAGTGTTACTGCTGTTGTATGTCTTAAAGTATGAACTGTATAACCTCTATCTTCCAATCCAATGGATTTATATGCATTTTTACAAATTTCTTCAACTCTATTAACAGTAAGTCTTTGGTTTCTATTATTAATAAATAAAGCATTATCCACATTAATTTCGTTCTTATTTCTATAATTATTAATATATTGTAATAGTCTTTCCTTACACTTTTCGTTAAAATATACTATTCTTTCTTTATTGCCTTTTCCAATAATATTAATTGATTTTTTATCAAAGTTAATATCCGATATATTTATATTTACAAGTTCTGAAACACGAATACCTGTTGATAAAAATAAAGTAATAATAGTATTATCTCTATTTGGGTTTCTTGAATTTTTTAATGTAAATGCATTTTGTATTGCTTTTCCTTCTTCTAAAGTTAGATAACGTGGTAATCTTACAATATCTATAATAGAATTAATTTTATTAGTTGGATTTACTTTTCCTCCAGAAGGATATAATGAAAATATATAATTAAAAAATCCTCTAATTGAACTTATTTTGCGTTTTCTTGTATATGGAGAATTATTATTTTTATAGTATTGGATTACTAAAAAAGATATTATATCTTCTGTTTTTACATCTAAAAATATAAAAATATTAAAACATTCCACAGGTATTTCTAGTTTTTTATAACTTTTCAAAAAGATAAAAAATTCCATTAAATCATATTTATAAGCTGTAATTGTATTTAGAGAAAGAAATCTAACAGTATATAAATATTTTAAATACTTTAATAATAATTTAGGCATTTCGCTATTATCAATCATGCTTTTTCTCCTTTCTTAGATTTATGTTAACACAAAAATATTTTAGCACATTTACCGTGTAAATGCAACTAAAGAAAAAATAAAAAGACATAGTGTAATGCATCTATGCCTTTTTGATAATTATAGTTTTATTTTTTAAATCTTGCGTAACTTTTACATATTCTATTTCGTTTTTATTTCTTGAAATTCCTATGTTTTCAAGAAATTTTGAGGGTATATAGGTAACTAATTGTTTTCCTTCTTTTTGCTTAGAAACTTTTAATATTTTTGTATTTTCTTTTTCTATTATCCTATTATCATTTTTTATTAAATTAGTTATATATTTTCTCGACCAACCAGTCAGTTTTGAAATTTCTGCTATAGATTTTCCCTCTAAAAATAGTTGTATAAATTCTTCTTTTAATTTTTTATTTTCCATACAATAACCATCTCTTTCCTAAAATCATATTTAAAGTATAACAAAAAAGTATTTTTTTGTAAATAATATGTTGTTTTGTATTTTACATGTTGTATTTTATCTTGTAATTTTAAGAAAATTTAATGTTTCTTTTGTTTTTTACCAATTTCGACATTTTTTATTGTCAGATTATTTTATAATCAATTTAAGTAATGCAAATTGGGATACATACGTGTCACATTTTGTCATATATAATATATTTATAATTTTAGTGAAAGGGTGTGTTTTTATGGGGAAATTTAATATTCCAGTTGTTCCGTCTACAACTCAAAAATCTATACGTTTTCCCAATTATATTATAGACGAAGTTGAAGATGCCATTCAGGGAAAAGACTGTACCTTTTCCGCGTTTGTCATAGAAGCTGTTAGAATAGCACTAAAGGATATTAAATAACACACACCTTAATATATACAAAAGAAATGGGGATTTTTTATATGAAAAAAATTATAACTTTATCTATTTTTTTTATGCTTTGTGCATCTAGTTTTGTTTTAGCTGACAACACTTCTGAGAGGTATGTTTATATAGGAGATAATAGCCCATTATTCCATTTATATGGATGTGAAGAATTAAAGACAACACCCAATAAAATTTCTCTATCCTCAGCTCAAAATCGAGGATATTATCCTTGCAAAGTATGTAATCCATATCATCTAGTTAAAGTTGATGAGACTCAGCAAGATAGTATTAATATCATACCAATAGTCATTGGAATCATACTAATATTATCACTTGTGCTTATCTTTATCTTAAAGAAGAAAGGATTATTTTCACTGCAAAGTATTTTGACATGTATTTTAATTATTGGATATATTGCAATTCCGCTAGCAGGTACTATGTTGCATATTTATACAACATATCTGCTATCAATTAGTAATGGGTTTTGGGGAGCTTTTTTAGGTTTTTGCTTTCCTATAATTAGCGAAATTTTTGTATTGTTTGATAATATTGCTAAATATGGTATTTTGAATAATTATTTTGCTTTGTGTTTAGGATATATTCTTGTATTTGCTTTAACCATATTAGTGTCATATATTTTAGAAAATATACAAGAAGATTAATTTTATATAATTCGGAGGATAAAATTTATGAAATATTTACTTCTAAAAAGACCAGGACTAAATCCCCTGGTCTTTTAGTGTTAATTATTAATTTTTAAATTTAATCCATTTACTGCCATCTCCATAATATGTTGGTATAGTTTTTATTTCTCCTTCTTCAGTGCTATAGTATTTAATATCTAAAAATGAAAACAGTAAATTTCCTTCTATTGTTGATCTATCATACGGTAATAATATTGTATTGTATGTATTGCCGTTTACTATAACAATAGTATTATTATCATATTTCAAAGAAGATGGAAATTCTAGAATTTGTAAGTGACTTTCTTCTCTTCCTTTACAACCTAATAGTATTTTATTATTAGTATAAATTGAATATCCATTTCTTACAGGATATTGCAAATTGCTTTGTTCATTGTATGCATTAGTTGATATGTCATATATATAAAACTTGTAATTATTGTTACCTTTGGCACTGTCTCCACCAAATATATAAATTTGGTTTTCTACTAAGCACATTGCAGCTTCATAACAATAATAAGGAATATCGGTTAATCGTGTAAAAGACTTAGTTGTTAAATCTAACTTGTAGCAAAGTTTTGTGCCATTAGTATTATTATTTCCCATTAGATATATATTATTGTTGTGATAGAAACAACCTCCACTATTGAAATAAGTATATGGATTTGTTATACCCAAATTTGAAATAGTATGTTTTTTTATATCAAATGTATATACTTTTTTGTCCCCAGAAAAAATATATAAAAGTTCTTCAACTAAGCAAACTCTTGTTGGATATATATTGCTAAATTCACTAAATATAATATCACTTGTATGTGTGGTTAAACTATATCGTTTTAAAATGTAGGAACCATCTAAATAATCAAAATATAATAGTTCGTTTGAAGCTTCATTTGCAATCATACAATATAACGAAGTTATTTCTATTTGAAATTCTTCTATAATGGAATTAGTAGTAACATCATACTCTAATATTTTAAAACCATTATTATAAATAAGAAAATAAGTTTTGTTATTTATTGAAAACATATTATTCACATTTTTATATATTTCACTAGATAATGCATTAGCTTCTTTCCATTGTAAAGCATCTGAATAACTATCTAACGCAGATATTTTTTCAAAAGTTTTATTGCTTTGCAACCATATACCTTCCTTTATTTCTGGTTCTGTTTCTTGCATGAATATATTAGGTTTTATACTATCATTGCATTTATTTAAGAATTTAATACTCATAATACTATTCCACTCCTCTTACAATTAATTGTACTTTAGTGTCTGCCTCAGCTGATATTAAAGAAATTTTAGTAGTATCTTTATTGACTAATAGTGATGTAGCGATGTTAGGTCCAATAACCGCTGATAATGTTCCAATAGTTACTGTAATATTAGCTGTTTCACTATAATTGGCAACATCTATTGATGTAACTTTTTTATTTATATTAATATCAACCGCACTTGTACCTACAGTTTGCATACTTGAGTGTAACGTAGTTTCTACTTCTGCGTTAGCCTCTTTTGCTGCATCAATTATTAATTTTCCATCTGTACTTGCTTTTAAATTTACTAATTCTCCATTTTCTGTTATTGCTTTTAACATAATATTTCCTCCTATTATTTATAATTTTTATTTATAATATATCCTACTTTTCCATTTACTCTTATTTTTACTTTATCCCATGTATAACCATTAGCTTTTGCACATGCTGGTTCTAATACATATAAAGTCGTATTTTTTAAATATAAAGTTTTTGTACTTCCTTCTGTTGTAGGTTTATCTCTTAAGTTAGTATCTCTTGCTAATGTTTTTAATTCGCTTGCGGAATTATTAATTTTGTAATTAGCACTATTATAACTTCCTACTTTGTTAGGTATTCCCATATAGTCTGCTGGGTTAACAGTATCTGAATATTTATTACTTGCATTTCTTATTTCAAAATGCAAATGCTTGCCTGTACTATTTCCTGTACTTCCCATAATTCCAATTACAGTTGTTTTACTTACTTTTTTGCCTATACCTATAATTATCTTAGATAAGTGGCAAAACCAATGATATCTACCATCTGTATCGTTTTTTACTACTATGTAATTTCCATAAGATTTATCGTATCCTGTTTTTATTACTTTTCCATTACAACTAGAATAAATCTTTTCTTCTCCCACTAAATCTATCCCAGTATGCCAACCTGCTGCCCAATTACCTTTTCTTTTGTATTCGCAGGTTACTTTAAAATCTCCTGTTAAAGGTATATTAGTTGCCATTTTCTTCACTCTCCTTTTTCGTAAAGTAATAAGTTATTATAGAACCAGCTATTGCCATAAATGCTTCTACACTTACTACTCCTTTAAATGTTAAAATACATGTTGTTATTATTACTGCTAAACTTAGTATTGTTTTTACTTTAAATAGGTTTGCAATATTTCTTAAGAATAATTCTCCTGCTTTATACATAATAGTTCCTCCTTTCTTATTTTTTAGTTAAAATCATTTTTTCCAAATTTTCTTCTATGAAAAATTTTAATTTTAAAATTTCATTTTTGGCTTGTTCATCAAAATTTACTTTGTCAGTTTCTTTGAATTGTACCGCTAAAAATCCAATTGGCTCTTTATTTTTATTTTGCAATATTATGTCATAGAAACCTTTTATTTCTTGGTCTTTTTTAAATGAATAAGATGCAGGCATAGTATCTCTTATTTGTTCAATATTATTTACTTTAATTTCTTTATCGTCTAACAATGTCTGTACAAAATTAGGTAAACATGTAAGTGGAATTGCTTGTAAATACATTTGATATGCCCTACACCCTGCTCTACAAACTTCATACGTACAACTCATTTTCAGGGCACTTCTGCCATTAGCATAATGATAGCCATTATGGAAATCATAAATCTGAACTCTATCTGCTAATAGCAATTCTTTTACTTCTTCCATCTTCTTTGTTATCGTTAGGTCTATAGTGCATTGTTGCTTTATTTTATTTGGTAAACTATTTTCTATTTCCTTTTTAGCTTTTAAAAAATTAACAATTAAGCTACTTAGAGCTGTAATTAAAGCCGTAAAAGATATAATTATTGCTGTAATACTTTCCATTCAGAACCACCTTTACATAAAATTAATTTAATAAAAGGGCTATTACGTAAATTGTAATAACCCTTATTTTTATTTTCCATTTTCTAACTTATTACTGTACTTTTTCATCATATAGTTTTTAGCATATTCTTTTGACTTTTCTTTTATTTCCTTTAGTTTTTCTTTACTATACAGTCCTTGATTTTCATATTTTTTGTAATAGTCGATTGCAACTTTTTCATACTCTTTTTTCATAGTATCATTTAATGTTAGTGTTCTTTTGTTTTTGCTTAAAGTATCTTTAGATGGATAAAATTGCGTAGCATTTATTTTACTTTTATTACTAGCATGTATTAAGTCCTTTCCTAGTGCTTGTCTAGCTGTATCAGTTTTTTGTTCTTGGAGAATTTTAATTTTTTCAGCCTTCGTTGAACCTGACATGCTATCATCTTTTTTTATAGCCTTAATTTGTTTATTAAGTTTAGACATGTTACTTATAGCAGTTTCAATTCTTTGTAATTGTTCTTTTTCTGTTGCTGTTATTGTACCACCATTTTCTTTCTTTTTCAATTCGGTTCTTAGGTCATAAATCTCGTCAACACTAGAGCTGTTGCTATTTACATTAACTATAAATCTTTTTCCGATAGGATTATCTTCAGCACCCATTTCAGGTTGTTCCGTTGTTATACCTAGTTTTCCTAAAGTATAGTCCATAATATCAGTGATAGAAGTTCCTAATCCTGCAAAATAACCACTTATGAGATTATCTATTTTGGCTGGAGAATAATTAAATATTTTCCCTAACCATATAGCAAGTTGTGAATTATAGTCATAATATTGCTCACTGTCAGGTAAATTTAAGTCATAACTTTTAACAATATCAGAATTGTAATATAAGTCTTTGTTTATAAAGTTTTCTACAATCGGAGTTATAGCACTAGGAACTAGACCAGTTACTTCGTCGGCAGGTGCATTATCCATAATAGTATTTTTTAACCATTCTGCTAATCGTTCTCCTTCTTTCCCATCTTCAATATTTCCTGATACTAAGTCTTGTATATATTCAGTTAAATTTATCATACTTCTTAAAATACCTTGAGGCTTTTTAATTGTTACAATACTATCGCCAATTCTTATAACAAAGTTGTCATCTTTTTTACGTTGATTTAGTTCTTGAATTTCGTCATCATCACTTCCAATAGCTTTTATTGTCATTGCAACCGCTATTAATATTGCAGTTCTCATTGCTACTTGTTTTGTATTAGCTTTTACTTTTTCAGCAAATGTATAAGCACTTCCTACTCTAGCAGCACTAAAAGGTATTAATTGATTTATTTCCCTTGTAACATTTCCCGTTCTTCCAAAATCCTGAGTAGCATCTCTACTTTGTAATGCCGCCTTTATTCTTGCATCAGTTTCATCCATACCTTTATTTCTATATAGTTCTAAGTTTTTTTCAAAAACTCTAAATCTTGTTGACTGCTCAGAGATTTCAGGGATATATGTCAATAAATCCATAAACCTTTTTAAAGGAATAAATTTGTCCTCTATTCCTAGTGTTTTTAACTTTTTAGTACCGTATATGTCTTTCATAGTTCCTTGAGTACTTTCTCTGTATTGTGACATTCTAGTTGAACTTGTAGCTCCTGTTTGTTCATATATTGCATATAGAGTATTTATCCTGTCTGCATAACCTGGCATAACTTTGTTCATGAAATTTCTAACAGATGCATTTTGAGCAGATAGTATCTCTAAAACACCAATTGCATTATCTAAAACAGGAATAAAACCAGCTTCACTAAATATTGTAGCTTGAGCAGTATCTGATATTAAGTTTGGTATAGCAAAGCCTATATTAGCCATTGTTGCTCCATATCTAAGTGGCATATTAAGTGTTTTATTTATTTCTAAAACCTTACTCATGAAAGTTTTATCCATGTTCATTAAAGAATTAAATAGTACTTCATCAGAAAATTGTAAGTAAACTCTTTTGCCATTATCATTTATAAAACTTGTTATTAAATTGCGTTGATCAACTTTGTTGTTTGGTGCAAATAAATCTATTGTTCTATTTAAGTCTAAATCAGTTATATTTACACCTTGATTACTTAATTCTTTTTCCCACATATTTAGTTGAGCCGTACCTATTTTAACCATAGGAGCATCTATAACATCATATATCTTACCTGTAAGACCAGCTTTTTCTCCTTGCTTGTATAATGCTTTTAAAACATTATTATTTTCTACTTGTTGTATTATATTACTTGAATTTGAAATAATATTTTCTAGTACATCTTTGATGTCAAGCTCTGAACCTGTTCTAGTTTTTAGTATATCTGCTACAGCTCCCCTTTTCCCTGCATTATTTCTATCTCCTTCTAATACTCTTTGCATTGGTACATAAAAAGCATTGCTTTTTCTTAATTTATTAGCTATTTCTTGAGATATTAAATGATTATTTACTGCATATTGTAAAACTCCATTTAAAGTATCATAAACAAGTTGAGAAGCTTCTTGAATTTGCACATCATTTTTAAATTGTTCTACTACTGCTTTACTATCCATGGTTCTTATACCAGTCATTAGTGTTTTAGCTTTATATTCTAAATCTCTTTGTGCTACTAAATAAGCTCTCAAGTCATTAAATCTTTGTTCATCATTTTTAAGTATTTCTCCTAATTGATTTAATCCTGGCATAAGCTTATTTCCATATTCATCAATATATCCATTAGCAAGCATAGATGTTACTTTATCGCCGATTCCATTTGTAAGCCTTAGCAATGAATATGCATTTTCGCTTTCTTTTAAGTTATGTTTATTTCCGCTAGCTTTTTTTATTTCATTAACTGCGGATTTTACAGCCCAGTCTTTATCATATATATTTCTCATAACTTCTTGCTTAATGTATTCTTTTGAAAATTTATTCTTATTAGTCTTATCTCCAATAGAAACATTACTTAATGTTCTATTTCTTGGATTTTGATGTATATAGTTATATGTTTGTTCTTGTACTTTAGTAATAAAGTCATTAAAGCTTCTGTCTTGTTTTCTCATACCTTCAAGAACTGCTACTGTTTGAGGATAATCTATTTTTGCTTGAGTTGGAACTATTGTATATTCCCTTATTACTTCTGCAAAACCTTCTTCTAGTTGTACTTCTCTAGTTTCAGCTTCATATCCGCCATAGCGTTTGGCTGCCTTTAGCAATTCGGCAGAAATGCTTTCTTTATCAATTTTTAACCTTTTTCCTATATCTAAAGCATGTCCTGTTTCATGTAATATGGTATCCATATCTTTTAGTTCTTTTGTTCTTATTACGTCTCTATTGCCTTTATAAATACCATATGCTTGTTGTCTAAAATGACCTTTTTGAATGCCTAAACCTAAGTAGTTTTCTATAGTTCTTTTTATGTCTGTCATTTTTGTTACTGGTATTGAATTATCCCAATTACCTGTAGCTTCTATTTTTTGTATTTCTTGTTCAATATATGAACCTTCTCTTTCAGCATTTCTTAGTTCTTCATTTTGTTTGTTAATAGCTTTAGCTGTCTTTTTAGCAAAGCGGATATCTTGATTATGCTTCATAGCTCTAATTCCATCGTCTTTGATGATAGATGGACTTTTAGAGTTAGTAAATTTGTAGTATCCTTCTTCTTTCATAGTTTGTATTAAATTATCGAAAGCTTTATTTATTTTGTTTCTCTCCTCTCCTGCTGGGAATGGGTTAAATAAAGCATATTCGTTATTGTTGACACTATGTACAAGGTATGTATTTGTTATTCCTTTAGATTTTAATTT
>CAUWGA010000030.1:0-12867 GCA_963558245.1 uncultured Clostridia bacterium
GACTTGATGTAGATGCAATAAAAACAGTTTCAAAAGGTATAAAAATGTACCATAATGAAGATAATGGAGTTTTAATAATAACTCATAATACACGTATATTAGAAAGTTTAAAAGTAGATTATGTTCATGTAGTAGTAGATGGAAAAATAGTTAAAACAGGAGAGGCAAGTTTAGCTAAAGAAATCGAAGAAAGTGGATATGAGAAATATAAAAATTAGAATATTATACTAAAAAGACAGGGCTAAAAGGAGGAAAAGTGTGAAGACACAAATTGAAAATATAAACAGAAATGTATATGATATAAAAAATGCAGATGAATATGACTTTAAAATAAAAAAAGGACTTAGCAGAGAAATAGTTGAAGAAATATCAAAGCAAAAAAATGACCCGGATTGGATGAAAGAAATAAGGCTAAAAGCTTTAGAAACATACGAAAAGTTAGAGTTACCAACATGGGGACCAGATTTATCTGAATTGAGAATGGACGAAATTGCAACATATGTAAAGCCAAAATCAAAATTAAATCATAATTGGAAAGATGTACCAGAAGAAATCAAGGATACATTTGATAAATTAGGAATTCCTGAAGCTGAAAAAAAATCACTTGCAGGAGTTGGAGCACAATATGATTCAGAAGTTGTTTACCATAGCATGAGAGAAGATTTAAAGAAAAAAGGAGTAATCTATACAGACATGGAAACAGCTGTAAGAGAATATCCTGAAATTGTAAAAAGTCATTTTATGAAATGTGTTCCAATAAGTGACCACAAATTTGTTGCATTACATGCAGCAGTATGGTCAGGTGGTTCATTTGTATATGTTCCTGAAGGGGTAGATGTAGAAATACCGCTACAGTCATATTTCAGATTAAATTCACCAGAATCAGGACAATTTGAACACACATTAATTATTGTAGAAAAAGGGGCAAGACTGCATTTTATAGAAGGATGTTCAGCACCAAAATACAACAAAGTTAATTTACACGCAGGATGTGTAGAATTATATGTAAAAGACGATGCCTATTTAAGATATTCAACAATAGAGAACTGGTCAAAAAATATGATGAACTTAAATACTAAAAAAGCACTTGTAGGGAAAAATGCACAAATAGACTGGGTAACAGGGTCTTTTGGCTCTAAAGTTTCTATGTTATACCCAATGAGTATTTTAAATGGTGAAGGTGCAAAAACAGAATACACAGGAATTACATTTGCTGGGGGAAATCAAGATTTAGACACAGGATTTAAAGTAGTACATAATGCACCCAATACATCATCAGTTGTAAATTCCAAATCAATATCAAAAGATGGAGGTTCATGTACATATAGAGCATTGGTAAGAATAAACGAAAATGCAAAGAATTCAAAATGTAGTGTTAGTTGTGAATCTCTTATGTTAGATGATATATCAAGATCAGACACAATACCTGTAAATGATGTAAGAACAGATGAAGTTGAATTTTCGCACGAAGCTAAAATTGGCAAAATAAGTGATAAAGAAATCTTTTATTTAATGTCAAGAGGACTATCAGAAGAAGATGCAAAAGCTATGATAGTAAGAGGATTTGCATATCCTGTATCAAAAGAACTTCCGGTAGAATATGCAGCCGAGATGAACCAATTAATAAACATAGAATTAGAAGGGAGCATAGGATAATGAATAAAATAACGATAAATGACACACCAATACGAACATCAAGAAATTTTAAAATAAATAATATCACAATAGATGCTCCGGAAATTCCTGAAAAGATAAAAGAATTTGAAAACGTAGAAATAAAGTCATTATCCACAATTTGCGATAAAAATGTGGATAACGTACAACTTACATATGGGATAGGAGACGAACAAGAAAAAGAAATTAACAGTAGAGCTAATCAAATTGCAAAATTTAATATAGAAAAACAAGACGAGATAAAAATAGTATATACATTTGATGATAATAACAGATATTTAATAAATAACTTAGAATTTAATGTGAATAAAAATGCCGATATAATTGTAGAATATAGAAGTAATACAGATTTAGAATGCTATCATAATGGAAAGATAAGAATAGTAGCAGGTAAAAATGTACAAGTAAATGTTACAATTATAAACTTTTTGAATAAACAGAGTACAAATTTTGACTCAATAGAAAATGAAATAAAAGATAATGCTACTTTAAATTATACAATTGTGGATATTGGTGGAAAATACAGTATAACAAATTATTATTCAAATGTAATAGGAAAAGAAGCTAAAAACAGTATAAAAACAGTATATTTAGGAACAGACAATCAAATAAAAGATATAAATTATATAGCAGAATTAAGAGGTCAAAAAACTCATATGGAAATGGACTTACAAGGGGCTTTAAAAGATAACAGCAAAAAGAATTTTAAAGGAACAATAGATTTTAAAAAAGGATCTAAAAAAGCAAAAGGACATGAAAATGAAGAATGTATGATGTTATCAGGAAAGGCAAAATCATTAGCTCTTCCAATGTTATTGTGTACTGAAGAAGATGTAGAAGGGGAACACAGCACATCATCAGGAAAAGCTGATGAAAAAGAATTGTTTTATATTATGAGTAGAGGTCTTAGTAAAAACGAAGCAATTAAATTAATGGTAAAAGCAAAATTCTATGACATAATTGAAAGAATTCAAGAGGAAAACTTAAAAACAGAGGTTATAGAGGAAATAGATAGGAGATTAGATTAATGAAAAGAGAAGATTTCCCAATTTTAAATAATAGAAAAATGGCATATTTAGATAATGGAGCAACAACACAAAAGCCAAAACAAGTATTAGAAAAAGTAGAAAAATTTTATGAAAATGAAAACGCTAACCCTCATAGAGGGGCATATGCATTAAGTATAGAAGCTACAGAAGTATATGAAAATACAAGAAAAAAGATAGCTGAATTTATAAATGCAAAAAATCCTGAAGAAATAATTTTTTCTAAAAATGCAACAGAAAGTTTAAACTTATTAGCATATTCATATGGATTAGATAACTTAAAAGAAAATGACGAAGTCGTACTTTCAATAATGGAACATCATTCTAATATAGTTCCATGGCAATATGTAACTAAAAAAACAAAAAGTAAACTAAAATATATGTATATAAATGATGATTTTGAAATTTCAAAAAAAGAAATTGAAGAAAAAATTACGGATAAAACAAAAATTGTTGGGATTACACATGTATCAAATGTTTTAGGAACAATAAACCCTGTAAAAGATATTATAAAATATGCTCATGAAAAAGGAGCAATTGTAATATTAGATGCATCACAAAGTATTCCACATTTTAAAATAGATGTACAAGATTTAGATGCGGATTTTGTGGTATTTTCTGGACATAAAATGTTAGCGCCGCTTGGAATTGGCGTACTATACGGAAAAAAAGAATTATTACAAAAAATGAACCCATTTTTAATGGGAGGGGATATGATAGAATACGTTCATGAGCAAGAAACAACATTTGCACCATTACCTAATAAATTTGAAGCGGGAACACAAAACGTAGAAGGAGTAGTTGGCTTAGGAGCTGCTATAGACTATATAAACAAAATAGGATATGAAAATATAGAAAAAGAAGAAAAAGAATTAACAGCATATGCAAGAAAAGAATTAGAAAAATTAGACTTTTTAGACTTATATTTAACACCTAATGAAGAAAATCACTCATCTGTATTTTCATTTAATATAAAAGGAATTCATCCACATGATGTTGCATCAATTTTAGACACAGAAGGAGTATATGTAAGGTCAGGAAATCATTGTGCACAACCACTTCTAAGATATTTAGGAATAGACTCAACATGTAGAGCAAGTCTATATTTTTATAACACAAAAGAAGAAATAGACAAATTAGTAAAAGCATTAATAAAAACAAACAATATATTTGCAAGATTTAAAAAATGATGTCTAATGGGGATGGGGCCAGGTCCAAAGTGGACATTTTGGTAAAATTTGTATTAAATATCGCAATTTATTTCAAAATGTTCATAAGAGAAACGTCCCCAATTGGACAAAGGAAGGAATAGCAAAATGGATAATATTGACGATATATATAGTGATATGATAATTGAATATGGAATAAATCCACCACATAAAGAAAAACTAAAAGAAAGTGACTTTTGTGAACTTGGACATAATCCAAATTGTGGGGATGAAATTCAAATTGAATTAAAATTAGATGGAGATATTATAGAAAATATGGCATTTACAGGGCATGGATGTGCGATATCTCAAAGTTCAACTGCAATAATGATAGATGTTTTAATAGGAAAAACTATAAAAGAAGCAAAAGATATAGTAGAAACTTTTATAAAAATGATAAGAAGAGAAATAACAGACGAAAAAGAGTTAGAAAAGTTAGAAGATGCAATAGCATTTAAAAATATAGCCAATATGCCAGCAAGAGTAAAATGTGCATTACTTGCATGGCATACATTAGAGGAGTTATTAGAGAATAATGGAAAATAAAAAAGTATTACTAGGAATGAGCGGAGGCGTAGATAGCTCAGTATCAGCCTTAATTTTAAAAAAACAAGGATATGATGTGATAGGTATAACATTAGAAATGTTTAATAAATCGTGTAGCGATAATAAAACATCAGAAGAAGCAAAAGAATTATGTGATAAAATAAGAATACCACATGTCACATATGAACAAAAAGATAAATTTCAAAAATGTGTTATAGATGATTTCATAAATGAATATGCAAATCAAAGAACACCAAATCCATGTATAGAATGTAATAAATATTTAAAATTTGGATCAATGTATGAAAAGGCAAAGGAATTGGGATGTGAATATATTTCAACAGGACATTATGCGAGAATGGTATATTCAGAGAAGTTTAATCGTTATGCAATAAAAAAAGCAAAATGCATAGCAAAAGACCAAAGTTATGTATTATATACTATGCCGAAGGAATTACTAGGCAAAGTTATTTTTCCATTAGGAGAATTTGAATCTAAAGAAAACGTAAGAAAAGTAGCAGCAGAAAAAAATATGTCAGTAGCTAATAAACCTGATAGTGAAGATATATGCTTTATACCAGATGGTGATTATGTTAAATTTTTGGAAACAAACTCAAACTTGAAACCAAAAAAAGGAAATATCGTTACAAAAGATGGAACAATATTAGGTAAGCATGATGGATTATATAAATATACAATAGGTCAAAGAAAAGGTTTAGGAATAAGCTACAAAGCACCTTTATATGTTATAGGGTTTAACAAAAAGAGAAACGAAGTAATAGTTGGTGAAAAAGAAGAAATATACAGTACAAGCATGTTAGTAGACAATATAAACTTATTATTAGTAGATGAAATAAAAGAAAAAATGAGAGTTGCTGTAAAAACAAGATATTCAAGTAAAGAAGAAATGGCAACAATAGAAATGAAAGATAAAGAACTAATAAAAGTAACATTTGATAATCCAGTAGCACGAATTACTCCAGGACAATCAGCGGTATTTTACATAGATGATTTAGTTTTAGGAGGGGGAAAAATAAAAAAAGCAACATAAACTAGACATTACATGTTGATATAATAATATATTAAATATAAATAGCTAAATAGGAAAAACTATTAGTTAGGAGGAAATATAATGAAAGCATTAATAACGGGAGCATCATCAGGAATAGGAAAAGACATGGCTAAAATATTAAATGAAAAAGGTTATGATTTAGTATTAGTTGCAAGAGATGAAGATAGACTACAGGAAACGAAACAAGAATTAGAACAATCAAATAAAAATTCAAATGTTAATCAAGAAAGAAATAACAAAATTGAAATAATTTCAATGGATCTAACAGATGAAGAAAAATGCAAAAATTTAGCACAAAATGTGCAAGATATTGATATATTAATAAATAATGCAGGATTTGGAGATTGCGGAAGATTTGATAAAACAAATTTAGATAAAGACATTTCAATGATAAAAACAAATGTTATAGCATATCATATTTTAACAAAATTATACTTAAAACAAATGAAAGAAAGAAATAGTGGCAAAATATTAAATGTTGCATCAATAGCAGGATTTATGCCAGGACCATTAATGGCAACATATTATGCAACAAAAAATTATATAGTAAGATTATCAGAAGCAATAAGAGAAGAACTAAAAAAAGATAAATCAAATGTACAAATTAGTATATTATGTCCTGGACCAGTAGAAACGAACTTCAATAAAGTTGCAAATGTAAAATTTAAACTAAGAGAAGCGGACAGTATGCAAGTAGCAAAATATGCAATAAAAAAGCTAGAACAAGGAAAATTCTATATAGTGCCAGGAATAGACGTAAAATTTGCAAAATTAGGAGCAAAAATTACACCAGCCAACTTGCTATCTAAAATAACATATAAAGTACAAAAAAGAAAATTATTTGATTAAGATGTCCAATTGGGGACGTTTCTCTTATGGACATTTTTAGATAAATTATAATAATTTATACAATTTTTACCAAAATGTCCATAAGAGAAACGTCCCCAATTGGACATCAAAAAACTAAATAAGGTGATATTATGAAAAGACAGATATTGCATGTAGATGTCAATAATGCATTTTTAAGTTGGAAAGCTGTAGAAATGCTGAAAAATGGAAGCGAAATAGATATAAGAGAGATTCCAGCAATTATTGGAGGAGATGAAACAAAAAGGTCAGGGATAGTTCTTGCAAAAAGCATGAAAGCAAAAGAATGTGGAATAAAAACAGCAGAAACGATATATCAAGCAAGAATGAAATGTCCTAATGTTAAAATATATTCCTCAGATTTTAAAGTATATAAGAAATACTCAAATGAACTTTATAATTTATTATTACAATATACGGATAAAATTGAAAGATTTAGCATTGATGAATGTTTTTTAGATATGACAGAATATTTGATGAAAGACACATTATTAAATAAAGCAAAAGAGATAAGTAGAAGGGTAAAAGAAGAACTTGGATTTACTGTTAATGTAGGAGTTGCACACAATAAATTACTTGCAAAAATGGCATCAGATTTTATAAAACCAAATAAAATTCATACTTTATTTGAAGAAGAAATACCTAAAAAGATGTGGCCATTACCAGTGTCAGAGTTGTTTATGATTGGAAAAAGAACAGTACCAAAACTATATAATATGCAAATACGAACGATAGGAGATTTAGCTAAAATAGACGAAAAAATATTGACTAAGAAATTTGGGAAACATGGAACAATGATGTGGGAATATGCTAATGGTATAGATAATTCAGAAGTACAATATAAAGAAGAAAAGCCAAAATGTGTAGGAAATTCAATAACATTACCAGAAAACATAAATGAAATAGAAAAATTAGAGGAAATTTTATTAGCACTAGCAGAACAGGTTGGATATAGATTAAGAAAATATGATTTATTAGCTAATACAGTAAGAGTGCAATTAAGAACAAAAAATTTTGAAGATACATCACATCAAAGTAAGTTGTTAGTAGCAACATCTTCTACAAAAGAAATTTATCAAAAAGCAAAAGAACTTTTAAATCAAATGTTTTATAAAACGATGTCTATTAGACTAATAGGACTTTCAGTTGATAATTTGACAGAAAAAAATGCAACACAAATATCATTATTTAATGAAAACAATTTTGAGAAACAAGATAAAATAGATAAAGTAGTAGATGAATTAAAAAATAAATATGGATATAACACTATAACAAGAGCTGGAAAAATGAAAACGAATATAAAATTTAAATAAGGAGATATAATTTTAAATTATAATAAAAATGATTGAAATAGAATATAAAACAAACAAGATACAATGTATTGTAGAGAAAGCAAAAATAAAAAATTTATATATTTATATAAAAAATGGTGAAGTATTAGTTAAAGCACCATTTAAATTAAAAGATAAAGAAATAGAGCAATTTTTAAATAAAAAATCAAAATGGATTTATGAAAATCTGTACAGAAATAAGAAAAAAATTGAACAAGAACAAAATATAAAAATAACAGAAAAAGAATTAGAAAAATTAAAGCAAATAGTTGAAGAAAATATAATCAAATATTCAAAAACATTAGGAAAAGCTCCTAATAATGTAAGAATAAAAAATTTAAAATATGCGTGGGGAAGTTGTTCAAGTAATAAAAATATATCTATAAACAGTAAATTAGCAGTTAAAGACGAAAATGCAATAAAATATGTTGTATTGCATGAAATGTGTCATTTAATTTACATGAACCATTCAAAAGATTTTTGGAATTTAGTAGAAAAGCATATGCCTAATTATAAAGAATATAAAAAATTACTTGCTTAAAATATATGTATAGTTTATAATAAAATATATTATTATAGATATTTTATTAGGAGAATAGATAATGTGGAAAAGAAAAGAACTAAAAAAACAAGCTAAACATACAATTAAAAAGAATTATTGGACAGCAGTAGTAGTTTGTTTTTTAATTACAATATTAACTGGAGAGTTTGGAACATCTATAAAGGGAATATTTGATATAGATGAAAATAAGGTATCTGAAAATAAAATTTCACAAGAACAATTTATAATGCAAGAACAGATAGAAAAATCAAGTATAATAATTACTCCAGAACGTAGACAAAAAATAGAAGAATTTAGAGATTCGTTAAATGATATGCAATTAAAAACAATGAATTTGATAAACTCTAATATAAATAGTATGACAAAATCACAAAAATATATTTTCAAATTATGGGATGCAATAAGATTATTTATGAGTAATCAAATAGTATTAGGAGTAGGTTTAACCTTAATATCAATAATTGCAATGTTATATTTAATTTTATTAGCAGAACCATTAATAGTAGCTGAAAGAAGATATTTCATAGAAGCTAAAAAGAATGAAGATACTAAAATGGGAGTAATGAAAGAAATATTCAAAAAAGGAAACTGGAGCAATGTAGCATTAATTATGCTTATAAAAAACATTTATAACACATTATGGTTTTTAACTATCATAGGTGGATTCATTAAAATGTATGAATATAGAATGATTCCGTATCTGCTAGCTGAAAATCCTAAAATGGATAGAAAAGAAGCATTCAAAAAATCAAAAGAAATGATGAAAGGAAATAAGTGGAGAGCATTTATTTTAGACATTTCATTTATACTATGGGAAATATTATCAGTCTTAACATATGGATTATTAAATATATTCTATGTAAATCCATACAGAGTAGCTACATCAGTTGAATTATACGAGAAAATAAAGCAAAACAAGAAAATAGTAGTAAGTTAATTACTACTATTTTCAGTTAAAATCAAAGTGAAAACCATGGCTATGCTTACTATCAACAATTGAAAAAACAATGTAGCTATGAATTACAGTGCTTTATCTTAGATTATGGGCATTGGACTTTACAGGTGGTTATGATTGAGAAAATACTACATTATAGATATATGAAAAGCATAAATATAAAAGTGGTAAAAAATATAAAAAAATAGATGTTTTTGATGGAATGTGATGCTAAAAAACATCTTTTTTAATGCTTTTGTGGTAGAAAAAGTAAAAAATGCACGAAAAAGGTAGAATAATGCGACGAAAAGAACTTGAAAATATTGGAATTACATAGTATGATATAAAACAGACTGCAAAAGAAAATTGAAAGGGGAAAAAGGATGAATATATTTTTTGGAGGAACATTTATAAAAAAAGAAAAGCTAGAGGAGGCGGGGATACAACATCCAATTAAACTTGAATATTATAAAATAATAAATGAAGATGAATTTATAAATCAAGATAAAGCTAAATATGGAATAAAAATAGTTAAAACAGAGTATATAGAAAATGATGTAAAAACAGAAGATAAAGAAATTACACATTTATCAAATAATGAACAAAAGACAAATGAAGTTTTAGAGATTTTAAAGAAAAATGAAGTAACACCTATAGGAGTACAAGATATTATATGTGATTTTTCTAAAAGCATTAAATATTTTTAAATGAAAGGTTTAAATAAATTTGCATTTTCTTAAATTAAAAAGTAAAAAAATATAAATATAAAAAATTTTATGACAAACTATTTTTTATGAATGATTAGTAATAGTAAAATGCATAAATAATAAATATAAAAACTTGCAAAAAGCTAAAATATAAGCTAGAATAAAATGTAGTAAATAAGAGGAGATAACAAGGAGGACTATATGGCAGATAAACTAATAATAGTAGAGTCACCAGCAAAAGCAAATACAATAAAAAAATTTTTAGGTGGTAGTACAAAAGTTGTAGCTTCAATGGGGCATATAAGAGATTTACCTAAGTCAAAATTAGGAATAAATATAGAAAATGATTTTGAGCCAGAATATATAAACATACGAGGAAAAGGAGATTTAATAAAATCATTAAAAAAAGATGCAAAACAAGCAAAAAAAATATACTTAGCAACTGACCCTGACCGTGAAGGAGAAGCAATAGCATGGCACTTAGATTACATATTACAAGATGAGCATGATAAAATAGTAAGAGTAACTTTTAATGAAATAACAAAAGGAGCTGTACAACAAGCTATAAAAGAACCTAGAAATATAGATGTCAATTTAGTAGATGCACAACAAGCAAGACGTGTATTAGATAGAATTGTTGGTTATCAAATAAGTCCTTTACTATGGAAAAAAGTAAAAAGAGGCTTATCAGCAGGGCGTGTACAGTCAGTAGCTGTAAAATTAATAGTTGATAGAGAAGAAGAAATAGAAAAATTTATACCAGAAGAATATTGGAATATATATGCTAACTTAGAAGATGAAAACAGTAGGAAACAATTTGAAGCAAAATTTTATGGAAAAAATGGAAAAAAACTAGAAATACATAAGCAAGAAGAAGTAGATGAAATTCTGAAAAATATAGAAAGTGCAAAATACATTGTAAAAGAAGTAAAAAGAGGAGAGAAAAAAAGAAATGCAGCTCCACCATTTACTACAAGTACAATGCAACAAGAAGCTTCAAGAAAATTAGGATTTACTTTAAAGAAAACAATGTCTGTAGCACAAATGTTATATGAAGGTGTAAAAATTCCGGAAAAAGGTTCAGTAGGATTAATAACATATATGAGAACAGACTCAACAAGAATATCAGAAGTAGCAAGACAATCAGCAAAAGAACATATAATAAAAACATATGGTGAACAATATTATGAAAATAGATACTATAAAACAAAAAAAGACTCTCAAGATGCACACGAAGCTATAAGACCAACATATGCTGAATTAGAGCCAGATAAAATCAAAGATTCATTAACAAATGACCAGTACAAACTATATAAATTAATATACAATAGATTTATGGCAAGTCAAATGTCATCAGCTATATATAATACGATGGCAGTTACAATAGATGCCAACAACTATACTTTTAAAGCTAACGGGCAAAGTATTAAATTTAAAGGATTTATGACTTTATATGTAGAAGGTACAGACATTCAAGAACAAGAAGAAGGAATGCTTCCAAACTTAGAAGAAAATCAAGAAGTAAGAAAAATTAAGATAAACCCAAAACAAAGTTTTACAGAGCCGCCAGCAAGATATACAGAAGCTAGCTTAGTAAAAGCTTTAGAAGAAAAAGGAATAGGAAGACCAAGTACATATTCACCTACAATAACAACTATATTAGAAAGAAGATATATAGAAAAACAACAAAAGCAATTAGTTCCAACAGAACTTGGCAAAGTTGTAAATAAGTTATTAACAGAGAACTTTACAGATATAATTAATGTAGAATTTACAGCAGGAATAGAAAATCAATTTGACGAAATAGCAGATGGAAATGAAAAATGGAAAAAAATGATAAGAGAATTCTATGGTCCATTTAAAAAAGAACTAGATAAAGCAGAAGAAAATCTTGAACATGTAACAATAGAAGACGAAGTATCTGATATTCCATGTGATAAATGTGGAAGAATGATGGTATATAAATATGGAAGGTTTGGAAAATTTTTAGCCTGTCCAGGTTATCCAGAATGTAAAAATACGAAGGCAATAGTACAAACAATAAATGTTCCATGCCCTAAATGTGGAGGAGCTGTTCAAGTAAGGAAAACAAAAAGAAATAGAAATTATTATATATGCGAAAACAATCCTAAAACTTGCGACTTTATATCTTGGAATAAACCAAAACCAGGGGAAGAATGGAAAACAGAAGAAAATAGTGAAGAAAATAAAACTGGAAAAACAAAGAAAAATACAACTAAAAGAAAAACAACTAAGGAAACTAAAAAGGGAAGAACAACAAGTAAAAAGTAAAATTTGATAAAATAAAAATTTAATAGAAAAAGATATTAATTTGTTATTATAATAGAAATTTTAATAATAAAACAGGAGATATCAAAGAAAATCCATCATACTACTTGACAATATGATGGATTTTTGGTATTATTTTAAATGCTTAAGCATAGTATATAAAAGAAGATGCAAAGACAATTCTAAAATAAATGCAGGTATAGTTTAATGGTAAAATAAAACCTTGCCAAGGTTTAGTTGCGGGTTCGATTCCCACTACCTGCTCCAACAAAATTTAGTATTCGGCGACATAGCCAAGTGGTAAGGCACAGGTCTGCAAAATCTCGATCCCCGGTTCGAATCCGGGTGTCGCCTCCAAAAATATAGTTTTACAGTATGTTATACAAAACTTTATCTTATTGGCTCAATGTCAATAGTTGGGGTAAGATACCTGAAAAGTATTCTTATCTCAGCTTTTTTTATTGGTTAAAAAGTTACTCATAAAAACACATGAAAATTAGTGTTTTTGAGCATATCTAATAAACCAATATTAATAATTGGTAATTTATGGAATATGCTTTTGCTTTATTTTTAATTTGGCTCAATGTCAATAGTTGGGGTAAGATACCTGAAAAGTATTCTTATCTCAGCT
>CAUWGA010000031.1:0-11890 GCA_963558245.1 uncultured Clostridia bacterium
ACTTCCTATTTATTTTTTATATCTTAGTGTGACATATCTATTGTAAACCTATATACTTTTATTGACGTTGATAAATATATTGAAATTCAACTCTTTAATGTCTTTATAAAAGAGTTGAATTTCAATCAAATATAATACTATATATTATATATTTTATACTATATTTCTACATTTCATAAATGTCATCATATCTGAAATATCCTCTTGGCATTGGTGGAGGTCCCATAGGTGGTCTTTCTCCTGGAAATGGCGGTCTATGCCCAGGAAATGGTGGTCTTGATCCTGGTATAGAAGGTCTTGGTAGTCTTCCTCCTGGCCTATTTAGTAATTCTCTTATTATTAAAATTTTTATTAGATCAGCTAAGTTATTTCTTATAAATCTCTTTTCTCCATCGCTTTTACTACCTCTATTTTCATTTTTTTGTTTTTCCTGCGCTTGCCTTAAATTATTAGTTTGTGAATTCAAACTTTTTGAAGTTTCTGATATAGCTGTATTTTTATATACATCACTTGTTTTTATTCTATTTTCATTTAACTCATTTTGCAAATTTATGTTTACTTGTATATCATTTATATCTGTAGGTTCTATAGTTGATGCGATTTCTTCTGTAATTTGTTCTATTAATTCTTCTGTAACTTTCTCATTAATTTGGCTACATCTTTTCTTTATCATAGGATATACTACTTTATATATTTCAGGATAGCAACTTTCCAACTCGTCTTCATTAATCATATTTACTACATTATTATCTGTAATATTTGAATGATTTGGATATGAATAATTATCATATTGTTGCGGTGTGTAAGAATATTCGTTATTAGGATATCCTAGAACTTGCCTTATGTAATCATCAAATGATTCATTATTATACATGAAAAAACCTCCTTTTTTATATTTTATGGAGGTTTTGCTAAATGTGTTACGTTTATAATTGATTAACTAATTTTTTAAATTTTTCTCCTCTATCTGCAAAGTTTTTAAATAAGTCAAAACTAGCACTAGCTGGGGAAAATAAAACCACTTCTCCTGGCTTTGAAAGTTTTTTAGCTAAATTTACTGTTTCTTCTAATGTCTCACACATATGAATATCTATATTCTTTCCTTCTTTTTCTTCTTCTCTTTTTACTGCTTCAAAAATTTTTCCGGAGGTTTGGCCTAATAATATTAATGTTTTTACTTTGGCTAATATCGGTTTTGCTATTGGAGTATAGTCTAAGTTTTTGTCATAACCTCCTGCTATTAAAACAATATCTTCATTAAATGAGTTTAAGCCTGCTATTGTTCTTGTTGGAGATGAACTAACAGAATCATTGTACCATTTGCTTCCATTTATTTCTTTTACAAATTCAAGCCTATGTTCTACTGCTTTAAATTCTTTAACAGCTTGAATTGCAATATCTATATCTACCAAAGATTTAGTAACTGCCAATGCTGTTGCAATATTTTCGTAATTATGTTCTCCTCTAAGTAAAACTTCTGATGTATCTAAAATATGTTTTCTTACACCATCTTCACATTGTTTAATTGTATTATTATCTACAATAAATCCATTTTCTAGCTTCTCTTTTCCACTAAATAATACTACTTTAGAATTTGCTTCTCTTATACACTTTCTTGTTATTTCATTATCATAATTTAATACTACAATATCGTTTTCTTTTTGATATTTAAATATGTTCTTTTTTGCATCTATATATTCTTGGTAGTCTTTATGAATATTTAGGTGATTAGGTGTAATATTTGTAATTACACCAATATTGGGGCTTTGTTCCATTCCCATTAATTGAAAACTACTTAATTCTAAAACAATTATATCTTCTGGAGTAATTTCATCTAATTTAGTAAATATTGGTATTCCAATGTTTCCACCTAAATATGTGTTATATCCTGCTTTTTTTAATATACTATACACTAAACTTGTTGTAGTGGTTTTTCCGTCACTTCCTGTTATTCCTATTATTTTACATGGAGCTAATTTCATAAGCATTTCAATTTCTGTTGTTACTATTGCTCCTCTTTGTTTTTCTTCCATTAATTCTTTTCTTGTTGGCAAACAACTTGGTGAGCGAAATATAATATCAAAATCTTTTAATTTTGATAAAGCATCTTTTCCAAATGAAGTCCCGCATTTGTATTTATTAACTGTACTTAATATATTTTTATCAATTTTATTTTCATCATCTTCAACAAAAATTGTTACATTAGCTTTTTTATCGTACATATAATCTAACAACGGCATATTGCTAACACCTAAACCTATTATAGCAACCTTTTTGTTTTTTAAGAATCTGTTAAATTCTTCTAACTTTTCATTTTTATAATTCATTTTTGTATTGTCCTTTCTTTATGTCATTTTCTTCTTATTTATGATAACTTTAATCTTCTGAAAATATACTATCTTTATATTTTAATTTTTTAGTATAATTTGTATGTAATAATTTATGTGCTCTATAACTTCCTGGCTCTGCTAAGTATTCTTCATAAATTGTTTTTATTATTGGATTTTCATGTGATTTTCTTATAATACTTTTTTCATCTATTGAATATAATGCTTCTGATCTTAGTTTTTTTACATTCACTTCAGAAAGTGTTTTAGAGTTCTTTATCGGCTGTCCTCCACCCATTATACATCCACCAGGACATGCCATAATTTCCACAAAATGATAATCTGCTTTTCCAGATTTTATTTCGTCCATTATTGTTTTAGCGTTTTTTAGCCCACTTACTGCTACTACTTTTATGTCTTTTCCATTAATATTTACTGTTGCTTTTTTGATTCCTTTGTCTCCACGAACTTCTTTAAAGTCTATTTCTTTTAATTCTTTACCAGTAATTGTATCTTGTGCTGTTCTTAATGCTGCTTCCATAACTCCACCAGTAGTTCCAAAAATTGCTCCTGCTCCACTTGCTTCTCCCATAGGGTTGTCAAATAATGTATCTTCTAATTGAGTAAATTCAATATTTGCTTGTTTTATCATCCTTGATAATTCTCTAGTAGTAATTACATAATCTACGTCTTTTAAACCTTCTACTTTCATTTCTGGTCTACTAGATTCATATTTTTTTGCTATACATGGCATAACTGAAACTACACATATTTTTTCCGGATTAATTTTTTCTTTTTTCGCATAATAGCTTTTTAGAATAGCTCCAAACATTTGATGTGGTGACTTACAACTTGATAAATAATCTAATTGCTCAGGATAATATGTTTCTGCAAATTTCACCCATGCAGGACAACATGAGGTTATCATTGGTAAAGCTTCACTTTTTTGAAATCTTTCTACAAATTCATTTGCTTCTTCCATTATAGTAAAATCTGCACCTGTATTTGTATCAAAAACTTTATCAAATCCTAGTCTTTTTAATGCAGTAACCATTTTTCCTGCTACATTAGTTCCAATTGTCATTCCAAATTCTTCTCCTAATGCCACTCTAATTGATGGTGCTGTTTGTACTATTACATATGTATCTGAATCTTTTAATTTAGCCCATACATCCTTGATATTTTCTTTTTCGTGTAGTGCTCCTGTTGGGCAGGCTTCTATACATTGACCACAAAATGTACAATTAACATTATTTAAGCTATTATCTCCTACTGTTGATATACATGAGTCAAACCCACGATTTATGCAGTCTATTGCTCCTATTTCCTGTACATTTTTACAAGTTGCTACACATCTTCTACACAAAATACATTTGTTAAAATCTCTTACTATAGAAGGAGATGCATCATCTATTTTATGTTTAGATTTTTCTCCTGGAAATTCTACTTGCAAAACATTAAATTTGACTGCTAATGCTTGTAACTCACAATTTCCAGATCTTGTACATGTTAAACATTCTTTATCATGATTTGATATTATTAAATCTAATATTACACGTCTAGCCTCTAATACATTTGGTGTATGTGTATGTACTATCATTCCCTCTTGCACTTTTTCAATACAAGAAGTAGCAAAACCTTTTCTTCCTTCTACTTCTACTATACACATCCTACAGTCCCCTACTTCGTTTATATCTTTTAAAAAACATAATGTAGGTATATCTATTCCTGCTGTTTTAGCAGCTTGCAATATTGTAGTTCCTTCATCTACTGTTATTTTTTGATTATCTATTGTTAAATTTATTTTTTTATTCATATTAACACCTCTGATATTTAAATATGACTGTCTAATTAGAAATTGCATGGAATGGACATGTTGCTACACATGTACCACATTTTATACATATTTTTTGGTCTATAACTCTTTTGTTTCTTCCTTCCCCTTTTATAGCATCTACAGGGCAATGTTTTTGACATAGTCCACAACCTTTACATTTATCTTCATTTATTACAATTTGAGAAATTGCTTTACATTCTAATGTTTTACATTGTTTTTGCATAGCATGCTCTCTAAATTCTTCTCTAAAATATTTTAATGTGCTTATAACTGGATTTGGTGCACTTTGTCCTAATCCACAAATACTAGATTTTTTTATATTAATAGCTAATTTTTCTAATTCGTATATGTCATATTCCTCTCCTTCACCAGCACATAATTTAGTTAATATCTCTAACATCCTTTTTGTTCCAATTCTACATGGTGTACATTTTCCACAACTTTCACTTACTGTAAATTCTAAATAAAATTTAGCTAGAGAAACCATGCATTTGGTGTCATCCATTACAATTAGTCCTCCTGATCCCATCATAGAGCCTATTTCTTTTAAAGATTCGTAATCAATTGGTGTATCTAAATGTTCTCTTGGAATACATCCACCTGAAGGTCCTCCTGTTTGAGCTGCTTTAAATTCCCTTCCATTTGGAATTCCTCCACCTATATCATATACTATTTCTCTTAAAGTTGTTCCCATAGGCACTTCAACTAATCCTGTATTATTTACATTACCTCCTAAAGCAAAAACTTTAGTTCCTTTTGATTTTTCTGTCCCTATTTTCGAAAACCATTCATGACCTTTTAAAATGATTTGTGCAATATTGGCATAAGTTTCTACATTGTTAATTAAAGT
This sequence comes from uncultured Clostridia bacterium, assembly GCA_963558245.1. Taxonomy (GTDB): domain Bacteria; phylum Bacillota; class Clostridia; order TANB77; family CAG-508; genus CAG-269. The sequence continues at coordinate 5,015 of CAUWGA010000031.1, forward strand.
TGGACATCCCCATAATCCTGATGTTGCTGGATACGGTGGTTTTACACGTGGTTGCCCTCTTTTCCCTTCTATTGATTCTAATAGTGCTGTTTCTTCTCCACATACAAAAGCTCCAGCTCCTAGCCTAATTTCTATATCAAATTCAAAGTTAGTTTCTAAGATGTTTTTTCCTAAAAGTCCATATTCTTTTGCTTGTTCTATAGCAATTTTTAATCTTTGTACTGCTATTGGATATTCTGCTCTAACATATATATATCCTTTATTAGCTCCTATGCAATAGCCTGCAATTGACATTGCTTCTAATATCGAATGTGGGTCTCCTTCTAAAATGCTTCTATCCATAAAAGCTCCTGGGTCACCTTCATCGGCATTGCATACTACATATTTTTGCTTTCCTTCTACTTCTTTAGTAAGTTTCCATTTTTGACCTGTTGGAAATCCAGCACCTCCCCTACCACGAAGTCCAGATTTTGATATTTCTTCTGCAACTTCATCTCTTGTCATTTCTATTAAAACTTTTTCCAATGCTTTATATCCATCAAAAGCAATATATTCATCTATATCTTGTGGATTTATTACTCCACAATTTTTTAAAGCTATTCTTTTTTGTTTTTTATAAAAATTTAATTCATCTAAACTTTGAACTATACTTCCGTCTACATCTTTACAAAGTAATCTTTCAACTTTTTTTCCTTCTACAATATGTGTTTGAATTATTTCTTCACAGTCTTCTGGTTTACAATTAGCATAAAATGTATTTTCTGGTCTTATTATAATTACAGGTCCTTTTGCACATAATCCAAAACAGCCTGTTAAAATTACTCTTACATTTTTTATATTTTTTTCATTTAAAATCTTTTTAAAGTTCTCTAAAATATCATGTGATTTAGATGAACAACATCCTGTTCCATGACATACTAAAATATGTTTTTCTCTTGTATCTATTTTCGTATTAACTCTTAATTCTAACTCTTTTCTCTTGTTTTCTCTTATTTCATGAAGTTCTTTTGCAGTAATCATAAAAACTACCTACTTTCTTCTTTTAATTTTTCTATTACTTCATCTAGCTTTTTAACTGTTGCCTTTCCATAAACTTCTCCATTTACTGTAAATACTGGTGCTAATCCGCATGCTCCAACACATCTAGTTTGTTCAATTGTAAATAATCCATCTTTTGTTGTTTCTCCTGGCCCAATTCCTAATTTTTCTGTTAATCTATCCATGATTTTTTGTGAACCTTTTACAAAACATGCTGTTCCTAAGCATACTGTTATTCTGTATTTTCCTTGTGGCTCTAACGAAAATCTTGAATAAAATGTAACTACTCCATAAATCTCTGCTAATGGAATATTTAAAAACTCTGAAAGTTTTTCTTGTACGTTCATTGGTACATATCCATAATGTTCTTGTATTTCATTTAACATTTGAATTAAATTATCTTTTTCTGGCAAATATATATTGAATAATTCCTTTAAAAATTTATCTGTATTTTCCATACAGCTTTGGCATTTATTGTTTTCTCCTTTTTCCATAAGCTTCCTCCTATAATAGCTTATTATTATATTTTTTAAATTATATCAAAACAATTTTTTTTATACAATGTTTTTATCAAATTTTTATTGACAAAATTATCGAAAAATGTCACAATGTAATTATCAAAATAAAAGGAGGGCTTTTTATGGACGAAACAAATAAACAAGAATCAAAAGGATTTAGCATTGCCTCTATGGTATTAGGTATTGTTTCTGTAGTTCTATTCTGTTTTGCCTATATTTCTATTCCTTGTGGCGTATTAGCTATTATCTTTGGTTTTATTGGTAAAAACAAAGGTGGAAAAGGTATGGCTATCGCTGGTATAGTTTTAGGAATTATAGCAATAGTTTTATATGTTTTAACTGTTGTAGGTTTATTAAGTTTTGTTAGTTCACTTTAATTAGCATTTACTTATTCAGTTAAACTACGTAAACTAAATTATAAAATAAATCGTCAAACTAGGTCAGCTTGGCGATTTATTTTAATAACAATTATATATAGGAGTAATTATGTTAAAAATAACAAAAAACAAAGTTTCTAAATTAATACTTTCCCAACTAGCTATTATTTTAGCTTTTATATTTTTATATTTCTTTTTTAATTCTAATTTAGATAATATAATGCCTTCTTGCTTTTGGAAAGAACATTTCAATGTAATATGTCCTAGTTGTGGAGCTACTAGATGTTTGCAAAACTTTTTTGCTGGTAATTTTTTAGTTTCACTTTCATATAACCCTTTTATTTTTGTGTTAATCATTTACTTGATACTTTTAGATATCATTTATGTATTTAATAATATTTTTAATAAACATATATTTAAATTTTTATATCCAAAATGGTGGTATGTAATTATATATTTCAGTATATGGGCAATTTCTATTATTATATATAATGTTTTACGATAACATTACATTTCACTACTGTAACATTATCGGGAATATCTGTTAAAACTGTGCTATTAGCTCCAATTTTAACATTATTCCCTATTTTTATTGGGCCTAGCACTTTGCTTCCTGCTCCCACCATTACGTTATTTCCAATATCAGGATGTCTTTTATATTTATCTTTTCCTGTTCCTCCAAGAGTTGAATTATGATATATTGTGCAATCATTTCCTATTGTCGCCGTCTCACCGATTACTATTCCCATGCCATGGTCTATAAATAGTCTTCTACCTATTTTAGCTCCTGGGTGTATTTCAATTCCTGTAAAAAATCTTCCCAATTGTGATATCAAGCGTGCCACAAAAAGAATTTTATGTATATATAAAAAATGAGCTATCCTATGGAAAACTAAAATGTGAAAACCTGAATATAAAATTATAACCTCAAAAATGTTTCTAGAAGCTGGATCTTTTTGCTTAATATTTTTAGCATCTTCGTATAATTCTTTAAAAGCTTTGAATATCATAAACATCACCTACTATATTATATGTAAACAATATTTTTTGGTGATTTTTGGGTCGGAGGAAAAAATCATTTGATTCCCAATATATTATAAAACATTAAAACTCTAGTATATATTTTTTCAATTTGATATCAAAAGTTTTATATCCTCTATACAAATCATTACATCTTTTTTATATTCAATTGATTCAAATCTTAATGTTGCTACTGGTATATATAACTTTTTATTATCTTTAAGAACAATTTTTATACCTTTTGCTCTACTACAAAAAATACAAATTAACCAAAATACAATATAAATATTAATAATGTCTATACTTACTGAAAAAGTAAATAATACAGTTATTAAAACTGCTAATGTCATAATAATTAATGCAATTATTGTTTTTTTATATATTAAAAAAATGCTACTTAGTCTTATTGCCTTTATACTATTAATTTCATATTCTCCAGTTGGATTAGGATATACTCTTATAACACTTTTAAAATCTTCTATTTGATTAATTTTTAATATATTTTCTTCGACTTTCAATTTTGTATTAGTTCTAAACCATTGTCTTTCTATATAATTATTTACTCTAAATTCATATTCTTTTCGCATAATTTTTCTTCCTTTAAATAAATCTTTTATGTATTGTATGATTATTGTCTTTATTTTTCTTCCGCCCCTAAAAGTTTTTCTAACTCTTTTATTTTATCACGTAATTCTGCTGCCTGTTCAAATTCCATTGCTTCTGCATGTATTAACATTTGCTCTGTTAATTTGTTTATTGTTTCTTTAATGTCTTCTGTTTTTTCCATTTTGAACTCAACTTCAATATCATCTGCATTTGTAATTGAAATTGTATCTCTTACTGATTTCTTTATTGTTCTTGGTGTAATGTTATGTTCTTCGTTATATTCTTGTTGTATTTTTCTTCTTCTATTTGTTTCTGTAATTGCTTTTTCCATACTGTCTGTTAGTTCATCTGCATACATTATAACTGTTCCATCAGTATTTCTAGCAGCACGTCCTATTGTCTGTATTAATGACCTTTCTGAACGTAAAAAGCCTTCTTTGTCTGCATCTAGTATTGCAACAAGTGATACTTCTGGTATATCAAGTCCTTCTCTTAATAGGTTTATTCCAACTAAAACATCAAATTCTCCGAAGCCTTAAGTCTCTTATTATCTTCATTCTCTCTAAAGCTTTAGTATCTGAATGCATATAGTTTACCTTTATTTCTAACCCTTTTAAATATTCTGTTAAATCTTCTGCCATTTTTTTAGTAAGTGTTGTAACTAGAACTCTCTCCTTTTTTGCAACTCTTATTCTTATCTGTTCTAACAAATCATCTATTTGGTTCTCAACAGGTTTTACTTCTATTTTAGGGTCTAATAATCCTGTTGGTCTAATTATTTGTTCTACTACATTGTTTTGACTATGTTCTTTTTCATAATCAGCTGGTGTTGCACTTACAAATACAACTTGGTTTACTCTCTCCTCAAATTCGTTAAATGTTAGTGGTCTATTATCAAACGCTGAAGGTAATCTAAATCCATAATTAACTAAAGATTCTTTTCTGGCTCTATCTCCATTATACATTGCTTTTACCTGAGGAATTGTTGCATGTGATTCGTCAATTAATAATAAAAAGTCTTTTGGAAAATAGTCAAATAATGTATATGGTGGGCTTCCAACTGGTCTACCACTTATATGTCTTGAATAGTTTTCTATTCCTGAACAAAACCCTGTTTCTTTCATCATTTCAATGTCAAAATTTGTTCTTTCTTCAATTCTTTGTGCTTCAATTAACTTATTATTTTCTTTAAAATATTTAACTCTTTCTTCCATCTCTTGTTCTATTGTTACGATTGCTCTTTCCATCTTTTCTTTGGTTGTAACATAATGTGATGCTGGGGAAATTAATATGTGTCTTCTAGTTGCAATAGCTTTTCCTGTTAGTGCATTAATTTCTACAATTTTTTCTATTTCGTCTCCCCAGAATTCTACTCTTACTGCCGATTCTGATTGGTCTGATGGATAAATTTCTACAATATCTCCTTTGGCTCTAAAAGTACCTCTTTTAAAGTCTATTTCATTTCTTGTATATTGCATTGTAATCAATTTTTTTAATACTTCATCACGTGATTTTTGCATACCTGGTCTTAATGATAGCATCATTTCTTGATAATCTACTGGATCTCCTAAACCATATATACAAGAAACAGATGCAACTATAATTACATCTCTCGTTTCAAAAAGTGATAATGTTGCTGAGTGTCTTAATTTATCTATTTCATCATTTATCGATGAATCTTTTTCTATATACGTATCTGTTGACGGAATGTAACTTTCGGGTTGGTAATAGTCATAGTATGAGACAAAATACTCCACATTGTTCTCTGGAAAAAACTCTTTGAACTCAGAGTATAGTTGTCCAGCTAGAGTTTTGTTATGTGCTAAAACCAATGTTGGCTTCTGTACTTGCTGTATTATGTTAGCCATTGTGAAGGTCTTACCTGAACCCGTAACACCTAGAAGTGTCTGGAATTTCTTACCTTCTTCTATTCCTTTTGATAAATATTCTATTGCTTTTGGTTGATCTCCCATAGGCTTATAATCTGATACTAATTTGAACATAAGTACTCTCCATTCTTTCTTGATTTTTTTAGCAACAATTTATATAAAAAAATGCTTTACACGAATTTTTTTGCTTTAGGTCACCTATTTTAGTTTTTCAAACAAAATAACACAAATCAATACAATGTACTATTCTCTAAGAGATTATAGCATAACACAAAACAAAAAACAAGATGGCTAAAAAATGCTATCTTGTTAAATTCGTGTAAAGATTTTTAAGTCTAAAAAGTATTCTTCAATTATATTCATATACTCATCTTCAAATGAAAAATCATTTACTGTATTTTCTATTACTGCTATTTTTATTTCATTTTTTATTATTTGAATTGATAGATGTAGATTTTACTTTTAAAACATTGGCAATATAATGATTAATATTTTCTATGCCAAAATGCTTTAACAATACATCTGTTGCAGTATTATCCGATTTAATTATCATCCGATGAACATTCTATTAATTTTCTATTTCTTTAATTAAGCTATTCATTCTTTACTCTCCTTTCTAATATCTCCATACTATGTTGTCTTTTATTGTAATTTTATATCTACAAATATATATTTTACATCTAAATAAAAAAATCAATTTTACCGACAATTTACGATTTATTGTTATAATACCATAAAAATAGAAATTACTCTATACTTTTCGTATAAAGAAGAAATCAAAATTCCTGCATCTATTGCTCCAGTATTCAAAGCTAGAAAAGCTTTAAAAGATATAGGTAAACAATTAATTTTCATAAAGTCAGTTTATTTGACTTTATTTTATCTTAAAAATAAATATAAAAAGCAACTAGCATCTTTATTGGTTAGTTGCTTTAATTAATTGAAAAATAAAAAACTTCTTTTATGTATTATCATATATTTCTCCAATTTTATTTAAACTTTCAATTAAATCTTCATATTTAATTTCTTGTGCATAAAAATTATCTTTCTGATAAGCCTTCCACTGCCTTTGCATTGTTTGACTTTTTGCTAAAATATCTACCACTTCTTTCCAAGCATTTATATCTTCTGTTGTGTCTCTGTGTTTTGCTGTTGATATAATTGCATTTTTTAAAGTGGATTTATCTATATTTTTATTTTGTGTATTTAATAACATATGAACATCGTAATAGTCTCTTATTCTAGTCCCAAAAGTTCCTCTTTTTATAATAGATTCAAAACTCATTGTATTATTTTTCATTTAACTTAATACCTCCATATATTGCTGTAATTTATTTTCTATATTAAATTCTTTCGAATATTTATACAAAAGTCGTAAATTCTTTTTTTTCTTTTTACCATATTCTTTCATTGCCATATTAAAAATTT
>CAUWGA010000032.1:0-11337 GCA_963558245.1 uncultured Clostridia bacterium
CTGTTGGATTTACTACTTTAAATCCTGCTGGAACTTTTACTTCATTTCCTAATTTGTCTTTTACTGTTGTGTTTGTTGTCTCTGTTCCTGTTACCGTTCCTAGTGTTCCTTGTCCTTCTGGTGTTGGTGTAGTTCCACCGCCTTCATTTCCTGTTACTTTCCCACTATTTTCTACTGTAAATGTATGTCCATCTACTGTTACTTCTACTGGGAATGCATCTCCTGTTAAAGTTCCACCTTGGTATCCTATCTCTCTTTCTAACTCTGCTACTGTCATTTGTCCGTCATCTGCTCTTGCTCCCATTATTGCTAGTTTTAGTTTTTCTTCTGCTCCTTTATATTCTGTTTCTGTTTTTGCTTTGTTTGCTTGGTTTAGTATTCCATTTTCACCTGTTAGCATTGCTATTGATACTCCTGCTAGTATTAAAAGTACAATTATAGTTATTACTAAGGCTATTAATGTTATACCTTTTTGCTCTTTAAATTTGTTCATTTTTTAACCCCTTTCTTTTGTCTTTTTTATTATTCTTTTGTTATTATTTGCTAATTTAAAAATAATATACCTTATTTTAGCAATTAAATACTTACTTATCTACGGCTATTTATTTTTCAAAGTTCTATTATTTTTTATATAGCTTATAATATACATTTAAATTATACTTTAAGCTTTTTGTTTTTTCAACATTTTGTGCCAATAATTTGTATTTTATTTGTACTTTTAGCTAAGTTGTTTTTAAAATTTAATTTTACATTAAATTTTTGCTAAAAAAAATAAAGATATAAACTTTATAAAATCTCTCTTATATCAAGGACATTCTATTATATTTACATCTTTATTTCTTATTGTTTTTTACTAGTTTTCTATTTTTCCAAATAACTCATCAAATTTTGCTTCTAATTCTTTTTGTAAGTCATATTCGTCTTCATCTTCTTGTGGTAAAATTGGTGCATCATTGAAGTCATTTAAGTCTAATGGTTGTATTTCCTCTTGAGATTCTGGAATGTTTGTTGTTCCTTTGTTTCTTTCTTCTATATTATTTAATTCGCTAAATTTACTCATTTCGTCAATATTATTTTCAGCATTTATTTTATTTGTTTCATTTATTCCACTTATTTTTACTGGTTCTTTTTTAGGTTCTTCTATGTCATCTTCAAATAAGTCGTCTAATGATTCTACTTTTAAATCTTTTACTTTTTCTTCTGTTTTATCTTCTACATATGGGTTATATGGATTATACTTTCTCCATGTTCCTCTTTCTATTTCTCCTATATCGTTATGGCTTATTTCTAATCTTTCCATTTCTTTTGCCATTGGATGCTTAAAGTAGTAATATTTTTGTGCTTTTACTGGTTTTATTCCTTTTTCAAAGATTATACACAAGTCATTGTCTAGTCTACGTAGCTCGTCTGGTGTCATTAATGCTCTTGCCATTACTTGGTCTGATACAGATTTTCCTGTTTTCCAGTTTTGTCTATCTCTGCTTATAGATACACTATCTCTTTCTATTGTTTTTTCTCCTAAAGCTTTTGAAAAATATTCTACTGTTTTAAATGAGTTACTTCCTAAGAATACATGTGTGTCACAGTTACCCATAATTGTTTCATATGATTTTTCATATACTGCTTCTAATTGGTCAATATTTTGTAAAATTACACTAAATGAAATTCCTCTACTTCTTGAAGTTGATATCTTTTTATCAAAGTCTGGTATTCTACCTATGTTTGCAAACTCGTCTAATATAAAGTATGTTCTTTCTTTTAATTTTCCACCATTTTGATCTGCATAGTCATATAATTGTTGTATCATTTGTGAGAAGAATATTGTTAATAAAAAGTCATATGCTGTATGTGTATCTGATGATATAACATATACTGCTGTTTTTTTACTTCCTATTTCTTCAAAGTTAATTGTATCTGTTGAAGTAAGTTCTGCAATTTCTTTTGAGTCAAATTTACCAAGTTTTGACTGTAATGTACTTAATATTGAACTATATGTTTTTTCAGATGCAATTTCTATTGATTTATAGTTCATTCTTGCTGGATGGTCATATGGTAATTGACCTATAAGTTCTGATAATAAGTTTGTTCCACTTTTGGCATTAGCTGCTCTTACCAATTCTGCACAGCTTGCTAAGTTTTGTTCTTCTTCTGGTCTTGTTGCTATTAAATAATATATTAATGCTTTTAATAGCATTTCTGCTGAATCATCCCAAAATGGATCTGAACTTCCACCATCTGTTTTTTGTCCTTTTATAATTGTGTTTGCAATAACGTCTACATCTAATTCTGATGCTATATGCATTAATGGGTTATACCCATCACTATATTGTGGTCTAACTAAGTTTAATACTTTTATTTCATATCCTTTAGATTTTAAGTATCCAGCTGTTCTGTCATATAATTCTCCTTTAGGATCTGTAAACACATATGAACCTAGGCATTGATACGCATTTGGTATAGAATAAGAAGCTGATTTACCAGAACCAGAACCGTCCTACTACTAATACATTTACGTTTCCTCTTTTATCTAGCGGTAAGTAATTATCTTCAGCTAATATTATTCCTTTATTTTTACTTAAAATTCTATATTGTTCTCCTCTTTGACTCCAATCACTAGAACCATGTTCTATATCTGAATATTCATTTTTAGGAGCTGACTTTACAAATCCTATAAAGAAAAATACTGAATATATTATTGTAGTAACAAGTAATGTTGAAATAAAATCACCTGTTGCTCCTTCTGAAAATACTTTTCCAAATGTTCCAAATGGATTTACTATAGTTTCAGTAAATGTTTTTATAAAAACTTCTAAGTCAAATTGTCCACTTAGCCCAGCTACATGAGTACTATAACTAAATGGCGAAACAAATACTATGGCTATTAATATCCATAGTATTGCAAATATTATAAAATTCTTTCTATTTCTTCTTATTGCCCCTTCAATTTTGTAGTTCATATTTTTCACCTACTCTTTTGTATTATCTTTCCATTTCTTTATTGCTTGAAGCTTTTATACTCATACCTTCAAATAAATCTGTACTTAATACTGCTTCTCTTTTTACTGCGTTTGTTGTACGCATGGTTGTATTTTTCTTTGTTACCTTATCATTATCTCTAACAATTTCCTGTAGGGCAATTCCTACTATATTAAAATTACTATCGTATTTTCCTGCTGTTTCTACTTTATTTCTATATTCACTTTTTTCATCAGGTTTTATATAATCATACTCTCCTGTCGATTTTACACCTGCCATTTGCATTTCCTCCCCTATTTTTCTCTTATTTCAAATGCGAAATAAGATTTATTTGGTCTTAACTTGCATTTTCCTTTTACTTCATCTGTTTTTTCATCATAATAAAGCACTGGTTTTATTTCTTCTGTTGTTTCTGGGTCTATAATTGATATTGGTCTCTTTAAATTTGGAGTATATTGAAAGTCTTTATATTCCATTGGTTCTTCAGAGTAAATTGTATTAAACTGAAAAGGTGATGGTTTTTTTGTTATTTTTACTTCGTCGCCTAATAAAAGTCCATTATTGATAACAACTTTATCTGTAGCAAAAGACAATATAACTAATTGATTTCCATCTTTTTGAGGATTGTCAACATAAAATGTCTTTTTGTTATAATTTCCTATTATTTCCTCAGTATGTTCTAATCTTTCAACTGTATATTTAGGATATTCTTTTAAATATTCTTTTTTTGTTTTATTTACTTGATATATTACAGTTTTTACTCCCTCTGGATCTGTAATACTAAAATGTTTCCCCTCTACTGAATGCATTTTTACACCTCATTTCTATGTTTTTAATCCATAGCTTTTCTTTTGTTACATAATATCTTTTTTATTATAGCTAAAAATCAAGCATTTGTCAATATTAATTTTATGTAAATCGTTATGTTCTTGGATTAAAATTGGATACAGCTTTAAGTTGTTCATACAATTTCTTTTCTTCTTTTGATATATTATTTGGTACTACAACTTTAATTTCAGCTACTAAATCTCCTCTATCATCTTTATTTATGTAATAACCTTTATTAGCAATTCTTACTTTTTCTCCGCTTTGAATACCTTCTGGAATATATACTTTTGTTTCACTATCTAGTGATTTCACAGACGTTCTTATTCCTAGTACTGCTTCCCATGGAGTTAATGGTAATACTGTATATATGTCATTTCCTTTTAGTTTGAATTTTTTATCATTTTCTATATTTATTTTTATTAATAAGTCTCCATTTTTTCCACCGTTTTCACCATTTTTCCCTTGACCTATTAATCTAATTTTTTCACCATTTCTAATCCCTTGAGGTATTTTTACTGTATAGGTTTTTAAATTTCCTTCTGTGTCCTTTAAACCTATTTGTTTTTCTAATCCAAAAAAAGCTTCTTCTATGCTAATATTTATTTGTGTTTCGATATTTTGTCCTTTTATTGGATTTTTTTGTTTTTTGTATTGTCTTTTTTCTATGTTGTCAATATCTCCTAAAAACATACCAAGTATTACACCTTTTTGTGATTTTGAAAAGGCTTTTTGGCCCTTACCAAACTTTGAATTCCACATTCTATCATATCTTCTTTTTGATGATGGAACAGATAATACTTTATATGCTTCATTTATATCTTTTATTCTTTCTTCTGCTAAGTTATCTCCTATATTTAAATCTGGATGATATTTTTTAGCAGCTTGTCTATATGCAGTTTTTATTTCTTCTATAGAAACATGGCTTGTTTCTAAGTCTAAAATTTTATAGTAATTTTTAACAACCATTTTTAACATCCTCCCCAAATTAGGTAAGCTTATTCTATCATAATCTTATGCAAAAATCCATACTTTTTACAAATTAAAAGAGATTATATTTTTCAATTTTTATGAAAATTCTTAATTAAAATAATAAATTTATACGTTATTTTTCTAAAAAATTTATCATTAAATTTTCTCCATCTATAAATCCTGTTTTATATAATTCTTCGTTATATTTGCTTATCTTTATGTTATAGTTTTCTTCAAAGTCATTAAATATTTCTCTTAAGTCCCTGAGATTTTCAGAGTTTTCTATATTTTTTTCTAAGTTTATTGCTTTTAGTTCGTCTTTTATTTTTATGTTACATTTTTTTATTATGTTGTCTATTGTTTCTCCTTGCATATAATATAATAGTTGAATTAAATCTTTGTTTTTTAATTGATTTTTTTGAATTCTTCCATTTCTAAGTTCCTTTCTTTATTTTTTATACTATAACTTTATGTAATATATTCACTTATAAAAATATTTTTTATAATTTATATTTATTTTTTATTATTTGGTGTATTTTATTGGATTTTATACAAAAAAATAGTGTACCCAAAATTTTATTTTTGAATACACTTTTATTTACACTTTCTTGAAGGTTCTTAGAAAATTTCTGCTTAACGCTTAAAATCGTTAAGTCTCTTATTTAATTTCGTACTTATAAAATTACCTTATTTGTATGTTTTAGACACGGCTTTAGCATTCAGTCCTACAAATATAAGAGTGGTCTGAAAGCATAGCTGTCGTAGTTGCTGCTCGTGAAGTTGCAAAGGCGAGAACTTGTGTAATAGTAGCTGTTGGTGTAATAGCCCCCACGAAACACGCAAGGACCGTAGGCATCGCTAGAGGTCTCTGTTGTCCATTCAAATGTGTTACTTGCTAGGTCAAATATGTTACATATTTTATCTTGTGTACTTAATTTATTTGTTCCTTGGGTTGCTAAAGTTGTATTTAAACTATTTTGTCTTGAGTATGGTTTTGTTGTTTCTGTTTTATTTTCTCTATTATCAAATTTTTGTAAAAATGTTATTGCTGTGTCCCATGCATAACTATTCATTAAATCACTTTCAAAATTACTATCACTATACATATTTCTACTTAATTCTGCTGCTTGTGGCTGTGTAACATAATTATATACATAATTATCTGCTGTACATACTAATTGATTTGTATCACTTGTTGAATCTGTTCTTTCTGTTGTTGCATCTTTATCTCTTGCTTCATATCTTCCTATATAATATCCTTTACTTGCTTTTGTTTTAAATTCTTCTAATTTTTTTGCTGTTGTATTTCCTTTATCTGATGTTGCTAATTCTTGATAATTATAACCATCTTCTTCAATGGCTTTGTCCCCTTGTTCTGTTTCGTCTCCATTATTATCAAATGTATATCTACTTAATGTTATTTTTTCTGTTTGTCCATCTGCTTTTTTTACTGTTCCTACTGGTATCCATACAAATTGACTTCCTTTTGTTGCTTCATGGCTTACATCTTCTATTATTATTCCGTCTGGCACTGTTTCTGTTGGATTTACTACTTTAAATCCTGCTGGAACTTTTACTTCATTTCCTAATTTGTCTTTTACTGTTGTGTTTGTTGTCTCTGTTCCTGTTACCGTTCCTAGTGTTCCTTGTCCTTCTGGTGTTGGTGTAGTTCCACCGCCTTCATTTCCTGTTACTTTCCCACTATTTTCTACTGTAAATGTATGTCCATCTACTGTTACTTCTACTGGGAATGCATCTCCTGTTAAAGTTCCACCTTGATATCCTATCTCTCTTTCTAATTCTTCTACTGTCATTTGTCCGTCATCTGCTCTTGCTCCCATAATTGCTAATTTTACTTTTTCTTCTGCTCCTTTATATTCTGTTTCTGTTTTGGCTTTGTTTGCTTGGTTTAGTATTCCATTTTCGCCTGTTAGCATTGCTATTGATACTCCTGCTAGTATTAAAAGTACAATTATAGTTATTACTAAGGCTATTAATGTTATACCTTTTTGCTCTTTAAATTTGTTCATTTTTTAACCCCTTTCTTTTGTCTTTTTTATTATTCTTTTGTTATTATTTGCTAATTTAAAAATAATACACCTTGTTTTAGCAATTGAATCTTACTTATTTACGCCTATTTACTTTTCAAGGTTTTATTATTTTTTGTTTAGCTTATAATATATATTTAAATTATACTTTAAGCTTTTTGTTTTTTCAACATTTTGTGCTAATAATTTTGGAAAATTATTATATTCTTTTAAAAAAGAGATATATTCATGAAGTATTTTTTCTTTTACTCCATTAATATATCTCTTTTATCTATTATTTTTCCATTGCTAAATTTATTAATTTATCTAATAAATCTTTATATTTTATGCCTTCATGTTCAAATAATTTTGGATACATACTTATACTTGTAAATCCTGGTAATGTATTTATTTCATTTAAATATATTTTGTTTGTGCCATTTTCTACAAAGAAATCAACTCTTGATAATCCTTTTCCATCTATTGCTTTAAATGCTTTTATTGCTTGATTTCTTATGCTTTCTGATACTTCTTTTGGTAAATTAGCTGGTATTTCTGTTTTTGATTCTACATTATTATATTTTGCATCATAATTATAAAATTCATCAGCAGCTTTAATTTCTCCTACACAAGATGCTATTACTTCTTCATTTCCTAAAACTGCACATTCTACTTCTTTTCCTATAATTCCTTCTTCTATTAATACTTTTTTATCAAATTGTGAAGCATAATTTATAGCACTTACTAATTCTTTTATATTTTCTGCCTTTTTCACTCCAACACTTGAACCTGAATTAGATGGTTTTATAAACATTGGAAATTTCATATTTTTTACTGCAATGTTTGCAACTTCTAAATCTGTTAAAATTTCTTCATTAAATTTATTGTCTATATAAATATATTTATCCTTATATTTTCTAACATACTCATGTTTTACTTGATTAATTCCTGCTTTTTCAAAAACAACTTTTGCATAAACTTTATCCATCCCCACACTTGAAGCTAATACATGACATCCTACATATGGTATTTTTAGCATTTCTAACATACCTTGAATTGTTCCATCTTCTCCATAAAGTCCATGTAATACTGGAAATACAACATCAACTTTTTTTAAATATTCAAATATATTTTCAATTTTTTCTTTTTGCTCTATCTTTTTTCCAAATTCTCTTGGTTCTAATTTATCTTTGTATTTCCAGAATTCCCCTGATTTGTCTATGTATATAGGATATATTTCATATTTTTCTTTGTCTAAATTGCTTAGAACATAGCTAGCTGAAACTACCGAAACTTCATTTTCAGTAGACATACCACCAAATACCACACCTACTTTTAATTTTTCCATAATTCTATCATCCTTTCTGCAATTTTATAAAATTGCATACCATTTGAAGCCTTAAATAAAATAACATCTCCTGGTTTTGATATTTTTTGTAACATTTCTTCTATTTTCTCTTTAGTATTTAAATAATATATGTTTTCATTGTTTAATTTTTCTTTAGCTGTTTCTACAATATATTTAGCGTTTTCCCCATTTGCAATTAATATATCTATTTTATTATTTGCTACTTCTTCTCCTACTTTTTTGTGCAATTCTTTTGCAAATTCTCCTAGTTCAAACATATCTCCTAAAACTGCTATTTTTCTTCTTTCCTTGTATTCTGATAGCACATGTAAAGATGCTTGCATTGATTCAAAACTAGCATTATATGCATCATTTATTATTTTTATATCATTTTTTAAATTACAAATATCCATTCTTTTTTGTGTTAATTCAAAATTTTCTATTCCATATACTAATTTGTCGTTAGGAATTTCTAAAAGTGTTCCTACTGTTAAAGCACATAAAGCATTTAAAATAAAATTTTCTCCACCTACATTTACTTTGATATTTTCGACTTTTTCATTTATTTCACATTCAAATGAACTGCTTTGTTCTTCTAGTTTTGTATTTGTTGCATTTAACATACTTTTTTCTTTAATTCCATATGTATGTATATTAAAGTTTTCTTTATTTTTTTCATACCATTTATGTAATAAATCATTATCATTATTAATTACGACTACTGGTTCTCTTAAGCCTTCTAATATTTCTAATTTTGCTTTTAAAATATTTTCTCTTGAGCCTAGATTTCCTATATGTGATGTCCCTATATTTGTTATTACACATATAGTTGGCTTTGCTATTGATGTTAACAGGCTAATTTCTCCAAAATGGTTCATTCCCATTTCAAGTACCATAGCTTCTTCGTCTTGTAGTTCTAATATTGTAAATGGAAGTCCTATATTATTATTGTGATTTCCTTGTGTTTTTAATGTTTTATATTTTTGTAAAACTACATTTGCTATCATATCTTTTGTGCTAGTTTTTCCTACACTTCCTGTTATAGCAATTACTGGGATATTGTATAAATTTCTTTTATATTTTGCAATTTCATATAAAGCTTCTAATGTATTTTCTACTTTTATAATGTTTTTATTTTTCCATTTTTCTATATCTTTTTCTGCAAAGTCTACATCTTGAACAATTACTGTTTCAGCTCCATTTTCTAATGCTGTTTCCCAAAACTTACTTCCATCAAATTTTTCTCCTTTTATTCCTATATAGCAATCACCTTTTTTAATTGTTCTTGTATCTTTAGAATATGTTTTGCATATATCTTCTTCATTTCCTACTATTAGTTTTCCTTTTGTTACTTCTATTATATTTTTTATAGTTAGATTTTTCATATATTATCCTTCTTTCTTAAAAGTATCTATTTTAAAGTTTAGTTCTTTTTATCTTGGGAGGTCTCTTTTAAAAATAAATATTGATTTTAATCTTTTTAGATTATATGTCTTTTTATTTTGTTTTGCAACTGGATAAAATAAAAATCCTTTAAACTATAAAATAATTTTATAGTTTAAAGAATTTTTATTGTCTAGAAAACTACATTACTTCCAAATTTTTCTTTTAGTTTATCTTTTGAATCTTGTGATAGATTTATGTTGCGATATAATTCTATATTACAACTAGGGTCTAAATTTAACAATTTTGTGGTATCTATTATAGAATTATCATTTAAAACTATTGTTAAATTTTTATTATTTTTTAATCCATTTAGCATCTCTAGATCTTCTGACCACAAATTATTATACGATAAATCTAACCTTGTAAGACTTTTTAATTTAGAAAAGTCCAAACTTTTTCCATGTAAATCATTTTGAGATAACACTAATATTTTTAAATTTGGTAAATTCAAAATTCCATTATAATTTTGTATTTTAGAATTTTTATACAAACTTATTCGGCTTAAATTAACAAATTTTGTTAAATCTGGTATCTCTGTTAGACCTGAATTCGGTAAATTTAACTTTGTTATTTTATTAACATTACAATTCAATATGGTTTTTAAATTTTCTGTTGAAATTGTAAAACTATCTAAATTTGAGATTATATCTTCTATTTCTACTAAGTTTATTTTATTATTTTTCCCAATTAATTGTAATTTTTTTAGTTTGCTTAATGAATTAATTGATGTAACATTAGAAATATTATTTTCTGCTAAGCTTAATTCAACTAAATTAGTCATACTTTTTAAAATATTTTGAGATTTTTCATCTTGCAATGTTAATTGATTATAGCTTAAATCTAATTTAGTTAATTGTGTTAAACCTTCCAATGGTTCCAATGTTGTTAACCTTTGATTTGATACATTTAATTCTTTGTAATTATTAAACAATTTTAATTTATCTACATCTAATTGAATTACTCCTCCATCTTTTTCCAAAATTTCGCTTATTTTGTTGAGTGCTTCTAATCTTTCGCCTTTGTAATTTTCTTTGTTAGCATCAATTTTGGTATTATATCTTAAATCTACTATAACTAATTTTGAATTCTTGCTTAGTGGTGTTATATCTATAATTTCATTGCTTTTTAAATATAGTGTATCTAAATTATTTAAATTTTCTAATCCTTGCAATCTACTTATTTTGTTTGAACTTAAATCAAGATTGTTAAGATTAGTCATCTTTTCTAAGCCTTCTATTTCTTCTATCTCATTCTCACTTAAACTTAATGATTTTAAATTACTTAATTCTGAAATTCTGCTCATATCTTTTATCTTTAACTTTGTTAAAATTAATCGTTTTAATCTTCTGCAAAATTTCAAATTGTCTATTATATTATCATAATTATCTTCTCCATATTTATTAAAATATTCTAAATTTGTCAATTTTTTCAAAGCACTGTAGTCTTTATGTGGTCCTTGTATAATCATAATATTGGTCAATTTTTTACAATTTTCTATTCCCTCTAAAGAAATAATATTGGGTGCTATTTTTCCACTATAATCATTTCCTATTTGTAGTATTTCTAAATTAGGAAAAAACACTAAGTCTTGTAAACTATCTACATTTGGATCTGTTATTACTAAACTTGTTTGATTTTTCATCCATTTGAATTTCATTTTATCTTCTGCTACACCTGATATTTTTGATACATATTCACTAAATGCTTTACTTGAAAATCTTATTTCTGTTTCATCATCTAATA
>CAUWGA010000033.1:0-10900 GCA_963558245.1 uncultured Clostridia bacterium
TTTATTTCTAAAAATCATACCGCTTAGGTTATTCTCTAAAGGATTTTATTGTTTACTTTTCAATGTTCTTTTTTGTTCCTTCTGTGTTGGAACGATTATTATTATACTCTATGTTTTTATCTTTGTCAACACTTTTTTTATCTTTTTTTATAAACTTTTTTCATAAATCGTGCAAAGCCTTATTTTAAGCATAATTAAAGGTATAAATTTTTTCTTAATTTTCTAAAATTTATACCTTTTTATATATTATTCTCTTTCTACTATTGTAACATTTAAATACTTAACTAGTTTATTTTCATCATATTCTACTTTTATGTTATATTCAGCATATCGGTCTTTTGTAAAGAAGTCTTGTAATATTTTTACAATTTCTTGATTATTTTTTTCTCTGCTTATTTCGACTTTCAATTCTTGATTTGACGCAATTTGAGCATTTATTATGTTGTCTTTTATTGTATTTATTACATTATTTACATCTTCTGCTTTTTTATTATCTCCTTGTAATAATTCAAATTTAGAATTAAATCTAATTCTTTCTACTTCTGTGATACCATTTGAATTTAATATTTCCTGGTCTCTTATTATTCCTATATTTTTCAGCATTGTTGTAATATCTTCAAATTTTATGCTTTCTTTTACCTGTTTTACCTTTTCATTAACTCCTGATTTTACTTGGTTAGTAATTTGTTTAATTCCTTCTTCATCTAATGCTGTCAAATTAATTGAATTTGTATTGTCTAATTTTACTTGATTGTCTATTTTCTGTTTTTGTTCTATATTTTTCATAATATTCACTTCTGCTTTTTGTGTTTTATCTTGATACATTACAGCACATTTATTGGTAATTTTATTTTCTTGACTTTCTCTTATCACTTGATATGTGAACATTTTTGGTTCACCTTCTCTATTATCTTCTATAATGATTTTTCTAGAGTTTTGATTTATTTCGAATGTTATATTTGTAATTACTTCTTCTTTTTTATTATTACTTATATTAATATATGTTTCTTCATCTCCAATTAGATAATCCATTGTTATCTCACTATCCGGCAACTGTATTGTAGTTCTTATTGTTTGTCCGTTGCTTTCATAGACCATAATTTTTGTTGGTTCATTTCCTATATTATTTTCACTTATTTTTCTTATCTTAGTATCTATCTTTTGTTCTATTTGTTCTTTTATATTAATATTTTTACTATTTCCTAACGTTATTTCATTATACATATTTTGTATTTCATTTATTTTATTTAAAATAATTTCGTCTTGTTTTATGTTTTCAAGTATTTTTATATATAAACTATTTAGTTGTTCTTTGGTTAAATTTAAAGAATATACATTTGCCACTATATTATTATTATTTATTTTTAATATAGAGCTTTTTTCTTTGTTAAAATTTTCTTTTGTTGTATTTATAGAAATTAGTTCAACATATTTTTCTTTTAATAATTCTATTTCTTCATTTGTTAATTGAATTCTTTCTAAATTCTCTAAATTAAAATTTATTGAATCTGGCATATTAGCTGTTATTTCGTCTGGGTATCCTACTTTTTTTGCTAATTCTTTTACATTACTATTTTCTGCTGTTATATATTGATCAAATAAATCACTAAAATGTATTCCATAAATATTATCATTATTTACATATTCAACTGTCATTTCTGGATTATCTTGTTTTAATAGTTGAATTTTCTTATAATCATATTTACTTTGTCTATCGGTTTGACCATCTATTTTTAGTTTTAATTGATTTATACTATTATCTGTACTTTCTGATGTCGTTCCGATATTTGTTGAATAATTTACTTTTATTTCAGACTGTGAAGCATATATATCATATTTTTCACTACTGGTATCTGTTTGTAAACTATTAATAATGTCAGCATTCTTACCTAAATACTTTAAAAATAATGTTTGATTCGATTTAAACATATCTGTTTTTAAATATAATATAATAAATGTTATTAATAATATTACAATTATCGAAATAATAATTGAAATAACCAATAATCTTCTTTTCTTTTTGGTCATCATAATTATTTTTCTCCTCTCATTTTATTTAACTTTTGTTTTACCGCTTCATATACAACTATACCTGTTGATACTGATGCATTTAATGAAGTTATTTTTCCTTTCATTGGAATTTTTACTAGAAAATCGCAATTTTTTCTAACTTTTTCACTCATTCCACTTCCTTCATTTCCTATAACTATTCCAATAGGTCCTGTTAAATCTTGGTTATAATAATATTTATCTGTTTTTATATCTGTTCCACAAATCCATAGTCCTGCTCTTTTTAATTTATCTATTGCATCTGATATATTTGTCACTCTTGCTATTTTCATATGTTCAACTGCACCAGCTGATGTCTTTGAAACTGTACTGTTTACAGCTGCAGCTCTTCTTTTTGGTATTATAATACCATGAACTCCTGCTGTTTCTGCTGTTCTTATTATTGAACCTAAATTATGAGGGTCTTCTATTCCATCTAATATTAATACAAATGGATCTTCTTTTTTATTTTCAGCTTCTTCTAATATATCTTCTATTTCACAATATTCAAATGGTGGAACTATTGCAATTACACCTTGATAATTTTGATTTTGTGCCATTTCTTGCATTTTTCTTTTTTCTTTTTCCACTATAATTATTCTTTTTTCTTTAGCTATTGCTATTATTTTATGGATAGAACCGTGTTTTTCTCCTTTTTCTATAAATATTTTATTTATATCTTTTTCGCTTTCTAATAATTCTAATACTGCATTTCTTCCTTCTACTTGGTCATCAAATTCTCTTTTTTCTTTTGGATAGTTTTCTTGTTTTGATTTGTAGTCTTTTGAATAATTATTAGTTCTTTTATTTTTTCCTTGCATTAGATTTTACTCCTTACATTTTAAATATTTTTAATAATCTATGAATATTATTTTGTTCTAATTAGAATTAGATATTATCTTTGTATTAATTCTAATTAAAATTTAACATTATTCGTCATCTAATTTTAACACTGATAAAAATGCTTCTTGTGGTATTTCTACATTTCCAATTTCACGCATTTTCTTTTTACCACGTTTTTGTTTTTCCAATAATTTTTTCTTTCTTGTTATATCTCCACCATAGCATTTAGCAAGTACATCTTTTCTCATTGCTGATATAGTTTCTCTTGCTATTATTTTTCCACCTACTGCTGCTTGAATTGGTATTTTAAATAGTTTTCTTGGTATAACTGTTTTTAGTTTTTCTACCATTTTTTTACCTCTATCATATGCGCTATCTTTGTGAACTATAAAACTTAGAGCATCTACTATTTCTCCATTTATATAAATATCTAGTTTAACTAAACTTGACCTTTTATATTCTTTAAATTCATAGTCTAATGACGCATATCCTTTAGTTCTCGATTTTAAATTATCAAAGAAATCATATATTATTTCATTTAAAGGCATTTCGTATGTTAGTGTTACTCTAGTTTCGTCTAGGTATTTCATATCTATATAAATACCTCTTCTTTTTTGACATAGTTCCATTATATTTCCAACATATTCTCTTGGTGTTAATATATTTGCTGTAACAAAAGGTTCTTCTATATATGATACTTCTTGGGATTTTGGTAATTCTTCCGGATTATATAACTCTATTACTTCTCCATCTGTTTTATATACTTTGTAAATAACTGATGGTGCTGTAGTAATTAATCCTAAATCAAATTCTCTATCTAGTCTTTCTTCTATTATTTCTAAATGAAGTAGTCCTAAAAATCCACATCTAAATCCAAATCCCAGAGCTGCTGAAGTTTCTGGTTCATATTGAAGTGCTGCATCATTTAATTTTAATTTTTCTAATGCTTCTTTTAAGTCTTCATATTGACTTCCATCCATTGGATATACTCCACAATATACCATTGGCGTTACTTTTTTGTATCCTTTTAAAGCATCCTCAGCTGGATTATTTTTTAATGTTACTGTATCTCCTACATGTATATCTGATAAAGTTTTTATGCTGGCTGCAATATACCCAACTTCTCCTGCTTTTAGTTCTTTTGTTGGCATATATGAACCTGGAACAAAATATCCAACTTCTGCAATAGTAAATTCCTTTCCTGTTGCCATAAATTTTATTTCATCTCCAACTTTTATGCTTCCATCTATAACTCTTACATAAACTAAAGCTCCTTTATAATTATCATATACTGAGTCAAAAATAAGACATTTTGTTTTAGCATTTTCATCTCCAACTGGTGCTGGTAATTCTGTTATTATTCTTTCTAATACTTCATCAACATTTAATCCTGTTTTTGCTGAAATACATGGAGCATCTTCTGCTGGAATTCCTATTATATCTTCTATTTCTTTTTTTACTTCATCTACTCTTGCATTTGGTAAATCTACTTTATTTAAAACTGGCAATATTTCTAAATTGTTGTCTATTGCTAAATACACATTTGCAAGTGTTTGAGCTTCTACTCCTTGACTGCTGTCTACTACAAGTATCGCACCATCACATGCAGCTAGACTTCTTGAGACTTCATAGTTAAAGTCAACATGCCCTGGTGTGTCTATTAAGTTCAGTGTATATTCTTGACCATCTTTTGCTTTGTATATCATTCTTACAGCTTGTGATTTGATAGTTATTCCTCTTTCTTTTTCGATTTCCATATTATCTAATACTTGACTTTCCATTTCTCTTTTAGATAATACTCCTGTCATTTCTATCATTCTGTCTGCTAAAGTTGATTTCCCATGGTCTATATGTGCTATTATACTAAAATTTCTAATGTGTTCTTTTCTATTATCCATAATACCTCCAATATATAGAAATTTTATACTTTTTTTGCTGTTTAGTCAACATTTTACTGATAAATTGTATTTTATATATTTGTCATAATTAAAAACTACTATTAAATAACATTAATATTGTTACTTAATTAGTATTTTATTTAATATTGTCAGTCTTCTAGATATTCTATATTTTCTTCTTTAAACGATTGTCCGCGGATCTATTTTAACTGTATCTTTTTTTCTATTAATTTTTATATTTTTAACACTACTATTAGCAAAAGCATACGTGCCAATTCTTTCTATATTTTCTCCTAAAGTAATTTTACTTGGTAAACTTTTGCATCCTTGAAAAGTCAATTGGCCAATACTTTTTAAAGAATTAGGAAAATTAATTTCTCTTAAATTTGAACATCCATTAAATGCTCCCCAACTTAAAATTTCCATTGTATCTGGCAATTTTACAGTTTCAATACTTGTAATATATAAAAAAGTAGATGTATCTAAGTATTTTATTCCCTCCGAAATAGTTACATTTTTTATATTGTATCCATCCATAATTGAATTTTCCGTATGCTTTCCATATAATGATTGTATCCAGTTTCCATCTATATAATTAGGAATAATTATATTTTCTAAATCTTCTCCAACGTATTTTTCTATTCTATAAGAACCATTTGTGTATCTTGTTATTTCCCAATCATCTATTTTTCCCTCAACTTTTTCGACAATTTTTCCTCTATTTGTTACTAAACATATATTTCCATTTGAATCTTTAATTTCTAAATCTGTTTTTCCATCATATGTTATTACTTTTTTTGTTTCTATATCACCATATGAATTAAGCTCACTTATTATTGCATCTAATTCTTTATCTTCTAATACAAAATTATTTTTCACTAAATATGCATTAACTACTATTTGTATCTTTTCATAGAAGCTTGCCTTTGTATATAGTTCTTTTGCATTATTTGCTTTGGTTAATAATCCATTGTCTCCTACTAACATCGATATACTTACACCTGTTAATATTAATAAAACTATTATCGTTACTACTAATGCAATTAAAGTTATTCCTTGCTGATTATTTTTAACAATTTTCCCCATAGTATTATACCTCCTTATTATAATTAACTTTCTATATATTTTAAACTTTTTGATTTTATTCATCATTTATTTCTATGTTATAAAAAATAAAAAACAGCAATAAAAACCTATTTTACTAGGCTTTTATTGCTGTTTTTATACTTATCTATTATTTTATTCACATTTATTTTTTTATTTAGTAAACATAAGGTGTGTGTGTGTGTGTGTGTACTCTCGCAAGGCTTTTAGCACTTTTCATTATTTTTTTCCTCTTTAGCTTTATTTTTAATTAGTATATTACATTATTTTCATTTTTCCCATGATATTATATCCACATTAACTTTCTTTTATTCCTCGAACTATTTTTATTACACATTTTTTACATATTAATGTTTTGTTCAAATGCTTTTTAACTTTACATTAAATTTTCTAATCTATCTCAATAGCTCCTGTATATAATCCATAATACATTCCATGATTTTTTATTAAATCTTCATGTTTTCCTCTTTCTATAATATTTCCATGGTCTAGTACCATTATTAAATCTGAATTTCTAATTGTTGATAATCTATGTGCTATTACAAAAACGGTTCTTCCTTTCATTAGTTGGTCCATACCATCTTGAACTATTTTTTCAGTTCTTGTATCTATACTTGATGTTGCTTCATCTAGTATTAATACAGGCGGGTTATCTAAGGCTGCTCTTGCTATTGATAGTAATTGTCTTTGTCCTTGTGATAATCCTTCTCCGCTTCCATTTATCATTGTATCATATCCATGTGGCAAGTGTTTAATAAATTTATCAGCATTTGAAAGTCTTGCTGCTTCATATACTTCTTCATCTGTTGCATTTAGTTTTCCATATCTAATGTTTTCTTTTATTGTTCCTGTAAATAAATTTGTATCTTGTAAAACCATACCTAATGACCTTCTTAAATCTGCCTTTTTGATTTTCTTGATATTTATACCATCATATCTAATTTTACCAGATTGAATATCATAAAAACGATTTATTAGGTTTGTTATTGTTGTTTTTCCTGCTCCTGTTGCTCCTACAAAAGATACTTTTTCTCCTTCATTTGCTTGAAGTGATATATTATGTAATATTGTTTTGTTTGGGTCATAACCAAATTTTACGTTTTCAAATTCTACATGACCACATAATTTTGTATATGTAACACTTCCATCTTTATGTGGATGTTTCCATGCCCACATTCCTGTTCTTTCATTTACTTCTATTATTTTTCCATTTGCCATTTTTGCATTAACTAAAGTTACATATCCTTCATCTTTTTCTGATTCTTCATCTATTAGTTTAAATATTCTTTCAGCTCCTGCTAAGGCCATAATTATTGAATTCATTTGTTGTGATACTTGTCCTAGAGGATTTGTAAATGCTTTTATATATTGTAAAAATGCTGCAATACTTCCTATTGTTAGTATTCCTTTTACTGCTAAAACTCCACCAATTACTGCAATTAGTACATACCCTAAGTTTCCTATATTCATTATACATGGCATTAATGTATTTGCATATGAGTTTGCTTTTGTCATGCTTTCGCATAATTCTTCATTTAATTTGTCAAATTCTTTTTTTGTTTCTTCTTCATGGCAAAATACCTTTACAACTTTTTGACCTGCCATCATTTCTTCGATATATCCATCCACTTTACTTAAGTTTTGTTGTTGTGCTATAAAGTGTTTAGAACTTCTTTTTCCAAAGAATTGTGCTACAAATGTCATTATAGCAACCATTACAAGAACTAATAGTGTTAAATATATATCTGTTGAAAACATTGCAAATAATATACAAGTCATTGATATTGCACATGAAAATACTTGAGGAATACTTTGACTTATACATTGTCTTAATGTGTCTACATCATTTGTATATGTACTCATTGTTTCTCCATGTGGATGTCTATCAAAATATCTAATTCGTAGTGTTTGCATGTGTTCAAACATTTCTTTTCTTATTTTGTTTAATACTCCTTGAGAAATATTAATCATTAATCTATTATATACATATGTGCTTATAACACCTATTAAATATACCACTCCCATTGCTATTACTGCATTTGTTAGAGAAGAATAATTAGGGTTATTGTTACCAATTAATGGCGTTATAAAGTCATCTATTAAATATTTTAAGAATTGTATTCCTAAAACTCCAACTAAGGCACTTATTACTATACTTATACATACTATTATAAATTGTAATTTATAGTTTTCTGTTACATATTTTAATAATCTTTTTAATGTTTTAAGTGCATTTTTGTTTTTATTTTGTTCCTTCATCTTCTTCTCCTTTCTTTTGAGATTCATATACTTCTTTATATATTTCGTTTGTTTTTAATAATTCTTCTGATGTTCCAATTCCGTTAATTTTTCCATCTTCTAAAACTATAATTTTATCTGCATCTTCTATTGAATTAATTCTTTGAGCTATAATTATTTTAGTTGTATTTGGTATTTCTTCTCTAAATGCTTTTCTAATTAGAGCATCTGTTTTTGTATCAACAGCACTTGTTGAGTCATCTAATATTAATATTTTCGGTTTTTTAAGTAATGCACGTGCAATACAAATTCTTTGTTTTTGCCCTCCTGATACATTAGTTCCTCCTTGGTCTAATATTGTGTCATATTTATCAGGAAATTCTTGTATAAAAGAATCTGCTTGTGCTAATTTGCATACTCTTATTATTTCTTCATCTGATGCATCTTTATTTCCCCATTTTAAATTGTCTTTAATTGTTCCTGAAAATAATACATTTTTTTGTAATACAACTGCAACTTCATTTCTTAGAGTTTCTATGTCATAATCTCTTACATCTATTCCTCCAACTTTTATTGAACCTTTTGTTACATCATATAGTCTAGGAATTAGATTTACTATTGTTGATTTTGAGCTTCCTGTACCTCCTATTATTCCTATGGTTTCTCCTGATTTGATATCTATGTTTATATTTTCTAATGGCAATTCATCTTCTGCTTTTGCATCATCATATTGAAAATCTACATTTTCAAATTTTATTGAACCATCTTTTACTTCTTTTACTGGATTTTTTTTATTTTTTATTGTACTGTCTTCATTTAACACTTCTATGATTCTTTTTGCTGATGATTCTGCAATAACTACCATTACAAATACCATTGAAAACATCATTAAACTTGATAACATTTGCCATGCATATGTTATTATGCTTGATAATTCTCCTGTTTGCATAGTTCCGCCTACTATTAATTTTGCGCCTAACCAAGACAATAGTAATACAGATGTGTATATTGTTAATTGCATTGCTGGTCCATTAAATGCTACAATTTTTTCTGCTGTTTTAAAATATCTATATACATCATTGTTTACTTTTTCAAATTTTTCTTCTTCATGTTTTTCTCTATTATATGCTTTTACTACTCTTATTGCATTTAAGTTTTCTCCAACTACTCTATTTAAACTATCATATTTTTTAAATACTTTTTCAAAGTTTGGATGTGCTTTTTTTATTATAAATATCAATACTACTGCAAGTATTGGCATGGTTATAACAAATATCCATGCTAGTTTACTGTTTATGCTAAATGCCATAGCAAGTGAAAAGAAGAACATTAATGGTGATCTTACTAAAATTCTAATAATCATTTGATATGCCATTTGTACATTTGTTACATCTGTTGTAAGCCTTGTTACTAAACTTGATGTTGAAAATTTATCAATATTTGTGAATGAGTAATTTTGAATATTGTAAAACATACCTTGTCTTAAATTTTTAGCAAAACCAGCTGATGCCTTAGCTGCAAATCTTCCTGATAACATTCCAAATACTAATGATGCAATTGCTGATAATACTAAGAAAACACCCATTTTGAATATATAGTTTAAGTCACTATTTTGTATTCCAACATCTATGATTTTTGCCATTAAAAATGGTATTATTACTTCCATTATAACTTCAAATATAACAAATATTGGTGTTAATATTGATGATTTTTTATATTGTTTTATGTATTTTGCTAATTCTTTTATCATTTTCTTTTCCTTTCCTTTTTTATTTTAATATGTATATATATTAAAATAATAATTAAAAAAGACTGATAGATTTTAAAATTTAAAATTACCACTCTTTTTTAATTTTTTGAATTATATGAATTTATTATTTCATAGCTTCTTCAATTGCAACTGCAACTGCTACTGATGCTCCAACCATTGGGTTATTTCCCATACCTATTAATCCCATCATTTCAACATGTGCTGGTACTGATGAAGAACCTGCAAATTGTGCATCTGAGTGCATTCTTCCCATTGTATCTGTCATACCATATGAAGCTGGTCCAGCTGCCATATTATCTGGGTGTAATGTTCTTCCTGTTCCTCCACCTGAAGCAACTGAGAAGTATTTTTTACCTGCTTCAATTCTTTCTTTTTTGTATGTTCCTGCTACTGGATGTTGGAATCTTGTTGGGTTTGTTGAGTTTCCTGTAATAGATACATCAACATCTTCCATCCACATGATTGCTACACCTTCTCTAACATCATTTGCTCCATAACATTTTACTTTTGATCTTTCTCCATCTGAATATGCAATTTCTTCAATTACATTTACTTTTCCTGTAAAGAAATCAAAGTCTGTTTTTACATATGTAAATCCATTAATTCTTGATATAACTTGAGCTGCATCTTTTCCTAATCCATTTAAGATAACTCTTAGTGGTGTTTTTCTTACTTTATTTGCTGATTTTGCAATACCTATTGCTCCTTCAGCTGCCGCAAAGCTTTCATGTCCTGCTAAAAATGCAAAACATTTTGTATCTTCTGATAATAACATAGAAGCTAAATTTCCATGTCCTAATCCAACTTTTCTATCATCTGCAACTGAACCTGGAATACAGAAAGCTTGTAATCCTTCTCCTATTGCTTTTGCTGCGTCTGCTGCTTTTGTACATCCTTTTTTTACTGCTATTGCTGCTCCTAGTGTATATGCCCATGCTGCATTTTCAAAACAAATTGGTTGTACTCCTTTTACTATTTCATATGGATTAAATCCTTT
>CAUWGA010000034.1:0-10895 GCA_963558245.1 uncultured Clostridia bacterium
ATACTTACACTTGCAAGTATTAATAATACAATAATTGTTATTACTAAGGCTATTAAAGTTATTCCTTTTTGATTTTCTTTTACTTTTGTTTTCATTTTTATACATCTCCTTTTTATTTAATTTCTAATTTTTATTTTAAAACGCAAAAAAGACAGCAATAAAAACCTATTTCTAGGCTTTTATTACTATCTTTTTATATCTATTTATTATTTTATCTTCTTTTATTTCTTTATTTAGTAAACATAAGGTGTGTGTGTGTGTGTGTGTGTACAGTATCAAGGCTTTCAGCGATTACATTTTTCATGTTTTTTCTCCTCTTTTGTTATCTTAACTCAAAATTATTATAACAAATAACATTTCTTTTTCCATGATATTGTATCCACATATTTTGTTTTTTATTCCACATTTTTTCTATTAATTTATATCATTTTTATTTATTTCATCCAATATCTTTTAATTTCATTGATAATAATTTTGAAACTCCATTTTCTTCCATTGTAACTCCATATACAGTATCTGCTGCTTCCATTGAACCTTTTCTATGTGTTATTACTAAAAATTGTGTATCTTTTGAAAATTTCTTTAAATAATCTGCAAATCTATATACATTTACATCATCAAGTGCCGCTTCAATTTCGTCTAATACGCAGAATGGTGCAGGATTTATTTTAAGTATTGCAAATAATAATGCAATGGCTGTAAATGCCTTTTCTCCTCCTGATAAAAGCATCATATTTTGTAATTTTTTTCCTGGTGGTTGAACATTAATATCTATTCCACATTCTAGTATATTATTTTCGTCTTCTAATTTTAATGATGCATTTCCTCCACCAAATAATTCTTTAAATACTTCGGCAAAATTTTTGTTTATTAATGCAAATTGTGTTTTAAATTGTTCTTTCATTGTTTGTGTCATATCTGTAATTATTTTTCTTAGTTTTGACATTGTATCTTCTAAGTCTACTCTTTGTTCACACATAAAGTCATATCTGTCTTTTAAATTTTTATATTCTTCTATTGCATCTATATTTACGCTTCCTAAGTCTCTTAACTCTTTTCTTAATTCATTTACTTTCTTTTGAGTTAATTGTACATTTTCTGGTTTTTTATAATCTTGTACATTATTTGGGGTTAGTTCATATTCTTCCCACATTTTATTAATAATAGCGTTTATATCTTCTTCTGTTTTTGTTTTCTTAACATCTATTTTAACAATTTGTGCTTTTAAATCTTCTATAACTTTAAATTTTTCGCTTATTTCTTCTTCTTGTTTTGTTAATTTTGTATTTTTAGCTATTCTTTCTTGTTTTAAATTTTCTATTTTTGAACCACTATTTTTTACTTCTTCTTTTATATTAGCTATCTTTTCTGCTATTTCTTTAATTGATTCTTCTAAGTTTAGATTATCATGTTTAATTTCTTCGATTTGTTTTTCTTTATTTTCTATACTTTTTTTAGCTGTTTCTATTTCTATAATAATTCTTTCTTGTAGTTCTTCTAAAGATGCTTCACTTTCGTCAAATGAAGATACTGATATTTTTAAGTTTGTAATATCAAAATTTAAATCATCGACATATTTTTGATTATCTTTATTAAGATTAGCAAATTCTTGAATTATTGATGATAATTTTTCTATTTCGTCTGTTAGTTTTTCTATTTCTTGCTTAGTTTCATTTTTTATTTCAATAGCTTTTTCTTTCTCTGCTTTTATTGTTTTTTGTTCTTCTTTTAACTTTAATATGCGTTTTTCTATTTTTTCAATATTTTCTTCCACTGATATTAATTTTTGTTTTTCAGTTGCATATGTAATATCAATTTCTTGTAGTTCTTTTTCTAGTAGTGTTACTTCTTCAAGAGTATCTTCAATAGAATTTTTGTATTCTTCTTTTTGATTTTCTTGTTTTTCTATTTTTGCTGATATTTCTTTTATGTTCTCTTCAAGTTTTTCTATTTCTCTTCCTCTTCCTAGAATATTAACTGTTTTCTTTGCAACAGAACCTCCTGTAATAGCTCCTGAAGGGTTTATTACGTCACCTTCTACGGTTATTATTCTAAAACTGTATCCATTTTGTTTTGCAACATTTATTGCTGAATTCATATTATCTACTATTACTGTTCTTCCTAGTAAATTTGTGATAATCTGTTCATATTTTTTATTGTATTTTACTAGGTCTGATGCAATTCCTATAATACCATTTTCATTTCCTTTTATTTTATCTAATTTTTTACCATGTACAGAGGATATTGGTAAAAATGATGCTCTTCCTAAGTTGTTTTTTCTTAAATGTTCTACAAGTCTTTTTGCATCTTCTTCTGTTTCTGTTACAATATTTTGTAGACTCATCCCTAAACACATTTCTATTGCTGTTTGATATTTTTCTGGTACTTCTATTATGTTTGCAAGTACCCCATGCATTCCTTTTCCTAGGTCTTTTGTTTTTTCACAGTCTAATAATAATGAACGCACACTTTTTACATATCCTTCTTTTTCTTTTTCCGTTTCAATTAAGAATTTTAGCCTTGATTCTTTTATTCTCATTTCGCTTTGATATGCTTGAATATTGCTATCATAAACTTTTATATTTCTATCTGCTTCTTCTTTCTTTTTGTTTATTTCGTTTATATTGTTTAATACTTTATTTCTTTTGCTTTCAATTTCGTAAAATTCTTTTGAAATTTCTTCTTTTTGAAATCTTGTATTATCTAATTCTGAATTGTTTAACATGATTTCTTGTTGTATTTGTTTTTCTCTTTTTTCGTAGTTTTCTAAGTTAACATTTTGTGTATTAATTGTTGATTGTAATTCATATTTTTTGTCTATATCTTCTTCTACTTTTTGTTTATGCTGTTCTATCTCTAATTCTTTATTAGATAATTTTTCTGTTATTTTTCTTAATTCTTCTTCTTTTTCTTGTAGTTCTTTCGCAAATCTTTCTTTATTTTGTTTTAAATTATCTTTCTTTTGTTTCTTTTGTTCTATTTCTTCTTGTAATTCTTCTAATTTTTGATTTGTTTCTTCTATTTCTTTACTGTATCTTTGACTATTTTCATTGTTATTTGATATTCTTGTCTTTGCTACACTTATGTCTGAATTTAGCATTTCTATTTCTTTTTGACTTTCAAATCCTATATTAGACATTTCTTCTATTTCGTTTGTTATTTCATCTATGTTATTTTTTAATTCTTCTTTTAATGCCTTTATTCTATCTAAACTTTGTTGTTCTTCTTCACATTGATTATTGTATATTTCTTCGTCTTTTATTATTTCTTCTAATTGTTGTTTATATTTTTCTATGTTATATATAAATAATCCTATTTCTATACTTTTTAGTTCTTCTCTTAGGCTTAGATATTTTTTAGCTTTTTCTGCACTGATTTTTAATGGTTCAATATTAGTTTCGATTTCTGTTAATATATCATTTATTCTAAGTAAATTTAATTTTGTTCTTTCTAACTTTTTCTCAGCTTCTTGCTTTCTTGTTCTATATTTTACAATTCCTGCTGCTTCTTCAAATATATTTCTTCTATCTTCTGATTTATTGCTTAAAATTTCATCTATTTTTCCTTGTCCTATTATAGAATATCCATCTTTTCCTATTCCAGTGTCCATAAATAGTTCCAATACATCTTTTAATCTACATGGTACTTTGTTTATATAATATCCTGTTTCTCCACTTCTGTATATTTTTCTTGTTATAGTAACTTCTGTATATTCTATAGGTAAACTTCCATCAGTATTATCAAATACTAATGACCCTTCTGCAAAACCTAATGATTTTCTATTTTGAGTACCAGAAAATATAATATCAAGTGATTTGCTTCCTCTTAATGATTTCATACTTTGTTCTCCTAAAATCCACCTGATACTATCTGATATATTACTTTTTCCAGAACCATTTGGCCCTATTACACTCGTAATTCCTGGTTTAAATTCTAATACTGTTTTATCTGCAAAGGATTTAAATCCTTGTAATTCTAGTCTTTTTAAATACATTTTTCTCACCTAAAAGTAGTTTATACTATTTTTCGACTTTTGTAAAGAAGTTTTTTCTATACAAATTTTACTCCTGAAATGATTTTAGCAATATTATATATTAATTTTAATTTATCTTTTGAACATTGCATAAATAATTCTTTA
Organism: uncultured Clostridia bacterium; assembly: GCA_963558245.1. Lineage (GTDB taxonomy): Bacteria > Bacillota > Clostridia > TANB77 > CAG-508 > CAG-269. The sequence continues at coordinate 4,139 of CAUWGA010000034.1, forward strand.
AATTCTCTATCTAAATATATATCTTCCTCTTTTGTTACTCCTATAATTAGTTCGCATATAGGTATTTGTAATACATTTGATATTTGTGCTAATCTTGTTAAAGTAACTTTTGAACTTCCTCTTTCTACTCTACTAAGATATGCTACTGCAACATCTATAACTTCTGCCAATTTTTCTTGAGACCATCCTAATTCTTTTCGTCTTTCTTTTATTCTTTGTCCTATCAATTGGTAATCAACATGTGCTTCAACAAACATAGTTTTACACCTCCCTATAAGTTAATTTAACATCATGCGTTTTAGTTGTCAAATCTTATTTTTCTTTATATGTAAAGTTTTATTCATAAATTCTCTTTATATCTCATTATTCTTTTATTTTTCTATCTTTTTCAAAATAAAAGAATACAGAATAAATCTACTTATCTGTATCCTTTTTATATTATAAAGATGCTATTTTTAGACTAATTTTATAATTAATTATTATAAAAAATAATATATTATATACACTGAATTTTAAATGATTATAGTTTTAAGAGTATCAAGTCATCTTATTTTAGAATATTTTCACTATATTTATTATTTACAATTTTATCATAAGGTACTTTATTTGTTAGTTCTCCTGCTTCCATCATAACATCTTGTAGTCTATTGAAAGATTCTTCTTTTAATATTGGATTTTCATTCCATGCATCAATATTTTTATAACTTTCTATTGCTGATTCTAATTCTTCTAATCCTGTACTTGGGAAAAAGCTTTGTACTTCTTTTGCTATTTCCTCACTTGTATGTTCTTTTACCCATTTTTCTCCTTTTGCTATTGAATTTGTAACCCCTTGAATTATATCTTCATTTTTTTCAATATAACTCTTTTTAGCAAAATATGCTGTATATGGAATTTCTCCTGATGCTTCGCCTACTGATGCTACAATATATCCTTTGTTTTGTTTTTCTGTTAATGATGCTGTTGGTTCAAATAATGTAACATAATCTGCATTTCCACTAGCAAATGCTCCTGCCATCAAGTCAAATTTTATACTATCATCTAATATTACATCTTTTTTTGGGTCAATACTATTTTGCTTTAATACATATTCTAAAGTCATATATGGTACTCCACCTTTTCTTCCTGGTATTATAGTTTTTCCTTTAACATCTTGCCATGTAAAGTTTTCATTCTTCGTTTTTGAAACTAAAAATGAACCATCTCTTTTTGTCATTTGTGCAAACACTTGGCAGTAATCTTCTTTTCCTTCATTGTACACATAAATTGATGCTTCTGGTCCAGCAAATCCTATATCACATTGATTACTTAACACCGCTGTCATTACAGCATCTGCTCCTTGCCCTGTTGTCAATTCTACTTTTATTCCATTTTCTTCAAAAAATCCTTTGTTTATTGCAACATATTGTGGAGCATAAAATGCTGAACGTGTAACTTCATTTATTTTTATATTTGCCACTTCTTCTTTTGAATCTTTTTTATTTGATACATATATTTGTATTCCTAATAGCAATACTAAAATTACTATTAATGTGCAAATAAATATTTTTTTCTTCATTTTACTTATCATCCTTTCTCTTTTATTTTTATTATCTTATGTTTACTTTGTTTTTTTTGTGAGGATTCCCTTACTTTAATTTAAATGCTTTTTTTATCATTTTTTCCAATAATATTACAGCTGAATACATTATTCCTGCTACAATTCCTAAAATTAGTACACTTGTCATCACTAAGTCTAATTGAAATACTTGACCTCCATATACTATTAAATATCCTAATCCTGCTTTAGAAACTAAAAATTCTCCCGATATCACGCCTACTAATGATAATCCTATATTTACTTTTAAAGAATTTATGAAAGTTGATAAGTTCGCTGGAATTATTATTTTAGTTAAAATTTGTAATTTGCTACTATTAAATGTTTTTGCCATTTTTATTATTTCTTTATCTGTTTTTAAAAATCCATTTAAATTTTCTAATATTGTTACAACTAATGAAATCGCTATTGCCATTACAATTATAGCTGGTGTTCCTGCACCTACCCATATTATAATTATTGGTCCGCAATGCTACTTTTGGCAAACTATTTAAAACAACTAAATACGGTTCCATAACTTTGGATAAAAAATTAGACCACCATAAAATAATTGCTATTATTATTCCTAGGACAGTTCCTAAGAAAAAACCTACTATAGTTTCATATACTGTAACTCCAATATGCATAAGTAATTGATTTTCTGTTAACTCTAAAAATGTTTTTGCAATTCTACTTGGTTGACTCATTAGAAAACTATCTATTATCCCTTGATTTGCTAATATTTCCCATATGCCTAAAAATACTACTAAGATTAGAATTTGGGTTAACCCTACAAGATATTTCTTCTTCTTTTTTTCTTTTAAATATTTTTTTCTTTCTTTTGATATTATCATTTGTTCTATCATCATCTCAGCTCCTTCCATAAAATGTTAAAATACCTGCTAAATTTTGGATTTTCTCTCGTATTTAATGGTGTTCTACTTTCTGATTCAAAATCTATTTTGTGTATATCTTTTATAGTTCCAGGTCTATTAGTTAGCACCAAAACTCTGTCTGACATACTTATAGCTTCTGAAATATCATGTGTTACGATTATTGCTGTTATATTTTCTTTTCTTAATATTTGATATATATCATTTGTTACCATTATCCTTGTTTGATAATCTAAGGCTGAAAAAGCTTCATCAAGCAATAGTACTTTAGGTCTAATTGCTAAAGTTCTAATTAAAGCTACTCTCTGTCTCATTCCTCCTGACAACTCAGATGGATATTTGTCTTTAAAATCATATAAATTATACTTTTTTAATAAATTTTCTACATATTCTTGATTTTCTTTGTTTTTTATACCTTTTACTTCCAGTCCAAACATAGTATTGCTCAATATATTTCTCCATTCTAATAGGCAATCTTTTTGCAACATATATCCTATTTCTGATGATATCCCATTTATTTCTTTTCCGTCTAAATATATTTGTCCTGTTGTTTTATTTTCTAATCCTGCAATTATCGACAATAATGTAGATTTGCCACATCCACTTGGTCCTATTATACTTACAAACTCACCTTTGTTTACTCTAAAATTCACATTTTGTAAGGCTAATATTTCGCCTTCTTGATTTTGATATTTCTTGCTAAGATTTTTTACTTTTAATATTTCTTGCATAACTTGCCTCCTTATTATTTCGCTACTATATTTTATGTTTATTTGCCATAAAAAGTTCTGTGTCCAATTGGGGACGTTTCTTAAGTGGACATTTTGGAAAATTCTGTTATTAAGAACAAATCGGAAAGCCATTAAATTAGCATAATTTTAATCTTTCTCTTAGGCTTTCCGTTAATTTGTTCGTGTGCCAATTTTACGTTAGTAAAATTGTGTACAATAAGGTTTTATATATTAGAAAGTCAGCATGACTTTCCTAATATATAAAAAAACTCTAGAATATATTCTAGAGTTCTTAGTTATAATAAATATTATTTTTTATGCTAATTTAGATACTACTTTATCGGAGTATATTTACCAAATGTCCATTTTGGACCTGGACCCCGTCCCAATTAGACATTTTCTTTTTTCATTTTTTCTAATTCTTCTGGAGATATCTTTGTACTATCTAATATTATTTGATCTGAAACTTTATACAAGATTAATCTCTTAATTGTTTTCTTCTGTTCTTCTTTTATTTTATTTGTTTCTCTCTTCATTTTATTTGTTTCCTTTTTCATTCTATTTGTTTCTTCTTTTATCCTTTTGCTTTCTTCTCTTACTCTATTTGTTTCTTCTTTTATCCTTTTGCTTTCTTCTCTTACTCTATTTGTTTCTTCTTTTATCCTATTTTTTTCTTCTAGTACATCTTTCAATTCTTTTCTTATTTCCTGCCTAAATTCTCTGACTAATCTTTCTTGTAAACAACTCATATTTTCATCAACTCCTTCTATTATTTTTATTTCAATTTTTTCTATCATTTCTTCTCTGAAACTATTTTCAATAGATGATGATAGTAAATATGCAAATATTTCTTGTAATTTTTCTAAAATATGTTTAGGTGGGTTGTTTTTTAGTATCAGTTCAACATTTTCTTTTAACATATCTTGTCCTTTTGATTTTTCTAAAATCATTCCATATCCAAATAAACTTTTTTCATTTAATAAAACTTGATTTGGTATATTATTTATTTCTATTAAATTATATTTCATACGTATTTTATAGTCATTATATGTATAATCGTCTTTTTGCTTTTCGCTAAATTCTTTTGGAATTAACCATTTTTCTTTTCCCGTATATACAACTATAGGAACTACAATTGGATATTCTTTTTTTCTAGCAAGCATATTGTTGTTTTTGCTCCATTCATAAATAATATCTATGCAATAATTCATTAGTCTACTTGGCATATTGTAGTCTATGCTAGATTGGTGTTCTATTAGAAAAAATATTTCTCTATCTTTTAATTTATATACTAAATCTGCTTCTTTATATTTATATCTTCTATTTATAAAACTATTTGTGTATTTTATAAGATTATTTTCTTCTATTTTTTCCATTGGATTTATAAAATTATTTATAAGTTTTGCAACTTCTTCTTTATCTTTCAATATTATTTTTGCTAGTTTATCATGATTTTTTTTATTCCTATAAGACGCATTTTCTTCTGCTAGTTGAATGACTGCATTTAATCTCAAAGTATGAATACTTTTAATGTAGTCATTATAAGTAAAAACTTTCATCCAATTCCTCCTTATTATATATCCATTTTACTTTATGTGCAATGTTTATCTAAAAGTAAATTGTAATATAAAACTTTAAATTTCGTACATTTCCTCTTTTTTTCTATATTTTTTACAATATTTTATTCTTTCTTTTCTTTGTATTTGTTTTGGATTATTTTTTGAATCTTAAAAATCTTGATTTAAATTAGTTAGATATAACCTATAGCCATATTATTACATAAAAATAGAGAAAAGCCAAGCTTTTCTCCATTTTTTTGTTTACTTTTCATTGACAGTTTTCGACATTTTTACTATTATTTGTTTGTTCTTATTTTATTTAGTAATACTATTATTTTTATATTTCGAACTTATTTACATTATTACTATATAATTAAAATGTTACATTGTTTTCAAATTTTGCTTTTAATTTATCTTTAGATTCTTGTGATAAATTAACATTATTTTTCAAATCTATTTTGCAACTTTTATCTAATTCTAATAATGCCTTTGTGTCTATTATCGAATTATTACTTAAATCAATTGTTAAGTTTTTATTATTTCTTAACGCTTTTAAATTTTCTAAATCCTCTGACCACAATGCATTATTTGATAAATCTAAATATGTTATCTTGTTTAGCTTTGAAAAATCTATCATTTTCTCATGTAAATTATTTCCATTTAATTTTAAATAAGTTAAACCTTTTATTTTAGAAATTTCATTAAAATTAGATATAAGAGGATTACTTATTAATGTAAGTTGTTTTAAAAATGTCAATTGAGATAATTTAGGTATTTCTGTCAACGAAGATCCTACTATGTGTAATTTAGTAATTTTACTTGGATTACAATTTAATACAGTCTTTAAGCTTTCTGTTGACACTGTTAATTCGATTAAATTTGATAGAACATCTTCAATTTCTTTAAGATTAACTTGATTTTTATCTCCTACTAGTCGTAATCTACGTAGATTCAGCAAACTATTAATTGCTGTTATATCAGATATTTTATTGTTTCCTAAATCTAGAAGTACTAAGTTTTTCATACTTTTTAATATTTCTTGTGACTTTTCATCTTCTAATGTTATATTATTGTTTGCTAAACTTAATTCAGTTAAGTTTGTTAAGCCTTCCAATGGTTCTAATGTAGTAATATTCTGGCCAGCTAAAAATAATCTTTTATAATTAGTAAATAATTTTATTTTATCAATATCTAAACTTATATTTCCTCCATTATCTATAATTTTTCCTATTTTGTTTAATTTTTCTAATTTTTCTCCTGTATAATTATTCCTATTTTCATCTATTACTCTATTCCCATTTAAATATAATGTTTCTAATTTTTCATTTGATGCTAATGGTGTTATATCTATTATTTGATTATAGCTCAAATATAGTGTTTTTAAATTAATTACGTTTTTTAGTCCTTCTATATTTGTTATTTTATTTCCATTTAGCTCTAAAGTTTCTATATTTGTTTTGTTTTCCAAGCCTTCTATCCTCTCTATTCCTGAAGCATTTATAGTTAATTTTTTTATATTTTTCAACTCTGATATTCTTTTAGTTGTCTTTATATCTGAAGAAAAATTACGTATATCTAAGTTTTCTAAGGCATTACAATATTTTAAAGCATCTATTATATTATCATAATCACTTCCACCTAATTTATAAAATGTTTTGAGATTATTTAATTTTTTTAATGCTGTATAGTCTTTATCTGGTCCAAAATTTATCGTTATACTATTAAGTTTTATACAATTTTCTATTCCATCTAATGTTGTTATATGTGGACTATTTGTTTTACTTGTTCCTATAGTTAAACTAACTAAATTAGGAAAAAATACCAAATCTTGTAGACTATTAACTTCTTGATCAGCTATAGTTAATCTTGTTTGATTTTTCATCCATTTAAACTTCATTTCATCTTCTGCTACACCTGATATTTTTGATACATATTCACTAAATGCTTTACTTGAAAATCTTATTTCTGTTTCATCTTCTAATACTTTATTATTTAAAG
>CAUWGA010000035.1:0-8946 GCA_963558245.1 uncultured Clostridia bacterium
CTTATGGAAAAGAAGAAGAACAAGAATTTTTATCTAACTGGATAAATGTTGTTGATTTTGAATAAAATATTAAGAGGTGATTAAATGTTAGAACTAGAAGAAAACAATAAAAAACTAGAAATATTAAAACAAAAAGTTCAAGATTTGGGTGAGTCACTTTGACATTAATAACGTAGAATGTAAATTAAAGGACTTAGAACAACAAACATTAGAAGAAAATTTTTGGAAAGATTCAGCAAATTCTTCTAAAATTCTATCACAAATAAAACAATTGAAATCTAAAGATACATCATTTAGAAAAATTGAATTAGAAATTAATAATTTATTAGAACTAACAGAATTGGTAAACATTGAACCTGATGAAGAATTAATTACTGAAATATTAAAAAACACTAGAAAGGTAGAAAAAGATTTAGAGAAACTTGAAGTTACAGCAATGTTATCCGGAAAATATGATAATAATAATGCTATTGTAACTATTCATCCAGGAGCAGGAGGAACAGAATCTCAAGATTGGGCAGAAATGTTATATAGAATGTATTCTAGATGGGCTAATAAAAATAATTACGAATTAAAAGAGCTAGATTATTTAGAAGGAGATGAGGCGGGACTAAAAAGTGTGACATTTGAAATTATTGGAGACAATGCATATGGATATCTGAAATCAGAAAAAGGAATTCATAGGTTAGTTAGAATTTCACCTTTTGACTCTGGAGGTCGTAGACATACATCATTTGCATCAGTTGAAATATTACCAGAAATAGAAAATGATGTTGAAATCGAAATAAATCAAGATGATTTAAGAATAGATACTTATAGAGCATCAGGAGCAGGGGGCCAACACATAAATAAAACATCTTCTGCTGTAAGAATTACACATTTACCTACAAATATTGTTGTAGCTTGTCAGTCAGAACGTTCTCAAATTCAAAATAGAGAAACTGCAATGAAAATGTTAAAATCCAAATTAGTAGACTTAAAAGAAAAAGAACATCAAGAAAAAATGAATAATATTCAAGGGGAACAAAAAGACATAGCATGGGGAAGTCAAATACGTTCATATGTATTTTGCCCATATACAATGGTAAAAGACCACAGAACAGGATATGAAGTGGGAAATGTTGATGCTGTTATGGATGGAGAAATAGATGGATTTATAGAAAGTTATTTAAAACTATTATTAAAGAAATAGAAAAAAGAATATTATATAAGTTATTGACTTAATTTATATAATATTCTTTTTATTTGTACAAAACTCTAAGAAATTTTGATAAAATAGAATATTATAAAAAATTTTGTTAAAAAAGTTTTTGTATTTATACTTTTTCATTTTATTCTTTAAAGAAACTTGAATATTATTCATGCATATAATGTATTGAGATTATATTTATAATTAAATAATCTTAATATATTAAACAAAAGGAGTAAACCAAAATGGATACAACAATGGTATTAAAATTTGGTGGAAGTTCACTTGCAGATGATAGCAAATTAGAATTAGTTGCCAAAAGAATAGCTAAAATATATGATAAAAATAAAAGAATTGTTGTTGTTTTATCTGCACAAGGTAAAACAACAGACAAATTATTAGAAGATGCAAAAAGATTATCTCCAAATTTATATCCTAGAGAAATGGCTACTTTGCTTACTACTGGTGAACAAATTTCAATTGCAAAATTAAGCATATTATTAAATTATATGGGATACCCTGCTATTTCACTTACTGGATGGCAGGCAGGAATATACACAGATATAAATAATGAAGAATCTCATATAAAATATATAGATACATCAAGAATAAAAGATGAGCTAAATAAAGAAAAAATAGTCATAGTTGCTGGATTTCAAGGAATAAATAAAAATATGGATATTACAACACTTGGCAGAGGTGGCTCTGATACAACTGCAGTTGCTATAGCATCAGCTTTAAATACTAATAAATGTTATATATTTTCAGATGTGGACGGTATATATACAGCTGACCCTAATATAATAAGTGAAACAAAAAAACTACTCAGTTTATCATATAAAGAAATGAGAGAATTATCAAATGAAGGTGCTAAAGTTCTTCATAATAGGAGTGTAAATATTGCAGAAGATTTTAACATTTCTATTATAGCAAAATCAACTTTTAAAGAAGATGCTGGAACAAATATATCAAATGAAATTGAAAATGCAGATATTAAAAGCTTAATAAAAAAAGATGTTTCAAGAATATCTGTAATAGGTAATGAAATTATAAATAATAATACATTAATACAAAATGTATTGGAATTTATAAAAACAAATAATCTTAAATTGTTAAATTTAGAAATCTCTGAAATAAAATTAACTCTAACTTTTAAAGAAAAGGTAACAGACGATTTTATTAACGAATTGCATGAAGTAATCTTCAAAAATAGTTCTAAATGAGACAAACTTTGAATATATATAAATAGCAGAAATAAATAAGGAGGTAACATTAATGACTGTAGATGAAAGAAGAATAGTAAATAATACCAATGTAATTCAAAACTTAATTCTAGAAAATAGAGGAAAGCTTAGTATTTCAGGAGTAGTAGATGTTCTAAGCTTTGATGATCAAGTAGTTATAGTAGAAACAGATTTAGGCTTATTGACAATAAAAGGAGAAAATTTAAGAATAAATAAATTAAATATTGATACTTCAGAGACTATTGTAGAAGGAGATATATCTTCAATGACATATAGCGAAAATAAATCTGTAGATAAAGGAAAAGGAAGTTTAATTAGTAAAATTTTTAAATAGATTTTACTAAGGAGAATATTATGATTACAAATCAGGCATATTTATTTTTGATTTTTACTTTAAATGGTATTATTATAGGTATATTATTTGATGCATTTAGAATATTAAGAAGAACATTTAAAACAAACGATGTAATAACTTATTTACAAGATCTAATCTTTTGGATATTGGCAGGGATATCTGTATTATACTTTATATTTGAGTTTAACAACGGAGAGCTTCGCATGTATATCTTTATTGCAATAATTTTAGGTCTTTTATTATATATGCTTACATTAAGTGCATATATAATAAAAATTAATGTTGCCATATTAAAATTTGTGAAAACAATTATTATAAGAGTGTTCTCAATAATATTATTACCTTTTAAATATTTATATAAATTAATAAAGAAAGTATTTTTAAAACCAATTTCTTTCATATTTATAAATTTTAGAAAAAATACAACAAATTTTTACAGCAAATTAAAACTTATGATAAAAAATAATAAAAAATTTAAAAATAATTCAAAAAATATTGAAATATAACAAGGATTTTCTAAAAAAATGTAGAATAATATAATTATAGCGTCCGTAAGGATTTTACAATAGAATTGGAGAGAGATTAACTGATGAAAAAAAGTAAAAAAATATATAAAAGAATATTTTTATCAATAATAGGAATATATGTGGTATTTACAATATTTAATCAACAAAAAACTTTAAATCAATATAATAATCAAAGTGAAAAAATAACTCAAGAAATAGCTCAAGAAAAAGAAAAGAAAGAAGAATTATCAAAAAGAAAAGAAGATGTAAATTCTTTGGAATTTATTGAGCAAATGGCAAGAGAAAAATTAGATATGTATTATCCAAATGAAAAAGTATATATGGATCAAGGAATGTAAAGCTACATTCCTTATTATTTTATATACAAAATTCAGTTATTCAAAAACATGGATGAAAAGACCTTTCATAATATTTGTTTAATTATTAAATAAATTTGATGTTTAATCTAAATAATTATATGAAATATATTCCAAAAATTGTATAATTGTGGTATAATAATATTGTTATAATTTTATTCGTTATCAAATTCCCAAAACAAGCAATAGAATAGTAAAAATACATACCAATTTAAGGAGGTAATTTATGTTAAATTTAGAAAACATGACATTAGTAGAACTACGCACGTTAGCTAAAGAAAATAACATTAAAAATATTTCAAAGTTAAAAAAAGATGAACTTATTGAAATATTAAGTCAAATAATAAAAACAGAAAATAATGATACAGAAATTCAAGAAACAAGCATATCAGAAAGACATTATGATTCCAACGGAGAACCAATAGTTGATTACAAATTAACTAATGAAGGTGATGAAATAGCAGAGGGAATACTTGATATATTACCAGATGGATATGGTTTTTTAAGAGGTGAAAACTTTTTATCAAGTGATAAAGATGTATATGTATCTATGGTTCAAATTCGTAGATTTAGACTAGACACAGGAGATATTATAAAAGGAATATCTAGATACAGAGAAGGTGAAAAATTCCCTTCATTAATATTTGTTGGAGAAGTAAATGGTGAGCATCCAGAAAAAGCAATGAAAAGAAAAAGATTTGATGAACTTACACCAATTTATCCTAATAAAAGACTAAAACTTGAAACAACATCAAAAGATTATTCAACTAGAATAATAGACTTAATGTGTCCAATAGGAAAAGGACAAAGAGGTATGATAGTTGCACCACCAAAAGTTGGTAAAACTACATTACTAAAGAAAGTAGCAAATAGTATTAGTTTAAATAATCCAGAAGTAGAACTGATCGTGTTGTTAATAGACGAAAGGCCAGAAGAAGTAACAGACATGAAACGCTCTATAAAAGGACAAGTAATTCATTCAACATTTGATGAATTACCAGAGCATCATGTTAAAGTAGCAGAAATGGTTTTAGAAAGAGCCAAAAGATTAGTAGAACATGGTAAAGATGTAGTTATATTATTAGACAGTATTACTAGACTAACAAGAGCTTATAACTTAGTAATTCCATCATCAGGAAGAACATTGTCAGGTGGTATTGATCCAGCAGCATTACATAAGCCTAAAAAATTCTTTGGAGCAGCTAGAAATATTGAATTCGGAGGAAGTTTAACAATACTTGCAACATCATTAATAGATACAGGAAGTAGAATGGATGATGTAATATTTGAAGAATTCAAAGGAACTGGAAACATGGAAGTACATTTGGATAGAAAATTATCTGAAAGAAGAATTTTCCCTGCAATAGATATTAATAAATCAGGTACAAGAAGAGAAGATTTATTATTAACAAAACAAGAGAAAGATACAGTGTTTGCATTACGAAAAGCAATGAATAGTATGCCAGTAGCAGATGTTACAGAACAAGTTATTAGTCAAATGACACAGACAAAGGATAATAATGAATTTATTGAACAGATGGATAATTATTTAAGAAGATTTAAATAATTTAAAAATGCTATAGAAAAAATCAAAAGAGAGGGAAAATACCTTCTCTTATTTTAAAATTATTGGAAACGACCACTACGAAATTGATAAAATATTTAGTTTAGAAAATATGAATAAAATAGAAATTTTAAGTAATAAAAATAGAAAAAGGTAATTATGATAAAAGTTATGTTTGTATGTTTAGGTAATATATGCCGCTCTCCTATGGCTGAATTTGTCTTTAAAGATATAGTAAAAAAACAAGGATTAGAAAAAGAATTTTATATAAAATCCTCTGCTACAAGTTATGAAGAAATAGGAAATAATATTCATTATGGAACTCGTAATAAGTTGATACAAAAAGGAATATCTTTTGAAAACAGAAAAGCAATAAGATTAAAACCCGAAGATTATAAAAAATATGATTATATTATTGGCATGGAAAATTCAAATATTAAAAATATAAAAAGGATAGTGGGAGAAGATTACGAAAATAAAGTATATAAGCTATTGGATTTTTCAAATAATCCCAGAGATATTGCTGATCCCTGGTACACTAGAAATTTTGAAATAACTTATAATGATGTAGTTGATGGATGTAATGGATTTATGAATTATTTAAAAAATAAAAATTGAACACAAATATAAAATAAAATTTTAGTAGATTAGTAAGGGATATGATAAATCAAAAAAACAGGAATTTTATAGATGTTTGGGTGGAGGAATAGAATTTTTAGAAAAAAGTGAAGATGCACTGAAAAGAGAATTTAAAGAAGAAATCAACATAGATATAAAGGTTGGAGAATTTTTAGGAATTTCTGAAAATATATTTTATTATAAAGGTAACAATGCACATGAATTAGTATTGTTCTATAATGCTTATATTGATGAACAATATTATCAAGAAAAATATGACGTAATAGATGATGATTTAGAAACAGAAGCACTGTGGATAGATATTAATAGATTTAAAAATAAAGAGTTAATTTTATATCCAGAACAAATTTTTAAATATTTATGATAAGATAGAGAAAAAGAGGGGAAAGCATTGATATTGCTTAAGATTACAAGACATTTAATCTAATATTTATAATTGCACAAAATCAATCTTGTGTTTTTTATTGATAATTTTACAGTTATTGTAATAATCTTTTGTAACTCTTTATTTCTATTATTTTTTTACAATTTAATATTTTCAAGTTATTTTGCTATTCTGTAAACTTCTGTCAAATATAGCATTTCTATATCATTTTTTCTTTTTTGTTTTACATATAAATTTCAGATAAAGCATATTTTTGCTATATTTTTATTTTGATTTCCATAATATTTGCAATAAAATGCACATTTGACAAAATATGATATATAGTGTATATTTATTTTGCCTTTCGCCAGAAGGTAGAAAGGAGGTACTATTTTGAACAGTATCATAAAACTTATAGCTTTATTTATTGTTTATCTTATTTTAGATAAGTTTAATGATAAAGACTAAAAGGTAAAAGACTAGGTATGCACACCTAGTCTTTATTTAAACTATTTTGAACAGTTTTTTGCTTAAGCTAAATATATATTAGCATATATTTTATTATATGTCAAATTTTAAAATTTATTTAACTTTTGTTTACCATTTTTTTTATATATTTTCCTAGTTCTTCGTCCGTTAGTTTATATATGTTTATTATTTTCTTAAGTACATCTCTTCTTGGCAAGTCTTCTTCTTTATCTATTCTAGCATATTGTCTTATGCTTATTTCGAGTAATTCTGCTATCTGTTCTTGTGTATATCCTAATTTTTTTCTTTTTTCTTTTAACATATATATCACCTAGACATATTATGTCATATTTTTTATATAAAAAGTATTGACATTTAATGTCTGGTTATTTATAATATCTTTAATGACATTTAATGTCATATTTTTATATCATATAACTGTCCCCCAGTTGTATGATATATGGGGGATATTTTGATTTAAAGAGGTAGATTTTTATGAATTTATTAGAAATGGACGTAGTTTACAAAGGTTTATCCAAAAGAGAAGGTGGAGAGTTCACAAACGAAAAAGGGCAAAAAGTTGAATATAATGATAGTTTTGTATTAAAGTTTGACGAAGAAGTAAATGGCGAAGTTTTTGAAAGACGTTTAAAATTTCCTGTTACTAATAAAGAACTTGCACGTAAACTTAGAGAATTAGAAGTTTATTCTAAAATAAAATTAATTTGTGATGTTCAACTATATACTTCTAGTGCTAAAATTGTTCCAGTAGAATTAGGTGATTAATTTGAATAATGAATATACTTATGAAAACAATATAATTGTTTCAGATAATAGAATAGACGAAATAGTTTATAATACTTCTGTAATTGCTAATGCTGATTTATTTTTAGTTGCATTTATTGTTGTTATAGTTGTTTGTTATATGCTTTGGAAGTCTTTAGATAATTTTATAAGTTATTAAAAAAGTTATTAACTTTTATGTACATAAATTAATATATTAAAATTTTAATATGTTAGGAGGTTTTTTAATGAAAGAAGCAGTACCAAATTTTACAATTACTGCTGATACTGTAAGCCCAGTAACTAATGCAATAAATTCAGGTTTAACAACATTAGTGCCTATTGGTATAGGAATTATGGGTACATTTATAGGTATCGCATTAATTAAAAGAATAATATACACATTCTTATAATTATAAGAGTGTATGAACAAAAAGGCTATTGGCTAGTTTTTAGCCTAAGTCTTTTTTATATTTTATGAAAGGAATAAATAATTATGAAATTAAGAAATAAATTTGTTTTAATAGCTATAGTATTAATTTTATTGATATTTACTTTAAGTTGCAGTGTGTTTGCTAGTTATACAATTAATGGTGATTATGACGGTCAACATTATGAAATTTCTTTGCCAGATTCTCTATCTGAGTTTAATTATAAGCTTATTTTTGTTGTAAAGAAGGGGGATTATTATTGGCCAGATATATTTTTAAGTAATGATTCTTTTTCTTTTATCGGCGATAAAGATTATCCTGGCTATGTTAGATTATCACTTAGTAGAGAAGGTCAAGAAGTTTTTCGCTATTCTCCTGGTAGAGGTCAATCTGATGTTGGTGCGTGTCTTTCTCAAATTTCTTCTTTTGATATATCTTCATTTGAACTTACCTCAACTTTTTTTTGTGTTTATAAAGTAGAAAATGTATTTTTTGCTAGTCAACCTATTTCATCTTTTTTCCCGACAGCTCCACAGATGGTGGAGCCACTGACGGAAATAACACAAGTGGAGGAAATACAACCGGCGGTGGTCAAGATAGTGGGGATAGTTCTTCCGGTTTGCTTGATGATATTTGGGGTGCTGTTAGTTCTATACCTGATAAAATCAAAGAACTTGCTACAATTGTAGGTAATTTTTTCTCTGACTTTTGGAAAAATTTTACTGAGGGCTTATCGAGTTTTGTTAATAGCATAGGTAAATTTTTTGAAAATGTAGGAAAGTGGCTTTCTGATTTAGGTTCTTCTATTGCTAATCTTTTTTCTGACTTATGGAATAATCTTAGCAATGCATTTAAAAATGTAATTAATGGTATTGGAAATATATTTAATTGGTTAGGCAATTTCTTTCAATCATTATGGGATTTTGTTTATCATATTTTTATACCTACAGATGAACAATGGTCTGAAATAAAAGATAGTGTATTATATAGTGTGTAAATTATTTAAAGCTAAAAATAATTTATGCA
>CAUWGA010000036.1:0-8499 GCA_963558245.1 uncultured Clostridia bacterium
GTGTGTGTGTGTGTGTGTGTACTCTCGCAAGGCTTTCAGCGGTTGTTTTTTTCATGTTTATTCTCCTCTTTCGTTATATTATTTCAAAATTATTATAACAAATGACACTTCTTTTTCCATGATATTATATCCACATTTTCTTTCTTTTATTCCACGATTTTTTTGTAATATAGACAAGTTATTTTTTCTATAATTAACTATGTATTATTTACAATATTTATTTTGACATTTTTTATTTTTTTATATCTTTTTTCACAAAGAATATGATATAATTAAAAAGATAATTTTCAAAAGGAGACCAACTATGAAACTTAAAGAAAAAAACATTGAAGATGAAGTATTAAAAAACATTGAGAATCCAGTTGAAAAAACTTCCTCTGAAAATGAATTAAACGAAAATAGAGTAGAAACAGGATTAATAGAAGAACCTATAAAAGATTTTGTAGAAATCAAAAATAAGAAATCTAAAAAGCCTAAAAGCGTATTTACTATTTTTAGTATTTTAATTGGAATTATAATTATTATACTTTTATTAGCAGTTTTAATTTTTACTGGGTATAATGCTATAAATCAAAACATT
The DNA here is from genome assembly GCA_963558245.1 of uncultured Clostridia bacterium. Lineage (GTDB taxonomy): Bacteria > Bacillota > Clostridia > TANB77 > CAG-508 > CAG-269. Next base: position 581 of record CAUWGA010000036.1, read on the forward strand.
ATATCAGGCGTACATATTTTAGGATTAGATGTATCTAATATGAGTAAATCTGATGCTAGATATCAATTAGATAATCTTATTTCTAACAAATTACCACAAGAAATTAAAGTAAAACATGGTGAATTTGAATCAACTATATCTCTTGAACAAATTTCTACTGAATTTGATACCAAGGATGCTGTAAATAAAGCATATAATGTTGGCAGACAAGGAAATATTTTTCAAAATAATTTCTATGTTCTTTCTACTATGTTTGGAAAAGTTGATATTCAACCCAATGTAAAATTAGATAAAGAACAGTTATCTAAAAATTTAGATGAAATGTCTGCTCAATTACCAGATAAAGTTATCGAAAGTAGCTATTATATTGAAGGAAATAATTTAATAATAACACCTGGAAAACAAGGAAATGTAATAGATACAAAAACAAGTATAGAAATAATAAGAAATGCAATTTCTAATCTTTCTAATTTAGACCAGCCAATAGAATTAGCAGTAAAACCTCAAGAACCAGAAAAAATTGATATAGAAAAAATACATACTGAAATATATAAAGAACCTAAAGATGCATATTATACGCAAAATCCATTTTCTGTTTATCCATCTGAAAACGGTTTAGATTTTAAGATTTCTTTAGAAGAAGCGAAAAATATTTTAGGTGACCAAACTGCTGAAGAATATGCAATTCCTATAAAAACTCTATATCCTAAAGTAACTACAAATATGATAGGTTCAGAAGCTTTTCCGGATTTATTATCTAATTTTTCTACTTATTATTCTGCTTCTAATGTTAACAGAACAACAAACCTTAGATTAGCAGCAAATAAAATAAATGGAACTGTTCTTATGCCTGGCGAAACTTTTTCTTACAATAAAGTAGTTGGAGCAAGAACAATAGCAGCTGGTTATAAAGAAGCCCCTATTTATGTAAGCGGAGAAGTTGTAGATGGTCTAGGTGGTGGTATTTGTCAAATAACATCTACTTTATATAATGCAGTAATCTTAGCAAATTTAGATATTGTAGAAAGAACTAACCATCAATTTGTTCCTTCTTATGTAAAAGCTAGTAGAGATGCAACAGTTGTTTATGGTGCATTAGACTTTAAATTTAAAAATAATAGAAATTATCCTATAAAAATAAATTGCTCTGTATCTGGTGGTGTTGCTAGTTTCCAAATATTCGGATTAAAACAAGACAATGATTACCAAGTTGAAATTTCTTCATACGAAACAGGTAGAACAGCAACAGCAATTTATTCCGAAGCTTATAAAATTCTAAAAAAAGATGGAAAAATAATTAGTAAACACTTACTTTCACGAGATACATATAAAAGACATTAAACATGATTTGAGTGATTTTGTAATCGGGAAAAAAGTCATTTTAAACCTTACTAAACAATAAATTGATATTATTTGTTATTAAAAATTATAAAAATATTATAAAAAGCCTTTGTATTTACAAGGGCTTTTTACATAAAAATGCTATATCCTTACTTTATTATTTTTTCTTTTTACTTAATTTTGTCATTTACGTTGTAAGTGTTCCATTTGGCGTATTTGTTATAACCAACACATCTTCTTCTCGTCCATTTTCTGCATTTATATATACTAAAAATTCTTTATCATCTACTTTTCCTTTAAATTCATAACAAAGTAATTCCGTTTTCCACTCTGTTGGTATTATCGCCATTCCTTCACTAATAATTTCTAAATTTTTATTTAAATCTTTTTTTGCTTCTTCTATTGATATCTTAATATTTTTGATATCTCTTACACTATGATTATTTAAATACCCTGTTGCTTCTAGTCCTAATATTTCGCCATTATCAAGTGCAACTTTTACCTTTATTAAATCTGGATATACTGTTACCTTCCCTTGATTATATGCATAATTTATCGTTACAATTCCGTCTTGTTTTAAATAATAAGTTTCTTTCATATTAGGAAATCCTTTAGAGTCCAAATATTCTTTTCCCTTTTCATTTGCTTCTTCTTGAGTAATTACTTCCGCATTCACTTCTCTATTTGAGTTCATATATACAATATGTCCTCCTTTTTTAGATATTGAAATATTTAGTGTTTCTTCATTATTCTTTGTTACCGTAAATCCATATGCAGGTATTGTTGCATTTTCAAAATATCCTAAATTTGATGTTTCTTTTATATTTTCTTTCCCAACAAATTCTTCTACTTTTTGTTTTGCTTTATTTTCGTCTATTTCCTCTCCTGTTAGCCCCTTAGGTTCTGTATTTGTTAAATGTTCAGAAAATGCTCCATCATAAATTAGCCCTGAATATTCATGAAAGTTTTGTTCCATATTACTGAAACTTTCTTTTGATATATTATCAACTTGTTGTGCAAATGCTATTGTTCCTTTTTTAGTCAATTCTCCCCATGCAAATCTACCACTATTTAAATCTTCTGATAATTGATTTAGTGTATTTTCTAATTCTACACTATAATTATGCAATTCCTCTAAGTTTTTAAAATCATCGTCTGATAATTTTTCATTATAAATATTTTTTCTTGATAAACTATAACTATAATCACTAACTTGATTTAAGAATTTTTCTGTATTTGAAAGTTCTTGACTTTCTATAGGTAATCTACTTAAATATGCTTGTGCTAAATTTGCTTCTCTCCACAGTTGTGTTAATGTTTCTGCCCCATGCTCTGGTGTTGATGAAATTAATGATTTTGCTAAATAGGTTTCAACATTTTGCACATAATCTACTAATTCAAAAAAAGCTGCATTATAGCTATTTTCTGAAGTCTGTCTATATTCTCGTTGTTTTTTGTATAAAATAAATCCTAATATTGCTACTATAATTAATAATACACAAATTACACTTAGCATATGCCCTTTTTTTAGTCTGTTTTTCCAGTCTATTAATTTATTCATAATTAATATCATTCCTCTCTTGCCTTATTTTCTTTTACATTTAAATAGAATTATTGAAATTCTATCTTTAAAATAATTTCTTGTACCATTTTTAATAATCTACCTAAGGCACAAATTTTGATTTAAATTTTTTTAAACTTATCCTTCTATTTTTGCTTTACTTATCCACAGTTTTTTAACAATATGTGTATAACTACTTACAAAATCGGTGTTTTCCTATTACTTTTACTAATGGTCTTGACCATATCCATTTATTTGTAGCAGTTGATGGATTAAAGTAATATATACATCCTCCTGTCGGGTCCCAACCATTCATTGCATCTCTTGCTGCTTTATATACGCTTGAATTTTCTTCTATTGGCACATTTATTTGACCGTCTGAAACAGCTGTAAAAGCTCCTGACTGATATATAACTCCTGCTACAGTGTTTGGAAATTGCGAGTTTTTAACTCTGTTTAAAATTACTGCACCTACAGCTACTTGCCCCTCATATGGCTCTCCTCTTGCTTCTCCATTTATTGCTCTTGCCATTAGCTGTATGTCTGAAGCATTAGAACCAGAAGCATAACTAACATCACTTATCTGACTTTTATCTAAAATTACAACTGCAATTAACATCATTATTAATAAACTAAATATAAATATAATTTTTATTATCTTCTTCAAATTATCACCTCTTTGTTTTATTTTGTATAAAACACGTTTAAAATATTCCATTTTTTGAATTTTTATAAATAATGTGATAAAATAATCTTGAATTTATTTATGCAAGAAACTTTAATTATAAAATTTTTTTATAATTATGTGCCTTCTAATCTAAGCAAGAAAGGAGTATAACTTTTTATGAAAATTTTAATTTTTTATGCATCATATGGTGGTGGACACCTAAATGCTGCAAAATCAATAAACGAATATATAAAAAATAATTATAAAAATTATGATGTTGAATTAATTGATTGTATGAAATATGTAAATCCAGCTATTGAAAAAATTACTACTGCTGCATATAGGGAAATGGCAAAAAAAGCACCTTGGGCATGGGGACGAATATATTCTGATTCCCAAAAAGGTCTTTTAGCTCATATTTCATCGAGGTCAAATAAAATTCTAGCAATAAAATTATTAAAATTGCTACGAGAAAAACAACCTGATTTAATTATTTCTACACATCCATTTGGTAGCCAAATGTGTAGTTATTTAAAAAGAAAAGGGAAAATTTCCTCAAAAATTGCAACAATTATGACTGACTTTTCACCACATGACCAATGGCTTGTTGGGCACGATTTTACAGACTACTTTTTTGTTGCAAATGATAAAATGAAAAATTATTTAATAGCAAAAGATATTCCTAGCTCAAAAGTTTTTGTTTCAGGAATTCCTATTTCAAATAGATTTCTAAAAAATTATGATAAACAAGAAATTTTAAATAATTATAAACTATCTGCTGATAAATTTACTATTTTATTTTTTGGTGGTGGAGAATTTGGATTAGGAAAGACTAAAACAGCTGAAATATTTAATAATTTTGTACAGGAAAGCTTAAATAATAAAATACAAATTATTGCTATTGCTGGAAAGAATCCAAAAATGAAGCAAAACTTTGAAGATATCGTTTTTCATTACGGAGCCAAAAATGTAATCATTTTAACTTTTACTAATGAAGTTCCAGAACTTATGAATATTTCTGATTTAGTAGTTACTAAACCTGGCGGATTAACCACATCTGAAAGCTTAGCTTCTCACTTACCTATGGTAATTATTAACCCTATTCCTGGTCAAGAAGAAGAAAATGCAGAGTTTTTAGAAGATAAGGGAATTGCTGTTTGGATAAAGAAAAATGACGATAGTAAAAAGATTATAAAAGATTTATTAAATAATCCCAAAAAATTAGATGATATGAAAAAAAATACCTCTTATTTAGCTAATCCACATTCAACAGAAAATATATGTAAAACATTATTTGATAATTAGACTTTAAATATTGGGTTGTTTCTCAAATTCAAACAATGGATTTGTATTCAATATATAAATAACGGTGTGTTTATAAAACACACCGTTTCATCCATATTTTCCCTTCACGTAATATTATAATTATTTCTTTTGGATCCATATGGATACTTTTTGGAAGTGCAAATCGTCCTTTATCATCTAAGGACCTTATTGCAATGATATCAATATCTTCTAGGTCGTCTTCATACGGTCTTAATAAAATTTCATTACCCTCCAGACTAATAATAACTTTATTTACTCCTTTTAAATCTGACCTTTCTATTAATTCTTTTAAAATTGATACCCGCCTTTCTTCCATATTGTTTTCCCCCTTTCTTGGGTTTGTCTTTTATATTATAACACTTTTTGCTTATTTTTTCAAATTATGTAAATTCTTTAATTATATAAAAACATATTACTTTATCTACTACTTAATGCTCTATTTTATGTGAGTCGTACATTTAACTTTTTATTTAACCAAGCATACAAACAAAAAACTCTTAAGATAAAATAATGTTAATTTTATCTTAAGAGCATTTTATATTTCTCTTCTTCCTTCTAATGCTTTTGTTAAAGTAATTTCGTCAGTATATTCTAAATCTCCACCTACTGGAATTCCATGAGCAATTCTTGTTACTGTAATTCCTAATGGCTTAATCAGTTTTGATAGATACATTGCAGTTGCTTCTCCTTCTACTCTAGGGTTTGTAGCCAAAATAACTTCTTTAACTTCTCCTCCCATTATTCTAGAAAGTAACTCTTTTATTTTAATATCATCTGGTCCAACTCCATTCATCGGAGATATTGAACCATGCAAAACATGATATACGCCCTTAAATTCATGTGTTTTTTCCATTGCAACAATATCTCTTACATCTTCAACTACACATATTATACTTTGGTCTCTTTTTGGATTACCGCATATTGTGCATGGATCTGTATCAGAAATGTTAAAACATTTGCTACAATATTTTAAATTCTTTTTAGCATTTGTAATTGCACCAATAAATTCATTTGTTTCTTCTTCTGAACAATTTAATATATAAAATGCAAGTCTTGCAGCTGTTTTATGTCCAATACTTGGTAATCTTTCAAAACTTTCTATTAATTTTTCAATTGATGGTGAATACAGTGACATTTTAATTTCCTTGTATAAATAGTATTTAGGTTTTTGTATGGTTTTACCTATAAACCTTTATTCTATTAACTTTCGTGATATGTTTCTTATTGATATTTTTAGTATAATTTTTATAATTATAATCCTAATCCAGGAATATTATATTTTCCAAGTGATGCTGCTTGTGCTGAATCTACTTGTCTTAAAGCTTCATTTATACATGTTAGAATTAAATCTTCTAGCATTTCTACATCATCTGGGTCTACAACTTCTTGTTTTATTTTTATTTCTTTTATTGTTTTATCTCCTGCAACTTTAACATTTACTGCTCCTCCACCAGCTGAAGCTTCAAATTCTTTTGCTGCTAATTCAGTTTGAGATTTCTCCATATCTGCTTGCATTTTTTTTGCTTCTTTCATTAAATTGTTAAGGTTCATACCTCCAAAACTTCCCATACCTGGGAATCCTCCTCTTTTTGCCATTATAAAATCCTCCTTTATATATCTTTGTTTAATGCGTTTTATTATTTAATATTATTCTATAATATTAAATGGTATATCAGATTCATTTGCTAGATTTTGCAAATTTTCTTCATTGGTTATTTGATGTACTTCATTGTTCATTGGTATATATTTTATTTGCATATCTTTTCCACATGCCATTGATACCATTTTTGAAATTTCTCTTACGTTCTCTGGCTTTTCTAAAACTGTTTTCCCAAATGCTGTCATACCTGTTGGAAATTCAATACCTACTGTCATGTCATTTAGTTCTTTTGCCCTTGTATTCATTAAATTTGTATATAACACTATTTTTCCACTACTTTTTAAATCAGTCAAAATTTCTGGCCAGTAATTTTTAGCATCACTTGAGTAATTTTTCTGTTCTACTTTTTTTGCTGTTCTTTCTTTTGGTATAGATGTTCTATTTTGATTTACTCCAAAATTTGATGGTGCTATTTGATTTTGTGTCACTTGATTATTTACTGGTCTTGAAATTGCTGGTTGCTGTGCCATATTTAATTTTCCAGATTTCAAATATTTTTCTATATTTTCAATTCTTTTTGCTAAATCATTATTTTCTTTTTTCTCTTGATTACAAAGTTTTATCATTCCTGCTTGGAAAATAATTGTTTTCTGAGTTGACCATTTAATATCTGTTTCTAATTCAGACAATTCATATATCATATTTAATAAGTCTTGTTTTGATGCCATTTCAGATATTTTTGCTATATTAGAAATTTCTTCTTGACTATATAAATCTAATTTTTGAGAAGCTTGATATATTAAAATATCTTTTGTATATTTTATCATTTCCCATAATAGATTATTTATGTCTTTTCCTTCATCTAATACAATATTTACACTTTTTAATGTGTTTTCAACATCATATTTAAACAGACTTTCCATTATATTATGAACATATGTTATTTTTGGAATTCCAACTAAATCTTTTATTTTATTTTCATCAATCTTATTTTCTCCATCTTGAATACATCTTTCTAAAATTGAAAGAGCATCTCTCATTGCACCTTCTGATAAAACTGCAATAATCTTTAACGCTTCAGCTGTAATTTCTATATTACTTTGTTCACATACAATTTTTAATCTTTTTATTATATTGTCATTTGATATTCTTTTAAAATCAAATCTTTGACATCTTGATAATATTGTAGCTGGTAATTTTTGAGGTTCTGTTGTTGCTAAAATAAATTTAACATGTTCTGGTGGTTCTTCTAGTGTTTTTAATAACGCATTAAAAGCTCCTGTAGATAACATATGAACCTCATCTATAATATATACTCTATATTTAGCTTTAGTAGGTAAAAAATTCACTTCTTCCCTTATACTTCTAATATCTTCTACACTATTATTAGATGCAGCATCCATTTCCACAATATCTGTTAAAGA
>CAUWGA010000037.1:0-8323 GCA_963558245.1 uncultured Clostridia bacterium
CTTTCACTTTTTTATTAATCTATACTCTTCTTCTTTTTGGTGGTCTACAACCATTATGAGGTATTGGTGTTACATCTTTAATTGCACTTATTTCTAACCCTGCTGTTTGTAATGAACGAATTGCAGCTTCTCTACCTGAACCAGGTCCTTTTACGAATACTTCAACTGATTTTAAACCATGTTCCATAGCAATTTTAGCTGCTGTTTCTGCAACTTGACCTGCTGCAAATGGTGTGCTTTTTCTAGAACCTTTGTATCCTAATTCTCCAGCACTTCCCCATGATATTGTGTTTCCTTGTGTATCTGTAATTGTAACTATTGTATTGTTAAAACTAGAATGAATATGAGCAGCACCCTTTTCGATGTTTTTTCTATTTCTTCTAGCAACTTTTTTTGTTGTTACATTTTTAGCCATTTTGTTTTTTCCTCCTTATTCAAATTTATTTTGAATTTATTCGATTTAAAATTGCTTTAAATTAATAAGATGCATTTTATTTATATTATTATAGCCGAGTTGTACATATTTACATTGAAATATAAATAATAAAACAAAAAGCACAGATTTCTAATTTTAGCAATTTTATTATTTTTTGCTCTTACTAACTAATTTTCTAGGACCTTTTCTAGTTCTAGCATTAGTTTTTGTTCTTTGACCTCTAACTGGTAGACCTTTTCTATGTCTTAGTCCTCTATAGCATCCAATTTCTGTTAACCTTTTAATATTTAATGCTACTTCTCTTCTTAGGTCTCCTTCTACAGTATAAGATTCATCGATTACTTTTCTTATATCATTTACTTGATCATCTGTTAAATCTTTTACTCTTATATCTGGATTAACTCCTGCTTTTTCTAGAATTTTTCTTGAGCTTGATACTCCAATTCCATAAATATAGGTAAGTCCTATTTCTACTCTTTTTTCTTTAGGTAAATCTACTCCTGCTAAACGAGCCATATTTTTTTGCACCTCCAAAATTTTTTGTTTTGTTTTTGTTTGTCCTAAAATAACTTAAAAAGTGAAATGTACTAGCGTTTACTCTAGTCAGTTTAAGCTTTTAAAACATATATATAAACACAAACTAGATAATGTAATCTAAATAAATTCGCATTTAGATTCACAGCCGCTACCTCATTTGTGTTACTAACTATTAAGGATTAACCTTGTCTTTGTTTGTGTTTAGGGTTCTCACAAATTACTCTAATAACCCCTTTTCTTTTTATTACTTTACATTTGTCACACATTGGTTTTACTGATGGTCTTACTTTCATTTTATTAGCACCTCCTTGGCTTGCTTATTTTATTTATTTGGGTTAATTTCTATCTTATTTAGCTCTCCATGTAATTCTTCCTCTTGTTAAATCATATGGTGAAAGCTCTACCTTTACTTTATCTCCTGGTAATATTTTAATATAATTCATTCTTAATTTTCCTGAGATATGAGCTAATATTTGATGTCCATTCTTTAGTTCTACTTTAAATACTGTATTAGGTAACGTTTCTACAACTGTTCCTTCTACTTCTATTACATCTTCTTTTGCCAACTTTCTTCCCCTCCTATTAAAGAGTTTTACATTTTTATGCAAAATTGGGCTATTGTGCATAATAACTATTTTATTATACATTACTATTATAGAATTGTCAATATCTCTGGCTCTTTTTCTGTAATTAATATTGTATTTTCATAATGTGCAGATAAACTTCCGTCTTCTGTTATTATTGTCCAGCCATCTTCTAATTCTAAAATATTAGGTTTTCCTTGAATTACCATTGGTTCAATAGCTAATGTCATTCCTGGTTCTAACCTTATTCCTCTTCCTGCTTTTCCATAGTTTGGTATTCCTGGATCTTCATGCATTTGCCTTCCTATTCCATGCCCTTGGAATTCTCTTACAACAGAATAGCCTTGTGAATGAACATATTCTCCTATTGCATGACATACATCTCCAATTCTGTATCCTGGTTTTGCATATTTAATTCCTTCAAAAAATGCTTGCTTAGTCACTTCCACTAAATTTCTTGCATCTTTTGAAACATTACCTATCATAAATGTTCTTGCAGCATCTCCATTAAATCCATTTTTTAGAGCTACTGTATCTACACTTACTATGTCACCTTCTTTTATATATTTATGTTTTGAAGGTACTCCATGAATTACTTCATCATTTATAGATATACAAATTGAAGCCGGAAAATTAGGTACTCCCTTTATTCCTGATGGATATCCTTTTTCTGCTGGAATAGCTCCCTCTCTTCTTATTATATTTTCTGCTAATTGGTCTACTTCCCATGTTGACATCCCAGGTTGTATTTCTTTTTCCAACTCTTTATACATTACAGCTACTACCCTGCATGCTTCTTTCATATATTCTATTTCTTTTTTTGATTTAATTGTTACCAATTATATCATCTCCTAAAAAGTTTCTTTTATATATTTTGTTACATCATCCGCAACATCTTTACCTAATTTGTTTACTGTTTTGCTCACAAGTGCTGAATATATTTTTCCTTGTTTTTCATAATATTCTACTAATGGATTTGTCAGTTCCATATAACTTTTTAATCTAGCTTTTACTGTTTCTTCTGTATCATCTTTTCTTTGTATTAATTCTTCTCCACATTTATCACATATTCCTTCTTGTTTTGGTGGATTTAATAATACATTATATACCGTTTTACACTCTTGATTTGAGCATACTCTTCTATTAACAATTCTTTCTATTATTTCTTCTTCTGGAGTTGTTAAATTAATTACTATATCAACTTTTTTTCCTTCTTTTTCTAGCATCTTATCTAATTCTTCTGCTTGTTTTACTGTTCTTGGAAATCCATCTAATATAATTCCATTTTTAACATCATCTTCTTTTAGTCTATCTTCTACTATTCCTATAGTAACTTCATCTGGCACTAATTGTCCTTTTGAAATGTATCGTTCTGCTAAAATTCCTAATTCTGTTCCTTCTTTAATGTTTTTTCTAAAAATATCACCTGTTGACACTTGTGGTATTTCTAAACTCTTTGTTAATATGCTAGCTATTGTACCTTTTCCTGTTCCTGGTGCACCTAACATTATTATAACCATTTAATAAACACTTCCTCTACTTTTGTTTTAGATTATAAATAATAATCTTTACCATATCCACTAATATTAATAATGGACATGCTAAAAATCATTTTAAACAAAGATATAGGGACGTATTTTCTTTGTAAGATCAACGCGCCCCTTATTATCCTATTCTAAGAATCCTTTATAGTGTCTCATCGCTAAGAAAGATTCTAATTGTTGCATTGTTTCTAGAGCAACTCCTACAACGATTAATATTGATGTACCACCAAATGCAATATTTAAGTTTGTAAATCTTAATAACATTGGTAATATTGCGATTATTGCTAAGAATAATCCCCCAAACCAAGTTAACTTAGATATTATTGATGATAAATATTCTGTTGTTGGCTTTCCAGCTCTTATTCCTGGAATAAATCCACCATTTTTCTTAATATTACTTGAAACCTCTGCTGGGTTAAATGTAGCATATGTATAGAAAAATGTAAATCCTAAGATTAATAGCAAGTATACAATAGCATTTCCTAATGAATATCCCCATTCTACATTTGAAGTTGATGTAGCAATTGAGAATTTATATACTCCTGCTAAAAATCCTGTTTGATTTGCTATGTCTGATACAAAAATTTGTATTATCATAGCAGGAAATGTCATAAATGATGAAGCAAAGATTATTGGCATAACCCCAGCCATAGCTAATTTTAGTGGGATATGTGTATTTTGTGCTCCCATCATTTTTCTTCCTACTACTTTTTTAGAATATTGTACTGGAATTCTTCTTTCGGCTTGTTGTACAAATACAACTCCTGCTATTAATATTATAGCTCCAATTAATATTCCTATAGCTGTTAATAATCCTGTTGTACTAAATCCTGTACTTGGCATTATTAAACTCCATAATTTTGTAATTCCTGCTGGTAATCCAGAAATAATACCTACAAAAATTAGTAGTGATATTCCGTTTCCCACACCTTTATTTGTAATCTGTTCACCTAACCACATCAATATTGTTGTTCCTGCTATTAGACCTGTAACAACTAATGCTCCTGTTAAGAAACTATCATTTACAAATATTCCTGATGATTTATATGATAGATAAATTCCTATACCTTCGATTAACGCTAATACTACTGTTAACATTTTAGTATATTTATTTATTTTCTTTCTACCTTCTTCTCCACCTTCTTTAGTTAGTTTTTCTAATGATGGAATAATCATAGCTAATAATTGGATTACAATTGAAGCTGTGATATAAGGACTAATTGACATTGCAAATACTGAAAATCTGGAGAAAGCTCCTCCTGAAATCATATCAATTAATCCTGCAATTCCATTAGTATTAGACATTGCATCATTTAATGCTATACTATTTACTCCTGGTACAGTAATATAGCAACCAAATCTAAATACAACAATTAATAATAAGGTGTATAATAATCTTTTTCTAACATCAGGTGTTGCAATAGCATTTTTAAGCGTTTTAAACAACTAAATCACCTCTGTCTTTCCGCCTAAAGCTTCGATTTCTTCTTTAGCTTTTGCTGTAAATCTTTTAGCTTTTACATTTACTTTTTTCTCTAATTTTCCTGTTGCTAAAATAACGATACCATCATTGATTTTTCCAATGATTCCTTCTTCTAATAGACTTTCAGCAGTAACTTCAGTGTTTTTAACTTTGTTTAACATTTTAAATGTTACTTCTGTATATGTTTTTGCATGGATATTAGTGAATCCTCTTTTTGGTAATCTTCTATATAATGGTGTTTGCCCACCTTCGAATCCACGTCTTACTCCTCCACCGCTTCTTGCTTTTTGTCCTTTATGTCCTTTTCCTGATGTTTTTCCGTTTCCAGAACCAATACCGCGACCTACTCTATTTCTATTTACTTTTTTTACAGCTGGTTTTAAATCATCTAGTTTCATTCTTGGTTCGCACCTCCTTCTTTTTTCTTTTAGTTTGTATCAATTATAAAATTTCTTCTACTTTTTTTCCTCTTTTTTTAGCTACTTGTTCAATTGTTTGCATTGATTTTAAACCTTCTAATGTAGCATAAACAACGTTTCTTGGATTGTTTGTTCCAATAACTTTTGTTCTAATGTTTTTGTAACCTGCTAATTCTAGAACTGGTCTAACGCTACCACCAGCGATAACTCCACTACCTAATTCAGCTGGTTTTAATAAAACTTTAGCACTTCCAAAAGTTCCTACATATTCATGAGGTACTGTTGTTTCAACAATTGGTACTTCTACTAAGTTTTTCTTAGCTTCTTGAATAGCTTTTCTTATAGCATCTGGAACTTCTGATGCTTTACCATTTCCAACACCTACATGACCATTTTCGTCACCAACTACTACTACGGCACTAAATCTAAAAGTTCTACCACCTTTAACAACTTTGGCAACTCTGTTTATTGCAACAACTTTTTCTTTTAACTCTCTATTTTCTTCCATAGGTTTTAGTTTATCCTCCTTTTTTAATACTATTAAAATTTAAGTCCGCCTTCTCTTGCAGCTTCTGCTAATTCTTTAACTACACCATGATAGATATATCCTCCACGGTCAAAAACTACTGTTTCGATTTTTTTGTCAGCTGCTTTTTTAGCTATTAATGTTCCTAATTCTTTAGCTGCTTCCTTATTAGCATGTTTTGTTTTTATATCTTTATCTAATGTAGAAGCTGAAACTAATGTATTTCCTGCAACATCATCTATAACTTGTACATATAAATTTGTGTTACTTCTGTATACACATAATCTTGGTCTTTCAGCTGTTCCGGAAATTTTTGTTCTAACTCTTGCATGTCTTCTAGCTCTTTCCATTTTTCTATCTGTTTTCTTAACCATTTTCATTCTCCTTTCTATAAATTCGAATACTTTTCTTCTTTATTTTATTTACCTGTTTTTCCCTCTTTACGTCTAATAACTTCTTCAGCATATTTAATACCTTTTCCACCGTAAACTTCTGGTGGTCTTTTAGATCTTACTTCTGCTGCTGTTTGACCTACTAATTCTTTATCAATTCCTTTAACAATTATTGTGTTAGCGTTTGGAACATCAAAAGTAATTCCTTCTGGAGCTTCATATACTACAGGATGTGAAAATCCTAAAGATAAGTTTAATCCTGTACCTTGTTTTGCTACTCTATATCCAACACCGTTTACTTGTAGTTCTCTTGTATATTCATTAACTACACCTGTAATCATGTTGCTAATTAATGTTCTTGTTAATCCATGTAAACCTCTGTTAAATGGTTGGTCATTAACTCTTACTACATTAATTGTATTTCCTTCCATTTCTACTGAAATGTTATTGTGTATATCTCTTTCTAATGTACCTTTTGGTCCTTTTACAGTAATGTGTTTACCATCAATTTTAACTTCAACACCATCTGGTACTGTAATAGGTTTATTTCCTATTCTTGACATGTTAGGTTCTTCCTCCTTCTTTTATTATTTTATGTACTACCAAATATAAGCTAATACTTCTCCACCAATACCTAGTTCTCTAGCTTGTTTATCTGTTTTTAAACCTTTTGATGTAGAAATGATTGCTATACCTAATCCGTTTAATACTTTTGGTAATTCATCTTTTGACGCATAAACTCTTAGTCCTGGTTTACTAATTCTTTTTAAACCGTCGATTACTCTTGTTCCTTTTTCATCATATTTTAGAGTAATTCTTATAACACCTTGTGCATCATCTTTAATTTCTTCATAAGATTTTATATATCCTTCATCAGCTAATATTTCAGCTATTCCTAATTTCATTTTAGATGCTGGAATATCAACTGTTTTATGTTTTGAACTATTTGCATTTCTAATTCTTGTTAACATATCTGCAATTGGGTCTGTAATATTCATTCTAAGTACTTACCTCCTTTTTTTCTGATTTTATTTTTATTTTACCAGCTTGACTTTTTAACACCTGGAATTTCACCTTTGTGTGCTAATTCTCTAAAGCAAACACGGCAAATTCCATATTTTCTAATATATGAATGTGGTCTTCCACAAAGTTTACATCTATTGTATTCTCTAGTTTTGTATTTTTGTGGTCTAGCTTGCTTAATTTTCATTGATGTTTTAGCCATAGTTTATCTCCTTTCCTTTGACTAATTAATGATTAATTTTTAAAAGGCATTCCTAATAGTTTTAATAATTCTTTTGATTCTTCATCAGTTGTTGCTGTTGTAGCAAATATAATATCCATACCTCTTAATTTATCTACTTTATCATATTCGATTTCAGGGAAGATTAATTGTTCTTTTATTCCCATTGAGTAGTTTCCTCTACCATCAAATGAATGAGCTGAAACTCCTCTAAAATCTCTAACTCTTGGAAGTGCTACATTGAATAATTTATATACGAAGTCATACATTTTATCACTTCTTAATGTAACTTTACATCCAATGTTTGCTCCTTCTCTTAATTTAAATGCAGCTATTGATTTTTTTGCTTTTGTTATTACTGGTTTTTGACCTGTAATTTGTGTTAAATCTTTCATTGCATTTTCTAAAGCTTTTGGATTTTCTTTTAAATCTCCTAATCCAATATTAATTACTACTTTATCAAGTTTTGGAACTTGCATAACTGATTTGTATCCAAACTTTTTCATTAATGCTGGAACTACTTCATTATTATATTGTTCTCTTAATTTTTCCATTTAAAAAGTTCCTCCTTCCTATTTTAATTTTGATCCACATTTTTTACAAATACGAACTTTTTGGTCTTTTTCTACTTTATATCCTACTTTTGTTGCTTTTCCACATTTAGGGCATACAACGTTAACTTTTGCTGATGGAATACTGCATTCTACTGCTATAATTCCACTTTCATCGCCTTGACGTCTTGCTTTTACATGTTTTTTTCTAACATTTACGCCTTTAACAATGATTTTATCAGCTTTTGGTATAACTTCTAAAACTTCTCCTGTTTTTCCTTTATCATTTCCAGATAAAACTTGAACGTTATCTCCTTTTTTGATTTTCATTAGAGCTTGCCTCCTTTTCTTAATTTTCCAAAAATTTTCTCACTATTTCCTTTGCTCTAAAATTATTTAATTTAATATATTATACATTTTAAAATTTAATTGCTATTTAAATGTATGACTTTCACACATCAAAATTTGTAATTAATTAGTACAATATTTAGGATAGTAATTTAAATAATCTTATAATACTTCTGGAGCTAATGAAAGTATTTTCATATAATCCTTTTCTCTTAATTCTCTTGCAACTGGTCCAAAAATACGAGTTCCTTTTGGTGTTC
>CAUWGA010000038.1:0-8323 GCA_963558245.1 uncultured Clostridia bacterium
TTTGGTCTATTCTTCTTTCATAACTTTCAAATGTTACTGCCATTTTTATTCCTCCCTATTAACATTTTTTACCATGCTTGTATGGTCTTGTTTCATTATATTGCATCTTTTCTAAAATGATTTTTACTATTTTCATAAGCCCTTTTCGCTAAATCATTTATCATAATTAATTCTCCTTATTAATTATCATTATTATTGATTTCTAGGGTCTATTTTCTTAACAGCTTCGTCAAATCTTCCATATGTTCCAGATGCTTTTTCAATTGCTTCCATTGGTTCAATTCCTTTTTTGATGTTTTCCATCATTTTTCCCATATGTACATATTTGTATCCGATAATTTGGTCATCTTTATCAAGTCCTAATTCTACAATATATCCTTCTGTTAATTGTAAATATCTTGGACCTTTTAATGTACTTGAATAAATTGTTCCTACTTGTGATGTATGTCCTTTTCCTAAGTCTTCAAGTCCAGCTCCTACAGGAAGTCCTCCTTCTGAGAAAGCTGTTTGTGTTCTTCCATATACTATTTGTAAGAATAATTCTCTCATTGCTGTATTTATAGCATCACATACTAAGTCTGTGTTTAATGCTTCTAATAATGTTTTTCCTGTTAATATTTCTCCTGCCATAGCAGCTGAATGTGTCATTCCTGAACATCCTATAGTTTCTATTAATGCTTCTTGAATAATTCCGTCTTTTACATTTAATGTTAATTTACATGCTCCTTGTTGAGGTGCACACCATCCAATACCATGTGTTAATCCTGATATGTCTTTAATATCTTTAGCTTTTACCCATTTTCCTTCTTCTGGAATTGGTGCTGGTCCATGGTCTACTCCTTTACGAACATAGCACATTTCTTCTAATTCTTTTGAATATGTCATTTTAAATTGCTCCTTTCAATTCTAAGTTTTTTTCTATATTTATTTGAAATATATATAATTAATATATTTATTTCAAAATTTAATAACTGTTTTTTTCAACTTGTTTACGTTTTTGTTCAAATTCTTTTATTTGTTCTTCTGATAATAACAGTTGATTTTTCCTTTTAGCCTTTCTTTGTTCTTCTGGCTCTTTTTCTAATGGTTTATTTTCATCTGTATTATATGCAATTTTATTTTCTATATCTTTTATATAGATACCAGTTTCGTAGTTTTCTTTTCTTTTTATTAATTTTGGTCCTGTAATATATCTATTTAGTATTTCTTTTTCTTTTTTGCTTACTTGTTCTTCTCCTATACCTAAATATTCATATCTCCAAATTATATGTCTTTCATAACTTGTAAATGTACTATTTTCTAAATCATCATAATTATATTCAACTTTAAATTTTGCATTTTCTATTGTCATTGTAATATTTGACCATAATGTGCTTGTTTCTGATTTTCTAAATTCTTCTCTTAATAATTTTATTCTATCATATAAGATTTTTACAAGTTTTAAGTAATCATTTTCATCTAAATTGAATTTTGACGGTATTTCATATACATTTACAGGTTTTTTACGAAGTATTCCTTTTGGAATATAATAAAAGTATAACTCTCCTGTTTTTTCTCCATTTTGTTTATCTATTACTGAACTATATAAGTATAGTTTTTCCCACTTTTCTGGTATCATATAAAATAATCGTTTTTGTATATCTTCATATATTTCTTTAATTCTTTTTGTATGATTTAACATATCCTTTTATTCCCTATCTAACAAACTTTCACCTGTCATTTCTTCTGGTTTTTCAAGATTCATTAAATCAAGCATTGTTGGTGCTAAGTCTGCTAGCTTTCCACCTTGTTTTAATTTTAAATTTTTGTCTGCTGTAACTAAGATTAATGGTACTGGATTTGTTGTATGAGCAGTATGTGGCTCTCCAGTTTTGTAGTCTATCATTTGCTCTGCATTTCCATGGTCTGCAGTAATTAATAGATTTCCTTGTTTTTCTTCTACAAGTTTTACAACTTTTCCAACACATTCGTCAACAGTTTCTACAGCTTTTATTGCTGCTGATAAGCTTCCTGTGTGCCCTACCATATCTGTGTTAGCATAATTTAAAATTATTGCATCATATTTATCTGCTGATATTGCTTCTAATACTTTTTTAGTAACTTCATATGCACTCATTTCTGGTTTCATGTCATATGTTTCTACTTTAGGTGATGGTACTAAAATTCTATCTTCACCTTCATATTGTTTTTCTTCTCCACCATTAAAGAAGAATGTTACATGGGCATATTTTTCTGTTTCAGCTATTCTTAATTGTGTGTATCCATTTTTACTTATATATTCCCCAAAAGTATTTACTAATGGTTCTTTTTTGAATGCAACTTGAACATTTGGCATTGTTTCGTCATAGTTTGTAAAACATACAAAATATAAATCTAAATCTTTTTTAGTTTCAAATTCATTGAATTCTGTATCTACTAATGCTCTTGTTATTTCTCTTGCTCTATCTGGTCTAAAGTTAAAGAATATTACTGAATCATGCTTTCCAATAGTTGCAACTGGTTCTTCTCCACTATATATAACTGTTGGCTCTACAAATTCATCAAAAACTTCTTTTTGATAAGAGTCTTCAATAGCTTTTATTGCATTTCCAGCTCTTACTCCTTTTCCATTTACTAATGCATCATAACATTTTTGAACTCTTTGCCATCTTTTATCTCTATCCATTGCATAGAATCTACCAGATAAACTTGCAATTCGTCCAATCCCTTTTTCGTTCATTTTGTCTTGTAATTTTAATATATAACTTTCTGCTGAAGCTGGTGGTGTATCTCTACCATCTAAGAAACAATGTACATATACATTTTCAAAGTCTCTTCTTTTAGCCATTTCTAATAATCCATATAAATGTCTGTTATGGCTATGAACTCCTCCATCTGATACTAATCCTAAGATGTGTAATTTAGAATTGTATTTTTTACAATTTTCAATTGCTGAGATAAATTCTGGATTTGTAAAGAAATCTCCATCTTCTATTGATTTTGTTATTTTTGTTAGTTCTTGATATACAATTCTTCCTGCTCCAATGTTTGTATGACCAACTTCTGAATTTCCCATTTGTCCTTCTGGTAGTCCAACTGCAAGTCCACTTGTATATATATCTTGTGTTTGATATTTTCTCATTAGTTTATCAATATTAGGTGTTTTTGCTAATTTTATTGCATTTCCATCTTTATTTGGATTATCTCCAAAACCATCTAATATCATTAGCATTGTTAATTTATCTTTCATTTTTTACCATCCTTTTTCTTAAATGTTATTTGTAAGATTATTTATCAAAATTTACTATTTTGCTGAATTCTTCTGCTTTTAAGCTAGCTCCTCCAACTAATCCTCCATCAATGTCAGATGTAGAAAATAATTCTTTGGCATTACTAGATTTTACACTTCCACCATATTGAATTATAACTTCTTCTGCTACTTCTGTTCCGTATATCTCAGCTATTTTGTTTCTAATTTCTTTTATGCTGTTATTTGCATCTTCACTTGTTGCTGTTTTTCCAGTTCCAATAGCCCAAATTGGTTCATATGCAATTATTGTATTTTTTACTTGTTCATTTGTTAATCCTTCTAGTGCTAATTCTGTTTGTTTTGTTATTATTTCTGCTGTTTTTCCACTTTCTCTTTCTTCTAAAGTTTCACCTACACATACTATTGGTTTTAATCCATTTGCAAATGCTGATTTTACTTTTTTATTTACTGTTTCGTCTGTTTCATTGAAATATTGTCTTCTTTCTGAATGACCTATTATAACATATTCAACATTTATTGCTTTTAGCATTTTTCCAGATACTTCACCTGTATATGCTCCGCTTTCTTCAAAATGCATGTTTTGAGCACCAATTTTTATATTTGTTCCTTGAGCTGTTAATAAAGCATAGAATAAATCTGTGTATGGAACACATAAAATAACTTCATTATTTGTATCTTTTACTAATGGTGTTAATTCTGTTATAAATTCTATCGCTTCTCCTGGTAACATATTCATTTTCCAGTTTCCTGCTATTACTTTTTTCCTCATATAAATTCTCTCCTTTATATTATGTCTTAAATTTCATTTTATAAACATCACTTTAAGGGGAACTGTATTCCCCTTATATACTTATTTATCTTGTAAACATTCTATTCCTGGTAACTTTTTACCTTCTAAGAATTCTAATGATGCTCCTCCACCTGTTGAAATATGTGACATTTTATCTTGTAATCCTGCTTTTTTAACTGCTGCTGCTGAGTCTCCTCCTCCAATTATTGTTGTTGCATCAATTTCTGCTAATGTTTTTGCTATTTCGTTTGTTCCAATAGCAAATTGGTCAAATTCAAATAATCCTAAAGGTCCATTCCATACTACTGTTTTTGCTTTTCTTAATTCTTCTTTGAACATTTCGATTGTTTCTGCTCCGATATCAAATCCTTCCCAACCTTCTGGAATTTCTGTCCAAGCTACTGTTTTGCTTTCTGTGTCTGGTTTAAATTCTTTTCCTATTTTTGTGTCTATAGGAAGCATTAATTTAACTCCTCTTTCTTTCGCTTTTTCCATAGCTTCTTTAGCTAATTCTAATTTTTCTACTTCACAAATTGAATTTCCAACTTCATACCCTTGAGCTTTGAAGAATGTATATGCCATTCCTCCACCAATCATTAATGTATCTACTTTTTCTAATAAACTATCTATTACACCTATTTTGTCTGAAACTTTAGCTCCTCCTAAAATTGCAACAAAAGGTCTTTCTGGACTTTCTAATGCATTTCCTAAGAATTGTAATTCCTTTTCTATTAATAATCCTGATACTGCTGGTAAATATGTTGCAACACCTACTGTTGAACTATGAGCTCTATGTGCTGCTCCAAATGCGTCATTTACAAATATTTCTGCCATACTTGCTAATTTTTTACTGAATTCAGGGTCATTGTCTGTTTCTTCTCTATGGAATCTAACATTTTCTAATAATAGGATTTCTCCTTCTTTTAATGCTTCTGCTTTTGACATTGCATCTTCTCCTACAACGTCTTTTGCCATTATTACTTCTTTGTCTAATAGTCTTGATATTTCTTTAGCTACTGGTGCTAATGAATATTCTGGTTTTACTTCTCCTTTTGGTCTTCCTAAGTGAGAAGTTAAGATAATACTACAATTGTTTTCTAATAAGTATTTTATAGTTGGTAATGCTGCTACTATTCTTGTATTATCTGTAATATTTTTATTTTCATCTAATGGTACATTAAAGTCACATCTTACTAAAACTTTTTTTTCTTTTAAATCAATGTCTTTTATTGTTTTTTTATTCATTTAAAAAACTCCTTCCTTTGCCTATATATGTATTATGTTTTAATAAATAATTATTATTCCTTTTAGGCATTACTATTTTATAACAAAAAAGGTCACTTTTCAAGTATTTTTTCATTAATTTTATGTATTATTGGTTTGTTTTGGCATATAAAAACAGTATAATTATTGGGGATAATTATACTGTCTTTTTATATATTATTAATTTATAAATATAAAATTGGTCTAAATGTATATCTATCAAGAGCATAAGTTTTATAGTTACTAAATCTATACGATGTAGTACATCCACTATCGTTATATCCTCCTCCTCGTAGCACACAAGGAATTTTAGAATCATTAGCTGTTTCTGTTGTCCACTCATAACAATTACTAGCCATATCATACACATTACATATTATATCTTTTTCTTCTAATTTACTTGTTCCCCAACTTGCTAAATCATTCATATTTAAACTGTTTTGTCTTGAATAAGGTTTTAATTCTCCGTTTTTATTATTTCTATTATCAAATTTCTGAAAAAACACTATTGCTGTATCCCAGGCATAACTATTTATTAAGTCGCTTTTAAAATTATCATTTTTATACATATTTTTACTCAGTTCAGATGCTCTTATTTGTGAAATATAATTATATATATAATCTTCTTTTTTTTCTGTTATCTTCGTTAATTTATCATATTCATTTTTGCGTTCTGTAGCTGTTCTTGCTTCATATCTTCCTATATAATATCCCTTACTTGATGTAGCTTTACTTTTAAATTCTTCTATATTTTCCGCTACCGAATTTCCTTTATCTGATATTGCTAATTCTTTATAATTATATTTATCATTGTATTCATTATTTATAGCTTTATCAGCTTGACCCTTTTCTTGTCCTTTACTATTAAATATATATCTATTGATTTCTATTTTTTCTATTGTTCCATCTTCTTTTTTTATATTTCCTACTGGTATCCATACAAATTCACTTCCTTTAGTGTTCTCATGTGTTTTATCTTTTATCACTATTCCGTCTATTACACATTCCATTGGATTTAATATTTCAAATCCAGATGGTATTATTATGTAATTTCCTATTTTATCTTTCGAAATAACATTTCTTTTTTGATGTCCTGTTATTTCATTAAGTTCTTTAAATTCCATTATTTTTTCATGTTCATCTATTATAAATCTATATTCTTCCATTTTAGCTTCTACTGGAAATTGTGTTCCTACTAACGTTCCACCTTGAAGTTCAATTTCTTTCAAGAATTCTTCTACCGACATATTCCCATCATCTGATTTTGCTCCCGTTATCGCTAGTTTTACTTTTTCTTCCGCATTTCTATATTCGTTTTCTTCTTTTGTTTTATCCATTTTAGATAATATTCCATTATCCCCTGTTAGCATTGCTATACTTACACTTACAAGTATTACTAATACAACTATTGTTATTACTAAAGCAATTAATGTTATACCTCTTTCCTTATTTTCTTTTAACATTTTTCGTTTTAATTTTGTTTTCATCTTTTTTTCTCCTTTTCCTTAGTTTTACATCTTTATTATTAGACTTAATTAATACTATATGTTGCTTTTACATTTTATCAATAATATTTATTTAATTCAACACCTTGTCGTATTTTATTTCTGTTTTTTTATTTCTTACTAACTGTCATAAATTATATATAGTATCAAAAACTTGTTGTATTTATAGATTTTTGGTAAATTACAAATATTCTTTTATACAATATTTAAACACATAAAAATTACATTTCTATATTTTATTATTAACATTTAAACATAAAAAATACACTACTCTTTAAGAATAGTGTATTACATATTATTTTTATTAAATTATTCGCCTAATTCAGCAAAATATTTTATTGTTCTTACCATTTGGCTTGTGTAAGAATTTTCGTTGTCATACCAAGATACAACTTGTACTTGATATAATCCATCTTCTATTTTTGTTACCATTGTTTGAGTACTATCAAATAATGATCCATATGTTATTCCTATAATATCAGAAGAAACTAATGGTTCATCTGTATATCCAAATGATTGGTTTGCAACTGATTTCATATGTTCATTTATTTTTTCTTCTGTGATGTCTTCTCCTTTTACAACTGCAACTAATATTGTTGTTGATCCTGTTGGTACTGGAACTCTTTGTGCAGAACCAATTAATTTTCCATTTAATTCTGGAATAACTAATCCAATTGCTTTAGCTGCTCCTGTTGAGTTTGGTACGATATTCACTGCTCCTGCTCTTGCTCTTCTTAAGTCTCCTTTTCTTTGTGGTCCATCAAGTATCATTTGATCTCCTGTGTAAGCATGAACTGTTGTCATTATTCCTGATTGAATTGGTGCTAAATCATTTAATGCTTTTGCCATTGGTGCTAAACAGTTTGTTGTACATGATGCAGCTGATATTATTTTATCATCTGCTGTTAATATTTCTTCATTTACTCCAAATACTACTGTTTTTAAGTCTTTACCAGCTGGTGCTGATATAACTACTTTTTTAGCTCCTGCATCAATATGAGCTTGTGCTTTATCTTTACTTGTATAGAATCCTGTACATTCTAATACAACGTCAACTCCTATTTCTCCCCAAGGTAAATCTTTTGCATCTTTTTCTGCATAGATTTTTATTGTTTTTCCATCAACTGTTATTGAATCTTCTCCTGCTACTACTGTATCTGCCTTTTCATATGTTCTTTGTGCTGAGTCATATTTTAAAAGATGTGCAAGCATTTTTGGACTTGTTAAATCGTTGATTGCAACAATCTCATATCCCTCCGCTCCAAACATTTGTCTAAATGCTAGACGTCCTATACGTCCAAAACCATTAATAGCTACTTTTACTGACATAATATCTTCCTCCTTATTTTATTCTTTTTTGTTTTTTATATCTTTAGTATTGCCAATTTTTTTCAGCAATATAATTGTATATCAAAAAAATATATATTTCAAGTACTATTTTATTTATTATACAATTTTTCATGTAGGTTTGTCAAACATATGTCACACTTTTTTGAAATCAATACTGTTTGAAGT
>CAUWGA010000039.1:0-8273 GCA_963558245.1 uncultured Clostridia bacterium
CACAGCAGTTCTTATACTTCTTCCCACTTCCACATGGACATGGGTCATTTCTTCCTACTTTTGGTCCTTCATTTCTAACTGTTCTATCAACATCTGTTCCTATTTTAGCTCCGCCATCAACACTATGAATTGCTTCTAATGCTGCTCCAGTTATTTTTACTGTTTCTTGTCTTTCTGTATTTCCAGCAGAACGAACATGCATTAATATTTTAGTAACATCTAATTTGATATTATTAACCATTTCGTCAAACATATCAAAACCTTCTAGTCTATATTGAACAACTGGATCTTTTTGTCCGTATGCACGAAGTCCAATACCATTTTTTAATTCATCCATGCTATCAATATGGTTCATCCATTTTTCATCAACAACTTTAAGCATTACAACTCTTTCAAGTTCTCTCATTTGCTCTGCTGTTATTTCTTCCTCTTTTTGTTTGTAAATTTCTAATGCTTTTTCTTTTAACATAGAAGATATTTCGCCTACATTTTCTTTATGTTCTTTTATAAAATCTAACATGTCAATTCCAAATAGATTTATTATTTCGTTGTTTAAAGATTCTATATTAAGTTCATTTGTTTCCCCTTCTACATACATTTGAGGAACATTTTCTGCTACAAATTCTATCATGTTTATAATGTTATCATGAATATTTTCGCCATCAAGCACTTGTCTTCTTTGTTTATATATAATTTCTCTTTGTGCATTCATAACATCATCATATTTTAATACATTTTTACGTATTGTAAAGTTTCTTCCTTCTACTTTCTTTTGAGCATTTTCAACTGCGTTTGAAATCATCTTTGACTGAATTGGCATATTTTCATCTGCTCCTAAAGTGTTATAAACTTTAGTAATCATATCTCCACCAAAGATTTTCATTAAGTCATCGTCAAGTCCTATGTAAAATCTTGATTCACCAACATCTCCTTGACGTCCAGAACGTCCACGTAACTGATTATCAATTCTTCTTGATTCATGTCTTTCTGTTCCTATAATTTTTAAACCACCAGCTTGAATAACTTTTTCTTTTTCTTCTTTTATTTTTTCGTCATATTTTTGTACTAATTCTTTAAATTGTTTTCTTACTCTTAAAATATCTTCATTATCTGTTTCATAATATGTGTTTGCTTCTTCTATTAATTCTGGTGAAAGTTTTAATCTTCTCATTTCTTCTTTAGCTAAATATTCACTATTTCCTCCAAGCATAATGTCAGTTCCACGTCCTGCCATGTTTGTTGAAATTGTAACTGCATTAAATTTACCTGCTTGTGCAATTATTTCAGCTTCTTTTTCATGATATTTAGCATTTAATACTTCATGCTTAATACCTTCTTTTTTCAATAAATTAGATAATTTTTCTGATTTTTCTATTGAAACTGTACCAACTAATACTGGTTGACCTTTTTCGTTGCTCTTTTTGATATCTTCTACTATTGCATGGAATTTAGCATTTTCATTTTTATATATTATATCATTTTCGTCTTTACGTACCATTGGTTTATTTGTAGGAATTTCAATAACATCTAAATTATAGATTTCTTCAAACTCTGATTCTTCTGTCATTGCAGTACCAGTCATTCCAGATAATTTATCATACATTCTAAATAGGTTTTGGAATGTGATTGTTGCTAATGTTTTAGACTCATCTGCTATTTTTACATGTTCTTTTGCTTCAATTGCTTGGTGTAAACCATTGTTGTAACGTCTACCATACATAATACGTCCTGTAAATTCGTCAACAATTAGCACTTCCCCATCTTTAACAATGTAATCTATATCTTTTTTCATAATTCCATGTGCACGTAATGCTTGGTTTACATGATGAACTAAAGTTGAGTTTTCTAAATCGTTGAAATTTTCTAATTCAAATGCTTCTTCTGCTTTTTTAATACCTTTTTGTGTTAATGTTGCTGATTTTGCTTTTAAATCTACTATATAATCATATTTTTCATTATCTTCTGCTTGGTCAAAGTCTTTTACATCTTCTTCCACAATTATTTTTGGTTCTAGTCTCTTAACGAAGTTGTCAGCTTTTTTATATAAATCTGATGATTCATTAGCTCTACCTGATATTATTAATGGTGTACGAGCTTCATCAATTAAAATACTATCAATTTCGTCTATAATTGCATAATGTAGTCCACGTTGAACTAATTGATCTTTATAAATAACCATGTTGTCTCTTAAATAGTCAAAACCAAATTCATTATTTGTACCATATGTAATGTCTGCATTATATGCTTCTTGTTTTTCTTTTGGTTGCATGCCAGCTATTACAAGTCCTACTGAAAGTCCTAAGAATTTATATAATTTTCCCATCCATTCACTATCTCTTTTGGCTAGGTAATCATTTACAGTAATAACATGAACACCTTTTCCTTCTAATGCATTTAAATATACTGGTAGTGTTGCAACTAAAGTTTTTCCTTCTCCAGTTTTCATTTCAGCAATTCTACCTTGATGCAAGATAATACCACCTATTAATTGAACATCAAAATGTCTCATTCCTAAAACTCTTTTTGAAGCTTCTCTTACTACTGCGAATGCTTCTGGTAAAATATCATCTAAAGTTTTTCCTTCTTGTAATTGTTGTTTAAAATATGGTGTTTTAGCTACTAACTCGCTATCAGATAATTTTTCCATTTCCGGTTCTAAATTATTAATCTTAGTTACTAAAGGTTTTATCCTTTTTACTTCTTTTTCACTATAAGATTTGAAAATTTTATTTAATACGCTCATATTAGTTTCAATCCTTCCTTAATGTTTAATATTACACTTTTTCACTTTGTTACTATATCACTAAATAACTTTTTAATCAAGGTTATTTTATAAGAATTTTCAAAAACATAATATTGTTAAAACATCTAACATATATTATTACTAAATATTATAAGACATTATGGAGTATATTTAAAAAGAAATTATTTATTTTTAAACTATATACACCTTCTAAGTCACGTAAGAGAGGAATGGATTTTATTATGTTTATTTATAATTTTAAAATTAATGGTAGTAAAACTTTTAAGAGTATTTTTATATTTATGTTGCTTATTTTAATTGCAATTATTGGTGTTGTTATATTTAAAATAATTGATGGTTCTAAAAATAGTTCTAATAATTCTATGTGTATGTCGCAAAGTAATATTAATCAAATTGCTAGTAAAAATTATACTAATGTTTTAAAAGCTGTACATGATGCACCTGATAACTATGTTGGAATGAAAATTAAATTTTCAGGTTATGTTTACCGTGTATTAGATTTAGATGAAAATCAATTTGTATTAGCCAGAGATATGATAATATCTTCAGATATGCAAAGTGTTATCGTTGGTTTTTTATGTGAATTTGACAAAGCCAGTCAGTTTTCAGATAATACATGGGTTGAATTAGTTGGTACTGTTATAAAAGGCTCTTATCATGGAGATATGCCTATCATTAAAGTCACAGAAATTCATCAAACCAATAAACCTAATGACGAATATGTGTATCCCCCTGATAATTCTTATATTCCAACAAATGGTATTGTGTAAAATTGTTTACTTTTATACGCAAATATGTTATAATTAATGTCTAAGTGTAAAATTAATAACTGTAAGGAGAATGTCTATGAATGCTTTTAAAAAAGACTTACAAATTCCAGTAGCTCTTCTTGAAAACAAAACTTTAGAAAATGAAGCTATTGAAAAACATCGTAATAAACAATTAGCCCAGTATATGCAAATACACGATAATTCACAAATACACAATTATTTTCATCATTTAATTGCTGCTATTATGATTTCCCAATATGAAATGTATGAATATTCTGGTATAAATATACCATACAGATTTAAAGCCCCTAATAGTATAAAAAACAAATTGACCTCTCGTTTCAAAAACGCAAAAGTTACTTATGATATTGATCAGCAAATGCATGTAGATAATGTAAAACCTATTTTTGACATTCTAGCAATGAAAATTATTGCTAGGAGAAGACCTCCGAATTTTTATTCTACAGATCCAGAAATTAATACTCTTATTAGTGAACGTAAGGCTAATCAAGTTTTTTTAGAAGAAATGCAAGAATTTAGAGGTAGACTAATCGAGAATGAATATACTAAAAAAGAAAATTATAATTTCAAATGTAATTGTACCAAAGTTGAATATTATTTAAAATGTAGAGAATTAATATCTAGATTAAAAAAATTAGTAGATCCACAAGCTACTGATTTGTTGAAACAATATGATCATCAACTTTTAGATATTGATAATAGATTACAATTAATTAAAGCTACAAAAATACCTGGTGAGTATGATGAAATGGTTACTCAAGAAGATTTAGCTGATCCTAATATTAATTTTTTTACATCTTTAACTTCGTATGAAACACGTTTTTATGATAAATCCGATTTAGCAATATTAACAAAACAATTTGTTTCTTTATTCGAAGATAATGATATTTTTAATAAACTAGGTGTTTCTTTATATGATTCCGAACATCCTGTGGAGAAAAAAAGAACTCCTAACGGATATGAATCCAATTTTGTAATTTTAAATACATTATTAGGTCCAATAGAATGCCAAATACAAACTGAAAATCAATATAGATTTGGTAACTATGGATTTGCAGCACATACAAAATTCAAATCGGTACAACCTTTACAAATTCCTGATATAAGTAATCCGGATCAAATCTCAAAGTTTGTTCAACAAATAAATAGAATCGTTCCCAAAGGATATTTAGCCAGAATGGATGATAACGAACCTGGTAGAGTCATGGTTCAAAAGTTTAATGATTACCAAAACTATAAAGGACTTATCACTCAAGTTGCTAAAGGTGATCCTACTGAAAAATTATTACGTAATTATTTTGCTAAATTATATGCGTTAAGAAAAGTTATTTTCAAAACGCAAGATAAATCAACAGGATATATTGACTTGGACATTGAAGATTATATTAAAAGTGATGAATTTAATCATTTAAAAGATAAAGCATATAACTTTTATCACAACAAAAATAGTGAAACCGAATTAGAACATTAGAATCTAATAACGCCTCTAATATGTTAGAGGCGTTTATTTCATATAAGCAAATCTTAATAATATTCATTAATAAGATTTTATTTATTTTTTATCAAAAATTGTTTTAAATACTCCTCTATCTATTAAATTAGCAAAAATATTCTTAAATATTATCAATACTATTGGTCCAATTAAAAGTCCTAAAATTCCTATTACTTTAAATCCTGTGTACATTGCCAGTAATGTAAAAATTGGATGTACACCTATGTTTTTACTAACTAGCTTAGGTTCTAATATCTGTCGTACTACAGACATTATAATAAGTAAAATTATTATTGCTATACCTAAATTAATGTCTCCATTAATGGCACTTATTATTGCCCAAGGCACCATAACAGTTCCAGAGCCGAGAATTGGAAGTGCATCAACAAATCCAATAGTTAACGCTACTAATAATGGATATTGAATATTAAATCCTATAAATTGTAAAACATATAATCCAACTAACGAAATTACAAATGATATTAATACCAAAGATGCTTCTGCTTTTAAATATCCTCCAAGTGTTTGTATTAAATCTTTCAAATGAGTCGAAATTTTCTTTACCCATATTTTAGGCAAATGATGTTCTATTTGATCTAATATATATATTTTATCTACACAAATAAAATATAAAGCAACTACAGTTATACCAATGCATATTGCAATAGTTGGTAAACTTGTAACTAATTCAATTATATTAGTTAATCCTCCCCTTAACCAATTTGATACATTTTGTAATATATCATTTGTTGAATTTTCAATTACTGGCAAAATCTCCTCTGATAGATGTATTTTATCAAAATTAAAATTTGATATAAAATTATTAAATTGCATATATGCTTTGTCAAAATAATCATTCAATGTTTGCAACAAACTAGATGCTTCTGAAAAAATAGTTAGAATCAGCCATGATAATGTTCCAAGTATTAAAATTGAGACAATAAAAAAGATTATTATTGAACTTGTTCTCCTAGTAAAGCCTGTTTTTTTCATAATAAATTTTATTGTTGGCTCAATAATTAGAGAAATTATAAAAGCTACCAAAAAAGGCATATAAAATATTGATAATTTTAAGCCAACATATAATCCTAATAGTAATAAAATTACATATAAAATTCTTTGTCCTACTTTAGACCAATAAGAAATATTCCAAACCATTATTTCCTCCTTGTTTTATTATATGTAAAAAGTCGGAATAATATCCGACTTTTGTTAAGCATTATTTTTTGAATCACAGTCACAACAAATATTTTCAAATGTATTACATACTTGATTTGTTCCTAAATTTTGATGATTTTGTGCTATATCTCCCATTGTTAAAATACCTACTATTTTATTTTGATTATCGCAAACAGGTAATCTTCTTATTTGATATTGTCCCATTTGACTTTCTGCATTTGTCATTTCATCATTTTCTTTACAAGTACATACATTTGAGCTCATAACATCACTAACAGGTGTTTGCTTAATATCTTTATCACACGCAACACATCTTAACAATATATCTCTATCAGTTATAATTCCACATACACAGTTATCATTACTACAAACTGGAACACATCCTATATGATTTTGTGCCATTAATTTTACTACATCTTGAATTTTTGTATTTGGTCTTACAAAACAAACCTCATTACACATATAGTCTTTTACTTTCATTTTTTATTACCACCTTTCAATTTTTTAATATATTTATTTTTTGCAAAATTTATTAATAATATTCTAAAAAATTAAAGCAGAAAAAAATAGAAGATATTTTACCTTTATCTTCTATTTTTGTTAAATTATGAAATTTTATAAAACAATTAACGGTCGCCGTCATCATCATGGTCTTCATAGTCATTACATCTCAGACAACCTTTATTATTTCTAATTTTTTCATATATTCCAGGATATATATCTTCATAAGAAAATGTAGCCTCTTGTCCTTTTCTAATCTTTTCACCTATTTCAATAAGTCCTTCATGTCCATATAAATTATTTTCGCTTATAGAACTTATTCTTTGATTAGCTTTTGCTCCTCCATAATGCACTCTTTCATCATCTTTAGCAATAATTTCATAAGGCACTAATGTTTTCCCTAAACTAGCTGCTGCAAAATTTCTATGATGTCCTTCTACTATACCTCTATATCCATCAGCTTCTACTACTTCTATTGGCATAGTAGGTAAAAAGTCCTTTTTAGCAATTTCGTTTCTTAATTCGTCTAAAGTATAGCTTGCAAGACCTAATGTATCTCTTTCTGTTTGCATTGGTAGTAAGGTTTTTGGACTTGTCCAATCTCTATGAAAATATTTATTGTTTTTATAATATTCCATACCTCTTATTATTGTATCTGCAATGTCATTTGGATCAGAATAAGAAGTATCAATTATTAAATCATAGTTATTTCTATCTAATAAATCTACGCCATATCTAGACAAATATCTTCTTTGTTCTCCTAATTTTCTATTTTCTCTTGCTTTTTTAGCTTCTTCTATAGATTCATAATCGTTGTCTTCTTTTCCTCTTGTTGTATCTCCTAATAATCTTTTAGCAGCCACGTCCGGATTAGCTGTTAATCTAACTGAAAAAGCTTCTGGCACATTATGAAAAGCCAGTCTTGAATCTATAATCCATATTTCATCTGGTCTTTCTTCTTTATTTATTTCTTTTCCGATATTAGCTATTTTACTATCAATTAATAAGTCAATAGCCTTTCGTATTTCTTTTAATTCTGGTAAATTGTTCATTTCTTCAATGCTTAAATTTCTAACATTTATTTTATTTTTAGCAATTGTCGTAGCAGATTTTTTAAAAGCTTCTCTATATTCTGTATTATTTGCAATATCTTGAAGTTCTTGTGTTTGCACTAAATCTATTGCCCCTGCGTCATCATCTCTTTTTAAGCAATCTATAAAATCTAATACTACATTAAAATATTTTCTAAATTCATTACCTGTTGATATTGTATGAATATTTTCTTTTTTATATCCTTTTTCTTGCAATTCAGATATTAATAATTTTGTTACAGTTCCTTTTCCTGAAACCGGCTCACCTGAAAGTGCTATTATTTTATTTCTTACATTTTTTTCTTCCATATTATCACCTCTAAAAAAGATATCTCACTTTATATTTTAACATTTTATGTAAAACTTGTCAATAAATACTTTTATTGACGTTGATAAATATATGTAGGTTTGTCAAACATATGTCACACTTTTTTGAAATCAATACTGTTTGAAGT
>CAUWGA010000040.1:0-7924 GCA_963558245.1 uncultured Clostridia bacterium
TATATATTTTATTATATAAGATATAAATGAAATTTATAGAAGTGTGATAAATAATGTAAGAAAACATACTTGTTTTTAATATAAGTTTGTGTTATATTTAATATGAAAGTTTATATATTTTTTAAAATAAAGGGGGTGTTTAAATGATAATTTTTATTATATGTTTGCTAATAGGATTATATTTTATATATAAATTTTATAAAGATAATAATAAAGATAAAATAACAAAGAATAATTTATTATCGACAGATATGGAGATTTATATTGCTCAATTAGAAATAAGACCAAAGGCAAATAAAGACATAAAAAATATTGCAGTTTATTTAGAGAATACAGTTATGCCAAATGAGAAAATTTTAGCAGTAGCATATACAAATATTTTTACTATTGTAACAGACAAAAGAGTTATTATAAAAGGAGATAAAGCAAATTATATAAATATAATACCAATGGAAAAAATATCTAGTGTTACACAAAATTATACTAGAATATTTATAAATCAAAATTGGGTAAATTTGTTTTCTGCTGATTTAGCAAGAAAAATTACAGATTTAATTAATAATCAAGTATCAAGTTCTCAAACAGTAGGACAAGCAATTAAAATAGAAAATAAAATAGTAACAGAGGAAACAATAACATCTCAACTTAAAAAGTTGTCAGATTTGCATGAGGCAAAAGTTTTAACAGATTATGAATATAGCATAAAAAAACAAGAGTTACTTAGTAAATTGAAGTGAAAATGATGTAAGGAGTATAAAATATGTTTTGTAAAAAGTGTGGTAATGAAATAGGAAAAAATGAAAAGTTTTGTGGAAATTGTGGTCAAGAGATTGAGAAAGATATAAAGGGGAAACTGAAAAATAAAATACTAATGAAATATAAAAAATTGATAATTGGAGTGTTATTAATATTAATTGGTTTTATAGGTATAGTAAGTAATGAATTATCAAAAGTAAGAATCCCACATCTTAAAGAAGAAACAGTAAAAGCAGCTAAAGAAGAAGCAGAAAGATTAGGTTTAAATTTGAAAATTAATGGGTCGTCTAATAATAATGACATAGTTATTAGTCAAACACCAGAATATAATGGTGAAGGCATAAAAAAAGGAAGTACAATTAACGTAAATACTGTAACTAAAGAAGAATTTGAAAAACAAAAGAAGGAAGAAGAAAGAAGGAGAAATAGACCAAGTAACGATACAATTATAGGTTGTGCACAGACAGCTATAAGAAGAATTGCAAACTATGAACCAGAATTTGGAACAACAAGAGTGTTAGAGGAAGATAATTATGGAAGATATTTAGTATCTTGTTACGCTAAATTGGTAAATGGTTTTGGAGCTGGAAAATACAATGTATATTATGTAGTGTTAAGTGAAGTTACAAAACAAGATGGAGAATGGTATTATAAAATTAATCCTGCCAATGGAATTATTAATTCAGGTAATTATGGAAGTAATGAAGATTTAGCAATAGAGTCAGCTAAAAAGTTGAATGAATGGAATGAACCAAAGGAAAGTGATACAAATACTTCTAACAATTAAATATAATTCTATTATTAATTTTAAAATAAAATAATAATATGTATAATTTATCAAGAATTTACAAATCGTTAAGGAGGAAAAATATGAAATGTCAAAAATGTGGAAATGAATTAAAAGAAGGAGAACTATTTTGTAGTAAATGCGGGAAAAAAGTACGAAATAAAAAAAGTAAAAAAGTATATATAATAGTTACTATATGTACGATTTTATTGATGATAATAGTAGGAACAGTTATATATTTTTTGAATAGAAAAACAACAGAGATTAATGCGGAAAATGTAGTACAAGATGAACAGAAAAATGAAATTAAGCAAGAAAGTGCAAATATACAAGCAAATGGAACAGAAGGTGTGAGTTTTGCAAATATGAAAGCAGATGATAATTCTTATGATAACGTACAACAAGAAATATTAAAATATTTTGATAATAATTATTTTAGATATTATGGTAATATAGGACAAAAATATCCACAAATATTTAATGGTGCAAAGATACAAACTGATGCAGTTGTTGTAAAAGTTATAAAGTCAACAGACGAAGAATTTGAGGTTTTAGCAGTTCAAGGGTATTCAGAAGCATATCCTAATTTAACTATTAGCGAATTGCCTGAAAAGAATTTACTAATATTGAAAGGAAATCAATTAACAGAAAGATTAACAAAGGAAGATAATATTACTATATATGGAAGATATAATAATATAGAAACGAGAGATATAGATGGCGTTTCATATACTTTACCTGTTGTCAATGCTATTAATGTTATTCCAGCCATAGGAACGTCAGAAAAAGAGAGATTTAATTATCAAACTATAAAAACAGTAGCAGAATATATTTTTGGAAAAAATATAAAAATAACAGAAGACAGTAAAGATTCATTAAGTTATACAGTTACATTAGATAATCAATCAAATGCAAATTTTAAAACATTTAATTTTTATAAAAATTATGGATTAATTGAATATAATGAAGAATACAACAATATACCTAACAGTGTACAAAAGAGAGTATTTGTAGCGGCAGACTTCCAACATTATATTGTAACTACATATGATGAAAACACGAAACATGTGTATATAGACTATTTTAACAAAGATTTAGAAAAGTTATGGAGTAGAGAATTTGATTATAATTCTACAAAAGCATTTTCAAGTCCAATAGATTATACATCAACAAATATGGCAATAGTTATTGATAATGATTTATATATAATAGATTTAGCAACAGGAGAAAATGTAATCGAACCAGTAATTGTTGGAGAAAAGATAAAAATAAATATGATGAAAGATGGTATTATTCTAATAGGAGATAATAACAAAGATACAATCATGAAAGTAGACTATAAAGGAAATATACTTTTTAGAACTAATGCTGATACTAATATGGAAATAGTCGAAACAGCTTCAACTCAAATTGTAAATGATAAAATGGTAATACAATTAGATGGAATTACAGATAGTGAGGAAATGTTGCCTTTAACTAAATATTTAGTTATAAATAGTGATGGAACAATAGAAACTTCAAGTGTTGATTCTTAGATAAGAATAAAATATGTATAAATTTGTAGTGAAAATTTATAAATATAAATATATAATACTAATAGTTTTTTATCAGCCATTTAACCCCTAACATAAAAAACAAAAATAAAGTCCTTAAAAACGGGACTTTATTTTTTGTGGTGCAGGAGCAGAAGAGGAAGTAGTAGAATAAATATCTATTATATATTACTTAAATAAAGATAATTGTTTTTTAATAAATTTATTTATTGTGGTATGCATTTTTTTATCAATTTCGTTGAAAAGTTTTTTCTGTAAATCATTTTCTTCGGTTTTTAAATTCTTTTTTTGTTTTTGAAAATCTTCTTTCGTAAAGTATTGCTTATTTTTATTTAAATTATTGTAATCTTTTTCTAATTTTTTATAACCAATAATAAAATTTTTAATTTGTTCTTTAAATGTAGAATTTAAGTCTTCATCAGAAATGAAATAGTTAATAATGTCTAATTCTGATATACTATCAATTGATTTTTTGGGTGCTTCAAATAAAGGCTTTTTAGAAGGATTTTTATATTTTTTTAACATTAAAGTAGTAGAACTTTTTAATCCTAATTCTTTCAAAAAAATAGTATCATGATTTTTTTCTTCTAAATTATTATTTAATAAGTCATCAATTGGTGTTTTTGTTATTTGACTTAAAGCAATAAGATTAAAAGAAACCATATACTTTGGTGGATTATCACTTTTCCATGTTCCTATTTGTTTCTCAGAAAGAGAACCACCATATTCTTTCATAAGTTTAGAAAAATCTCGTTTTTTTAAGTTGTTTAGATTCATAAAATCTTCAATTATTTCTCCTAGAGTCAAATTACAATCATTAATTTTCATTTTTTTCTCCTTACAATTTAATTAGGAACTGCAGTTCCTTTTTTTAAATAATTTTATCAAAAAAAGAATTAAAAAGCAAT
The DNA here is from genome assembly GCA_963558245.1 of uncultured Clostridia bacterium. Classification (GTDB taxonomy): domain Bacteria; phylum Bacillota; class Clostridia; order TANB77; family CAG-508; genus CAG-269. Next base: position 4,005 of record CAUWGA010000040.1, read on the forward strand.
ATTTTAGAATTATAAAAATTTCGTGTTAAAATGAAATTAACAAAAAGAAGGGAGGGAATTTGATGAATGATAATTAAATTTTAAATATTTATTGCAAAATTATGCAAATAAATAATGAAGGTGGTGAAAAAGTATTAAATGTATTAAAAGACGAACTAACAACAATGGGTATTACTAATGGAAAAATTGCAACTGTTATAGATTTAATTACTTCTGTTTTTGAGTTTAAAAGTGCAGTACAAGCAGTTGTTGCACCAATAGAAAGAACATGGAATTTTTCAGAAGACAGACAAGAATTGCTTGAAACGGCAGAAACAGAAAAGAATTGTGTTGTTAATACAATGTTAGTTTTAAAAATAGAACCAACAGTTGCAAAAGAAATTTCTACGATTTTAAGAAATATTTTAGAAACTTTAAAAGAAAAAATTGCAGAATACTAAATTTAAATGGGTGGGTGGTTTGGGAAAAAGTAAGGAAAGGAAAAAGGGAAAATTATGCCAGTAACAGACAAATCAATGGCTTATTCAATACTTAAATATATAGATATATTAGACTTAGAGTGTGAGGCTTTTTTAGATATTTTAGAAGCAGCAAATAATATAATCGGTATAAAAAAGTATCAAGAAGTAACAGACACAGTTTGGTTAGCAGGAGAGCCTTTAAATATTATAAGAAAAGAACTTAATGATTTAATAAAAGATAAAATTTTTAAAGTAAATATAGAACCATATATAGATGATTCAATGATAATTTTAGGTGAAGCATTTAAAGGAATATCCTATATAAAAAATAAAAATAAGAGGTTAGTTACAAAAATACAAGAAAAGATTAACATACAATTAAAGATTTTTAATCATATATATAGTTGCATTATACTATATATAAATTTAATAAATATAAAAGGAGGAAAAGAAAATGGATAAAGTAAAAAGCCAAACAGAACTAAAAAACGAGATAGAGTGGCAAAAAAGACAACTAGCAGATACTCATGTTGAAGCAATAATAAACAAATATAAAAGTTACGAAGAAGAATTAATAAATTGTATAGCTAGTGATACATACCCAAGAGAAAAAGCAAAGATAATTGTAGATATTGGAAAAGCAGAAGAAAAATTAGAAAACAAAATAGGAGAAATACTAGATAAAATAAAAAATGAAATTTTAAAAAGGAGCAATAATCTAAAATTTGACAATAATTTTTTACACTATATATATGATACTTTAAATATATCAAGTTATATTATATCAGAAATTACATTTTCACATAAAAATTATTGTTTAAAACCTGAATTTTTAGGAGAAGAAAACAGAATTTTTATGACAGGATGTTTAAGTTTAGCAAAAGAATATGAGTTGCTAAGAGAACTAAAATTTGTATTAGAAAAAATTGAATTTTGGAAAACAATATTTTCAAATGATGAAGATACAATAGAAAGAGATTATAAATTGTATAAATTATTTGATTTATATAATAACTTAATGGATTTATTTAATTTATTAAATAATAAAAAAGTTGACTTGAAGTTATATGAACTGGAAGAAGAAAATATAGATATAGTTAATATTTTTAATGCTTTAACAGATTATAGTAATATATCATTTACTTAGTAAAGGAGGAGATGTTATTGAATAGACAACAATGTTTTAAAATTTTAAACATATATAAAATATTTAAAGAAATAAGAAAAATAAGAAGTACTTATGTACAAGCATTGGGTATGCCTGTGATTGATATGCCATTAGATAAAAAGGATTCTCAACAATTTGTTAATGTTGTTCTTCCTACAATTGAAGAAATGGCAATTAAAGAAAAAGAAATAATAAAAAAAATAAATCAAATACCTTCAAAAGATAATATAAAAGAATTAGAAGGAGCATGTGTAGTTGCTAAAACTATCAAATATTTAGCAGAACAAATAATAGTGGATTTAAAATTATTTGAAAAGGGAATAAAAGGATATAATGATATGGATAATAATTTTATTAATAATTTAAAACTTTGCTCTCCACTAGAATATTCAATTTTCTTTGAGATTTATATATCAATATTGGAAATTAATATTTTAAATGATGTTTTAAATGATGATTATTTTTATAAAATATTGAAAAATACTACTGATAAAAAAGCAAATAATAAAATACAAGAATTAATTTCTTATATAAAGACTTTATTTACAACCGCAGAAGATTATAGAGTAATTCAATTGTTTCTTGAAAATTTTTTATCAGAAAATGAAAAAGCAAATAAATTGCTAAAAAAAGAATTAAAAATATATGCGTATTAGAAACCCCCATTTCCAATACGCAAAAGGAGATATAAAACCCGTTACAGTTTTATTTATTCTCTATGTTTATTTTACGATAAAAATAAATAAAAATCAATAGTTTTATATCTTCTAATTTTGGGCTACTTATAGAGATAATTATATTAAATAAAAAGAAAATTTTTAGATATTACAGGAGGACCAGTAGCAGAGTCAAAATGTGGTGCAGCAGCAACAACAATGGTAGCAGAAATAAAAAGGTATAAACAAATTTTTAATATCAAAAATATATTAATTTAATTAATAAACTCTATAACAAGCCCCAATAAATAATAATAAAAGGGAGAAAATAGATGAGTAAAGATGATAATGGCATATATTTTGAGAGAGGGGAAAATTATCAGATACCAAAAAAAGCAAAAGTAAAAGTCATTGATTATGGTTACAAGAAAGAAATAAAAAGAAGTTGGAGAAGCCCAAGAAATCTAAGAAGATACAAAAGAATAGGAAAAAATCATTTTATAGATTTATCAACAGGAAAAATTAATAAATATAAAAATAAAAATAAATTCAAAACAAAAAAGGAAATAACAAAAGCAATGAAGAAATTAAAAGAACTTGTTTTATATAATTTTAAAGGAAATTTAAATGAACTTTTTATTACTCTTACCTGTGCAAATGATATAACAGATTTAATAGAAATAAAACGATATACAAAATATTTTATCAAAAGATTAAAAAGAAAATACAACAATAAAAAAATTGAGTATATTTATAAATTCGAAAAAATGAAAAATGGAAGATGGCATGTTCATTTATTAATTAAAGATACAAAAAATAAAACCTTATACATAAAAAATAAGGAAATAGAACAAATATGGAAAAAAGGAATAACTAAAACACAAAGAATAACAGGAAAAAATAATACAAAAGGAGCAAACGGTATTGCAGATTATATGTCTAAGAAAACTCAATTAAAAGAAGTACCAATAGGAGAAAGAATATTTATAAAAAGTAGGGGAATAAAAGAACCAATAGAAAAAGAAATGACTTATGAAGAAGCAAAAGAAAATATAGGTAATGATTATGATTTAGTTCATGAAGAAACAACATTAGTCAAAAGAAAAGATACAAACAAATTAATTAATGCTCATAAAAAAGAAGTATATAAGAAAAAGAAGAAAGGAAAAATAGATGAATAAGAAAAAATATATAAATTTAAAAGAAGCATCAGAATTACTTGGACTAGCACCAACGACATAATTATAATAAATGAGAAAGCTTTTATACATTAGCACAAAGAACTGCAGAAGAAAAGTATTTTAAATAACATATTATAAAACATAAAAAGTAAAAAATAGTGCTTTTATTTTAAAAGAAAATTATAATAAACAAAAACAATTCATTTCGTTAATAGTTTTTTGAGGCAAAAAAATTAATGAAAATTGCCTCAAAAACTATAAAAAAGATAAACAAAATTAAAACACAGATTTCATTTATAGGAGGTAGGATTATGAATTATGGATATGGCAGATGTAGCACCAATGAGAAACAACAGGATATTACAAGACAAGTAAGAGAATTAAAAAATCAAGGAGTAAATGAAGAAAATATTTATTTTGAATATGCTAGTGGAGTAAAAGAAGATAGAATACA
>CAUWGA010000041.1:0-7838 GCA_963558245.1 uncultured Clostridia bacterium
CAGAAACAACAAAACCATACTCAAGACAAAATAGTTTAAATACAACTTTAGCAACACAAGGAACAAATAAATTAAGTACACCAGATAAAATATGTAACATATATGATATGGCAAGTAACACAAGGGAATGGTCAACAGAGACCTATAGCCATGCCAACTATCCTTGCGTGTTCCGTGGGGGCCTTTACGCCGGCAGCGGCTTTTACACGAGTCGTCGCAGCCACGACAATACGAGCTACAGCTACGACTACAATGCTTTCAGACCACTTTTATATTTGTAGGACTGAATGCTAAAGCAGTATCTAAAATATACAAATAAAGTAATTGGTGTTAGAATAGATATATAGACACAAAATTTTACGAATCGAGAAAAAAATGATATAATATTATGTAAATGTAAAAGGAGTGTCTAAGATATGAAAACATATACAGAGGAATTTAAAAAAACAATTGTAGAATTATATGAAAATGGGAATAAAAATAAGTCAGAATTAGCGAGAGAATATGGCACATCAGAAGGAAATGTAAGAGCATGGATAAAAAAATATGGAAAGATAAAAACATCAACAGGTCAAATAACAAGCAATGATGAAATTTTGAAATTACAAAAAGAAAATCAAGAAATAAAAACGGAAAATGAAATACTAAAAAAAGCACTAGCCATATTCTCAAGACAACAGAAGATAAAATAAAATTCATAGATATGTTAAAAGATATTTATGATGTAAGAAGTTTGTGTAAAGCAGTAAAAATACATCATTCAGTGTATTACTATCATAAACAAAATAGAGAAAATTCATATAAGAAAGCAAATGAAGAATTAGATAAAAAAATAAAAGAAGAATATGAAAAATCTAAAAAAAGATATGGATCTCCGAAAATAACCAAAATATTAAATAAACAAGGAATAAAAGTAAGTCAAAAAAGAGTAGCAAGAAGAATGAAAGCATTAGGTTTAAAAAGTATAATAGTAAAAAAATATAATCATAATGGAAATAAAAAAGTAGATGATACAAACAAAAAAAATCTATTAGAACAAAACTTTAAAGCTGAAAAGCCTAGAGAAAAATGGGTTGGAGATATAACATATATTTATACAAAAGAAACCGGCTGGACATATCTAGCAATAGTAATGGACTTATTTGATTTAAGAATAATAGGCTGGTCCTATGGAGTAAATATGACAGCAGAATTAGTAATATCAGCATTTAAAAAAGCAAAAATACAAAGAGGTGTAAAAAAAGGAATGATATTTCATTCAGACTTAGGAAGTCAATATACATCCAACGAATATGAAAAAATACTATTGGAAAATAATGTAATACATTCATATAGCAAAAAAGGTTATCCATATGATAATGCAAGTATGGAAAGCTTCAATGCCATATTAAAAAAAGAAGAAGTAAATGTAAATACGTATAAAACATTTAATGAAGCAAAATTAGCTATATTTGAATTTATAGAAAGTTGGTATAATAATGTCAGAATACATAGTAGTCTTAATTATAAAACACCAGATGAAAAATATAATGAATATTTAAGAAATATAGCATAAAGTCAAGTTGATATAAATGTTAAAGATTTTCTTTAATATTTATATCAACTGCTCCAGCAAAGCTGGAATAATTTATAAAAATTCGTAGAAAAATGTGTCTAAAAACTTGACCTAAATCCAAATTTTATAAGTACGAAATTAAATAAGAGACTTAACGATTTTAAGCGTTAAGCAGGAATTTTCTAAGAACCTTCAAAAAAGTTTTTACTTTCTTAGTAAGGTTAAGGAAATTAAAAAAGTGTAGATTAAAAAATAAAAATGTAGATTTTCTAAAATAAGTGTGAAAATTTACATTTTTATTTTTTGTCTGTATTTTTTATGTTAAAATAAAAATCTCATAACGAATTTTAAAATACGAAAATCTTTTCGTATAAAGGTTGAAAAAAATAAAAAGTTATAGTAAAATAACAATACTAAAAGCAAAGGAGAAAATTATGAAATTTGTACATATAGCAGACATGCACTTTGATAGTCCTTTTGTAAATTTATCAGAAAAAGACATTTTAGGAGATTTACGAAGACTAGACCAAAGAAAAGCATTCAAAAAAATAATAGAATATATAAAAGAAAATGACATAAACTATTTTTTTATTTCAGGAGACTTATATGAACATAAATATGTAAAACAATCAACAATAGAATATATTAATAATTTATTTAAAGAAATTCCAAATACATATATTTTTATATCTCCGGGTAATCATGACCCAAATACTAAAAATTCATATTATAATAAATTCAATTGGAATAAAAATGTAAAAATATTTACATCGAAAGTAGAAAAAATAGAAACAGAAGATGCAAATATTTATGGATATGGTTTTGATGACTTTTATTGTAGTGATTCTATGGTTCAAGATATTATTTTAAATGAAGAAGATAAGCCGAATATATTAGTAATACATGGAAATCTTGATGGAACAACTATAGAAGATATGCAATATAATTCAATGTCAAAAAAGATGCTACAAGAAAAAGGATTTGATTATGTAGCATTAGGGCATATACATAAAAAAGACTATAATACTGAGGAAAATCAAAAAATAGTATATCCAGGTTCAACAATAGCATTAGGATTTGACGAGCTTGGAGAACATGGAATGATAGTTGGTGAATTAAAAAATAAAGAATTAAAAACAGAATTTATACAACTAGACGATAAACAATTCACAAAAAGAGAATTAAATGTGGATAATACATATTCAAAAGAAGAATTAATAGAAAATATAAATGATATAAATTTTTTAGAGAATGAATATTTAGAAATTATATTAATTGGAAATAGAAATTTTGAAATTAATAAATATGACTTAATTAAATATATAGAAAATAAAAACATTATAAAAATAAAAGACAGTACAAAAGTAGGATATGACTTAGAAAAATTACAAAATGAAACAACACTAAAAGGATTATTTATAAAAGAAATGAACGAAAGATTAAAAAAAGCTTCTACTAAAGAGGAAAAAGAAATTATAGAAAAATCAATAGAAATAGGTTTAGAAGCATTAGAATAGGGGTGAAATTTTGAAAATAAATAAATTAAAAATAAATGCTTATGGTAAATTAAAAGAAAAAGAAATAGATTTAAAAGATGGAATAAATATTTTATATGGTAAAAATGAAGCTGGAAAATCCACTATTTTAAAATTTATTATAAATTCTTTTTATGGGATTTCAAAAAACAAAAAAGGAAAAGAATATTCAGATTATGAAAGATATTTACCATGGAGTGGAGAAGAATTTTCAGGAAAATTAGAATACGAATTAAATAATAAAAATAAATATGAAATTTATAGAGATTTTAAAAAGAAAAATCCAAAAATATTTAATGAAAAAATGGAGGATATTTCTAAAGAATTTAATATAGATAAAAATAAAGGAAATGAATTTTTTTATGAACAAACAAAAATCGATGAAGATTTATTTTTATCTACTATAGTGGCTACACAACAAGAAGTAAAACTAGAAAAATCACAACAAAGTGTGTTAATTCAAAAAATTGCTAACCTAGTCGGAACAGGTGATGATAATGTCTCATTTAAAAGGGCAATAGATAGAATAAATAGAAGACAATTAGAAGAAATAGGAACAGAAAGGTCTAGGGAAAAGCCAATAAACATTGTTCAAAGAAAAATAGAAATGTTGCAACAAGAAAAACAAGAATTAGAAAAATATGGTGATATAAAATACGAAATTGAAGACAAAAAAAGTGTTTTTGAAAACGAAATAAATCAATTAGAAATTGAGAATAATTTAGTAAAAGAAATAAAACTATTAAACGAAAAAGAGAAAATAGAAAAAGAAAAAATAAAAATACAAGAAAATATAGAAAAAGAAAATATTCAAAAAATAAATATAATAAAAAATAAAATAAATGAAATAAAAAATGAAAATAAAAATAAATTAATTAATTATGATGAAAATAATTTAGAAATAAATAGCGAATTAAATATTAATAATAAAAATAATTTAGAAAATAATTATGAATTTAAAATAAATAATAATAAATTAAAGAATAATAAAAAAATAAATATAGAAAAAAATAAAATAAATAAAAAAATAATTTTATTATTTATTTTAGTATTAATAATAAATATTTTACAATTTATTTTTATAAAAAATAAATTAATTAATTATATTTTTCTTCTTACAGTACCAATGGTTTTAATTTATTCTATTTTTTCTAAAAATAAATTAAATAAAAAAATAAAAGAACAAGAAAAAATAGAAAAAAATAATAATGAAATAATAGAAAAAATAAATTCAGAAATAAATAACCTAAATCAAGAAATAAATTTATTAGAAAATAATAATAAAGAAATAAAAAATAAAATAAACAATTTAAATAATAATTTAAATTTAAAAATAAATTTAGAAAAAGAAAAAATAAAAAATAATTATTTAAATAAAATAGAAAAAAATAAAATAAATAATTTAATTAATTCAGAAAATATAAATTTTAATATTGAGAACTTACAAAATGAAATAAATAATAAAAAAATCGAACTTCATAAATTGGAATTAGATAAAAATAATATAGAACCTAAGTTAGATAATTTATCAAAAATAGAAGAAGAGTTAGTTAACAATAAAAATATAATGTCAACCTTGCAAAAAAACAACATAAGTTTTGAATTAACAAAAGAAATTTTACAAGCATCTTATGAGAAAATGAAAAATTCAGTAACCCCTAAGTTTACACAAGAACTATCTAACAATATTTCTAATATAACAGACCAAAAATATACCAATATAATGTTTAACGAAGAAGAAGGATTAATGGTAGAATTAAAAAATGGAAATTATGTACCAGCTTCAAGATTAAGTGTAGGAACAATAGAACAATTATATTTGTCATTAAGACTATCAATGGTAGAAGAATTATCAGAAGAAAATATGCCAATAATCTTAGATGAAGCTTTTGCATATTATGACGAAGAAAGATTAATTAATATATTAAAATACATAAAAAATAGATTTAAAGAACATCAAATTATTTTATTTACTTGTACAAATAGAGAAAAAGAAATACTAGAAAAAGAGAAAATGGAATTTAACTTCATTTCCTTGTAATAACTGGTAAAATGTAGTATAATATTTAGCGAATAAAAAATAAAGGAGAATATTTATGTTTGAAAAATTAGAGGCAGTTGAAAAAAGATACGAAGAATTGACAAAAGAAATAGCAGATCCAGAAGTTATTGCAAATCAATCCGTATGGCAAAAGTCAATGAAAGAACATGCAAGTATTGAAGAAATAGTTTTAAAATTTCGTGAATATAAAAAGGCAAAACAAGCAATGGAAGAAGCAGAAGAATTAATGCAAGATCCAGAAATGAAAGAATTAGCAGAAGCAGAATATTATGATAATAAGGAGCAATTACCAAAACTAGAAGAAGAACTTAAGTTTTTATTAATACCAAAAGACCCAGATGATGATAAAAACATTATTTGTGAAATAAGAGCCGGAGCAGGAGGAGAAGAAGCAGCCTTATTTGCAGGAACATTATTTAGAATGTATTCAATGTATGCTGAAAAAAAACGTTGGAAATTAGAAGTATTAAATGAAAACGAAACAGGTTTAGGTGGATATAAAGAAATATCTTTTATGATAACAGGAAAAGGTGTATATAGTAGACTAAAATTTGAAAGTGGTGTTCATAGAGTACAAAGAGTTCCAGATACTGAAAGTAGTGGAAGAATACACACTTCAACAGCAACTGTTGCAGTTCTTCCAGTAGTAGAAGATGTAGAAATAGAAGTAAATCCAGCAGATATAAAAATGGAAGTATTTAGAGCTTCTGGAGCTGGAGGACAACATATAAACAAAACATCATCAGCTGTAAGATTAATACATGAACCAACAGGAATTGTAGTAGAATGTCAAACAGAAAGATCTCAATTCCAAAATAAAGATAATGCAATGAGAATGCTTAAATCAAAATTATATAATATAGAAAAAGAAAAACAAGATAATGAAATATCAAGTGCAAGAAAATCTCAAGTAGGTTCAGGAGATAGAAGTGAAAAAATAAGAACTTATAATTATCCTCAAGGAAGAATTACAGACCATAGAATAGGAATGAGTATTTATCAAATGGAAAATTTCTTAAATGGTGATATAGATGAAATGGTAGACAATTTAATTGCAGCAGATAGAGCTGAAAAATTAAAAGGAGAAGAATAATAGTGAAATTATTAATAATATCAGATATTCATGGTTCAAGCTACTATGCTAATAAAATTTTAGAAATAGATAAAAAAGAAAATCCAGATAAAATAATTTTATTAGGAGACTTATATTATCATGGACCAAGAAACCCATTAACAGATGAATATGAACCTATGAAAGTAGCAGAAATACTAAATTCATTAAAAGATAAGGTATTAGCTGTAAAAGGGAATTGTGATGCAGAAGTAGACGAAATGATATCAGAATTCCCATTACAAGAAAATATTCAAATGAAAGCAAATGGATACAATTTATTCTTTTCACACGGACATAAATATAATTTACCACCAATTGGAATTGACGTAGATATAATGTTTTATGGTCATTTTCATGTGAATTTTATTGAAGAAAAAAATGGAATAATATTTGTAAATCCAGGTTCAATTTCATTACCAAAACAAAATACTGAACATGGATATGCTATTCTAAGTGAAGAAGAAATTCTTCTAAAAGATATTGATGGAAATATAATAAAAAGAAGAAAACTAGATTAATCTAGTTTTTTTGTTCAATTGGGACGGGGTCCAGGGCTAAAGTGGACATTTTTGTGAATTTTTTATATTAATTTTTGGGTAATAAAACCAAAATACTTATAATAAATTTAAGTAAAGAATTCATTTATTATAAGGAGCTAGTTATGGAATTATTAAAAACAACAATTATGGGATTGTTTTTCGGAACATTTGGAACAACATTAGGAGGAATATTAGGAGTATTCATAAAAAGGAAATCTAATAAATTTTTAAGTTTTATTTTATCTTTTGCATCTGGCTTAATGATGGCAGTTGTATGTTTTGACTTAATACCAGAAGCATTAGAAATAAGCAATATCTTTTTTGTAATTGTAGGAATTATAATAGGAATAATTGCAATGATTTTTTGCGATTTATTAGTAGAAAATAAATTTAGTCAAAAAAATAGTATTGAAAATCAAGAAAATAGTTTATTAAAAACAGGAATGATAGTTTCAATAGGGTTAGCAATTCATAATTTTCCTGAAGGGTTAGCAATAGGTTCGGGATTTGAAGCATCAATGAGACTAGGATTAAGTTTGGCAGTAGCAATATGCTTGCATGATATACCAGAAGGAAGATTCCAAAGTAGACACCCAGTTAAATATGCTTGAAAAACAATTTGAATTCAAATTTACAGTATCAAAAAGTATGGCATATTGGCTATTTTTTCACTTGAGTGAAATGCCATAGGTATAAAAACAGAGAATGCTGATATTTGAGTATTTATAAAGGCTGAATGCCATATTTTAATGTGCTGAGGTAAGGAGGCACTATCATAGATAGGGCATTCTTGCCGTGAATGGACAAGCTATGAGAAAAGGTGTCAATAAAGGCAAAAACTATAGTATATCTGATTAAATATATTGAAACTAGCAATTATAATTATCAACTATTTCCAGCGGTTAATTTTTAAAACCATTATCCAGTAACATTATAATAGGAGAAAGATACAGAAAACTTGATTATATAAGAGATTTGTGATAAAATACTTATGTCAACTTTATAAACATATATTTTAATTAAAATTTATGGA
>CAUWGA010000042.1:0-4781 GCA_963558245.1 uncultured Clostridia bacterium
ATAAAATATAATAATTAATAATATAAAAAAATATAAATTATTCTTTTAAAATTAAAATTTAAAAGAATAAATAATAATTAATAAAAATAACAGTAAAAATATTTTATATAAATATTAAAAAAAACTATATAAAATATTAAAGTAATAAATAAGAAATTTTAAAATATAAATTTTAAAAAAATAAATATATAAAAAATATGAACAAAAATAAAAAAATAAAATGATATTAATACACTAAAATAATTATATGTATTTTATTAAAATATATAAGCCAAAATCTAATATAAAACAACAACTAAAATTGAGTAAAAATATAAAAGAATTAACTTATATGCTTAGGCACTAAACAGTTTTAAGAAATATTAGAGTAAGTACAAAAATATGAAAATAAGCAATAAAAAAATTTACATATAAATAATAATCAATATTATTTTTTACTAAAAATGATAAATATTTAAAGAATAAAATTTTAAATATGGTAGTTAAATAAAAAATAAATATATAAACATTAGTATAGAATTTTAAAATAAAAACAAAAATATAAAAATTATTTTAAATAATATTAAATAAAAAGTTTATAAAATAATTAAAAAATAAATAATTAAATATATTTATTAAAATAAAAAATTTAAAAAATATAAAATAAAAAACAAAAAATAAAATAATTAAATATAAATAAAATAATTAAAATAAAAATTTATTAAATTAAAATACTTTTAAAATAGATAATTAAAAAAGTAATATAAAAAATAAATATAATATGAAAGGATGGAAATTTAAATGGAAATAAATAATTTAGAAAAAAATAATGAATTAAAAATACAAAATAATTTAGTAAACGAAAAAAATCAAAAAGAATTTTTAGATACAACTTTAGGAAAAGTAATTAATACAGCAGTTGATATAGGGATAAGAACTATATTACCAGATTTTATTGACGAACAGATAATAAATATAAAAGATAATTTATTAGAATATGGATTAAAAGATGGAATAAGTAAAACAATAAATGATGCTATAGATTTAGGTAAAAGTGCTATAGGTATTTTTACAGGAAATTTTGAAAATGTTTCTCAAATGCAGGATGCTATTAAAAATGGCGGATTAATAGATGGAATTTCTACAGTATTGGATACTGTTGTAAATAAAGCAAATAATTCAGGAATCATAAATAATACTGTAGCAGATATGATAATACAAGGAAAAGATATTATATTAAATAATGTAGAAAAAAATATAGAAAATTCATTTAATGAACAATATAAAGCTTTTGAAAATTTAGATAGATACATAAACAATTGGAAAGAAAGTTTTAATAAACAAGATTTTACCTCTATGGAAAAAGAATATAGGAAATTAGAAAAACAAATAAAAGAAGTTGCACCTATAGAAAAAACTATAAGTGAAGCTAAGAGCATAGAAATATTACATAACTTAATAAAAAATAATGGACAAGACTTCAATTTATCAAAAGAAGCTTTAGATTTAGTAGAAAAATTAAAATAAAAGGAGCTTAATTATGGAAGAAAATTCAAGAAAAATACTACAAAATAATAAAGAAAAAGAAGTAAAATTATTGAATCCAAAAACTGATATAGTATTCCAGTGGTTATTTTCAAACCCTAATATTACAAAAGGATTAATTTCATCTTTAATAGATGAGAAAATTACAGATATAGAAATAGATTTAAATAAACAAATATTAGGAGAAAGTATTACTGATAAAACAGGTATATTAGATTTGAGAGCTAAAATAAATAATACAATAGAATGTGAAATAGAAATGCAAATGTTATATTCTAAAAATTTTATTTCTAGGATATTGTACTATTGGTCTAGGTTATATTCAAAGCAGATAAAAAAAGGAAATAATTATAATGAACTTCATAAAACAATTTGTATAGCAATTATAAATCAAAACATACCGTACTTAGAAGATTTAAAAGCACATACTAAATGGCAGATACGAGAAGAAAAAGATAAAACCAAGATATTGACAGATAATTTAGAAATACATATAATAGAGATACAAAAAGCAATTAAAGAATATGACAACGATAGAAAAAATAAGGTATTGCAATGGATGATGTTTTTAAATGAACCTGGAAGTATGGAGGTTGATAGAATAATGGAAAAAAATGAAGAAATAAAAGAAGCCAAAGTAACTTTACGAGAATTAAGTGAAGAAGAAAGTAAACAACAAATAGCAGAATTAAGAGAAAAATATATTTTAGATACAAAAGATATTTTTGAAACTGGAATAGAAAAAGGAATAGAAAAAGGAATAGAAAAAGGTATAAGTAACGAAAAACTAAATATTGCTAAAAAGCTATTAAAAATTAATATGCCAATAAAACAAATTTCAGAAATAACTGGATTAAGTGAAGAAAAAATAAAAGAATTATAACAAAATAAAAAATAAGTCTCAAATAAATAAAGAGGCTTATTTTTCTTTTTCTTCGTGAGTTTTAAAAAACGAAAATGATGCAGTAATAATTTTATAAATATATAAAATCATATTATCAGAACTTTTATTCAAAATTCTATTTATCTTATTAATAGTGTTATTAGAATCTAAATTACCAAATAAAATATAATCTGTAGAAGCACCCGTAAAAGAAACTATACGACATAAAGTTTTTATACTAAGAGATCTTTCGCCTCTTTCAATTTGACCTAAAAACACATCAGAGACATCGATCATTTCTGAAAAAGTTTCCCTACTCATAGATAAATCTTCCCTAATACTTCTGATTCTTTCACCAACTTCGATATTATTTGGCATTGCTTGTTTCATACTATATTCCTCCACATATTATTAATTCATTATATAATATTATTATACAAAAACTAATATGCTAAAAGTATAAATAAAATACAAATTATTAGCGTAAAATGTTGAAAAAATAAAAAACTTAAAGTATAATTTAAATGTATATTAAAAGCTAGATAAAAATAATAGAACCTTGAAAAGTAAATAGCCGTAGATAAGTAAGTATTTAATTGCTAAAACAAGGTATATTATTTTTAAATTAGCAAATAATAACAAAAGAATAATAAAAAAGACAAAAGAAAGGGGTTAAAAAATGAACAAATTTAAAGAGCAAAAAGGTATAACATTAATAGCCTTAGTAATAACTATAATTGTACTTTTAATACTAGCAGGAGTATCAATAGCAATGCTAACAGGCGAAAATGGAATACTAAACCAAGCAAACAAAGCCAAAACAGAAACAGAATATAAAGGAGCAGAAGAAAAAGTAAAATTAGCAATTATGGGAGCAAGAGCAGATGACGGACAAATGACAGTAGAAGAATTAGAAAGAGAGATAGGATACCAAGGTGGAACTTTAGCAGGAACAGCATTCCCAGTAGAAGTAACAGTAGATGGACATACATTTACTGTAGAAGATAGTGGAAAAGTAACAGGAAATGAAAGTGGTGGAAATAAACCAACACCAGAAGGACAAGGAACATTAGGAACAGTAACAGGAACTGAAAATACAAATACAACCGTAAAAGATAAATTAGGAAATGAAGTAAAAGTTCCAGCAGGATTTAAAGTAGTAAATCCAACAGAAACAGTGCCAGACGGAATAATAATAGAAGATGTAAGCCATGAAGCAACAAAAGGAAGTCAATTTGTATGGATACCAGTAGGAACAGTAAAAAAAGCAGATGGACAAACAGAAAAAATAACATTAAGTAGATATACATTTGATAATAATGGAGACGAAACAGAACAAGGGGACAAAGCCATTGAAGAAGATGGTTATAATTATCAAGAATTAGCAACATCAGATAAAGGAAATACAACAGCAAAAAAATTAGAAGAATTTAAAACAAAAGCAAGTAAAGGATATTATATAGGAAGATATGAAGCAAGAGATAAAGATGCAACAACAGAAAGAACAGATTCAACAAGTGATACAAATCAATTAGTATGTACAGCAGATAATTATGTATATAATTATGTTACACAGCCACAAGCAGCAGAATTAAGTAGAAATATGTATAGTGATAGTAATTTTGAAAGTGATTTAATGAATAGTTATGCATGGGACACAGCAATAACATTTTTACAAAAATTTGATAATAGAGAAAATAAAACAGAAACAACAAAACCATATTCAAGACAAAATAGTTTAAACACAAGCTTAGCCGAAAAAGGAACAAATAAATTAAGTACACAAGATCAAATATGTAACATATTTGACCTAGCAAGTAACACAGTTGAATGGACAACAGAGACCTTTAGCGTTGCCGTCGGTCCTTGCGTGCTACGTGGGGGCATTTACTACAACAGCAACTATTACACATGTTTTCGCAATAACAGCAACACGAGCAACAGCTACGACGACATTGCTTTTAGACCACTTTTATATTTGTAGAACTGAATGCTAAAGCCGTGTCTAAAACATACAAATAAGGTAATTTTATAAGTACGAAATTAAATAAGAGACTTAACGATTTTAAGCGTTAAGCAGGAATTTTCTAAGAACCTTCAAGAAAGTGTAAACTTTCTTGGTAGGTTCAAGGAAAATTCCACTAACGTGGCGTTTTTTTGTGGTCTTTAAAATAAAAACGCCAAGAAAGGTAGGGATTTATATGGGATATAGTGAAATGATGGAAATATTACAAAAAAGGCATAAAGATCAAATAGTATTATGTAGAAATGGTAATTTTTATATAGCAATAGGTAAAGATGCAATATTATTAAATAAAATATTAGGATCTTGTCAAGATCAGTGTGTAAATTTTTTAATACTATTTTTACAGAA
>CAUWGA010000043.1:0-4618 GCA_963558245.1 uncultured Clostridia bacterium
CTTCCTATTTATTTTTTTATATCTTAGTGTGACATATCTATTGTAAACCTATATTCATATTAAATTTCATTTATACCTACTTCTTTTATAATAATAAAAATAGCTGTCTCCTTTTATATATAAAGGTTACAGCTACAAATATATCATTTATTAGTTTTGTGTATATGGTAATATTGCGATATGTCTTGCTCTTTTTATTGCTTTTGTTATATCTCTTTGATGTTTACTGCAAGCTCCTGTTGTTCTTCTTGGTAAGATTTTTCCTTTGTCATTAATAAATTTCTTTAATTGTTCAGGATTTTTATAATCTAATTCGAAGTTTTTATCGCTACATAATAGACATACTTTTTTTCTTTGTTTTCTGAATCTTGGATTGTAATCATCATCATAATTTTTATTATTTCTTCTATTTTGTTTTTTATCTGCCATTTTACTTTTCCCCCCTAACTTTTAGAATGGTAAGTCATCGTTTGAAGACATTTCAAAATCTGCACCCATACTTCCTGGTTGTGCACTACCAAATGTATTTTCAAAACTAGAACCTGCTGTTTCAGCATCTCTTCTACCTTCTGCGAAATATGCTTCTTCAGCTACTACTTCTGTTACATAATGTTTTACTCCTTGGTCATCATCCCAAGTTCTTGTTTGTAGTCTTCCGATAACTGCTACTTGTTGACCTTTTTTAAAGTATTTACTACAAAATTCTCCTAGTTTGCTCCATGCTACAATATTTACAAAATCTGCTTGTCTTTCTTCACCTTGTCTCACAAATCTTCTATTTACTGCTAAGCTAAATGATGCAACTAGTGTATTGTTTGTTTGTGTATATCTTACTTCTGGGTCTCTTGTTAATCTTCCCATTAATATTACTTTGTTCATTTCAATCACCTTTTCCTACTTTAATAGGCCCCTAATTTATTTTACTACTAATTTTAATTAGTCTTCTTTTCTTACAACGATGTGTTTTAATATTTCGTCTGTAATTCTGTAAACTCTTTCAAGTTCTTTTATTGATTCTGGCTCTGCTTCAAAGTTGAATAATAAATATGTTGCTTCTGCATATTTTTTAATTGGGTATGCTAATTTCTTTTTACCCATATTTTCAACTGATTCTACTTTACCAGCATTGTTAATTAGACCTGTAAATTTTTCTTCTAAAGCTTTTAATCCTTCTTCATCTACATTAGGTCTAACAATGATTATACTTTCGTATTTATTCATTATTTTCACCTCCCTTTGGATTTTTAACCTACATTTTCTGTAAGTAGAGATTGAAAATTTCATTTTATTTTTATCAAAAATAATTATGCAATTTTCAAAACATTGTTATTTTACCATAATTTTAATATTTTGGCAAGTAATTTGTTTTTTTATCTGAATAAAACTTGATTTTTATCCGTTTTTTAGTTGATTTTTTATAATTATTTTAATATTTATATAAATAATAGACTAGCAATCTGCTAGTCTATTACCTCTAATTAGATTTTTCAAAATCTTGACGCTTTGCTTTTAATGCTTCTTTCAGCTCCTGTTGTGCTCTTCTTGCTTCTGCTATTGCTGCTTCTTTCCATGTTTTGGAATTATACTTATCTTTCCATCTATCATTTTGATAAGCCATCATAATTCCTCTGGAAGAATTTACAATTGCACCGCCTTCAGTATTATCAAAATTTACTGACACATCTTTTGCTGTAGCTCCTTGAGCCCCATATCCCGGTACTAAAAAAAATGTATTTGGCATACGCTTTCGTAGTTCTTCTGCCTGTTTCGGATGAGTTGCTCCTACAACTGCTCCTACTAAATTGTAATCTTCTTCATCATTTTGTTTTGTATACTCTCCCCATTTTTTCACCATATCCGCCACTGCTTCATAAACTTTTCTTCCATCTAACAAATCTAAGTCTTGAATTTCACAAGATGACGGATTTGAAGTTTTTACTAAAACGAAAACTCCTTTTCCACTTTCTTTAGCTAAGTCTAAAAATGGTTTAACTCCGTCTGTTCCGAAATATGGGTTTATTGTAATTGCATCAAATGGAGATGTAACATTTAAATATGCTTCTGCATATTCTCTAGATGTATTACCTATATCAGCTCTTTTTAAGTCTCCAATAACAAATAAGCCTTGTTGTCTAGCATACTCTGCTATAACCCAATATACATCTTCCATGCCTTTTGCTTCAAAAAAAGCACTATTAATTTTTATTGCACCAACTTCTTTTTTCAGAGATCTAATATAATCGAGACAAAAATCTATCATGATACTAAATTCTTTGTCTTCAATAGTCTCTGTATCTTTTGGATTGATTATTCCATCATTAGATACTTTCCACATATCAATAATTTTATCGAAATTTGGATCTAGTCCCGCTAATAATGGTCCCCTTTCTTTTACGATTTCGTTTAACCGTTGCATTGCGTTCTTCATTTTTTCGCCTTTCTGCTCAATTGAGCTAAAATCTATATTTACAAGTGACTTCTTCATTTTAACATAATTTGTTAACGAATTCAATAGTTGATCATATTTACTCACTAGAATATAAAATATTACAATCTTATATATTTAAAATCTCACATTACTTCCAAATTTTGCTTTTAATTTATCTTTTGAATCTTGTGCTAAATTTACATTATTTCTTAAGTCTATTTTTGTATTTGAATTTAATTCTAGTAATGGTGTAGCATCAATAATAGAATTCTTACTTAAGTTAATTGTTAAATTTGTATTATTTTTTAAAGCTTTTAAATTTTCTAAATCTTCCGTCCATAAGTAATTGTTAGACAAATTTAAATTCGTTAAATTTTTTAATTTTGAAAAATCTATCATTTTTCCATGTAGATTATCATTTTCTAGATTTAGTATTTGTAAACTTGAAATCTCTGATATATTTTCGAGATTTGATATATTAGGAATATAACTTAAGTTTAAATTTCTTAAGCTAGTAAATTTCGATAAATTTGGTATTTTACTTAATGAACTATATTGTAAATTTAAGTTTTTAATTTTATTTATATCGCAATTTATAATACTTTCTAATTCATTATTAGAAACACGTAAATTTATTAAATTAGATATTATATCTTCTATTTGCGCTAAATTTGCATTAGTATATGCTAGCTCTAAATTTTCCAGTTTTGTTAGTTTATTTATGGCTGTTATATTACTTAAATTATTATAGTTTAAACATAAATATTTTAATTCTCCCATTTTTGATAATATGTCTTGGCTTTTTTCGTCTTCCAATGTAATATTATTTCTCCTTAACATTAAATATGTTAATTCCGTTAAGCCTTCTAATGGTTCTAATGTAGTTAAATTTTGATCTGCTAAAGATAGTTTTTTATATTTTGTAAACAATTTTAGTTTGTCTGTATCCAAATATATTGTTCCACCTTTGTCCATAATGTTTTCTATCTTATTTAATTTAACTATTTCTTCATTTGTATATTTCCCTCTATCTGAATTTAGTTCTTTATTGTATAATAAATTTATACTCATTAAATTTTCATTTTCACTTAATGGTAATATTTCTCCTATATGATTAGCTCCTAAATTTAAATCACTGAGTTTAGTTAATTTACTAATACTTTCTATTTTATTAATATTATTATTATCTAGGTTTAAGCTTTTTAAATTGATACAGTTTTCTAATCCTTTCATACTAGTAATTTTATTTTGATTTAAAACTAATGTTGTTAAATTAGTTTTATTTTCTAATCCTTCTATTTTAGTTATTTGATTTTCACCCAAAGATAAAGTGTATATATTGCTAGTTAATTCTTCTATCCTCTTCATATTTGTTATACTTGAATTATTAATAGTAACACTTTTTAGTTTTTCTAATTTTTTTAAACTATCGATAACATTATCAAAATCACAATTCCCTTTTTGTTGAAAATGTTCTAAATTTTCATTTTTAGATAGTTTATCAAAATCTTTTATTTTACTATAAGATATAAAATTATTTAACTTATTACAATTTTCTATTCCATTTAAATTATCTAAAATCAACTTATCTAGACATAGATATGTTAAATTTGGAAAAAATGCTAAATCCTGCAAACTATCAACATTTGAATCTGCTATAGTTAAACTAGTTTGATTTTTCATCCATTTAAATTTCATTTCATCTTCTGTTACACCTGATATTTTTGATACATATTCACTGAATGCTTTGCTTGAAAATCTTATTTGGGTTTCATCATCTAATACTTTATTGTTTAAATTATCTCCATATTCTTTTCCATTAGTTGATATATATTTTACATTTAAATTATCATCTATTAAAAATACATCTTTTAAGCTTGCTATATTTCCTTTTCCTAGTCCTTGCATTCCTTCAAATGAATTTTCTTTTAATGCATAATACATATAATATTTATCTGCTTCTCCTGCTTGTACTGTTCTTGATACTTTTCCTTCTACTAGTAAATTTTCTGGTGTTACTTCTTTATTATCCATTTTCTTTTCTATTTGATACAATCCTATTTGTTCTTTTACTGCTCCTACTGCTGTTTCTATTTTTGCATCACTTGCTCTTGTTAATATTCCATTATCTCCTGTTAGCATTGCTATACTTACACTTGCAAGTATTAATAATACAATAATTGTTATTAC
>CAUWGA010000044.1:0-4612 GCA_963558245.1 uncultured Clostridia bacterium
CAGTATCAAGGCTTTCAGCGATTACTTTTTTCATTATTTTTCTCCTCTTTTGTTGATTTAGTTTTAATTAGTATATCAAATTATTTTTTCTTTTCCATGATATTATATCCACCTTCTTGCTGTTTTTATCATTCTTTTATTACACTTTATTGTTATCTTATGTTTCACCTTCTTGCTTTTCTACATATATTATTTTTCCTAAATTCATTTTATTTACTCTTTTTTGTATTTCCATTATTGGTATTGGAAGTAATGATATTACGATTGTTATTATCCATTGAATATTAGTTAATGGTACTAGTTTAAATATGTTAGCTAATGTTGGGAGTATAACTACTATTGTTTGTATTATTGTTCCTACTATAAAACTTCCTATTAAATATTTATTTTCTAATATTCCTATTTTAAATATTGATTCTTCACTTTTTATATTAAAACTGTGGACAAGTTCTAGCATTCCTAGCGCTATAAACGCCATGGTTCTACCTACTTCTAAACCAAAATATTTATTTCCTACACTAAATGTTACTAATGTAAGCATTCCAAGCATTATTCCTTCTACAATTATTTTATTCCATAATCCATCTGAAAAAATTCCTTTTCTACTATCTATAGGATGTCTTTTCATTATATCTTTTTCAGGTGCTTCAAGACCTATTGCTATAGCTGGTAATGAATCTGTTACTAAGTTTATCCATAATAATTGTATTGCTAATAATGGTGATTTTAGTCCTAATATTAATCCCATAAATATGGTTACTATTTCTCCTATATTTGTTGCAATTAAAAAATGTATAGCTTTTTTAATATTATCATATATATTTCTTCCTTGTTTTACTGCTTTTACTATAGTTACAAAATTATCATCGGTTAAAATCATATCTGATGCATTTTTAGCTACATCTGTTCCGCTTTTTCCCATAGCTATACCTATATCAGCATTTTTTAATGCTGGACTATCATTTACGCCATCACCTGTCATTGCTACTACACTACCTGTAGCTTGCCATGCTTTTACTATTCTTACTTTATGTTCTGGTGTTACTCTTGCAAATACAGAATAGTTTTTTATATCTTTTATAAGTTTATCTTGTGGAATTTTATCAAGTTCTTTTCCTGTTATTGCTTTATCCTGTGGTTGTAAAATGTTTAATTCTTTTGCTATTGCCTTTGCCGTTGCAATATGGTCACCTGTAATCATTACAGTTTTTATTCCTGCTCTTTTGCATGTTTTTACAGCTTCTTTTACTCCTTCTCTTGGAGGGTCTATCATTCCTATTAATCCGTATGAAATTAAGTCCTTCTTCTATATATTTTAATTCACTTTCTTTTGGTATATTATTAATTTCTTTATATGCTACAGCTATTACTCTTAGTGCCTTGTTTGCCATTTGCTCATTGTCTAATTCTATTTTTCTTTTTTCTCCAACTGTTATATTACACTTACTTATTAATATATCTGGTGCTCCTTTAGTTATTACAATATATTTATTTTTTGTTTTATGTATTGTTGTCATCATTTTTCTGTTTGAATCAAATGGAATTTCTGCCACTCTTGGCATCTCTCTATATAATTCATTTTTATTATAATTGTTTTCTATTCCATTTTGAACTAATGCTATTTCAGTAGGTTCTCCTTTTATTTCAGTTTTACCATTTTGATATATAATATTGCTATCTGTACACATGGTAGATAATTTAGTTGCTAACATTTTGTCTTTTGCTCTAATTTCTACCACTTTCATTTTATTTTGTGTTAAAGTTCCTGTTTTATCAGAACAAATCACATTACTACTTCCTAAAGTTTCGACTGCTGGTAATTTTCTAATAATGCTATTATTTTTAGCCATCTTGCTTACTCCTATTGATAGCATTATCGTAACTATTGCTGGTAATCCTTCTGGTATTGCAGCTACTGCTAGTCCTACTGATGTCATAAACATTTCTATTGGATTTATATTTTTTATCATTCCTATTACAAAAATTAATACACATATTATTAAACATACTATTCCTAGAATTTTCCCAACTTGTGCTAATTTCTTTTGTATTGGTGTTTCTGGAGTTTTATTTTCCATAATCATATTTGCAATTTTTCCTACTTTTGTATTCATACCAGTTTCTGTTACTATTGCTTTTCCATGCCCATTTACAACTATGCTGGCCATAAATGCCATATTTAGCATATCTCCTAGGGCAATGTCTCTTTTTGCTATTATTTCAGCATTTTTTAATACCGGTTCTGTTTCTCCTGTTAAACTTGATTCTTCAATTTTTAAATTATGGCTTTCTATTAATCTACAGTCTGCTGGTACATATATTCCTGCTTCTAGTTCAATTATATCTCCTGGAACTAATTCTTCTGCATTTATTTCTTGTATGTTTCCATTTCTTATAACTTTGGCTCTTGGTGGTGTCATTTCTTTTAGTGCTTCTATAGATTTTTCCGCTTTTGCTTCTTGTATTACACCCATAAGTGCATTAAATACTACTATTGCAATTATTATGATTGAATCAACATAGTCATTTTCTCCTTGTAAATACGATATTCCTGCTGATAAGGCAGATGCTATAATTAAAATTATTATCATAAAATCATTAAATTGCTTGATAAATTTTATAATTAAAGTTTCTTTTTTCTTTTCTTCTAATTTGTTTTTTCCATATTTCTGTTTTCTAAAATTTACTTCTTCTAATGTTAGCCCATTTTTAGCATCTGTTTTTAGTTTTTTTAAGACTTCTTCTTTTCTAAAAGTTTCCCACATAATTTTCCTCCTTAGTTGTGTCTTTATTAAATATTATGTGGCTTGTCTTTGTTTTAGTACTATTTTTTATTTTTATACATAAAAAACGATATAATCTAAATGGCTTATATCGTTCTAATATAAAGTTTTTATTTAATGTGTTTTATTAATTAAAATTGAACATTATTTCCAAATTTTTCTTTTAACTTATCTTTAGAATCTTGAGATAAATTTACATTATTTCTTAAGTTTATTTTTGTATTTGAATTTAATTCTAATAATGCTGATGCATCTATTATTGAGTTATCACTCAAATCAATTGTTAAATTTATATTATTTTTTAATGATTTCAGACTTTCTAAATCTTCACTCCATAAAGTATTGCTACTTAAAATAAGATTTGTTAGATTTGTTAGTTGTGAAAAGTCTATCATTCTATTATGCAATTTATTACTTCCTAGATTTAGTACTTGTATACTAGGAATTTTTGATATTTCGTCAAAATTTGATACATTAGAATTGTAAGCTAAATTAAGTCTTTTTAATTTAGTAAACATAGACAAATCTGGAATTTCTTTTAAACCAGATGTATCTAAATTAAGACATGTTATTTTTTCTATGTTACAGTTTTTAATAGTTTTTAAATCTTCCCCAGAAACCCTAAAAATACTTAAATTAGAAATAATGTCTTCTATTTCCGCTAAATTAATAGCATTATTACTTCCTAAAATAGATAATTTTTTCAAATTTTTCAAATTATTTATTGCTGTTATATTTGTTATATAATTTGCATTTAAATTTAATTCGTTCAAATTAGTCATATTTTTTAATATTTCTTGAGATTTTATATCTTCAAGAGTAAGTTTATTATCCGATAAATTCAAATATTTTAGGTCTGTTATTCCTTTTAGCATTTCTAATGTACTTAATTCTTGACTTGTCAAATCTAAACTTCGGTAATTTGTAAACAATGCTAATTTGTCTACATCTACATTTATTATTCCACCTCTATCTAATATTTCTCCTATCTTATTTAATTCTTTTAATTTTTCACTTGTATAGTTTGCTCTATTTCCGTCAATACCTGAATTTCCTTTTAGTTCTAATAGTGTTAATGAAGTATTTGCACTTAAAGGTGTTATATCCGTTATCTTATTATTAGTTAAGATTAGTTTTTTCAGATTAATAAGATTTTCTAATCCTGTAACCTGGGTAATTAAATTATTTTCTAATTTTAAAGTTTCAAGGTTATATAAATTTTCTAGACCAGTAATCTTATTTATATTATTATAATTTAAATCTAAACTTTTTAAATTATGTAATTTAGAAACCTCACTCATATCTGATATTTTTTGATTAATAATTGAAACATCTTGTATATTAGAACAATCTTTTAGTACATCCATTATTTCTTTATAGTCTGTACCAGCATATCTATAAAAGCTTGTTAAATTGTTTAACTTTGAAATCGACTTATAATCTTTAACTTCTCCAAAAAGTATCGATAATTTTTCTAATTTAGTACAGTTTTCTATTCCATCCATTGATGTTATTGGAGGAATATTTGTACCATATTCTCCCAAAGTCAAGCTAGTTAAATTTGGAAAAAACACTAAATCTTGTAAGCTATCTACAGATGTATCTGCTATCTCTAATTTTGTTTGATTTTTCATCCACTTAAATTTCATTTCATCTTCTGTTACACCTGATATTTTTGATACATATTCACTAAATGCTTTACTTGAAAATCTTATTTCTGTTTCATCTTCTAATACTTTATTATTTAGATTGTCTCCATATTCTTTTCCATTAGTTGATATATATTTTACATTTAAATTATCATCTATTAAAAATACATCTTTTAAGCT
>CAUWGA010000045.1:0-4598 GCA_963558245.1 uncultured Clostridia bacterium
CTTATATAAATTGCTACCTTGTATATTGTTTTTTCTATTTGTTCAAGCATTGCTCCTCCTTCCTATGCTTGATAAAAAACAATTTGAATTCAGCTTAAATTATAACTGATTTTTTAGAAATTTCCTATGTTCAAATAATAAAAATTTCTTTGTTATTTTTTCTCTAATATATCGATTAGTACACGTTCTATTAAGCTTTCTAATTCTTCACCCTTTTCATCAAAATATACATTTACTTTAAATGATTCACACATAGTTGCCTCCTGCTCCATTTAATTTGTTTATTTAATTTATATGTTTTAAAAAAATTTATTATTCTCATATAAATTATTGATGTGAAGGGTTATATTTTGAAGGATAAACACTATATTCTTATTTTTAATTTAATGATTTTAAATCATGACAATACCTCCATCATAAATTCTAAATGGTAAATCTATAAAGTTTCCTATTATATATACAGTGGTTTACTTTATAATTTTCTCCCCTAGTACTTAAAAAATACAATTTTTCATTTTGACATTTTATCAAAATTTCAATAACTTCTAAATTATTCAAAATCCCTCATTAAATAAACTATTTTTTCTCTATTATTTTTTCCTTATAATAGAACTGTAATAATCAAAAAGGATATAAAATTTCAATAATTTTATATCCTTTTCTTTTAATATTATACATATATTCATTTATCAAATTTTTTAAAATATTTATTTAATATCAATTCAAAAGCTTTTTTTACATCCTTCTCATTTGTTAAACAAATACCTGTACTTTTTATTTCATTATACATTATTTCTTTTGTCTTATTAATGTCTTCTAGTGTTTTGCCTTCAAAATTTTCTGTATTTTCATATTCAATTAATGTTCCTAAATTTTCTACTTCTTGAAAAGCATATTCTACTTTATCTTTGCTATACACTAATACTTTATATCTCACTCTTATAAGTTCTTCAAATTCTAAATGTTCAAATAAATCCTTAGCTTTTTCTAAGTCACTACAATCCAAATTTATTTTTTGTTCTGATATAACATCTCCCTTTTCATCTATTTCTTTATCTTTATATGTAATTTTTTTTATTTCTTTATTTTCTAATTTTAATTTTCTTAATAATACTGATTTCTTTAAAATCTTCTGAATATTATCCCTATTTAACTCACTCAATTTTGATGTCATATATACATCATCTATTTCACTTTCTCTAATTTTTTTGAATCCTTGCATTTCCAATTTTCTTATAGCACTTTGCATATTTTCATTTAATCTTACTGTTATTTCAATTTGTTTCATAATTCAACCACTCCTATCAAAATGATTATATAACAAAAAGGAGAATTTTAAAAGTAAAATTCTCCTTTTCCATCTCAAACCTATTAAGTTTTAAATTTTTTCTATTGATTTAATAATAATTTTCATACCATTAAAATCAATTAACTCATTAATATGCTTATTTATGAGTGCCTTTGCCATTGGTGTAGCTGATGATATTATATTATTATCTAAATCCGATTCATTATCTCCTAAAATAGTTAATGTTTCAGTTTTTCCATCAATATCGTATACAACCTTTGAGCCTGGAATAACTTTTGAGCCATCAAATAATTTAAAAAATTCACATTCTTCAATTATCATGCAATCATGCATTCTTCTATAAAGTTCTTCCTTTTGGGCAGGCAAAGTATACATAGCTTTTACACGCAATTCCATAAATTCAGGATTTTCTCTTAAATCATTGTCTCTTTTTGCACTTTCTCCCATCTTTCTTTGTGTATCAATAATCTTTTGATTCATTAATTGATATTCTTCACAAAGTTTTTCATATCCTTTTTTAGAAATCAATTCCATATATTATTCCTCCTCATGTTGTTCATCTCTAAGCTGTTTTCTCACTTTAATAAGAATTTTTCCATAGTTGTTTTGACCATCATTATTTGGTCCACACCCCCAATAATTTTCTTTCACCGTTGCTTCTACAATTTCTGCATTACCAGTATCTAAAAGTTTCTTCAAAATATCTTTGTTTTGCTTAAACTTAAAATATACCGCATCATACATTACATTTTGTTTTATTTCTTCCCAATCACTTCTTAAATTAAGATTTCTATCTCGCCCTATTGAAGAAGCAATTTTGGGAGTTTCAGCATTGGCAATTTTCAATTTTACCTCAGGCTCAGAAAATTTTTGAGCCTGATAGTAATGTTCAGATGTTTTCCAAAAGATACCATCTTTTAAAAAGCCGTGATTAGAATATGTTGCTAAATAACCATATTCACCAAATTCCTTGTAGAATCTTATTGTTTTCATTTTAATCTTTCTCCTGGTACAAGATACATTGCTTTTAAATCACTTGATGTATAAATTTCATCTAAGTCATTTAACTGAATAATTTTTCTTTCAGCTACTTGACCTCTAACACTTGCAGTATCATACATATTAAGTTTTTCAATAACAATGCTATTTTCGTAGTTACAGCTAAGTCTCCAAGAAACTCCTTCTTCCTTCATTTTGCTATTATGCATACCATAATTTCTTTCATGAATTGGAGTCAATGGCTCATTTTCTTTATTTGTCAATCCTTTAAATTCATGAATTGCTCTCCCAAGATTGCAAATAATTCCTGTATCAATAGTAAATTCAGCATCAAAAAAATTCTTTGCTGGATACCCTGCAATCTGAAGTGCAGAAATATATGCATTTACCATAGGAAAAACTTCTTCCGTTACATAATCATATTTATTCTGATGTCCATTTGCCTTGTACTCATTTGCAGTATTTCTGCAAATATTGAGTACACTATATACATCCTTCCAAGTAGCATCTTCAAATTTATCAAGGCTTCTCAATCCCTTAGTTTTTTTATATTTGATAATACTATTTACCAAAAATCTTTCTAAAACAACATATCCAGAAGTTTCTCTTATTTCTGTTTTTGGATAAATGCACATACCATAATTACCATTTTCAGTTATACTAGGATTAATTGCATAATATTTACCATCATAATTTCTCATAAGATAAATTTCTGCAACTTTATAATCCTGCAAACTTCCAACAATGAACTTATGACATGTTCTTTTAAGCTGTTCAACTGTTTCAAATGCTTCATATGTTTCAATACTATAAAACTCTGTTGCCTTCTCAGTTAAAACAATCTGATGATTAAATGGATCTTTAATATAAGCTTCATTCATTTCAACATTACACTGCTTAGAAATAAATAAGTAATTTCCTACACAGATAATCTTGTGATTTAAAACTTCTGTTTCAAATACTTTTTCAATTTCAACTAAAGGCTTATATCTAAGCTCCACACACATCTTTCTACTTCCTGCACCACACAACTCATAATATGGCTTATAAATTTCTAATAAATTAGCCATATCAAGTGTATAATCGAACTGACTATATGCAGCATTATTACTACACCAACCTAATTCATAAGGTGTAAAAGAAAGTCTTACTCCTCCAAGACCATCTTCGTGAAGAAGATTAATTCTCTTATGCATATCATTTAATTCTTCATTATATCTACTATAACTAACAGTTGAAATTCTGGTCGTTACACCTAATTCTTTGAATGCTAATCTGATAAACAAATCTAAATATGGATAATTTCCAATATCATTATCAAGATATGGAAAAATCACTCCATTTCTATGTTCATATCTATCATATGTTATCAAGGAATAATCCTCTTTAATTTGTGGAGATGCATACTTTAAAGCTGCAATAATATTTCTTATTCTCCGTTCTTCCCAAAATTCAACTCTTGCATTTGCAGTTTTACTACAAATTTCACATACATTCAAACACCCAATTTGTGGCTGAAAATGTCTCATCTTTGAGAAAAACTCTTCAGGCATTTCTCTAAATTCTTTTATTAACTTTTCTCTTTCATCATAATCCTGTTCACAAAGTTCCACTTCATCTGTTAAAAGATACTTGTTCTTATTCATAATGTCTACCTCTTTCTTTGATTACTTTAAATAATTCTTTAACACTTTTCTGAACATCTGCACTATCATTATTAAAAACAATAGTTGGACCATTTTCTAAACCAAGAAAATAATCAAATTTCTTATTAAATTGTTCTCTTTTTTTACTATCATCTAATACTTTATCTAGAATTGATTTCCCCCTTTCTGTGATACGCTTTTGCCTAATTTCTTCATTTAACTTAACAAAGATTGTCAAGTCAGGTTCCAAAATGTCATAGGTTTCATAATCAAGTTTAACATCAAGTCCTGCAACACTATGAGATACAACTGTATCAATAAGATATCTAACACAGTAAACATTGTTTTCCTTATACTTACCTTCTTTCTTTATTTTATCTGATTCGCAAACAACAGAAGATAAATAGTATAAGTAATGTGCCATCTGTGATACTTCTCTTACTGAATTATCAATATCCTCTCTATTAGAGTATTCTAAACTTGGTGTCCGAGTTATAATGGAATTTTTATCCATTCTGTGCAATAACTCAGCAACTGTAGTTGTCCCTGAACCATCAAGGCCTGTTATAACAATAAACATATCAATACCTCCATAAATTTTAATTAAAATATATGTTTATAAAGTTGACATAAGTATTTTATCA
>CAUWGA010000046.1:0-3572 GCA_963558245.1 uncultured Clostridia bacterium
AAAACAAGATATTTTAAATAAGTAAAAATTAAAGAGTGGATATTTACCACTCTTTGTTTTTGGATTTCGGTTTCAAAATTAGTAAAATTACAGATATTTTTTGGGACAAAATAAAAGAAAATAGAAATGAAAAAAAAGCAATATATTTAGATGAAATATGGAGACTAATTGGAGTTACTTCTAATAAAGAAGTAGCAAGTTTTATTTATAAGATTTTTAAAACTATAAGAAAATATGGTGGAAGTGGTGTAGCTATAACACAAGATATTTCTGATATATTTAGCTTAGATAATGGAACATATGGAAAGAGTATTTTAAATAATTCAAGTATAAAAACATTTTTTGCATTAGAAGAAGAAAATATAAAAATATTATCTGAATATTCAAATTTATCAGAAAAAGAAAAAGTGGAAATTAAATCTTTAAAAAGAGGAGAATGTTTAATGTTTATAGGAGAGAACCATATTTTAACAAAAATAGAATGTTCTGATTTAGAAAAAGAAATATTGGAAGGAAATAATAATGAAAAAAATAATTTTAGCAGTAAATAATAAAAAAATAATAAGTAAAATAAAAAATGATAATAAAAATGAAATAATAAATAATGTACAATATAGAGAAGCTATTTTAGAAATAATGGAAAAAAATAAAAATATAGATGAAATATATATAGAAGAAAATTTACCAGGAACAATTAGTATAGAAAAATTAATAGAAAAAATAAATGTTAGAAATAAAAAAATTAAATTAAATATTTTTTTAGAAAAAGAAAATATTAATAAAATAAATAAATTAAAAAAATTAGGAATAAAAAATATTTATATAAAAAATAAAATAAATAAAAATAATACTATAAAATTAAATAATAATATTATAAAAAATAATAAAATAAATAATAATATTTTAATAATAACAGGAAATAAAAAAGCAGGAAAAAGTACAATAATAAATTTATTAATAATTTATTTTTTAGAAAAAAATAAAAAAATATTAATAATTAATATTAATAAAAAAATAGAAAATAACTATTTAATAATGTTTAATAAAAATAATATAAAATACAAAATAAATAAATTTTATAAAAGTGAAAACAATAAATATAAAATATTTAAAGTATTTATTAATAAAAATATAATTTTTAATTTTATCCCAAACGAAAGACAATTTAATTTTGAAGAAATAAATTACCAGTTAAAAAAGTATGATTATATCATAGTTGACGTAGGAAACAATGTCGACATACAAAATATATTAAAAAATGTAAGAATATTATATAAAATGATAAACGTATTAGATGCCTCAGCATTAGGCATTAAAGAATTAAAAGAAATAGCAATAAAAGAACAAAATATCAAAAGATATAACAATAATAGTTTACATATTATTTATAATAAATATTATTTTAATTTTATAAGTCCTTTAATATTAAAAAATGTTTTAGACAAAACTAAAAAAATTACAACAATTTTTTATAAAACAAAGTTGGAAAATTTGGCAAAACAAATTTCTAAAAATATAAATATAAAATTAAATAACAACTTAAAAATGAAAATAGAAAAAATATTAAATAAAATATAAAGCTAATAAAAATTATAAAAATAAAATAAAAAAATAATAAAAATAAGTAATTAAAAAAATTATTTTAAATAATATAAAATTGAAATAAAAAATAATTCTATTAAAAACAAAAAATAAATAATTAAATATTATTTTATAATTATTTAATTAAATAAAAAATAAATTAAATAATATAAGAAGTATAAAATATTCTTTTAAAATTTAAAATTACAATTAAATATAAAAATAAATATAAAAATAAATATAAAAATAAATATAAAAATAAATATAATAATAAATATAATAAAAAATAATTAATGAAAAATAAAAGTAAAAATATTTTAATAAATATAAATTTTAAAAATATAAAATTTTTTCAAAACAAATATACAAGAAATATAAAAGCAAAAATATAAAATGAAATTTATACGCTAAAAAATAATATAGAGTTTAATAAAATTTATATCTAAAATATAACATAAATAACAACTAAAATTGATTAATAATATAAAAAAATTAAACTCATATGCTTAGGCAGTAAACAGTTTAAAGGAATATATAAGAGTGAATAAAAACGTGAAAAGCTACAAGGAAAAAGTTTACATATAATTGATAATTAATATTATTATTTATTAGAAAAAATAATAAAACATCGAAATACTTATAATAATTTTTTATTAAATTAAGATAAAAGAAATTAAAATAAAAAATTGAATATAATATTTAAAATAAATTATAAATAAATAAAAATTATAAATAAAATAAATTTTAAATAATATATAATTAAATATAAAAATAATTCAAATAAAAAATAAATATTAAAATATATTTATTAAATAATATTAAAATAATATTAAAATAATTTTAAATATAAAATAAAAAATTAAATAACATATTAATTAAATATAAAATAATAATTAATAAAATATAAAAGAAAAATAATATTTAATAAATATAAATAAAAAAACAATATCAAAATATATTTATAAAAAATATTAAATTAATAAATAAATAACTTTAAAATATAAAAAATTTTTTCACAAAAATATACAAAAAAATGTAAAATAAAATTTATATGCTAAAATAGTTATATGTATTTTATTAAAATATGTAACTAAAATCAAACATAATACAAGAACTAAAATTGATTAATAATATAAAAAATAAACTCATATGCTTAGGCACTAAATACTTTAAAGAAATAAAAAGTAAGAATAAAAATGCAAAAAGCAGTAAAAAAAGAGTTTACATATAAGTGACAATAAATAAAATTTTTTATAAAAAAAATAATTAATAATTAAAAATACTAAAATATGAATACTAATTTTTAAAAAATAAGATTAAAAATATGACAGCAAATTAAAAAAAATAAAGATATAAAAGTATATAAATTATAAATTTTAATAGTAAATAAATTTATTTTAAATAATATAAAATAAAAAAATAAAAAATAATAATAAAAAATAATTTTATTAAAAACAAAAATAAATAATTAAATATTATTTAAAATTTATTTAATTAAATAAAAATAATTATAAAATAAATTAAATAATATAATAATAAATAATATAGAAATATAAATTATTTTTTTAAAATTTGAAATTATAATTAAATATAAAATAAATATAAATATAATAAAAAAATAATTAATAATAATTAATGAAAAAAAGTAAGAATATTTTAATAAATATAAATATTATTAAAAAATATTTATATAAAACAATAAATTAATAAATAAGAAATTTTAAAATAAAAAAATTTTAAAATATAAATATACAAAAAATATAATATATAAAATAAAATTTATATGCTAAAAATAATTATATATATTTTATTGAAATCTATAATTAAAATCCAACATCAGAAAATAACTAAAATTTAATAGTAATATAAAAAAATTAAACTTATATGCTTAGGCAATAAATAGTTTAAAGGAATATATAAGAGATAGTAAAAATGTGAAAACAAACAAGAAAAAAGTTTACATATAATTGATATAAATACTATTTGCTATT
>CAUWGA010000047.1:0-2919 GCA_963558245.1 uncultured Clostridia bacterium
TAAAATTGGCACACGAACAAATTAACGGAAAGCCTAAGAGAAAGATTAAAAATATACTAATTTAATGGCTTTCCGATTTGTTCTTATTTTAAAGTAACTACAGTAACGCCCATTTCACCTTCACCATAAGTCCCCATTCTAAAAGACTTTACATGAGGATGACTTTTTAAAAATCTATGAATTCCATCTTTTAATTTTCCAGTTCCTTTTCCATGAACAATTCTAACAGTTTGTAATTTAGAAAGACTAGCATCATCTAAAAATTTGTCAACAACAAAATTTGCTTCTTCAACAGTATATCCAATAACATTAATTTCCGTACTAACAGACTTTGCTTTTGAAATACTAGAAAATGTAGAATTTAAGTGTGTAGTTTTATTAGTATTTTTAGAAATAGAAGAATTGCTAGAAATTTTTTCTAAATCTTCAATAGAAACATTCATTTTTAACATTCCAATTTGTACTTGGACTTCATTAGACTTAGATGGATGAGATAATATAATTCCATTTTTATTAAAACTTCTAACAAAAACTTCGGTGTTAGGAATAGCTTCATTTAAACTTAATTTGTTAGAATTAGAAATCTTAGGTTTATCAGATTGCTTGTGAACAACATTAATATCACTAATCTTTTTATTCAACTTATTTCTAAGCAAATTAGCATCTTTAACATTAGAAGAAACAGAATTTAACTCTTTTATAATTTCATTAGCTTCTTCTTTAGCATCAAGTAAAATATTTCTTGCCTTAATTTTTGCATTATTTATAATAGTATCTTCTTGAAGTTTTAAACTTTCATTATCATGTTTTAAAGAACTTTCTAAATCTGAAATATTTTTTAATTTTACATCAATTTCAGCTTTTTCTTGTTCGATTATACTTTTTTGATCATATATATTTTTTAAAAGTTCTTCTATATTTATCTGTTCATCAGTCATCATAGATTTAGCACGTTCTATAATATAATTTGGAAGTCCTAAATTTTTACTAATTGCAAAAGCATTACTTTTTCCAGGAATACCAATTAATAACTTGTATGTAGGTTTTAATTTATCAACGTCAAACTCAACAGAAGCATTTTCAAATCCATCTGTAACAAGAGCATAATTTTTTAGCTCAGGATAATGAGTGGTTACAATTGTAAGTATATTAGAAGAATGTAATTGTTCTAATATACTAATAGCTAAATTTGCTCCTTCTATAGGGTCTGTACCAGAACCTAGTTCATCTATCAATACAAGAGAATTTGAAGTTGCATTATCTAGAATAGATATGATATTTAGCATATGAGAAGAAAATGTGCTAAGTGAACTTAGAATACTTTGATCATCTCCAATATCAGCAAATACTTTATCAAAAACATAAATGCTAGAATTTTCTTGTACGGGAATATTTAAACCACTACATGCCATAAGACAAAGTAATCCTACAGTCTTTAAAGTAACAGTTTTTCCACCAGTATTTGGACCCGTAATAAGCAAATTAGCAAATTTATTACCTAAAGTTACAGTTATAGGAACTACATTAGAAGCATCTATCAAAGGATGCCTTGCAGACAGTAGATTAATAATTTTATCATCATTGATTTTAGGAGTAATACCATTTATATCTCTAGAATATTTTGCTTTAGCAAAAATAAAATCTAATCTACTAATTAAACGAGCATTAAGTTTTAATTCCTCACAATAAGGTGCAAAAAGATAAGAAAGCTTTTGCAAAATTTTTTCAATTTCAATTTCTTCTTGTGATTTTAATTCATTAATTTTATTATTCATTTCAAAAATAGAAACAGGCTCTATAAATAAAGTAGAACCAGCGTTAGAAACATCATGCACAAATCCTTTTATAGATGAACGATATTCTTCTTTAACAGGAATAACAAACCTATCATTTCTAATAGTTATAATATTATCTTGCAAATATTTAGCAGAAGAAGAATGAATAATACTATTTAGTTTATTTCTAATATCTTGTTCCAATGATTTTTGCTTTCTTCTAATTGCTTTTAATTCTATAGATGCATCATCAGAAATTGTATTTTCGTCTAAAATAGATTTATCAACAGTTTCAATGATACTTTTATTAGAATATAAACCATCAAATAAATCTGATAAAATAGGATAATCATCAGTCTCAATAAAATCTTTATTAAAATAATCTTTCAAAGAAAAAGCCATTTTTAAAATGTTATTTAAATTTAAAATAGATAGACAAGATAAAGTAGAACCATTTTCTAATGATTTTAAAGAAAAATTGATATCAGCAAAATCATAAATACTAGGAAAAGAATTCCTAAAACTTAAATTAACAGCTTCTTCTGTTTCAGCTAAAGAATGTTTAACTTCGTCTTTATTATTACTAGGTAATAGACTACTAGCTAAGTTTTTGCCAGCAGTAGTTACACAATATTTAGTTAAAATGTCTAATATTTTATTAAACTCTAATTTTTGTAAATTAATATCCATAAAAATCTCCTAAACAAATATAAATAATTATACAAGGAAAATACAGTAAAGTCAATTAAATAGGAAGATGTAGCAAGGTAAAAATAGAAAAAGAAACATAAAAAAACTCGGAATAAAAAATAAAGTGTGTGGATATAATATCATGGAAAAAGAAAAATAATTTGATATACTAATTTAAAATAAAACAACAAAAGAGGAGAAAAACAATGGAAAAAGTAATCGCTGAAAGCCTTGTGGGAGTACACACACACACACACACACCTTATGTTTACTAAATAAAGAAATAAACGAAAATAAACTAATATATAGATATAAAAAGATAGTAGTAAAAGCCTAGAAATAGGTTTTTATTGCTGTCTTTTTTGCGTTTTAGAATAAAAAATTAAATAAAAAATAAAGAAGGAGATGTATAAAAAATGAAAAGTAAAAAAAATCAAAAAGGAGAAAAGATAAA
>CAUWGA010000048.1:0-2918 GCA_963558245.1 uncultured Clostridia bacterium
TTGCATATCTAATTTTATTTATATATGTTAAAACAAAAGCATATGATTCAAAAAACAATGAAATATAAAGAAAAATAAAAGGAAAAAAGGTAAAATAATGAAAATAGGAATAGATATAGATAATACAATAACAGAAGTTCAAGAAGAATTAAATAATGCAGCATATGAATATGCAATAAAATTGGGGAAAAATATTAATAGTGCAGAAAATGCTTTGGAAGATATAAAGAACAACGGCGATTTATATAAAAAGAAATTTGAATTTACTTATGAAGAATTAAAATATTTTTTAAAGGATATTAAAGAAGAAATAACAAATAAAGCAAAACCTAGAATTAATGCTGTAGAAACAATTAATAAATTAAGAAAAGAAGGTCATAAAATATTTATAATAACAGCAAGAGATAGCGAATTTCATGATGATCCATATCTTTTAAGTAAGAATTGGTTAGATAAAAATAATATAGAATACGACAAATTAATAGTAAATGCTAGAGAAAAGGGAAGCAGATGTAAAAATGAAAATATAGATTTATTTATAGATGACCAGTTAAATAATTGCATTGATGTAGAAAGAGAAGGAATAAAAACCATTAGAATATCCAAAGATGATGAAAAACATAATGGCATAATATCATTAAAAAATTGGAAAGAAATTTATGATTTTATTTCAAATGAAAAAATATATAAAATAGTAAAATTTAATGAATGTGAAATGAATTTTGATATAAATAATTTTATAAGTGTTTGTATGCATAATTTTATTGGCAGAGATTATAAAAACAGACCAGATGTTATGAATATAGAAGAATATTATATAAAAAACAATGGATTATTTTTAATTGCATATGATATTAAACTAAAAGAAATAATTGGAACAATAGGCTTAGAAAATAGAGGAAAATACGGAATTTTAAAAAGATTTTATGTTAAAGAAGATTATCAAAAAAATGGTATAGGAAAAAAGTTGTATGATACATTAGAAACTTATACTAAAGAAAAGACTAATATAAATAAAATTTATTTAGCTTGTGGAAAGGTGTTAGAAATGGCCCATAATTTCTATTTAAAAAATGGATTTAATCAAATATATAAATTAGATATTAAAATGCACTTTTCAGATGATGATGATTTTTTTGTAAAAAGTATAAAAAGATAGGAGAAGGTTATAATTGCATTGATAGAGGAGCATATATTGTTGGAAAGTTAACAAATTTAAAATGTCAAGAAGAATATGAATATTATTCTTGGTCATCTGGAGAAATGTATCAAACCATTTGAATTAAAGTAAAAATTGAAGAATAGTTGTAAAATACTATTCTTTTTAATTATTTTGTGATATAAATGAAATAAGATATACATTGTCCATGAGATAGGGAGGAAAACCAATTACTTCATTAGAAAAGAAAGAAAAACAAAATAGGACAGTGGTACAAGCCCTGAAAGATAGAATTAAAGGATATAAATCCGCAGATGAAAGATAAATTAACAAATCTAGTAGTAGCAGTATATTAACAAAGTCAAGGTTTATATTAACTTATGAAATTTATTTACTGTCATATTTAGAGTATAAAGAAAATTTGACATTTCATATACATTTGAAGTATAATATGTATATGAAATGTCAGGAGGCGATGCCATGAACCAGTATAATAAAATTAAAAAAATAGTAGAAAAAAATAATGGAATTATATACGCAAAAGATATTGAAAAGAACAATATTAATAGATATTATATAAGAGAATTAGAGAAACAAGGATATTTGAAAAGAATACTTCATGGTATATATGCACTTCCAGAAAAAGGTATTAATGAATTTTGGCTTATGTCACAAAAATATAAAAAAGGAATATTCTCACATAATACCGCTTTATATTTCTATGGATTAACAGATAGAACACCTTTAAAAATAGATATAACATTTCCAAGTAGTATGAGAGTAAGTAATGATTATTTAAAAATTCATTATATTAAAAATGAAAATTTAAATTTAGGTGTAACAACTATAGAACTAGAAAAAGGTATTGAAGTTCCTGTTTATGATTTAGAGAGAACAATTTGTGATATCATAAGAGATAAAAATAAGATAGATCCACAAATTTTTAATATGGCAATGAAAGAATATGGTAAAAAGAAAAAAAAGAATTTACGCCTTTTATATAAATATTCGAAAGAATTTAAGATAGAAAATAAATTGCAGCAATATATGGAGGTGTTAGGTTAAATGAAAAATAATACAATGAGTTTTAAAGCTATTATAAAAAATATTGCAAAAGAAAATAAAATAGCTGCACAAGCAGTTTTACAAACATATATGTTAGAAAGATTATTAGAAAAAATTTCAATGTCAAAGTATAAGGATAATTTTATTTTAAAAGGTGGTATGCTAATATCTGCTATGCTAGGAATAGATAGTAGAACAACAATGGATATGGATACAACTATTAAGGGATTTACATTAAACAAAGAAAATATTGAGAATATTTTTAATGAAATATGTAAAATGGATTTAGAAGATAATGTAACATTTAAAATCAATAAAATAGAATTAATAAGAGAAGATGATGACTATGGCGGTTATAGAGTGACTTTTGAAGCCAATTTTAACCATGAAATGCCTGTTATAATGAAAATGGATGTTACAACAGGAGATAAAATTACATATAGAGAAATAAAATATGATTTTAGATTAATGTTAGAAGACAGAAAAATACAAGTGTGGTCATATAATGTTGAAACAATTCTTGCAGAGAAATTTGAATCTATTATAAAAAGAGGAACTTTTGGGACGAGAATAAGAGATTATTACGATGTTCATATGTTATTAAATACACAAAATAAAAATATAGATAAATCTACTTTAAAAAATGCAATTATATCAACAGCAAAACACAGAGAAACAACAAAAGATATAAATG
>CAUWGA010000049.1:0-2534 GCA_963558245.1 uncultured Clostridia bacterium
CAAAATAATTTTACTTTTAAATTGCTGTTAAAGCTGATTTTATTATTAATTGTTTAAACTTGTAAATCTCAATTTCATTCCTGCTTCTGTAAGACTTATTTTGCTTATTTCTATCCCTGGTATTTCATTTTTAGGTTTTAGTTCTATAGTTTGTCTTTCATAAAACTTATCTGGTACATCTATTTCAAAATTCCATTCTGCTTTACTTAATTGAAAATCTTCAGCATTTATAATTTCTTTTTGTCCGTTTATATCTCCAAGTTCTACCATGGTATATCCAGGGTCGAAATTTTTTTCTTCTTTTTATTATGTTATTAGCACTTCCTAAAAGATAATTTTTAGAAGTTCTAAATATGTATCTTGAATAATATCATTAACACTTTCTATATTGTTACATCTTACTATCACGAATTTTAATGTGTTATTATATGTTATTTGATATATTTCTTTGAATTTTTCTCTTGTTATTTTTACACTCAATTTTATTTCCCCCTTTTACTATATAGTCTTTTCTAATTTTAAAAAGTTTCAAGTTTTTCAATATTTTATCATAAATGACTTTTATATTTTACTTTTTTATATAAACTTTAAAAATTTATTTCTTAGATACATTTTACATAATTTCAAAAATATGCTATAATTAATATTGTAACTATATTGTTTTATTAAGCATAGAAAGGGATTTACATTATGAAAAAAGAAACAATTTTATTACCAGAAGAAATCAACAATATTCGGAGGCTTGCAACTGCAGTAGCAGAGGATTCAGAACTCGTAAATGAAATAGCTTGTTATTTGTATGATATTGCAAAAATGGGAAAAAAAGAATTATCTCAAGAAACAATAACTTCAATTCAGCTTATGCCGATAGAAGAAAGTCACAATATTTTTCCAAGTCTTTTGTTATTTTTACAAAATAATATGATAGCACGAGGTTCCAAAAAAACAGGAGCTAAAAAAGTTTGTATGTATAGACTTATTTCTTTCATAGATGATACAAGAGAAGCTATTTTAAAATATTTACAAAGACCAGACACAAAGCTTTCATTTGAAGAAATTAGCAACTATTCAGAGATATTTAATATTAAATATATAAAAGATAATGTATCTTCCGTAAAAAATAATGTTAATATATCTCGTTTAGTCATTGCCGTTGCTTTATCAGATTATGACAAGCAGTCTACATTTAGTTTAAATCCTCATATGATTCAGCATATTGAATTTATATTGAATTTAGTAACTGATGAGCAGTTAAATGCATTAATTGATGTGCATAAATTGTATTTCAATTAAATCTAATTAGAATACGAATAAAGGGAAAAGCTATAGCTTTTCCCTGATTTCTTTTTATATTCTTGTGTTTTACATAAAGTTGTGATATAATAGACTATATAATGTTTTTTGAAACCAAAAAGTATATATTCTTGGAGGTTTCAAGCCTCCAAGATAATTTAAGGAGGATTACACTATGAAAAAATTTTTACAATTAATTAAGCAAGATTCATCAAAACCTACCAATCATTCTGAATTTAAAATAACTACTGATTGTTTTGGAAATTACTATACTCCATTAAACTACAATGCAGTTAAAGATTTTGGAGGAATGAAACTCATGACCGAAGTTTTAAGGTATACCAACGATGCAGCTAAAAGACAACGGTACTTAATAACAGATGATGTAAACCTTTTAGCAGAAAAAGTTTTTGCTAAAATTGAATGGAAGCAAATTATTGTTAATTACCAAATTTCTCATCAGATATTGTATAATCAATATTGTTTTGTGTTACATACTAATGGATTGTGGCCAATGCTTTTAGAAAAATTTGTAGATTATGAAGTTATAATTACTGAACAGGAATTTAGACTTGTGGCAGGTATAATTATGAATTGTCTAAGAGATTTAGAAAGTAAAGAAAAAAATTATATTGATCAAGTTGCTAACTCTTGTATTCATTATCGAGAAGATGGTAGATTAGAAATTATTTTTCCAGGAAAGCTTTGGGGTGGTAAAGAAGTTGTAGAACGCATTTTAAGATTGGCTGAAAAAAGAGGTATGTGCATAATAGAAATAAATACTAGCCCTATACGGCAAAAAGTCGTCCTTCCATATAATTGGAGTGTTTCTGACTATACTGATGATGAAGGATATCATTTCATATTAGACGACCTCGGCAGAAAAATTGCTGTTTTCAGAGTTACTCAGCTTCCAAATCAGTTGAATAATGGAGAAGTTGACTTTTTTATGGTAGATGATGATATTGATCTGCTTCCTAACGAAGATAAGCCTAAGTTAAAAGGAAACTTTATAAAATCACTTTTACATAAAAAAGCTCTTTTGTTAGAAAAATTGTAAAATTTTTAAAGCTAACTTTAAAACGGTACAATCTTTTGGGTTGTACCGTTTTAATACTTTTACAATAATCTCTTAGTGTAATCTTAAAATTATTTTTTATATTATGTATTCTTCCCGCAGCAGTTTTTATACTTCTTTCCACTTCCACATGGACAATTTGTCGTCAAATATTTCATATTTA
>CAUWGA010000050.1:0-2434 GCA_963558245.1 uncultured Clostridia bacterium
ACTCTCGCAAGGCTTTCAGCGATTACTTTTTTCATAGTTTTTCTCCTCTTTTGTTGTTTTATTTAGAATTAGTATATCATATTATTTTTTCTTTTCCATGATATTATATCCACACACTTTATTTTTTATTCCACTTATCTTATTTTGCTTTTTTCTTATTTTATAAATCTAAAATTTTACATTGTTTCCAAATTTAGCTTTTAATTTATCTTTAGACTCCTGTGAAAGATTAACATTGTTATTTAAATATATTATAGTGTTTGAATTTAATTCTAATAATGCTGTTGCATCTATAATTGCATTATTGCTTAAATCAATTGTTAAATTTGTATTATTTTTCAATGCTTTTAAATTTTCTAAATCTTCTGACCATAATGTATTATTGCTTAAATTTAAATTACGTAAATTCTGCATTTTTGAATAATTAACGTTTTTTCCATGAAGATCGGTGCTTTTCAAATTTAATTTTTCTAACTTAGATAAATTAGCTAATACACTAAAGTCTTTTATTCCTGAATTTCCCTCTAGTGAAAGTTCTACTAAATCTGTACACATATATATCGGTTGTATATTTGTCAAATTATTGTTAAAAATAATCAGCTTATTTATTTTTTCTTTATTACATTCTACTATTGTTTCCAAAGTTTTTTGTGAAATTCTCAATTCATTTAAATTAGAAATAATATCTTCAATATCTTTTAAATTAATGTCATTATCATATATCATTAATCTTTTTAATTTTGATAATTCATTAATTACACTTGCATTTATAATTTTATTATTATTTAAATTTAAAGTATCTAATTTTTCCATTCTTTTTAATATTTCTTTTGATTTTTCATCTTCTAATGTTAATTTATTTCCTGATAAATTTAATGTCTCTAATTCTATTAATCCTTCTAGCACGTCTAGATTTGTTAATTCTTTATAACTAAGGTTTAATTCATTATAATTAGTAAATAATTTTATCTTATCTAAGTCCAAAAAAATTTTTCCACCTTTATCTAAAATTTCTCCTATTTTATTTAAAGCTACCAGTCTTTCGCCAGTATAATTATTTCTATTTCCATCTATGTCAGGATTTGATTGTAAATTTAAATGATTAATAGATGTATTTTTACTTATTGGAGTTATATCACTTATTCTATTATTCCATAAATCTAATGTTATTAAATTTCTTAAATTTTCTATACCTTCTATTTTTGTTATTTCATTTGTTTCTAATACCAAGTACACTAGTTCTGTTAAATTCTCTAACCCTTCCATTTTTGTTATTCTACAAGAATTTAATGTTAGTCTCTTTAATTTCAAAAATTTTTTTATAAAGCTCATATTTTTTATATTTTGATTAGTAATATTAAAAGATTCTAATGTTTCATTTTTTGATAATTGCTCTGCTATT
This sequence comes from uncultured Clostridia bacterium, assembly GCA_963558245.1. Taxonomy (GTDB): domain Bacteria; phylum Bacillota; class Clostridia; order TANB77; family CAG-508; genus CAG-269. The sequence continues at coordinate 1,403 of CAUWGA010000050.1, forward strand.
TGCTTATGATCACTTCCTCCATATCTAGTAAATCCTTTTAGATTTTTAAGTTTGGATACTGCTTGATAGTCTTTGTCTGGTCCATACAATATTGTTAAATTAGTTAATTTGCTACAATTTTCTATCCCATCCATTGTCGTTATATTAGGTGCAACTTGTCCTGTAAAGTCATTACCTAATTTTAAATTTACTAAATTAGGAAAAAATATTAAATCTTGCAAAGTATCTACATTAGGATCTGTTATCTCTAAGCTCGTTTGATTTTTCATCCATTTGAATTTCATTTCATCTTCTGTTACACCTGATATCTTTGATACATATTCACTAAATGCTTTGCTTGAAAATCTTATTTCTGTTTCATCTTCTAATACTTTGTTATTTAAATTATCTCCATATTCTTTTCCATTACTTGATATATATTTTACATTTAAATTATCATCTATTAAAAATACATCTTTTAAGCTTGCTATATTTCCTTTTCCTAATCCTTGCATTCCTTCAAATGAATTTTCTTTTAATGCATAATACATATAATATTTGTCTGCCTCTCCTAATTGGACTGTTCTTGATACTTTTCCTTCTACTAGTAAATTTTCTGGTGTTACTTCTTTATTATCCATTTTCTTTTCTATTTGATATAACCCTATTTGTTCTTTTACTGCTCCTACTGCTGTTTCTATTTTTGCATCACCTGCTCTTGTTAATATTCCATTATCTCCTGTTAACATTGCTATACTTACACTTGCAAGTATTAGTAATACTACTATCGTTATTACTAACGCTATTAAAGTTATTCCTTTATAACTATTTTTTACTATTTTGTATTCTTGCATTTCTTTTATCTTTTCTCCTTTTTGATTTTTTTTACTTTTCATTTTTTATACATCTCCTTTTTAATTAATATTGTTTTTGAATTTTTATTACTATTTATCATTAGCTTGTTTACATATAACTATTTAATTAGTTTCTTGTAGTCATTTAATTTCTAATTTTTATTTTAAAACACAAAAAAGACAGCAATAAAAACCTATT
>CAUWGA010000051.1:0-2304 GCA_963558245.1 uncultured Clostridia bacterium
ATAAAAGCCTAGAAATAGGTTTTTGTTGCTGTCTTTTTTGTGTTTAAAAATAAAAAAATTAAATAAAAAATAAAGAAGGAGATGTATAAACAATGAAAAAAAGAGTAAAAGAAAATCAAAAAGGAGAAAAGATAAAAGAAATGCAAGAATGCAAAATAGTAAAAAATAATTATAAAGGAATAACTTTAATAGCGTTAGTAATAACAATAGTAGTATTACTAATACTTGCAAGTGCAAGTATAGCAATGTTAACAGGAGATAATGGAATATTAACAAGAGCAGGTGATGCAAAAATAGAAACAGCATTAGGAGCAGTAAAAGAACAAATAGGATTGTATCAAATAGAAAAGAAAATGGATAATAAAGAAGTAACACCAGAAAATTTACTAGTAGAAGGAAAAGTATCAAGAACAGTACAAGCAGGAGAAGCAGATAAATATTATATGTATTATGCATTAAAAGAAAATTCATTTGAAGGAATGCAAGGACTAGGAAAAGGAAATATAGCAAGCTTAAAAGATGTATTTTTAATAGATGATAATTTAAATGTAAAATATATATCAAGTAATGGAAAAGAATATGGAGATAACTTAAATAATAAAGTATTAGATGATGAAACAGAAATAAGATTTTCAAGTAAAGCATTTAGTGAATATGTTTCAAAAATATCAGGTGTAACAGAAGATGAAATGAAATTCAAATGGATGAAAGATCAAACAAGATTAGAAATAAACGGTTCGAATATAGACAGCTTGCAAGATTTGATATTTTTTCCAAATTTAAAAGAATTAAGGTTAGATAATGTAAAATTAAGAGATTTACAGGGAATAGAAAACTGTGAAAAAATTAAAAGTTTACTTATCTATACTTCTTCTATAGAAAATTATAGTCAATTATCAAAACTTACAAATATAGAAGTTATTGACATAGCAGGTGGAACACAAAAATTTGATCAAATTATAGATGCTATTAAAAATTTGACGAATATAAAAATTTTGACATTACGATCTATTGGAATTACTAATATGAGTAAAATAGAAGAAATAAAAGGATTAATAGAATTAAGTTTGAGCGGAAATAAAATTGAAAAAATAGAGGGACTAGAATCAATGCAAGAATTACAAAGATTAGATTTATCCAATAATAAGATATCAGATATAATACCTCTAAAATATAATACGAAATTGCTAGATTTGAATTTAAAAGGAAATATAAATATAGATGGTAATAAAGAAAATTACACAGGGGAAAGATTAAAAGATTTAAATGAAATTGGGAAAATTTTTGATAGAGGAGGTAATATACAAGTAGATATAGAACAACTAAAATTATTTAATGGATATAAGAGATTAGACGTATCAAACAGAAATTTAAGTACATTAGAAATTTTAGATGGAATAACAACTTTAGAATTTTTAAGTTTAGACAATAATAACATAACATTAGAAGATCAAAAATCTAAAGAAATCTTAAAGAATATGAAAAATTTAAATACTATTTATTTAACAGATAATAAAATTACAGACATATCCATATTAAACAATTTAATTAATCTCAGACGTTTACGAATTACAGGAGAAGAAAATAAAATAGATTTATCGCAGATTCAAGATATGTTACCAAATTTAGAATTGCATATATCAGGAAAGCAATTAGAAACAGTTAATTTTTGTACAAATAAGGAGAAAATTACAAAATTAACAACATATGGTTTAGATAATATGCCAGATATTTCAAGTTTGAATAATTTAAAACATATAGATATTATCGAATCAAGAATAAAAGATTATAGTAACCTTACAAAAATAACTAGTTTGGAAACTTTATATATGTATAGCTCTAATTTACATGAAAAAAGAATAGAATTTAGTAAGCTGCCAAATATTAAAATATTAAATTTGAGTCATAATTTTTTAAATGATCAAGATATACAATTATTACTAGCAAATATGGAAAATCATATAAATTTAAATATAAATTTAAGCAATAATTCTATTATAAATGCAAATACTTTATTGGAATTAGATTCAAGTTGTAAAATTGATGTAAGCGGAAATGTAAATTTATCACAAGAGGCTAAAGATAAATTAAAAACTAAATTTGGAAATAATGTAACGTTTTAGATGGATAAAATAAAAGAAAAAACAAGTGGAATAAAAAACAAAGTGTGTGGATATAATATCATGGAAAAAGAAAAATAATTTGATATACTAATTTAAAATAAAATAACAAAAGAGGAGAAAAACAATGAAAAAAGTAATCGCTGAAAGCCTTGCGAGAGTACACACACACACACACACACAC
>CAUWGA010000052.1:0-2263 GCA_963558245.1 uncultured Clostridia bacterium
TTAATACTTGCAAGTGTAAGTATATCCATGCTAACAGGAGATAATGGGATATTAACAAGAGCAGGAGATGCAAAAATAGAAACAGCAGTAGGAGCAGTAAAAGAACAAATAGGATTGTATCAAATAGAAAAGAAAATGGATAATAAAGAAGTAACACCAGAAAATTTACTAGCAGAAGGAAAAGTATCAAGAACAGTACAAGCAGGAGACGCAGATAAATATTATATGTATTATGCATTAAAAGAAAATTCATTTGAAGGAATGCAAGGACTAGGAAAAGGAAATATAGCAAGCTTAAAAGATGTATTTTTAATAGATGATAATTTAAATGTAAAATATATAGCAAGTAATGGAAAAGAATATGGAGATAACTTAAATAATAAAGTATTAGAAGATGAAACAGAAATAAGATTTTCAAGTAAAGCGTTTAGTGAATATGTATCAAAAATATCAGGTGTAACAGAAGATGAAATGAAATTCAAATGGATGAAAAATCAAACAAGTTTAACAATAGCAGATCCCAATGTTAATAGTTTACAGGATTTGGTATTTTTTCCAAATTTAGAAAAAATTATAATCCAAGATTTAAAAATAAAAACAATAGAAGGAATAGAAAATTGTAGTAAGTTGCATACTATAACTTTGATTGGCACAAATATAAAAAACTTTATGCAATTATCTAATTTAAATGAATTGACATATATAGAATTAAGATATGGAGATAATAATGTTAAAGATTTTATAATGAATATAAAAAAATTGCCAATATTGAAAACCCTTTCATTAAATTATGCAGGCGGTGAGTATGATTATAAAATTATTAAGGAACTCCCTATTTCATTAATAAATTTAACAATTCGTGGTGCTAAAAATAAAATAGATAAAGTTGAAGGAATAGAAAGATTAACAAATTTAACAGAATTAAGAGTAGACAATAATGAAATAAATACAATTACAGGCATAGAAAAGCTAAAATACTTAAAAATATTAGATTTAAGCAATAATCAAATAGTAGATATAACGCCATTAAAAGATAATATATCATTAGCAGAATTGAATTTGAAAGGGAATTCGAAAATAGATGGAAATAGAAATAATTATACTGGTGAAAGACTGATGGCTTTAAATAAAATAGGAGAAATTTTAGATAGGAAAGGAAATATTTATTTAGATGTAGATAAATTAGGACTATTTACTAATTATAAAAAATTGGATTTATCCAACCAAAATTTAACGACATTGGAACCTTTAGAAGGATTAACGGAATTAACTAGTTTAGTTTTGACTAAAAACCAATTAACATTAGAAGATGAAAAATCACAAAAAATATTAAAAAATATGACTAAATTGGAAATATTAGATTTACGGAAATAATAAAATAACAAATGGCGTTGCTATTAATAGTCTAGAAAATTTGAAATATCTCTATATAAATGGAAATGAAAATAATATTCGTTTAGTAGAAATAGAAGATATTATATCAAACTTGATATATTTTAGTGTTTCCGAAAACACCTTAAAAACAATTAGTGATTGTAATAGTAACAAAATAACGGCATTAAGATTAACAGGAAGTGGGTTAACAGAAATTCCAGATTTATCAAAGTTTATAAAATTAACAAAACTTACGATTTATAATAATCCTAAGATAGCTAATATAGATAATATATCTAAAATTGTAAATTTAGAAAACCTAGAGTTAACAAATACTAATCTACATGAAAGGATGATTAATTTTTCTAATTTAAATAATTTAATATATTTAGATTTAAGAAATAATAGACTATGGAGTGAAGATTTAGAAAATTTAAAAGCCTTGAAAAATAATATAAATTTAACAATTGATTTAAGTAATAATTCAATTATAGATGCAACAGCTTTATTAGAATTAGATTCAAGTACAAAGATAAATTTAAGTAATAATGTAAATTTATCACAAGAATCAAAAGATAAACTGAAAGCAAAATTTGGAAATAATGTAATGTTTTAAATTTATAAAAATAAAAGAAAAAATAAGTGGAATAAAAAATAAAGTGTGTGGATATAATATCATGGAAAAAGAAAAATAATTTGATATACTAATTTAAAATAAAATAACAAAAGAGGAGAAAAACAATGAAAAAAGTAATCGCTGAAAGCCTTGTGGGAGTACACACACACACACACACACCTTATGTTTACTAAATAAAGAAATAAACGAAAATAAACTAATATATAGATATAAAAAGATAGTAGTAAAAGCCTAGAAATAGGTTTTTATTGC
>CAUWGA010000053.1:0-2257 GCA_963558245.1 uncultured Clostridia bacterium
AAAAATAGAACTACAACAGAGAAAAATAGAAGCCCTTAAGATATATAAAAAAGGACTAATTCAAAAAATGTATCAGAAAAATTATAATAATAAAATAAAAATGGAAAAGATTCTTATACAAAAATCTATAAGAAATACTAATGATGAAAATTATAATGTATATAGCGTTAGCAACAAAGATGGTTTTATATTACAAACAGAACAGTTTAAAGATAGAATTGTAGCAAGTGAAGATACTAAAAATTATAAAGTGGTAGAAAAAGATGATTTTGCATATAACCCGGCACGTATAAATGTGGGATCTATTGCAAGAATGAAAAAAGATACAAAGGGCATAATAAGTCCTATGTATATATGTTTTAAATGTAATGAAAAAATATTACCAGAATATTTAGAGCATTTTTTTGAATCATCCAAATTTACATATGAAATGAATAAAAGGCTTGAAGGAAGCGTAAGAATGTGTTTATCATATGAATCAATGTTAAATATACCGATAGAATTACCAAATAAAAATGAACAAGAAGAAATATCAAAAATGCTTAACAATTTAAGTGATAAAATAAAGTTAGAAGAAGAAAAGTGGATTAAATTAAAGAAATTAAAAAAAGGATTATTACAGAAAATGTTTATATAGAGTAGTAAAAAAGCTACTCTATATTGCTATATATACAAAAATGTTATAGAATGGCAATAAGAGGTAGATAAAAATGTATAGTGAAATAGTAAAAAAATATTTTGAAAATCCAACAAATTTAGGGACAATTGAAAATGTTGATGCAATAGGAATAATAGAAAATGAAATTTGCAGCGATATAATAAAAATATATATAAAAGCAGATGAACAAAATAAAAATATAATAGAAGATGCAAAATTTGAAGCTAAAGGATGTCCTCCAGTTATAGCATCATGTTGTGTGGTAACAGAAATGATTAAAAATATGGAAATAAAAAAAGCCAAAACTTTAACTGCAAAGAAAATAAGTAATAAATTAAATGGTTTGCCAAAAGAAAAAGAACATTGTGCAGAGTTAGTTATAAAAACATTAAGAAAGGCAATAGAAAATATAAATTGAAAAAGAGCCTTAGGGCTCTTTGCTATTTTATTGTAACATTACTAACCAACATATTTTCCAACAACTCCGCACTTGCCCTATCAGTGGACTCCAAATCATGAACATAAAACTTCAAAGTAGTATCAGTACTAGCATGACCTAATTTATGAGAAACCGCTTAACATCAACATTACCAGAAATAAGTAAGGTAGCAAAAGTATGTCTCAAATCATGAAAACGAATATGAGGAAAACCATTTCTAATTAAGAAAGAACTAAACCATTTAGGACCAGTTGCAGGATTCATAATTCTACCATCAGCAGTAGTAAGAACATTTTCAGCACCTTTCCAAGATTTACCCAGTGCAAGTCTCATCTTACTTTGCTCACATCTCCATTGTTTAAGCAAATCAAAGCAAATACTAGGTACAGCTATTGTACGAGTACTTAAATCAGTTTTAGGACTCTTCTCAGAAGTAGGTTGACCACTTAAATAATAAGCACTTCTCTTAACACTTATTTTATGATTTTTAAAATCAATATCATCCCAATGCAAACCAACCAATTCACCACGTCTAAAACCAGTTAAAATAGCAAGAATAACAAAACATTTATATTTTATAGGAGCCTTTTCAAGTAGGGCATTTATTAATCTTTTAGATGTTTCTTCATCATAACATGTCATTTTAGTACGTTTAAATTTAGGTTGAACAACTTTAGTACATGGATTATAAGGAACTATGTCCCATCTAAGAGCATTACTGAAAATGCTAGATAATATTTCATGAGCACGATGTACACTAGCTGGAGATAAAGTTTTATAATTACCATTTTTGTCTTTTCTGTTAGTTGGTTTAGTTAGCAAAAAATTATACAGATTATCCAAATCCAAAGGTTTTATTTTATCAAGTCGCTTGTTACCTAAATATGGTAAAATATGTTTATTTAATTTTTCATTATAACTTTGGTAAGTTGTTGGTGAAAGATTAGGTTTTACATATGTTTCTAACCATTGTTTACTAAAGTCATTTAATGTCACTTTTTTTGCAGAATATGTGCAACCGCCTTCAATTGAAGTGATAAATTTTGCAAGTTCTTTTTCGGCTTCTCTTTTAGATGAACAAGTAACAGTTTTATTGAAATATTTTCTTTTTATAGGTTTACAATAGATATGTCACACTAAGATATAAAAAAATAAATAGG
>CAUWGA010000054.1:0-2256 GCA_963558245.1 uncultured Clostridia bacterium
AAGTAAAAGAAAATCAAAAAGGAATAACTCTAATAGCCTTAGTAATAACAATTATTGTATTATTAATACTTGCAAGTGTAAGTATAGCAATGCTAATAGGAGACAATGGAATATTAACAAGAGCAAGTGATGCAAAAATAGAAACAGCATTAGGAACAGTAAAAGAACAAATAGGATTGTATCAAATAGAAAATAAAATGAATAATAAAGAAGTAACACCAGAAAATTTACTAGCAGAAGGAAAAGTATCAAGAACAGTACAAGCAGGAGACGCAGATAAATATTATATGTATTATGCATTAAAAGAAAATTCATTTGAAGGAATGCAAGGATTAGGAAAAGGAAATATAGCAAGCTTAAAAGATGTATTTTTAATAGATGATAATTTAAATGTAAAATATATATCAAGTAATGGGAAAGAATATGGAGACAACTTAAACAATAAAGTATTAGAAGATGAAACAGAAATAAGATTTTCAAGTAAAGTATTTAGTGAATATGTATCAAAAATATCAGGTGTAACAAAAGACGAAATAAAATTTAAATGGATGAAAAATCAAACAAAATTAGAGATATTGGACCCAAACATTGATAGTTTACAAGATCTAATATTTTTTCCTAACCTAAAAGAATTGAATTTGGGAAATTTAACATTAAATAATTTGGAAGGAATAAGTAATTGCATAAAACTAGAATTATATCAAACAAAAAATTCAGATATCAAAGATAATAGTGAATTAGCAAAACTGATAAATTTAAAAACATATATTGATTATAATAAAACAAAAGAAGAAGATATAAAAGCTATCAAAGATTTAAATTTGACTAAATTAAATTTATATCATTATAATGATTATCGAACAGAAGTTATATCAAATATAAAAACTTTAAAAAATTTGCATTTACAAAATACAGAAATAAAGAATATAGATAGTATATCTAAAGTAACAAATTTAGAAACATTAGAAATATTAACGTCTAAAATAGATTCGCTAAAAGGAATAGAAAATATGACAAAATTAAAAGAAATATTACTTAATGATAATGAAATTTATGATATAACTGAATTAGCAAATAATGAAGGATTAAAAAAAATAGATGTAAGACATAATAGCCAAATTAATGGAGATAGAAATAGTTATCAGGGAGAAGCTTTAAAAAGGTTAAATAAATTATCAGAGATGGTAAACAATGGGTGTGTTATTTTTTTGGATGTAGATAAATTAAAATTATTTAGTAATTATAAAAAATTAGATTTATCAAGTCAAGGATTAACAACTTTAGAAGCATTAGAAGGAATTACAGAAATAGAAGAATTAACATTAAGTTACAATAGAATTACTTTAGAAGACCAAAATCAAAAGAAATTTTATCTAAAATGAATAAATTAAAAACATTAGACTTTACTCGGAAATCCTATAGTAGATATAAAACCAATTAATAATTTAAAAGAATTAACACATTTAACTTTTAGCAAAGGAAATACAAATTTGAAAGATATAGAAGATATAATATCGAATATAAAATTAAATACATCTGATTGGAGTTCGTTAGTAAACTGTGATTCAAATAAGATTACAAAATTAAGTGCAGCGTGGCATACAATTGAAACTATTCCGGATTTAAAGAAATTTGACAAATTAGAAGAAATAAATTTAGAATTTTGTACAATTAATCAAAAAGACACCATAAATAATATAAGTGACGTATCGAACCTAAAAAAATTAACACTAGGTAGTTGTAATTTACAAGGTATACCATTAGATTTTTCAAATTTAAAAACAATACAAGAAATTAATTTAAGCGGTAATTATATTAGTTCGAAAGAATTAAGCAAATTAGAAGTGCTAAAAAATATCAAAAATTTAAATATTGCATTAAGAAAAAATTCAATAATAGATGCAAATTCATTATTAAAATTAGACTCTAGCTCAAGAATAGACTTAAGAAATAATGTAAATTTATCGCAACAATCAAAAGATAAACTAAAAGAAAAATTTGGAGATAATGTAAAATTTTAATTAAATGGTCAATATAAAAACATGCGGAATAAAAAATAGAGTGTGTGGATATAATATCATGGAAAAAGAAAAATAATTTGATATACTAACTTAAAATAAATAACAATATATAATAATATACAATAAATAATTCTATAAAAAAATAGGATATAAAAAGACAAACAAAAGAGGAGAAAAACTATGAAAAAAGTAATCGCTGAAAGCCTTGCGAGAGTACACACACACACACACACAC
>CAUWGA010000055.1:0-2234 GCA_963558245.1 uncultured Clostridia bacterium
GTAATAACAATTATAGTATTATTAATACTTGCAAGTGTAAGTATAGCAATGCTAACAGGAGATAATGGAATATTAACAAGAGCAGGAGATGCAAAAATAGAAACAGCATTAGGAGCAGTAAAAGAACAAATAGGATTGTATCAAATAGAAAAGAAAATGGATAATAAAGAAGTAACACCAGAAAATTTACTAGCAGAAGGAAAAGTATCAAGAACAGTTCAATTAGGAGAGGCAGACAAATATTATATGTATTATGCATTAAAAGAAAATTCATTTGAAGGAATGCAAGGACTAGGAAAAGGAAATATAGCAAGCTTAAAAGATGTATTTTTAATAGATGATAATTTAAATGTAAAATATATAGCAAGTAATGGAAAAGAATATGGAGATAACTTAAATAATAAAGTATTAGAAGATGAAACAGAAATAAGATTTGCAAGTAAAGCATTTAGTGAATATGTATCAAAAATATCAGGTGTAGCAGAAGATGAAATGAAATTTAAGTGGATGAAAAATCAAACATATTTAGAAATATCAGATCCAAAGATAGAAAATTTACAAGATTTAGTATTTTTTCCTAATTTGAAAAAACTTGTAATATGGAATTTAAATTTAGAAAATATGAACGGCATAGAAAATTGTAAATCGATTGATGAATTAAGAATAACCAACTGCAAAATAAAAGATTTTACAAAAATAGGAAACTTACAAAATTTAAATATATTCTATAATTATGGACTAGTTGATATAGATAAATTAATAGATGGATTGAGCAAATGTAATAATTTAAAAGAAGTTACTATAAGAAGTGCTCAATTAAAAAATATGAAACGTATAGGTGATTTAAAAAGTGCAACTAATATATTATTACTACAAAATCAGATAACAAAAGTAGAAGGAATAGAAAGCTTAACAAATTTAAAAAGTTTATACATGAATCAAAATCCTATAAAAAATATAAATGATATAACAAAAAATCAAAATTTGGAAAATTTATATATAAATAATTGTGGAATAGAGAATATAGAAGGAATAGAGAAACTTAATAATTTAAAAAAATTAGATATTTCCTCTAATAAAATTACAGATATAACACCATTAGCTAATAATGAAAAGCTAACATATTTAAATATAAAAAATAATGCCAATCTAAAAATTAATAACTTTACACAGGAAGAACAAGAAAAAATAAACAAAATAGGACAAATAATAGACAGAGGTGGGCAAATAGTGTTGGATATAAATCAACTAGGATTATTTAATAACTATACAACATTAGACTTATCAAATCAAGGATTAACAACATTGGAATGCTTGGAAGGTATGACAAATTTAAAATATTTAAATTTATTAGGCAATTCATTAACATTTGAAGATGAAAAATCTAGAGAAATATTAGCTAGTATGACAAAATTACAAGGACTAGATATTAGAAATAATAGAATAACAAACATGACAGCTGTAAATGATTTGAAAAATATACAATATATATATGCTGCTGGGGGAAATAATTTTAAATTAAAAGATATGGAAAATCTAATTAGTAAAATATCATTGCATGTTGATAATAGAGTACTACAAACTATTGTAGATTGTGATGTGAACAAATTGACTAAACTTTCTATATATAACACAAGCACAATAACAAGTTTTCCCAATATGGACAAGTTTGTAAATTTAAAAGAATTAAAGATAGTAGGAAATAAAATTAATAATTTTGAAATTATAGAAAAAATACCTAATTTAGAAAAAATATCAATAATTGAACAAAGTTTTTATACAAATATTCCGATTGATTTTAGTAAATTTTCTAACTTGAAAAATCTAACAATTGATTCTGCTTCTATAACAAGTGATAGTTTAAGAAGTTTAAAAATACCAGAAACATTAACATTGTTAAATTTAAGAAAAAATAAAATTATAGATGCAACAGCATTATTGACATTGAATTCAAGTATAAAAATAGATTTAAGCAATAATGTAAATTTATCACAATATTCAAAAGATAAACTGAAAGCAAAATTTGGGAATAATGTAACGTTTTAGATGAATAAAATAAAAGAAAAAACAAGTGGAATAAAAAACAAAGTGTGTGGATATAATATCATGGAAAAAGAAAAATAATTTGATATACTAATTGAAACTAAAACAACAAAAGAGGAGAAAAATAATGAAAAAAGTAATCGCTGAAAGCCTTGATACTGTACACACACACACACACACACACCTTATGT
>CAUWGA010000056.1:0-2083 GCA_963558245.1 uncultured Clostridia bacterium
TTAAATTTGTATTATTTTTCAATGCTTTTAAATTTTCTAAATCTTCTGACCATAAAGAACAGCTATTCATTGAAAGTATTTCTAATTGTGTTAATTTAGAAAAATCCAACATTTTATTATGCATATTATTTAAAGTTAATTTTAAATTCTTTAAACTTGCATAATTAGAAATTTTATAAAAATCTTTTACGTTTTTCAAATTTTCTAAATGTAATGTTTTTAAATTTGTCAAATTTGTCAATTCTGGTATTTGGGTTAATGTAATACTGTGATCTATAATTAATTTTTTTATTTTATTCGGATCACAATTATTTATTGTGCTTAATGTTTTATCATCCAGTCTTAAGTTATCTAAATTAGATATTACATTTTCTATTTCTTTTAAATTAATATTAGAATTTCCTTCTATATACAATATTTTTAAATTAGTCAATTCATTAATCGCACTGGCATCTTCTATTTCATTATTTGTCAAAAATAAAAATTTTAAATTAGTCATACTTGATAAAATTTTCTTAGACATTTCATCTTTTAACGTTATTTTATTATTACTTAAATTTAAAGATTCTAGTTGAGTCATTCCATCTAATACTTCTAAACTTGTCAAATTTTGATAAGATAAATTTATACTTTTATAATTCTTAAATAAATTTAGTTGTTCTTTATCTAAATATATATTACCACCTCTATCTAAAATTTTTCCTATTTCATCAATTTTAGATAATTCTTCTTCTGTATATTCTTCTCTCTTGCCTTTTATTGGCTTATTTCCCTTTAAATATAAATTTAATAATATTTCATTATTAGCTAATGGAGTAATGTCCATTATGTTATTATTGCTTAAATTTAGTGATTTTAATTTTGATAAATAACTTATTTCAAAAATATTTTCAATTTGATTATTTCTTAAATCTAAAATTTCTAAATTAACTAAACTTTTTAAAAAAGTAATATTTTTTATATTATTTGCACCTAAGTTTAAATTATTTAATGTTGTTATATCTTTTAATTCTTCTAACAATTTCACATCTTGATCATTTAAATAAGTTGCATATAGTGAAAGATTTTTTAATTTGTATAAATTTTTTATATTATCTATAAAATTTTTAATTTCAATGCTTCCTTGTACATAAATAGATGTTATATCTTTTAAATATGATATTGCATCATAATTACTAATTCTAACATCAATTATTTCAAGACCCTGTATATTGATACAATTTTCAATACCATTTAAATTTTCGAAAGTCATATTTGATATTGATAATTTAGTTAAATTAGGAAAAAATATTAAGTCTTGCAAATTTTCAATTTGAATGTTTGATATTACTAAGCTTGTTTGGTTTTTCATCCACTTAAATTTCATTTCTTCTTCTGTTACACCTGATATTTTTGATACATATTCACTAAACGCTTTACTTGAAAATCTTATTTCTGTTTCATCTTCTAATACTTTATTATTTAAAGTATCTCCATATTCTTTTCCATTACTTGCTATATATTTTACATTTAAATTGTCATCTATTAAAAATACATCTTTTAAGGTTGCTATATTTCCTTTTCCTAGTCCTTGCATTCCTTCAAATGAATTTTCTTTTAATGCATAATACATATAATATTTATCTGCTTCTCCTGCTTGTACTGTTCTTGATACTTTTCCTTCTACTAGTAAATTTTCTGGTGTTACTTCTTTATTATCCATTTTCTTTTCTATTTGATATAACCCTATTTGTTCTTTTACTGCTCCTACTGCTGTTTCTATTTTTGCATCACCTGCTCTTGTTAATATTCCATTATCTCCTGTTAACATTGCTATACTTACACTTGCAAGTATTAATAATACTATAATTGTTATTACTAAGGCTATTAGAGTTATTCCTTTTTGATTTTCTTTTACTTTTGTTTTCATTTTTTATCCATCTCCTTTTTATTTAATTTCTAATTTTTATTTTTAAACACAAAAAAGACAGCAATAAAAACCTATTTTTAGGCTTTTATTACTATCTTTTTATATCTATATATTAGTTTATTTTCATTTATTTCTTTATTTAGTAAACATAAGGTGTGTGTGTGTGTGTGTGTG
>CAUWGA010000057.1:0-2012 GCA_963558245.1 uncultured Clostridia bacterium
TGCAAGTGTAAGTATAGCAATGCTAACAGGAGATAATGGAATATTAACAAGAGCAGGAGATGCAAAAATAGAAACAGCAGTAGGAGCAGTAAAAGAACAAATAGGATTGTATCAAATAGAAAAGAAAATGGATAATAAAGAAGTAACACCAGAAAATTTACTAGCAGAAGGAAAAGTATCAAGAACAGTACAAGCAGGAGACGCAGATAAATATTATATGTATTATGCATTAAAAGAAAATTCATTTGAAGGAATGCAAGGACTAGGAAAAGGAAATATAGCAAGCTTAAAAGATGTATTTTTAATAGATGATAATTTAAATGTAAAATATATAGCAAGTAATGGAAAAGAATATGGAGATAACTTAAATAATAAAGTATTAGAAGATGAAACAAAAATAAGATTTTCAAGTAAAGCATTTAGTAAATATGTATCAAAGATATCAGGTGTAACAGAAGAAGAAATGAAATTTAAATGGATGAAAAATCAAACGAGTTTAACAATATCAGATTCAAATGTAGATAGTTTACAGGATTTAGTATTTTTTCCTAATTTAATATCATTAAAATTAGGAGATGACTATAGTGGAAAAATAGCACCTAATATAAAATCTTTACAAGGAATAGAAAATTGCAAAAAATTAACAAGTATTATAATTGTGCAAGGAGATAATAAGGATTATACCGCAATACGAGATTTAGAGAATTTAAATAATTTTTATAAGTATGGAAAAGACGATTATGAAAATATTATAGAAAATTTAAAGTTTTGTAAAAATTTAAGGGGATTGACGTTGCATTCGACAGGAATGAAAGATATGAGCAAAATAAGTCAATTGGCTAATTTAGCAAATTTGACTTTAGCTAATAATAATATAGAAAGAATAGAAGGATTGGAAAAAATGACCAATCTAACAACAATTGATTTAAGCAGTAACAAAATATCAGAAATTGGAGGGTTAGAAAATCTAAACAAATTAAAAACACTATATTTAAACAATAACAATATTATAGATATAACACCACTTGCACAAAATGAAGAATTAATAAACTTAAATTTAAAAAGCAATCCTAATTTAAACGAAAATAGAGAAGATTATACAGGAGAAAGATTAGAGGCACTAAATAAAATAGGAAAGATATTAGAAAAGAAAGAAGGAAAAATCTTATTAGATATTGATAAATTAAAATTATTTAATAACTATAAAACTTTAGAATTAAATAATCAAAAACTTACAACATTAGAAGCATTGGAAGGGTTAATTCAAATTGTTAATATGAATTTATCGTATAATCAATTAACATTACAAGATGAAAAATCACAAAACATTTTAAAAAGTATGATTAATTTAAAAGAATTGAATTTAGCAGAAAATAATATAACAAATATAAAACCAATTAATGAGTTAAAACAATTAAAAGTATTGAATTTGACTGGAGAAGGACAAAATATTAATTTAGTAGAAATAGAAGATATAATAAGCAATTTAGATAGTTTTAAAATCTCTGAAAAATCATTAAAAACAATAGTGAATTGTAATGTGAATAAAATAACAAAATTAAATTTACCATATGGAAATATATTGGAACTGCCAGATATATCAATCTTTTTTAAATTAACTCAACTTAATTTAAAGGGAAATCCAAATATTTCTAACTATGATATAGTTTCAAAAATTACAAATTTAGAAGATTTAAATGTCAACAATAATAACTTACATGGAAGAATGATAGATTTTTCTAAATTAACAAATTTGACAAAAATAGATTTAAGTAATAATTCATTATGGTCAGAGGATTTAGAGAACATAAAAGCATTGAAAAATAATATGAATTTAACAATTAATTTAAGTAATAATTCAATTATAGATGCAACAGCGTTACTAGAATTAAATTCAAGTACAAAAATAAATTTAAGTAATAATGTAAATCTATCACAAGATTCAAAAGACAAACTAAAAGCAAAATTTGGAAATAATGTAATGTTTTAAATTTATAAAAATAAAAGAAAAA
>CAUWGA010000058.1:0-1947 GCA_963558245.1 uncultured Clostridia bacterium
AGAACAATACAAGGATTATATCATGCAATGCAAAGGTTAGGAATATACGAAAAAACGCCAAGCAAAAAGAAAGTGTAGGTTAGTCAATAATTTGTGACAAATGATTGACTAACCTACAATATGGTTTTGAAATAAATTGCCTCAATTATTGAATATTTCAAGATTTTATGGTAAAATATTTTCATAATTTAATTATCTTGCAAATATGCAAGTTTTGAATATAGTAACTTTTAACAATAACTATTGTAAAGGAGACTCTTACTATGAGAGAACAACGGACAGATTTGAAATCATTTGATAGGGAAATGCTATCAAAACTTATGGACTTAAGATGTCAAATGTATTGTGGAGGAGATAATAAGCTTTTCTTTTATGAATTATTTTACATCATCAATCAGAAAGATTATAAGCCTTTACCCATTTGGGAACGCATGGAGAATAATGATATTATCTTAGGTGAAGTTTGGACTCAACTTATTGGGTACTATCGATACAAAAATACTGTACACAAGTATGAGTATCTATATATACTTCCTAGAGATGGTATCATTATAGCTGAACATGGACATGAAAAAATAGTAGAAAGATGTGGAACCCAACAAATTAGAAAAATTAAAGAGTGGTATATTTTTCCTAATGGAGAAATGTCGTTATGCAGAAAAGGACATACACATAATCTAGTTCATCACGGAAAACCAATGTATCTTATTTCATTGAAGATTTGGAATCATAGCAAATGGAAAAGTGGTATGGAGTAACTCGTAAACAAATTTGTTAAGGAGGAAAAGTATATGGCAAAACTTACATTTTTTACCGTTCTGAAAAGTAACTTGAAATGTGCCTTTTGTAAAAAAGAAAATTGCCCAGTAAGGTATATGCCCCAAAGGGAAAAAACTCAGATTTATGATGGGACACGATATGTTACAAGATGTGAAAAGTACAAGAAAACACGTGAAGATGCAATTTTAAAAAATGGCTTCCGTGAAAAGTTAGCCAACAGACAAGCAGAATGTATCATCTTTTAAAGGTGGTACATTTTGTTTTTATCTTTTTAGAAATTTATCGTAGATTGTTGCAATTTATAAAAAATATGGTATTTTTTATAAATTGATTGATATTTGTATCAATCGTTATGAGAGCCAAAAAGTTGTAGATAACTGCTTCGTTGACACTACAGTAAGGTTTTCAAACTTTATGAGAAATCATATAGTTAGAAAATTTTATTTTTTTCTAACTGATTTAATAAAATTTTCAAACACTTTTAGAAATTGGTTGTTGTTAAACATGAGCGGTTGCAACAACTTTTTTCATTTTTGATATTGATTAGAATTATCAATATCTTCATAAATATTATTCAAAGTATTTTCTTTTAGGTCGTAAAGTTCATTTCCATTATAATGATTCAAAATGTACTGAAATTTATTTACTAATACTTGTGCAAAAACTTCTTCACGCCTTAATCCATAAACTGCTGCAATAATAACTTCGAAGCGAATGGTAGTGTTTTCTGTAACTTCAAACAAATGCAGTAATTATTCATTTTCAAAATATGGAATCATTCTGCCATTAACATGGTCATAATAATAGATATGGGCTTCAAGAAATTTATGAAATAGATGATTTTTATAACTTATTATTTTTAGAATTATGTTTTATTTTACAGAAAAAAATATATCTTAAAAAATGTAAGAATTGTGGTAAATATTTTTTAGTATGTTTTTATTTTTATGATTATTGTAAAAAATGTTATACTATGATAAAATTCATTAAAAAACCTTAATTAGTAATAAATGTGTGAAATAAAAAATAATTGAATTAAATTTTTAGGAGGTTTTAGATGGAAAATTTAATTGCAAAAATAACAGATAAAGATTTTGGAATAGAATTTTGTCATATGGAAAATCCACAATTAAGAAAAGGAGCAAGAGGAATAGTAATTAGAGAAGA
>CAUWGA010000059.1:0-1929 GCA_963558245.1 uncultured Clostridia bacterium
TCTTTTTCCATGATATTATATCCACACACTTTATTTTTTATTCCACTTATTTTTTTCTTATTTTATAAATCTAAAATTTTACATTGTTTCCAAATCTAGCTTTTAATTTATCTTTAGACTCCTGTGAAAGATTAACATTGTTATTTAAATATATTATAATGTTTGAATTTAATTCTAATAATGCTGTTGCATCTATAATTGAATTATTTTTTAAATTTAGCATTTTTAATGTTAGTGGTAAGCTTAAATTTTTTAAACTGTTGCTTGATATATAATTAAAATCTAATATTAAACTTTCTAATTTTGAAAATTTACTAAAGTCAACAGGTATTGTTTGACTAAAATCTCCCCATGTTATTGATATCTTTTCAACATTTGGTACATTCTCTATTATCTCTAAATTAGTAATTTGTCCATTTAGTATAATTTCTTTTAAATTAGTAAATTTATTCATATTAGGACAACTTGAAACATCAAAGATCTCAATCTTTGTTATTTTATTAATTTCACAATTTTGAATTGTTTTAAAAACTTTATCAGGTATTGATAATCTTATTTTACTAATTATATTTTCTATATCTTTTAAATTAAAATCATTTCCTATTGAAGCATATATATATTGTATATCTTTCATATTATTTAAAGCTGTCATATTTGTTATTTTATTATCTCTAATATCTAATCCTTCCAATTTTGTCATACTTGCTAATATTTCTCTAGACTTTTCATCTTCTAAAGTTAATTGATTTCCCATCAAGTTTAAATTTTTTAAATTTGTCATACCTTCCAAACATTCTAATGTTTTTAATCCTTGATATGATAAATCTAGTTTTGTATAATTTTTAAATAAGTTTAATTTATTGCTGTCTAACTCAATTCTTCCCCCTCTATCTAATATTTTACCTATTTTACTTATTTTCTCTTGTTCCTCTTGTGTAAAATTATTATTCTTTAAATTTACATTAGCTTTTAAATTTAGATATGTCAATCTTTCATTGTTTTCTAATGGTGTTATATCTATTATATTATTAGATGACAAATTTAGACTTTTTAAATTTACTAATTTTTCTATTCCTTCTATATTTTGTACTCCACAATTAGTTAAAGTTAATGTTTCTATATTAGTATTTTTTATTATATCTTTTATACTTCCTATGTTGTTTTGATCTATTCGTAATGTTTTTAATTTTGTAAGTCCTTCTATTCCTTCAATTTTTGTTGTCCAATTATAATCTAAAAACAGTTCTTCTAAATTTTTCAATTCACTTATTTGTTTTATATCATTAATTTTTGTTAGCCTAACAGATAAAGATTTCAAATTATTGCATTTTTTTAATTTTTCTACCAATTCGTCTGCATTACTAGAACCATAATTATAAAAGGTATTTAAATTTTGTAAATTTTCTATTATACTAAAGTCTTGAATATTACAATTAGTTATACGTATTGTATTAAGTAATTTACAGTTTTCTAATCCAATTAAATTCTTTAAATTTATGCTTGACAGTTCCAACAATTTTAATTTAGGAAAAAATACTAAATCTTGTAAACTATCAATATTTGGGTCTGTTATATTTAAGCTTGTTTGGTTTTTCATCCACTTAAATTTCATTTCTTCTTCTGTTACACCTGATATTTTTGATACATATTCACTAAACGCTTTACTTGAAAATCTTATTTCTGTTTCATCTTCTAATACTTTATTATTTAAAGTATCTCCATATTCTTTTCCATTACTTGCTATATATTTTACATTTAAATTATCATCTATTAAAAATACATCTTTTAAGCTTGCTATATTTCCTTTTCCTAGTCCTTGCATTCCTTCAAATGAATTTTCTTTTAATGCATAATACATATAATATTTGTCTGCCTCTCCTGCTTGTACTGTTCTTGATACTTTTCCTTCTGCTAGTAAATTTTCTGGTG
>CAUWGA010000060.1:0-1859 GCA_963558245.1 uncultured Clostridia bacterium
GTGTGTGTGTGTGTGTGTGTACAGCACCAAGGCTTTCAGCGGTTACTTTTTCCATTGTTTTTCTCCTCTTTTGTTTTTTAGTTTTAATTAGTATATCAAATTATTTTTCTTTTTCCATGATATTATATCCACACACTTTATTTTTTATTCCACTTATTTTTTCTTTTATTTTTATAAATTTAAAACATTACATTATTTCCAAATTTTGCTTTCAGTTTATCTTTTGATTCTTGTGATAAATTTACATTATTACTTAAATTTATCTTTGTACTTGAATCTAATTCTAATAAAGCTGTTGCATCTATAATTGAATTATTACTTAAATTAATTGTTAAATTTATATTATTTTTCAAGGCTTTTAAGTTTTCTAAATCTTCTGACCATAATGTATTATCACTTAAATCTAGTTTTGTCAAATTTGTTAATTTAGAAAAATCTATCATTCTTCCATGTAAATTGTTTCCTCTTAGTTCTAAATTCTTTAAACTTGGTATATTAGTAATTTCATTAAAATTTGCTATATTAGGATTTTTATTTATCCTAAGTATACTTAAATTTTTAAACTTAGATAAATCTGGTATTTCTGTAAGATTTCCTCCTGGTATATTTAATTTACTTATTTTACTCATATCACAATTTAGTATTGTTTTTAAACTTTCAGTTGTCACATATAAAGATTCTAAATTTGATATTATATCTTCTATTTGCTTTAAGTTCAGTTGTTTCTCATTATTGTTCAAATATAAATGTGTTAAGTTTTTCAAATTATTTATCGAACTAATATCAGTTACTTTGTTATATGATAAATCTAAATATTTTAATTTTGTCATATTTCCTAATATTTCTTTTGACTTTTCATCCTCTAAGTTAATATTATTAAATCCTAGATTCAAACTTTCTAATTTTGTTAAACCTTCTAGATTTTCTAAAGTTATTAAATTTTGGCCAGATAAATTTAGTTTCTTATAATTTGTAAACAATCCTAACTTATCTATGTCTAAGTTTATTTCTCCTTGTCGATCTAAAATTTCTCCTATTTCATTTAACTTGTTTAATTCTTCTACAGTATAATTTTCTCTATTTCCATCTATATTATTATTCCCTCTTAAATCTAAAAGCTTTAATAGACTATTTTCACATAAAGGAGTTATATCTATTATTTTATTATAACTTAAATATAAATTTTCAAGATTACTTAAAGTCTCTAAACCTTTTACTTCTGTTATATTGTTTACTGCTAAATCTAAATATTTAAGATTTGTTTGATTCTTCAAACCTTCTATTTTAGATAAATTTGATCCCCTTATTAATAATTTTTCTAAATTTCCTAGTTCTGATATTCTTTTCATACTTTTTATATTGCGTATATTCCTTAAGTCAAGAGATTTCAATGTTCTACAATATTTTAGCCCATTTATTATGCTTTCAAAATCACTTCCTCCTTGTTTATAAAAACTATTTAGATTATTCAATTTAGACATTGCTGTATAATCTTTATCTGGTCCATAATATATTTTTAAAGTTGATAATTTAGTACAATTTTCTATTCCTTCTAAAGATATGATATTAGGTGCTATCTCATTATAACTATTACCAAGCTGTAAAGTTTCTAATTTTGGAAAAAATACTAAATCTTGTAAACTATCAATTTCTGTATCAGCTATTGTTAAACTTGTTTGATTTTTCATCCATTTAAATTTCATTTCTTTTTCTGATATACCTGATATTTTTGATACGTATTCACTAAATGCTTTACTTGAAAATCTTATTTCGGTTTCATCTTCTAATACTTTATTATTTAAGTTATCTCCATATTCTTTTCCATTACTTGCTATATATTTTACATTTAAATTGTCATC
>CAUWGA010000061.1:0-1854 GCA_963558245.1 uncultured Clostridia bacterium
AGATATTTTTTATATTCTTTTTTATAATTCATCTTCTTTCTCCTATTTTTTATTTATAAGTTTTCCTTTATTTCTGGAAATAAATCATATAAATTATATCCCAGCAATTCATCAAAATATTCTTTTAGTTTATAAGTTTCTTTAATATGATATTGAGTATTTGAATAAGCCCCTCTCCTAATCATAATATCAATTAATCTTTTATCTATTGTAAATATTTTTCCTCCTTGTGGACACATTAAATCACATAAATTTATTATTTTTTCTTCTATTGAATATTGGTGTTTTTTTATGAATTCTGTTAAAAATGAATTTGAGTTAGGATCTGGTACTCCTCCTGCTGTGCAAATAATATCATTATTTAAGTATGAATGTGTTAATCAAATATTTGCATACTCCTCATCATATCCTAAGCCTTTTATATTGTTTTTCCTCTATAATTTTCTAGTATTTCTTTGGCATCTTTACTTATTAATTTCATAATTAAAACTCCTTTTTTATTTCATTTTTAGATATTAAATTATCTTTTTATTATTTTTAAATCATTTTTACAAACACTGTATATTCCAACTAATAGTAAAATCAAATCACCTAAAACCATAAACCAGCTTTGATAAATAATATAATAAATACCATAGAATATACCAGTTGTTATTCCAGATATTCTGACTAATTTCATATTTGATTGCCATAAACAATATGTCCTAATTATAGAACCTATTGTTGGTAATAGTGATATTAATCCATTCCATGTAAATATACAATTTGTTAAAATTATTCCTTCAAAAAAGATTAATATAAATAAGTAAATCTTTTTATCAATCTTGTTTTTATTTATAAATATAAATGTTCTTATAAAATTTATAATGCTTAATACTGCACCTGTATATGCTGAAATTATAAAATCATAAACTGCTTCAAAAAAGCAATTTAAGGATTGAACACATAGTGATTTTTTTCTTTCTTTAATACAAATACTTATGACTAATGCAAAAAATGCTAATATACTAAATACCATTTTTACTACTCCATTTCATAGCTTATTATTTGACAATTACTTAAATTTGTTTTTTCTATTATTCCCTTTCTTGCTCTTTTTCAAAGGTGAACTTATAATTAAATCAATGTTATATTTTTTTATAAACTTTCTTACTTCTTTTGCCTATTCTTTTTCTTTGGCATTTAATTCAATATCTGTTTTCCCCTGAATTCTTCCTTCAAGATTCCAATTTGTTTGTCCATGTCTTATTACATAAATTTTCATATAAAAAATCCTTTTCAATTAAATTATTTTAAAAAATTTGTAATTTTTTCTTCCATCTCTATCCTTTTTCTACTAATTTATCAAATAAGTCATTATATATCTTATCTGAATCCAAATAAGTTACAAACTTTATTTTTCTATCATTCTCATTAAAACTATAACTCAAATCTTTATTGATTTCTGGACAATCCATTTTCTTTTCTTCAAACCATTCTTTATTTATTAAATAAGCAATAACACTTATATCCCAAATTGTCCTTCTTGTTTGAAGCCCATGTATTCCATCATCATAAAATCTACTACATAGATAATTGCAAAGTTCATTTTTCCCTTTTAAATAATGTTCTAATTCATATATTGATATTTTTAAATTAGATGCAACACCATTGCAAGGAATAATTGTTAAGTTTGCTTTTGATGAAAATATCTCCTTTATAGCTTGTACATCTTGTCTGAAATTAAATTCTTTATCTAGCATATTTACTATTTCATTCATTTCTTTTATTTTCATATTCTGTGTACCTACTTATAAATTTATTCTATACTCTTAACTTAAATGTTTTTGGTGCATATTTATATGCTAAAATTAA
>CAUWGA010000062.1:0-1649 GCA_963558245.1 uncultured Clostridia bacterium
TAGTAAATTGTAAAAGTAACATCTAGTTTTAGTATAAATTAATATATATAAGTCTTACACTACCTTAATTGTAAGACTTACATATATTTGATATAATTAAATTACAAGTGTTTCTAGCGGAAATGGAGTAATTTATGAATAAAAAAACTGTAACACATCTTTCTTTAGAAGACAGAAAAAATATTGAACTTGGAATTATTGAAGGTCTTTCCAAATCTCAAATAGCTAAAAAAATTAATCGTAGTCCCTCAACTATAGCAAAAGAAATACTTAAGCATAGAAAACTAAAACCTAGAAATGTTTTTAATGCAGACAGTATTTGCATATATTTAAAAGATTGCCACAAATGTACTAAAAAATGTGAAAGATATCAAGAACCTTATTGCAAACGAAGAGACAGGAATATTGGTGCTTGTAATAGCTGTCCTGATATAAAAAAGTGCAAATTAGATAAGTATTTTTATTACGCTGCAAAAGCAAATGAAACTTATTTATACACATTAGTAGATTCTCGCGTTGGCGTTAATTTGGATTACCCAGAGCTAAAACAAATTGCAACCATTATGAAGCCATTGTTAGATAAAGGACAAACTATATATCAAATATTGGAAAACCATAAAGAAATTACTCAATGTTCTAAAACTTTGTATACTTACATAGAAATGGGACTCTTTAAAGAATTTGGTATTGATAATTTTTCATTAAAGAAAAAAGTTAGTAGAAGAATTAAATCAAAAAAATTAAAGAAAAGAAGACAACCAGTTAACTATGAAGGACGAGAATACAAAGATTATTTAGAATATGCAAAAACTCATCCATTTGAACACACAACTGAAATGGATACAGTTTACAACAGTCAATCTGGTCCATATATTCAAACATTTATATTTGAGAATACTGGATTAATGATAGGTTTCTTGCATAAAGAGAAAACTTCTGCATCAATGGCAAGTACATTAGATAAACTCCAAAAAATATTGGAAGATGATTATTATATTCATTTTTCACTATTGCTTACTGATAGAGGTTCGGAGTTTGAAAAATATGATTTGTTTGAGAACAATTATCAGAATGATGAAGCAAGAGGACATATCTTCTACTGTGACCCTCAACGCCCTGACCAAAAACCTCATGTTGAAAACAACCATAACCTTGTTAGAAATATTCTACCTAACAAAAGAAATCTAGATAAATTAAATCAAGAGGATTTAGAATTAATGTTTTCTCATATAAATTCAGTGCCTAGAGCTAGTTTAGGTGGAAAAACGCCTTATGAAGTATTTACTTACTTCTATGGTGATGATGTACTAAAGAAATTAAATATACAAAAGATTGAAAAAGATATGGTTACCCTACAACCATATCTTTTAAAAATTAAATAAATTCAAAAAAAGCACTTAGAAACACTTGTATAACTTCATAGGTTCTGTTGAACCATATTAGGCAAAGTAGATGTTAGTCTTACATTTTAAAAAACTAAATCGATTTTGCTTGTTTGTTATGCAAATTTTTCTGTAATTATATTTTAATTTTACACTAAATTGAGATATTTTTCAATATATATGCATTAAAAAAACGCCTATTTTTAGATATTAATCTTACAATAGACGTTAGTTTTACAAACTATATCTTACTTTTACAATTTACCA
>CAUWGA010000063.1:0-1639 GCA_963558245.1 uncultured Clostridia bacterium
AAGGCTTTCAGCGATTACTTTTTTCATGTTTTTTCTCCTCTTTTGTTGTTTTAGTCTTAATTAGTATATCAAATTATTTTTTCTTTTCCATGATATTATATCCACACACTTTATTTTTTATTCCACTTTTCTATTTTTTTATATTTAATTAGTATTTTTATTGTAATGTTTTACTATTATATCATACAGTGTCTATTGAAATATTGGATATCCTTTTTCTCCTATTGTCCATTTTTTCCAATCTATTTTGTTTCCTTTAATAATATAATCATTTAATATATCAACAAATTCTTTACTACTTAGTTTTTCTTTGCTAATTGCTTCGGTTTGTATTAAAGTCTCTTGCATATTATTTAAATAGTAACAATTTTTGCTACTCACATTATTATCCGTATATCTATAAGCTAAAATTCCTCTATCTGAAATTCCTACGTTAAAAGTATTTTCTATATTAATACTTCCTTCCGCCCAAATTCCTCCGACTATTCCGGCTGATCTTTTATTTGATTCAATTTTTCCACTATTATAACAATTCAATATGTTTACATCTGCATTCCCTCCCCTTACATATCCTAAAATTCCTCCGGATCCTTGAGCATTTTCAGGTCTTTCTTCTGCAAGTATCTTTCCAGTATTATAGCAATTTATGATATTAGCTGCTCCTGAACCTATTCCAATTATACCTCCTATTCCTTTATAGTTTCCTTCTAATTTTCCTTTTATTTCTGTATTATTCCAACAATTTTCTATAATGTTATTTTTTCCTATTATCTCTCCAATTATACCTCCTATTCCTCTTCCACTACTTTCTGGTATAATACTTCTTCCTTCTATTTTTCCATGTAATCCTAAATTTCTTATATTTCCATCGCTTACATATCCAAATAATCCTATACTTTCTATTCCATTTATGTAAATTTCTTTTATTTCAAAGTAATTTCCTTCAAAATTTCCACAAAATTGTGTTTGCAAAGTTTTTCCTATAGGAATAAATCCACTTCCTGTTGTCATCTCTTCTATTAATTTATTACCGTCTGCTAAATTTCCATTTATATCTCCAAAATCTATTCTTTCACTATTTGCATATGATAACTTCGATTTAAAATTCAAATTCCTATTTAATTTTATATACTTATCTTTAAAATTATTTTGCTTTGTAACTTCTATAGGTTTTCCATTTTCAAATTTTATTCCATTTCCATTAGTCATATTAGATAAAACTATCAAATCTTCTATATTCCAAATTTCATATGGGTGCATTTCACTTCCGTCTAATTTTTCTCCATTTTTCCCTGTGGTTATATCTCCTGGTTTTTTATCTTCTATTATTTCCTGTGCATCTATAATATTTCCATTCTTATCTATAGTATAATATCTGTTACTTTCTTTAAATATTATTTCATATTCTTCTCCTGCTAGTAGCACTTCAGTTTTTCCAAGTCCAAGATCGCTATTTAATTGATTTTGTAATTCTTGCTCTTTAATTTCTAATTTACCATTATTTTTGATTAATGCCATTACCACCATATTTATTGATTCTATTTCACTAGCAATTTCCGTTTTTTCTTGAGCTTTCTTTGCTTGTGTTAATATTCCATTATCTCCTGTTAACATTGCTATACTTACACTTGCAAGTATT
>CAUWGA010000064.1:0-1620 GCA_963558245.1 uncultured Clostridia bacterium
GCTGAGATAAGAATACTTTTCAGGTATCTTACCCCAACTATTGACATTGAGCCATAAAAGCAATTGAGCAAAAGTAAAAAATACTGAAATTTTCATTAATAACTTTGAATTTTATGTCTCAAAAAAAGACTTTTATATGTAAAAGTCTTTTTCTCTCTTTAATATTTAAAATGATTAGATATTTCTATAATCTTTAATCTTTTTATAAGCATATACTGCTGAAATTCCAAATACAACTACTAATGCTGCAACTGGTAATGAACTTTCTATACCTGTTTTTGGTAAATTTGTGTTATTATATACACTTGCATTATTAGCTTTGTTTGTATTGTTAGTATTAGCTTTATTTGCATTTACATTAGTGTTTACTCCATTGACATTAGAATTGTTAGTGTTTCCTGTGTTTGTATTGTTTCCACCAGCTGCATTACCTGTTAATGTTGCAGATAAATCGTTGTATCCATTAGCATCAGCTGCATTTACCATTGTACATATACTTATAACAACAATACTTAAAATTAAAATTGAAAATGCTTTGATTAAATTTGATTTTTTCATATCGATATCTCCTCTACTTCTTGATTTTCTATTATTATTCTTTTAAACGACTTTAATTATACCATATTTACCAATATATTTCAAGTCTATTTAAATTAAATAATAAAATTAAACTTTTTCTTACGTTCGTTAATGATATTTTATACTTATTTGTTATATTAGTCAATATATTTTTTCTAAATTTTCTTTACAGTTATATTACAAGATTATTACATATTATTAAACATTAAATTTGAATAACACAATATCTCCATCTTGCATTACATATTCTTTTCCTTCTTGACGTACTAATCCTTTTTCTTTTGCTTGTACCATATTTCCTGCATTTATTAAATCGTCAAAAGATACTACTTCAGCCTTTATAAATCCTCTTTCTATATCAGAGTGAATTTTTCCAGCAGCTTGAGGTGCTTTAGTTCCTTTCTTAATTGTCCAAGCCCTAACTTCTGGTTCACCAGCTGTCAAAAATGACATAAGGCCAAGTAAATCGTAACTTCTTTTGATAACTTTATCTAATCCAGATTCTGCTAGTCCTAACGCCTCTAGCATTTCCTTTTTATCATCATCTTCTAATCCTGATAGTTCTTCTTCTATTTTTACACATAAAGGAATTACTTCGGCATTTTCTCTTTTTGCATATTCTTTAACTTTTAAAACTAAAGGGTCATTTTCTGCATTTTCAATTTGATTTTCAGAAATGTTTGCAACATATAATATCGGTTTTGTTGTTAATAAAAATGTTTCTTTTACTAATGGTGCTTCTTCTTCGTTAAATTCTAATGTTCTAACAGGTAAACCTTGTTCTAATGTTTCTTTTATTCTTTCAAATAAGTCTACTTCCATTTGATATTTTTTATTAGCTTTTAGATTTTTCTTTGCTTTGTCAATTCTTTTATTTACCATTTCTAAATCTGCAAATATTAATTCTAAGTTAATTGTTTCAATATCACGAATTGGGTCTACACTACCATCAACATGAACAACATTACCATCCTCAAAACATCTTACAACTTCTACTATAGCATCTGTTTCACGTATATGTGATAGGAATTTATTACCAAG
>CAUWGA010000065.1:0-1607 GCA_963558245.1 uncultured Clostridia bacterium
TTATTTTTCTTTTTCCATGATATTATATCCACACACTTTATTTTTTATTCCACTTTTTTTTCTTTTATTTTTATAAATTTAAAATGTTACATTATTTCCAAATTTTGCTTTCAGTTTATCTTTTGAGTCTTGTGATAAATTCACATTATTACTTAAATTTATTTTTGTACTTGAATTTAATTCTAGTAACGCGGTTGCGTCTATAATTGAATTATTACTTAAATTAATTGTTAAATTCATATTATTTTTCAAGGCTTTTAGATTCTCTAAATCTTCTGACCATAATGAATTATCACTTAAATCTATTTTTGTCAAATTTGTTAATTTAGAAAAATCTATCATTCTTCCATGTAAGTTGTTTTTTCTTAAACTTAAGTCTTGTAAACTTGTTATTTTAGACACTTCATAAAAATTTGTTATATTTGGATTTTGCTGTAAATTAAGTTTTATTAAATATGAAAATTTAGACAAATCTGGTATTTCTGTTAATTCACTTCCGATTAAATTTAAGTTTTTAATTTTGTTTTTATCACAATTTACTATAGTTTTTAAACTATCTGTTGATACTGTAATCACATTTAAATTAGATAAAATATCTTCGATCTGCTTCAAATTTATTTGATTTGTTTTTCCTCCTAAATATAAATTACGTAAGTTTAGTAAATGATTAATAGCACTTATATTTGTTATTTTATTGCTTACTAAATTCAAACTTTCTAAATTTTTCATACTCATCAATATATTTTGTGACTTTTCATCTTCTAAACTTAGATTATTATTTACCAAATCCAATATTCTCAAATTTGTTAATCCTTCTATAGGCTCCAGTGTATCTAAACTTTGTGAATTTAGTTCAATCTTTTTATAATTTGTAAATAAATTTATTTTATCTAAATCTAAACTTATCATTCCTCCTCTCTCTAATATTTCTTCTATCTTATTTAATTTCCCTAATTTTTCTTCCGAATAATTGTTTTTATTTCCTTCTATCCCCGTATTACCTTTCAAAAAGACTGCTTTTAGTTTTTCATTTAATGCTAGCGGTGTTATATCTGTTATTTGATTATTAGTTAAGATTAGTGTTTCTAAATTTCTTAAATTTTCTAGTCCTTCTATTTTACTTATTTGATTTCCTGATAAATCTAAAGTTGTAATATTCGATTTATTTTCTAATCCTTCTATTGCACCTATTTTACTATTTTTTAAAATTAGTTGTCTTAAATTTTTTAATTCATTTATTCTATTCATTTTTATTATTTCATTATTCACAATAGTTACATTTTCTAAATTATTACATAATCTTAGTCCATCTATTATATTGTTGTAATCACTCCCTCCATATCTAGTAAAACTTTTTAAATTTGGCAAATACTTAAACTCAGAATATGCTTTGTTTTCTCCATACCATATTATAATATTAGTAATTTTTATACAATTTTCTATTCCTTCTAAATTTGTTATTCTTGGACTATTTCCCAATGCGTCTCCCAATGTTAAGCTTATCAAATTAGGGAAAAATGCTAAGTCTTCTAAATTGTCTACTTTTGAATCAGCTATTGTTAAACTTGTTTGATTTTTCATCCATTTGAATTTCATTTCATCTTCTG
>CAUWGA010000066.1:0-1561 GCA_963558245.1 uncultured Clostridia bacterium
CTCTTTAGTAAAATTTATTTTTGGATATTTTAATTTTACCATAAAAGGTGTTTTTTATTTCACTTTTATTTCTTTTTTCTTTACATTTTCATGGCTTTTGTCATTTTACATATTTTTCCATTTTAGTGTCCCTAGCTCAGGTGTCCCTAGGTCAGGTCCTACAAATATAAAAGTGGTCTGAAAGCAATGCTGGAAGAGCTGTTTCTCGTGCTGTCGCTGTCGCGAAAACTCGTGTAACCGTAGCTGGTGCTGTAATAGCCCCCACGTTCCACGCAAGGACCGACGGCATGGCTATAGGTCTCTGTTGACATTTCCAGTGCATTACTTGCCATATCAAAGATGTTACATATTTTATCTTGTCTACTTAATTTATTTGTTCCTTGAGTTGCCAAACTTGTATTTAAACAATTTTGTCTTGAATATGGTTTTGTTGTTTCTGTTTTATTTTCTCTATTATCAAATTTTTGTAAAAATGTTATTGCTGTGTCCCATGCATAACTATTCATTAAATCACTTTCAAAATTACTATCACTATACATATTTCTACTTAATTCTGCTGCTTGTGGCTGTGTAACATAATTATATACATAATTATCTGCTGTACATACTAATTGATTTGTATCACTTGTTGAATCTGTTCTTTCTGTTGTTGCATCTTTATCTCTTGCTTCATATCTTCCTATATAATATCCTTTACTTGCTTTTGTTTTAAATTCTTCTAATTTTTTTGCTGTTGTATTTCCTTTATCTGATGTTGCTAATTCTTGATAATTATAACCATCTTCTTCAATGGCTTTGTCCCCTTGTTCTGTTTCGTCTCCATTATTATCAAATGTATATCTACTTAATGTTATTTTTTCTGTTTGTCCATCTGCTTTTTTTACTGTTCCTACTGGTATCCATACAAATTGACTTCCTTTTGTTGCTTCATGGCTTACATCTTCTATTATTATTCCGTCTGGCACTGTTTCTGTTGGATTTACTACTTTAAATCCTGCTGGTACTTTTACTTCATTTCCTAACTTGTCTTTTACGGTTGTATTTGTATCTTCAGTTCCTGTTACTGTTCCTAATGTGTCATTTGCTATTGGCTTTTTTTCTGTTACTGTTCCATTTTCATCTACTGTAAAAGTATGTCCATCCATTTGTACTTCTACTGGAAATGTATCTCCATTTGCACTTCCTCCCTGATATCCAACTTCTGTTTTTAATTCTGCTACTGTCATTTGTCCGTCATCTGCTCTTGATCCCATTATTGCTAATTTTACTTTTTCTTCTGCCCCTTTATAGCCTGTTTCTGTTTTCGCCTTGTTTGCTTGATTTAGTATTCCATTTTCGCCTGTTAGCATTGCTATTGATACTCCTGCCAAAATTAGCAAGACAATTATTGTTATTACTAATGCTATTAATGTTATACCTTTTCTTTCTTTTAGCCTTTCTTTCATCTTAAAATTTCCTCCTTATATAATTTTTTCTTTTAAATTTAAAACTTTAATAACTATTTCCAAACACAAAAAAGACAGCAATAAAAACCTATTTCTAGGCTTTTACTACTATCTTT